>JBEKNJ010000100.1:0-19707 GCA_049522955.1 Acidobacteriaceae bacterium
CTGGCAACCGGTGTCGAGCAGCAATTGACGCATACAGCATGCAACGCAACCTTGCCATCGTGGGAGGACCCCCACACATTGTTGTATGCAACGGATTGCGGCAGAGGGCTAGGACTCAGCGCCCTCGCTCGGGTTACTCTCCTGGATTAAATGGGAAAAATCAGCCGTTCCACCCTCAAAGACGTGCAAGCTCTGCGGGCTGACGTGCGACCTGCTCCTCATGAGCATATGCAGACGATCTACAAGTGCCCTTGGGCTGAACGGTATGGTCACGTAGTCGTCGGCACCCATTTCCGATCGGTGCGTTGGGCGCGGGTGCCGCAAGGGCAAAGACGGAATGGCGAATTTCACTGCATTAGGGTGTGTTAACACGATGCGCCATGCTTCTTGACTTGCGCGTGGGGTGGGTCGGACCCACAGAAATGAGTGCTCCCTCCGGAATTGCAAACGGAATCGTGATCTTGAATAAAGTTCCGGTCTCATTTCTCCCATCAAGGTAGATCTCTCCACCATGATCCTCGACAATCTTCTTGGCTATCGGAAGGCCCAGTCCGCTACCCTCGGCCTTTCCGTAGGTTACGAAGGGTTCAAAAGCGGAGTCCCGAATCGTCGGGGGAATGCCGGGGCCGTTATCCCAGACGCCAATTTGCAAGCAGGCTCGATCTCCGGCGGTGGTTATGACGATCTGCCCCGAGTCTGGAGAAACCGCCTCGCAGGCATTCAGGACAAGATTGGCGACCACCCGTTCGAGGCGGTTGGAATCGAACCAGCCCACGGCCATCCCTTCATGATGATGCTTGATGGTGATGCCGCGGAACTCCGGTTTCACACTTGTCATCCGGATCGCCCGCTCGACGGTGTCAACGATGTTTCGTGCGCCAGGCCGAAGCGTGTCGCGACCCCTGGAGCACTCCAACAAAGAGGAGACCAACTCATTCATACGGTCGACGGAGCAACGGATTTCGTGGTAAAGCTCGTTCCTTTCCAGCTCGCTGATATTTGGCTGGGTGAGAAATTCCGCATTTGCCAGGATGGCGGTTAAGGGATGGCGAAGATCGTGGGAAACGTGGGCGACCATTCTGCTTACGGCGGAAAGTGGCTCCAGAATTGATAAATCCAATGGTATGCTCCGCAACGACTCAGCCGGCACTAACCGCCGCCTACACACAGCCCGCTCCAGCATTGAAAACCCCCTCCCATCCGCGATTGCCGAAGTTCAGCAGGGGAAGGGCCCTTTTCTGCTTCGGTATCGCCATGCACCCCTTGGGGCGCCTCAAAGAAACGGAATTATCTGTACGCCTACAGCCGATGGCCTTTGCGTTTTCAACCATTTAACCGCGATCGGTGGGTACTGCCGAACCATCTATCTCTCCAACTCTGCTGGTTATGTAAATCCAGCCTGTCCCAGCGTGGGCAATATTCCGTTTCTTGAGGTGAGGCCCGTATGAGACGAGCCTCCCGATCCTGGTGCAGTCGTGCTGCGGAGCGACGCGCGAACCATCTTCCGGGCTCTGGCCAGGCGTGACATAACGGTTCCGATGGGGATCGACAGTATTTCCGCAATCTCCCGGTAAGAGGCATCTTCCACGTCACACAGCAAAATGACTTCGCGAAAGATGACTGGCAGCTGCTCGATTGCAACTCGAACCGCATCGATATCGGAACGCCCCATCAGCAGCGACTCAGGAGTGGCGGAAGTTGCGGGCAAATCCTCCTCCGAGTCCATTGCAAGGGTCATGCGATGCTCGAGTTTTGAGCGCGAACTTAGAAACGTGTTCTTCAGGATCTGGAATATCCATGGGCGGAAATTGGTGCCAGGCTCGAACGATGCGTAGCTGCGTAAAGCCTTTAAGTAAGTCTCTTGTACGAGATCCTCGGCATCGTTCTGATTCTGCGCAAGCCAGTGCGCGAAGTTGTAAAGGGAGTCGAACAAGGGTATGGCCAACTCTTCAAACCCGGCCAACGATCTATCTTCCTGTGAGGATGAAGGCCCAAAATGGACCATCCCCCGTGGGCTAAAGCCAAGACGTCTCATTTGCCTTCTCCCCGAAGCGCACCCCAACAGTGCGCGTCAGGCCGGCAGGTATCAATTCACCCGGGCTTTTCTCCTCATAACCGCTTCATTGCCTGCCAAGTAGATGATCACTAAGGGGTTAGCTCTGCGCATATCCTTGGCCCCGGGGTGCGTGCCCGGCGGTGTTCGCGTGGGGACGGAGGCTTTCTCATCCCATATTTGGGAGGCTCTTGCCCGGACGAAGTGCTAGACTTCCGGCGACGTCTAAATATGGAACCGTTGCGGCATATCCTCGTGGTGCGATTCGGAACCTTTGAGGTTTCTCTCCAGTCGGGCGAGGTGCGTAAAGCGGGGGTGAGAATTAGAGTCCAGCAGCAACCGCTGAAACTGCTGGAGGTCTTGCTGGAACATCCGGGACAAGTGGTCACGAGAGAGGAACTGCGCAGCCGCGTCTGGCCGAACGAAAGCTTTGGTGATTTCGACCAGGCTGTCAACATTGCAATCGCGAAGCTGCGGAGTGCTTTAGGCGACTCGGCTGAGAATCCGCGATATATCGAGACTCTTCCAAAGCGCGGCTATCGTTTCATCGCGGACGTGTCGTTTGTCGACGCGGACGGCCACATACGAAGGCCCGAATATCCGTCCGCAGACTCGCCGGGGACGGAGCCTGGGCACCCGCTCCAAGGCAACGGGTTGGCCGTTCCGCCTGGGATGGAGCCTGGGCATCAGCTCCAGGGCAACGGGTTGGCCGTTCCGCATGGGACGGAGGCTGGACCTCAGTTGCAAAGCCGCGGATCGGCTGTTGCACCACAACGCCGGCTGCGGCCAACGGGACGCGTCGTCATGGCCCTGGCGATCGTCCTGGGTTTGGGGATCCTATCCGTCTTGCTCCTTCGTTCGCGTGGCCATAGGCCCACCGCCATCCGGTCTCTGGCGGTGCTTCCGTTAGAAAATCTCTCTGGCGATGCTGCACAGAGTTATTTCTCTGACGGAATGACGGACGAGCTGATCACCGACCTGGCGCAGATCAGCGCTTTACGAGTGATCTCCCGCACCTCCGTAATGACCTATAAAGGAGCCCACAAAACTCTGCCCCAGATCGCTCGTGAGTTGGACGTGGACGCCGTAGTAGAAGGCACCGTGCTCCGTGCCGGGGACCAGGTCCGCATCACGGCGCAGTTGATCGATGCCTCCACGGACAAGCACATTTGGTCGCAAAGCTATGAGGGTGACCTGCGCGATACTTTGGCGCTGCAGGACCGGGTAGCGAGAGCCATCGCAGAGCAAATCCAGATCAATATGACGCCACGGGAACAAGCTGCGCTGAAAAGCGTGAGGGTGGTTAATCCGGAATCGTACGAGTCTTATCTCAAAGGGCGATACTTCTGGAATAAGCGAACGGCAGATGGTTTGAGGGTTGCCCTGGCTTATTTCAACCAGGCGGCCGAAGAAGACCCGAACTATGCCCAGGCTTATTCCGGTTTAGCTGACACGTATGCTTTGCTGGGAGACTGGCAGTATGCCGTGATGACCCCCAAGGAGGCCTATCCAAAAGCGAAGACCGCGGCGCTCAAAGCCGTGGAATTGGACAGCTCGCTCGGAGAAGCCCACAACTCGCTGGCGTTCGTGCTGGACGGGTTTGACTGGAATTTGGATTCTGGGGGAAAAGAATTCCGGAGGGCCATTGAATTAAACCCAGGCTACGCAACCGCTCACCATTGGTATGCCGATCACCTGGCTCTGTTGGGCCAATATGATGAAGCAATTGTGGAAATGAAAAAGGCGGAAAGTCTGGATCCGTTGTCTCTTATTATCAATGCGGATCTGGCAGAACTACTTGTCCTTGCGCACTCTTATGACGAAGCCATAGCTCAAAGCCGTAAAACGATCGAAATGGACCCTAATTTTGCTATGGCACATAATCAACTGGGCCAGGCGTACCTGCAGAAGCACATGTACGACCAAGCGATCGCAGAACTGCAAAACGCAGTGCAGCTTTCTGGAGGTAGCCCGACGTGCATCGCTAATCTTGCTCGGGCATATGGTTTGTCCGGCAAGAGGAGCGAAGCGATGAAGCTGTTGAACGACCTGAAGAGTAGTTCAACGGCCAAGAATTCGCATGCTTCAGAGGTTGCCGCGATCTATGCGTCACTCGGGGATAAGGATGAAGCCATGAATTGGCTCGAAAAAGGCTACGCAGAACGATTTAACCCCGGCGTGCTGATACGGCCGGGCTTCGATCCTCTTCGCACCGACCCACGCTTCCAGGATCTTGTGCACCGCGTTGGCTTACCCGGGTAAGCCAACGCGTGCCAGAAATCTGCCGTGCCAAGTTGAGCTTTGATGTGCGCCCCGGGTTCCCCAATCTAGCGGGAATCGAGTGCCGACACCGGGAGCATTTGATCGAATCCGATGGTTTTCGCCATCGCGTCCATCATGCGGTGAAAACGGCGCTGCAGCTTTTGATTCCTGGCACAGTACATCACTCGTATGACGTCGTCATAGTCGGTGGAGATCACAGGTTCGATTCCGGAAACTGGCCTCAAGCCAAGGCGAGACAGCATCAGGTACTGGTTGTCCTGGCTTCCGGCGGAAAAGATTGCAATTGCGTTTTCATCCTCGGACTGGTTCACTAGCGCGAGAGCGAGCGCTCCGGCACTGGCGGCAAGTTGTACGCCGATGCCCGGCGCAAGACCATTCTGTGCTCGGAGCGCGGGGTCGACCACCCATCTTCCGATCTCAATCGTGTTGTTGCGATGGGAACCGAGGGTGCGCAGTGTTTCCAGGAACTGTTTCTCGCCAAGCAGAGTTTCCGTCAAGCACGGGACGCCGTTCCCGGCTAGTGGGTAAACTCGCACACAACCGACAAGATTGTCGCCCGCATAAGCCAGCACATGCCAGGCGTGGAGGTCGATCGGGTCAGAGTCTGCGTAGCGCCCATCGCCGGTCTTGAACTTAGGCCGTCTGCCATGGTCAAAGAGAGCGGCTCCGCGAAGCGATCTTACCTCCTCTAACCAGTCCGGCAATAACTCTCCTGCGCCACCCATCGAGCCCTGGAGAGGGCAGCGTAATTGCCATGACAAGAACTGAGTAGGTCCCTCTGGGAGGATCGGGGAAGCCTGGCAGTGATTTACAGCGAGCTCCACACAATCTGAGAGGAATTGCTCGTAGGCACCCAGTGCAGCACTCCCTGCGGCTACCAGGGCTGGGAGGCTTTCTGGAAACTGACGAATCAGCTCTGCCAGTTCTCGTGTATTGAATTGAGTATGCGCGACATCCAGGTCGATGTGCTCGGTCACAAAGCTTAAGCTGGGAAGAATTTCGGGTCCAAAGATTTCCAGGCATCGCGCGACAAACAGTCCGCCATACCGCAGGGGGAGCTGTTCGATCTCGAACTCTATGGCGATCTGCGCATAGGGCGTGTTACCAGCAATGTTCTCCTCGTGAACCAGGCAATAGCGGCTCGCTCCGTAGGTCGGCGTCAGACGCAGCAGTTCCTCAGCATCCACTGGAGGCGCATGTCGTAAATTCCAGTGAGCCGCCAGTGACCGGAGATCCGCAATCATCATCAGGTGATGTCCGGCTTCGGCCCGGGCATGACTGGTCAATGCTTGCGCAAGGTCTGGAAGTCCAAGGGCCGCACAGCGATGGGCCGCGCGGCGAATCCAGCTCTCCACCGGCTCCGTCATTTGTGCACCAATCGCGCAGAAATAGAGGAGAAAGGCTTCCAGAAATCGTGGATCGTTGTTCGACCGGATGGCATGGAGGCCGGGGCTGGTCTCAAACCGCTCCCTCGCTGGAGCAAGAAGTTGGTTGTAGTCTTCCAAGGAAGGCGTCGCATTCATGTTTCGTTTATTCCCTTCTTGTGGTGACCGCGCATTTTTCATTGCTCTGCCCCGAGCTCTGGCAAAACAAACGTTCTGCGCGGCCACGTTGGTTAGCTTGTGAAATGCACAAGCACAAACTCGGATAACCTGGCGTGAAGGTGAGGCGTCAGCCTGTGCGAGGAGCAGACTTCAGGACCCAAAGGGCAAACGCGTACGGCTAAAGAATCCGTCCAGTAACGTCGCGGCGACCGAATGGAGAACTGCAGATCCCTTCAGCACGCTACCCCGTCGTTCATCGCTTGAAGTAGGCAATTAGGTCCCGCCGCTCCCCGGCCTTTGGTACATAGAAGTCCATCTTGGCGTCAGGTATTACCGAATCCGGACCGCTTAACCACTTTTCCAGGGTTGCGTCGTTCCAGGTCAGCCCCGAATTCTTCAACCCTTGGGAGTAGTCAAAACCCGGGACACTACCCGCCTTTCTTCCATAGACTCCAGCGAGCCTGGGCCCTTCCCCGTTGATTTCCATGGAGTGGCAACCCGTGCAACGTTTATCAAATACAAGCTTGCCCCGTGCCGCGTCGCCCGCCCCGGCCGACGTTGCCTCACTGTCGCCTGCATTCTTACCTAACATCGAAAGCGTGTGCACATCTCTCGGTGAAAGCCTGGCTCCCCAGTGGAGTGCCACGTATTGAAGGGGCGGCATATCGCCACTCTTTGCCTCATGGCTAATCTGTGCCAACAGCAGTTGCTGCTTCTCCAACGACAACAGCTCCCATCGGGAGAGGTCCATATGCTTGCGGGCCTCGACTATGTCTCGTTCTATCAGCCAGGATCCTGGAGCAACGCGGGAGTAGACTGGCCACCGCGTCTCGCTGGAGTGGCAATCCGCGCATTTGGTCACCAACACCGCCTTAGCATCAGGCGGTAAGTTGGCGCCCTGGAGCAGCGTGCCGAGTCCTCTTGCGGCCTCTACACGCGGATTGCCAAACGGGTGCACATACCCCAGCCCCGTCACCGAGGCGACGGTCAGCACCGCCAGGATCCAGGCGCGCTTCACACCGCCTCCGCCAGCGAAGAGTCGACCACAGCAAGGTGGTTGTGCCCACGAACGACCTTGACGTCGGTCACCCCCAGCACGCTCTCCAATTTGCCGGCGGGAACCGCCATCGGGCCTGGCCCCGGCGCAGATCCAGGCGCAGGCTGGGGGAATGCCGTCGACATGGCCGTGTGAAAGCTCACATTGCCCTCAACCTTCTGCACTATCTGATGGATATGTCCGTTCAAGACCGTGACCGACCCAAAACGCTTCATATAACTCAGCGCGGTCTCCCCATCCTGCGTACCCCAACCCCACTTCTCATAGACCATCCACAGAGGAATGTGCGCGAACACCACGACCGGCGTCGAAGCACTCAGTCCGCCCAAATCAGCTTTCAGCCATGCCAGTTGATCCGCACCCAGGTTGCCCATCGCGTCCACCTGCACGCAATTGTTCAGGCCCACAAAATGAACCCCCTTATAGTCGTGGCTGTACCAGCCATTGCCCAGCGTGCCTTTGCCAAAGCGCTGTTTGTACTGTTCGCCATCGTCAAGCGAAAAATCGTGCTCTCCGGGAACATAAAATACCTGCCCCGCTTTTGCCCCCTTGATCACCTCCGCGGCAGTATCGAACTCCGCCGGCTTTGAGCTCTGGGTGATATCGCCGGTATGAATCATGAATTCCGGTTGCTTCATCCCCGCGCGTCCGGCGTTGATCTTGTCTATGGCGATCTTCAGCGTGCCGGTTACATTCTGGTTAGCCGCTTTATTGAAGCCGATGTGACTGTCGCTGATCTGCACGAACGAGAAGTCCTCTACTACCTTCTTCTTCCCCGAATTTGTCGTATCCGCCAGCATCTTCGAAGTCGGTACGCCCGCAACCATCGACCAGACCAGCCCTGTGCCCGCCCATGCCATGCACTGCAGAAAACTACGCCGGTCGATGCCGTCTCCAGCAAGCACCTTCGGCTCATTCGTCTGCTGCGCCGTCTCAACCTCATTTTCGTGTTTCATATCGATCTCTCGCCTCATCGTTGCTACCTCTGCATCAGAAAACTGGCCTGGCCGGGTTTTATTCCTAGGCATTCGCAAAATAATCCCTGGAATAATTCGCCTGTTATTTGGTTTAGGTAGTGATGTTCCGAAGTGAAGCTTTGCTCGACATGCCTATCCAATTCCGTGGCTCCATTCAGGGCGAGGCACTTGATAACATGGTGTCGGCCTCGCGCAGCGCAGATTTTGAACAGCTTGCGCTGCCGCTTTTGCAGTCGCTCTACAATCACGCGTTCTGGCTCGCGCGCAATCATGCGGAGGCTGAAGACCTGGTGCAGGAAACATTCTCTAAAGCACTCCGCGCTTTCGACTCTTTTCAGGCGGACACGAACTTCAAAGGCTGGATATTCCGCATCCTGCGCAATACCTTCCTTACCTCGCGCTCCGGCATTGCCACGTCCCGAACCATATTTCTGGAAGATCATCCGGACGCGCTCGACACCACCGATAGCGGCCCGACCCCGGAAGACAACCTCATCCGTCTTGACAACCAGGCAGCGCTCCAGAGGGCACTGGAGCAGCTTGAGCCCCCGCTCCGTGAAGCTCTGCTTCTGTGCGACGTTGAAGAGGTTAAGTACAGGGACATCGCCCTCATCCTCGATATCCCCATCGGGACTGTCATGTCACGCATTTCTCGCGCCCGTCGCGCCCTGCGCCAACTGTTGCAACCGCAGCTCGGAGAATCCCAATGACCCAGGCAATCGAACATCTAACCTCAGACACGCTCAGCGCGTTCATCGACGGCGAACTACCAGACAGTGAGCAAGAGGCAATTCAGCAGCATCTGGCCGGTTGCCACACGTGCGCACTTCGCGCTCTCTCCGCCAGGGAGTTGAAAGCCGCAACCGCGCGGGCTGGCCGGCGCTTTGCACCACCACCCGAGACGCTCGCTCGCCTTACAGCGCAGCTTCACCGGGAGCCTCGGGGGAGAGCGCGCATCCACTCGATTCGTCGCGTAGCATGGGCGAGTCTGGCCGCGGCGATGCTGCTGGCCTTATCACTCATCGGCTGGCGCCAGCTACACGAAACCAATACCCTCGCCGCCGAACTGCTCGACCAGCACCTCGCTACCCTTTCCAGCGCAGCGACCCCGCAGGTCATTTCTACCGATCGCCATACCGTGAAACCCTGGTTCCAGGGGCGCCTCCCCTTCAGCTTCAATCTTCCCGATGCTCAGGCTCTCCCCCCGGACACGACCCTTAAGGGTGCAGACCTTACCTATCTCAAGGGACAGCCCGCTGCGTTGCTCCTCTTCACTATCCACAAACACGAAGTCTCGGTTTTTCTTACGCAACGATTCGGCGGTCCCAGCGTCCCGGCGCTGCCGAGCACCCGCTCGGGATTTACCATCCACTCGGCCACGACGCAGGACCTCCGCATCGTCGCCGTCAGCGACGTCAACCCCTCCGATCTCGATGCGCTGGTAGCCACTTTGGTGCGGGCGCAATCGCCCTCCTAGTAGCCGAGTCCGCACGCGGGTCGATGAGAATCCGATCCGCTCCCCGATTCCAGGATCAAGTCTCGACAGCTCTCTCAGTCGTCCCAGCGGCGTCTGGGTCATGGCACGAGTCGATCGATTCAGGATCGATCCAGGACGATCGATATGAGTCTGTCTGTCGATGGAGCGAAAGCGATCGTTGGGCTGCGCCCATCTGAGGAAAGCCGCATGAAGTCCACCAACGCCAGCGAACTCGACAGGAAATCCCGAGTAAGCTTAGGCGAACCTGGGGCACCCGTCGATTCTCTCCGACGCTGCGATAACACAGACTTCACGAGACTCGATTTCGAGGTGGACTCTGATGCAGACACTCAAGCGCTTCGCCCGTGAAGTACACCGATCCTGCCTTGACAGATGACAGGCTGCTCGGCGAGTCCAAAGGTGCGTGTGGGATTGCATCCAAGGCCGACTCGGCTGGTGCGGATTGACTGCTTCACTCGTTGGGGATCTGGGATTGCAGAATCGAGCCGTCAAAGTTCCTGGGAGGTAACCCGCCAGCGAAAAGGATTCTCTTCGCTGACGGGATGTTGCCTGGGGTTAGAACTGCGCTTTGAGGGCGAACTGATAGAGACGAGGGGTATAGTTCGGATCGAAGTTGCTAACTACTCCGAAGTTAGTACTGCCGAGTTCAGTACTGCCGTCCCCCAGCGGGAAGATGAAGCTGGGTGTGTTGCTGATGTTGTAGGCTTCCGCACGGAACTGCATGTTCACGCGTTCGGTCACCGCGAAGTTCTTGAAGAGAGAAAGATCCACGTGTCGAAAGTCGGGGCCGAAGAGCGAGTTGCGCGGCGTATTGCCAACTTCCCCGGTCGGCTGAGGTGCGAAGGCGGCGATGTTGAAGAACTCGGCCTTCGACCTGTTTCCACGCGGGTCGAAGAGAGTGTCGGGGCGATCCCTGCCACCACCGTTATTCGGCACCGCACGATCCGCGTAGGACTCGGTAACCGACTGCCCGGTGGCAGGATTGATATACGTCGTGGTGTCGTTATTGCCTGGTCCGGCGTTGCCTCCATTGTTGAGAATGGTGAAAGGCTTGCCGCTCTGAAAGACTGTGATGGTATTGATCTCCCAACCTGTGAGCGCCTCTTTCGCCACTCCTGTCCAGTTCTTGCCATACTGAAACTGGTAGTTCAAAGAGAGCGCAAAGCGGTTCTGGATATCGTTCTCGGCAATGCCATACTCAATTTGCCGAAGCCGGGTTGGGTCAGCATCACTGAAACCCTCCTGGCTACCTTCCTGCGAGAACCCCGTATTGTCGCTAAGCGCCTTTGACCATGTGTAGTTCGCATCGAAAGCCAAACCCTTGGTGAAGCGCCGCTGGAAAGAGACTTGTAGACCGTTGTAGTTGGAAATGCCTTCACTCTGTACCAAGCCTACCCCGCTGAGGTTGCCTCCGGGGAACTGGGGGTCCAGTTTGCGCGGTCCGCTATTGGGGCGAATCGCTGTACCTGGCTGGTAGAGAGGGCTGTTGGGGTTGGTGCTGTACGGTGCGGGTTGGTTGATGTCGTTGATCACCTGCGGCAGGTGGTGCCCGACATTACCGACGTAGCCGATGGTGAATACATTGGGGCCGAACTGTTGCTCAATTTGCAGGTTGTACTGGTCGATGACGGCGGCCTTGAAGTTGGGACTCTCGGCGTTGAAAGAGAGCGGGTTGAGGTTCTGCAGGTTCGAGACATTGGGTGCTGTAGGTATGGGCAGACCCTGATCAAAGGAGCTGTATGCCGGGGCGCATTGGCCATTGCCAACGCTGTGGCCGGCACCGAGGAAGTTGGTTTCGATCTGAATCGCTGCCGCCGATTGGCAGTTCGGCTGAAAGTTCGCGAGGAAAGGAACGTTCTTCAGATCGGTGTTGGAGGTGTAGTTCCCGGGAAAGTAGCTGATCCCGAAACCGCCGCGGATAATCGTCCCAGGGAAAGCCGAGTAGGCGAACCCGAGGCGCGGCGCCAGGTTGGAGTAGTCGGTTGAGATCCCAGCGTGACCGTCCACACCGTTGACGTTGGCGATCTTCAGCGCACTCGTGACGGTTGAGGGAGTCAGACTGAGGGCCTGAGAGAAATTGAAGTTCGAAATACGATTGTGCGCCTCGGTGAAGGGTGTGAAGAGGTCGTAGCGAACACCATAGAGCACGGTCAGCTTTGGTGTGACCTTCCAGGAATCCTGCACAAAGAAGCTTGGCTCCCAAGTGCGATAATCGGGCGCCGTGAGGTCCACCTGGCGCTGCTCACCGCTGAAAGCACCGGTCAGAGCGGATGCGATACCGTTGTCGCGCTGTTGGGTCGCAGTTGGTTGAATGGTTGAACCTGGTGCGGGTGATGAATCGGTAGGCAGCCCGAAAGTATATTGACCACCGACGTACGGGCTTTGCACGTTGCGGGCTTGCCGGCGAAGGAGGCTGGCGCCGAACTTGATATTGTGGCTACCCTTGGTCCAGCTTACGGTTCCGAGGTATTGGAAGTTGTTGTCGATGTCTTGCAAGGGTACGAACGAGCCGTCGCCGATGTCGCTCAGACCAGGAAAGCTGATCGGAGTGAGGTTGGTAGATTGGCTGTTCAAGTTCGATGCGAACGTACCCAAACCTCCCGAGACGATGGCATCGGCACCTTGGGTGCCAGTCGAGTTGAGGGGCAGGGAAAGATTGTTGATTCGGGTGAAGGCGGCGCGGAAGTCCACCAGGAGATTTTGGGTGAAGATGTGGGTAAAGCCGAACCCGTACTGCTGCGCGGTATCCGTCGCCGGACCGTCAAAGTCGAACTGGCCGCCGCTGATCTCAAGTCCAGTCGCTGCGTTGGTTCCAAGACCCGGAGGCGTGAAGGTATTGACCTTGTTGTAGTCGTAACGGGCGAAGAAGAGATTGTGGTCGTTGAACTTATGATCCACGCGCACATCGAAGCTGTTCGCGAACTGCGTCCGGTTGGGGCTGGTGATGTAATTATTGGACAGCGCACCGGCAGCGCCGGCGTTCGGAGCGGGGTACAGCTTCAGGTAGGCCAGAGCGATGGGGTCAATGGCGAACCCCTGCGTGCCGTTTCCGGCGTTGAGCAGTAGCTGAGGCGACCCACCATTGAGGCTGTTGACGTCGTTGTACTCGTTTTGGGTGAGAGTTGTTTTGGTATAGGTGAGACCATTCACCTCCCGAAAGCCCTCGTAGTCACCAAAGAAGAAGGTCCGGTTTTTCCAGATAGGTCCACCGAGACTGCCGCCAAACTGGTTCTGGCGGAGTTCAGGCTTCCTGCCGGTAGTTTGCAGGACGTTCCGCGCATCGAAGATGTCGTTGCGGAAGAACCCATACGCGGTGCCGTGAAATTGATTGGTACCGGTGCGGGTAACAATACTGACGACACCGCCGGCGGTACGGCCTGCCTCCGCAGTGTAGTTGTTGGTCTGTACGGTGATCTCGTCGATGGCTTCGACAATCGGGCGCACGCCGATGGTTCCGATGATGCGCTCGTTATCGTCGATGCCGTCGATGGTGAAGTTGTTGAGAGTATCATCCTGACCGTTTACGGAGAAGCTGGCGGTCTGACGACGATCGTCGGGACGGCCACCGCTGGTTAGTCCGTTACCTGGACCCTCGTTGGCGCCCGGAACAATCTGCACCAGCTGAACGAAGTTACGGCCGTTCAACGGCAGGTCCTGCACGGCTTTTGCGGTAACGGTGGAGCTCACGGTTGCGCTGTCCGCCTGGAGCAGGGGCGTGGTCGCGGTTACCTCGACGACGGCGGTCTGCGATCCGACCTGGAGGTGGACGTCGGCGCGGGCACGGTCGCCTGCTTCTACGGCAAGGTCTTTGGTGATCGATTCCTGGAATCCACCGGCTTTAACCGAGATGGAGTAGTGCCCGACGGGAAGGAGCGTAAACGAGTAATCGCCGGAGTCATTGGACTGAACGGTGCGTTGGTCGTTGGTTCCGAGGTTAGTAATGGTCACGGTGGCATTTGGGACACTGGCGCCCGTCTGGTCCGACACCGTGCCCAGAATATCAGCGGTGGTCAGTTGCGCTAAGGCTACCGAGGTGAATAACAGTAAAACCGCCAGCGAGAGAACTGGCGGCCTGAATCGTTGAGAGAGTATTCGCCTACACTGGCCAAGGCGGCTGATTGCTGTCTTCTTTTGATTAATCATGATATCCATTCCCGTGGGGCCGTTGATCGAACGTTTTTATGATTGAGGCTTTGTTAGCGCCCATTTTCCCAACTGGTAGGGGGCTCGTCTGGGAAATCGATCTGCGCGAGTAATTCTGCTCGGCGAGTGTTACGTACTTTCATTTGGTTTGCTTGATAGATCCACCAGGGGTGGGTAAGCGAGGATGATTTCGAGGCAACGCCGACGGGCACGTTTGAGTGAGTCGAGCTGCTGTTTTGAGGCGTGTGGTCATGCGGGTGCTTCATGTAGGTTTGTGCTCCTACAAGCTGCTAACTATTTGCATTGCGAAAGAAGATCCGGTTCCGCGGGCGCAGCCAACCGCCCGGGCCTTGCCGATTAGCCTCGGGACTTCCTCTCGTCGAGCAAATGGATGTCGGTGCGGGTACTTGGAGGTAGCATCGCAGAGTCTACCGAGGTGCGGTCGACCCCAGGGGCCGACAGTTATTCGCCATCTATCTCCCGCGATGGCAGATGGCTGGCGTATGTCGAAGACACTCCGGGAAAATCGAACCAAGCGGCCGCTTGGCGAAGCTTTCGGTTACGAACACTTTCACGATGCTTCGCAGAAAGATCTTGACGGATTTTGGAGCGGAGACGGAGACTTGAGTATCGCCCGGGATAAGATGATCGTCAGCCTGGTCCAATCGCATGTCGGCATCTGGATGACGCAAATCGAGTAGACCTGGTTCCCCCTGCAACCCCAAAGCAAGAATGACGGACGGGACTGACTCTAAGAACAACTCGCTCTTAGATCCTTCTATCGAGTTACAACAAGTTCTCGCTCGTAATCCTCAGCGCCTTGCTTCACTGAAATGGCGCTGTGCGCGGTAGACCGGGCGTACTGCCTTGGAGAACAGCCCATAACGCGGCGGAAGGCTTTACCGAAGGCGCTTTCGGACTCGTATCCGAGCGACTGCGCGATGGCGGAGAGGCCGTCATCGGAGTTCTTCAAGCGGTCGGCAGCCAGAAGCATGCGCCAGCGGGTGAGGTACTCCATGGGGGTGGCGCCGACAGTCTCGCGAAAGTGCAGTGCGAAAACCGAGCGTGACATGCCGACGCGTTCAGCCAGCAACTGCAGCGTCCAGGGATATCCCGGGTCGCTGTGCATGCTGGCGATGGCGATGCTCATGTGCTTGTCAGACAGCGCAGAAAGCCATCCACGGCCAGCGCTGGCGGCGTCACTCAAGTGCAGGCGCAGCGCCTGGATGAGCATCGTGTAGGCGAGCTGCTGCGCAATCAGCGAACCGCCGGGTTGCGGGTCGCTGAGCTCCTCGCGCATACGCTCGAGCGACCAGCGCATGGCGGCCTTGTCCGCCTCGCGGCGGATGTGGACGATGGGCGGCAGCGACTGCAGGAGCATCTCGGCGTGGCCGCCGGTCAGCGCGAAGTGGCCTCCGGCGATGTACCGTTCGCCTTCACTGGCTCCCGGGGCTTCGTTCCTCATGCCAAGCTGCGCCAGGGCGACGGTATAGTGAACCGGCTCAAGCGAGAGGTTGGTGGTGAGCTGGAACGGAAACCCACGCGGCAGCAAAAAGCAATCCCCGGCGTGGAGAAGCACCGGCTCGGGCACGCCTTCGACGACCAGCCAGCACTGGCCGGCGAGCATGGCGTAGCACTTGATTCCCTGGTGCCTCGGAAAGCGGATGGCCATGTCGCCCCGCACAGCAAAGCCACCGGAGACGTAAATCTGCGGCTTCATCAGGGCAAGAACCTCGGAGAGCGGGTCCATACGCTGGCTCGACGCCACACCTGGCTGCAAGGGTGGCGTCCCAAAGCTCTGAGTCTCGGGCTGCTGAGGTGGCAGGACGATTGAACCGATCATACGGACTTTCAGTATAGATCGTCCGCGGGACGAAACCCATCTAGTACTCGACGGCCCTGATCGGCCGCGCACTCGTGGGACTAAGGAGAAATCATCATGCGTATCTTTGTGACCGGGGCACCGGGATTCATCGGTTCGGCGCTGGTTCCGGACTTGATTCAGGCGGGGCATCATGTGTTGGGGCTGACACGATCAGAGGCCGGCGCCGAAGCTCTGCGAGCAGCCGGGGCCGAGGTGAAGCATGGCAACATCGAGGACCTCGACAGCCTGCGCGACGGAGCAGCCAAGTCGGACGGCGTCATCCATCTGGCCTTCAATCACGATTTCTCTCAGTTCCAGACGAACTGCGATAACGACCGTAAGGCGATCGAGGCGATCGGCGAGGTGCTGCTGGGCTCGAACCGGCCGTTCGTCATCACCTCGGGTACGGCGATCGCGGCCAATGTGGACGGCAAACCATCGACGGAGGACGGCGCGACCGCTGCGTGGAATCCGCGTGCGGCTTCGGAAGCGGCGGTGAAGGCGTTGACGGGGCGCGGCGTGAACACCTCTGTAGTGCGGCTGCCGCAGGTTCACGACACCCGTAAGCAGGGACTGATCACCTACGCCCTTGCCGTGGCGCGCGAGAAGCGTGCGTCGGCCTACATCGGCGATGGCGGCAATCGCTGGCCGGCGGCGCATGTTTCCGACGTGGCGCGGCTGTACCGTCTGGCGTTTGAGAAGGCGGAGCCGGGCGCGATCTACCACGCCGTCGACGAAGAGGGCGTGTCGATGAAGGCCATCGCGGAGGCGCTGGGCCGCGGGCTGAAGGTGCCGGTGGTCAGCATTAAGCCCGAGCAAGCTGAGGCACACTTCGGCTGGCTTGGCCACTTCACCGGGCATGATATGCCGGCCTCCAGCGCGCTGACGCAACAGAAGCTGAACTGGAAGCCAAAGGGGCCGGGCCTGATCGCCGACCTGGACGGCATGGACTACAAGCAAGCCTGATTCGGCTGACGGCGCCGCGATGAAATTTGCTACCTGGGGCGGGCCTTCCATGGGCGTCCCTTTTAGCGGTTTACCGGCGTTAGCTGATTGAACCCCGCACCTGGCGACAGGCCGGACTCGACGACTACATTGTTTCCGTTGATCCATTGCCTGCCGCCTTGGCCGAGCGGCACGATGTAGCGCTGTCCCGTGGTGGTATCTGCCGTTGCCTGCACGCCGTTGATAACGTCGTTGAAGCTGTCATTCTGCAGCTGACTGATCATTCCCTGCTCGCGCGCATTCTCCGCATTTGTGGCCGCAATCGTCGCCCGCGTCGCGGCGTTTATCTGCTGGATCGCCTGGTTGTTTAACTGGTTCTGCATAGCGACCCACGCAGGATTCATACCCAGCGACTCCCCAGAGTGCTGCAACGTCGCACCTGCCGCTTTCGCCTGCTCCGCCGGAGCAATCAAGCTCCCGAGCGCCACCACCACCCAGGATGAGCCCGGCCCGCCCGGCCCCAACAGCATGGTCTCCGCATATACGTAGCCGGATGTGGGCGCGCCATTCTTCGTGCAGCTAAAAAACGCCTCACCCGCCGTAGTGTGACTCATGCCATTTGCCGCGGGATGATACTTCGGAGCCAGTGCATCACTTTTCGTCAAGTGCACTCCCTGGCACATGGTGGCGAACCGCGCCTGACCATACCTGGTTGCGAACACATTGCCGGCGGTATACGCGGCCACGGCTGGTCCCGGCCGCAGAAACGGGCCCGGCACCCGGTAGGGAGGAACCGTGGAGTCTCCTATACGGACATTGGTCAGCCCATCCGGTGAGGTCATGTCGACAATCATCCGCGCGTCGATGGTGCTGAACCGGAACAGTCCGCCGTAGGTCTTCCAACCCTGGGGGACCTGGATCGAAAATGCCTTCTCCCGTGTATCCCGGACGGTTATCCATTTCGCGCCAGTTGCTCCCCCGTCACCAGCCTGGTCGATAGCGCCGCCCTGCCCGGGCACTGCCGCGTCGACGGCGCTTGGCGCAGAACGATGTGCCGCTGTGTAGGCGATTCCCAAAACCACCAACAGCAGAAGGAACCCAGCCAACGCAATCTTTTTCATTTCGCCTCCGCTCACTGCAGGGGCCCGAATTCTCCAGGATTTTACCGCTGCCGGTTGGGCTGAACATTCCAGGAATATGGGATAGGGGGGACGCGACTGATCCTAATCTCTTTGTCGATTTGATAGAAGTGGATTTCTGTTCGGAGAGAAGTCATTGCCCCGTTCGTTTTGGCGCTGGCGCTGATCTCGACGAGGGAACGGGGTATATTCTCGATGGACATCCCTTCCTGATTTCGGCGGTTGTCTGGATAGTTGGTTCGTGATCCGGTTGCGCGAACAGCGAGATCTCCAGCGTGGGATCGGCGAACTGAAGGATATCGAGAGGAAGAACCGTAATTAATACCGAAGATCCGCCGAAGGAGAGCCCGCAAACATGCAACTTCATTACGGAAAAATCGCCTGGCTTATCGTCCCCGTGTTGGTCGTACTGATTTTGTCGTACTCCAGGAGACGTCGGCCCTGAACCTCCTGGTGGCCGACCGCCCGCTCGTCAGTTTCGTCGACCTTCCCTTCCGGACGGCTTTTGGCGTGGAGAGACGCGGGATGGCTCGCGCGAGCGCTGCCTCAGGGGCTAAACAGGCTGCGGAAGAACCCGCATGAGTCCCGAAGGGACGGCTGAACTTAGCCCAGGACGGAGTCCTGGGTACATATAAGGATCTGAACAGTCCCGTCAGGGACGGCTGAACACAGCGGCACCGGATTTCAGCCGTCCCTGACGGGACTGGATTCCATCTGCTCGCCTACCCAGGACTCCGTCCTGGGCTAAGTTCAGCCGTCCCTTCGGGACTCATGCGGTTCCGCCGTAGCTATTCGCCAACCGGAATTAGTTCATAAGCGTGATAGACCGTGCCCGCTAGGTTGGTCGCCAATCCAAGGATCTGCCCGCGGGAGTTGATCGAGCAGCCAAAGATCAGGTACAGCGAAGAGTTGGCAGGGATAAGAGTGTTCAAGTCCGCAGGCACACCATGCCTCCAGATGGTCGCGGTCAGGGTCGTAAAAGTTGAATTGATCGAAGATCCGACGACCTCATCGCTGTCATTGAGGGCGATGGCGATACTGTTTGCGATTCCCTTAATTGGTACCAGGGCCTTCATCTTGCCGGCTTCCCTGGTCCAGAGAAAGGCGTTGATGGTCGCATTGTCCGACAGCGAGGAGTAGCCTACAACATGGCCGCGACTATTGAGGTCCTTGGCGCCAGTTCCCATCAGGCTTTTCTCATTTCCGCCCAGCGACCCCAAGTCAGTGGGTGTGCCATCCTTCTCCCATAGCACGGCGTGCAACGGATTTATGTAATAGCCCAACGTAAGATTGAAGGCGCCGCAGGTACCCGTCGTCCCCGCCGCTTCTCCATGATTGTTGATGGCCACAGCCGTGCCAATCGGATCTCCTCCCACGGTAGCCAGTTCCTCTATCGCGTGATCCCGCCAGAGGACGGGCTTGTATTGGTAATACTGGTTGAGATATGCCTTTGGGTTTTGGGTGGGGCAGCCGGGGGTTGTGTTTTCCGCTGCGCCGGCCACCTCGCCGAGGTCATTGATCGCGGCGGCGACGCCATTGTTGCCATGATTGTTGTCGAGAGTCGGGAGTGCGGTCATTTGGCCGTCCCACCACAGAAACGGCCGGCAACTGGCCGTGGCGGTAGCGATTCCCAGTGACTGGAATCCGCAAAAGTCCTCTTTCTTGGGGTCAACATTGGCAATGTTGGCTCCGCCCACGACCTCACCCCAGGGGTTGTTTCCGTATGCGAGGCTGTTCGCTCCCCCAAGGCCGGGTTTGCTGATGTCTATGATGTGTTGGTCGAAATAGATGACCGCATGGTCGTTGCCGCCGGAACCCTGGACCGAACCGACGCTGATGTCATTGTTCGTAATATGGTTTGGCCCGCCTGCTGCACCCACCACGCCAAGATCCACTAACGTGTAGGGAGCTTGTGCGGAAGCGCAGAGCGGCCAGCAAAGCGCCGCCACCACCACACCGGCCCGGGTCAAAACGGTCTGCTTCTTTACTGTGTCCTTCATCGTCCTTCTCCTTTGTTGGCGAGCGTTCGCTCGTGGTTTAAACGTCGTTGGATTGTGAGTGCTGCACCAGGGATCGGAGGCAGATGAGGACAGGACCCTCAGGCGGGCTCCAAATGTGTAAGGTGCCAGTTGGCAGCCCGCTCAGGAGTTGAGCCATGTCCTCACCCAGAAGCACTACGTCTACCTCGGCCTGACAACCAGGGC
>JBEKNJ010000101.1:0-13125 GCA_049522955.1 Acidobacteriaceae bacterium
AAGACGGACAGAAGGAGATCGGAAAATCGCTGCTCTATATCGTTCCTGCGCAAGCGGTTTAGGAGAGCGTTGCCTTGTTCGCGCGTCCTGATTGAAGTTCTGTGGACTCTCCAAGCTCGTTATTTCACTTCTCAGGGTCTGGAGAAAAGGGAAGGGGACAGCCTGCCTGCATAGATCAGCTAGGATCGCAAAGGCTCTCCGGATAGTTCTAAAGACCGAATAGGGACTGAATCAGCGGAGGTTAACGAATTCCGCTTTTGCTCGTTTGAGGACGGGGCAGTCGGGGTCGGCGTTCTTCCACAGTGCAAAGAACTCCTCGTACTGCGCGCGAGCCTTTGAAGATTCTCCCGATAGGGCGTAGGCGCGGGCCAGGCCGACGTGCATCAATACGAAAACAGGATCGCCGATCATGATGTTACGGTGGGTCAGGATCTTTTGAAACTCGTTTGCCGCCTCCCCACCTTTGTGCGCCGCCAAGAAGGCCTCACCGCGGAAGTAAACGGGGTAAAGCGAGCCAAAGGAATCCGCTTGGCTGCTGCGCGGCGAGCCCATTTCGTAGGGAGCGCTGGCCTGCAGCTGGTCGATCGCCTTTGCGGGTGCGTGCCCTTCAAGAGCGGTCACCGCGCGAATGACCGGCAGGTAATTGAACCTGACGGAAGTATCCTCTGGAAAATTCTTCTCCAGGTCATTCGCGAGCTTCTCCGCCTGGGTCGCATCACCGGCAAGAGCCAGGGCAACGGCCGCGCCATATTCCACCTCGCGGTTGGCAGCTAGAGCCAAGGCTGCGGTTGCGTTTCGTCTCGCCTCCTGCGAATTCCCGAAAAATGCCTCCCATAAAGCTGCTCTGGTTTCGAAGAGAGCCGCCTGTTCGCGTTTGCCGCCGTGCAGCGCCAATGCGACGGCATGCCGCGACAGGGTGATTGCATTTTTCAGGCGGCCTTCCGATGCCTCCGCAAAGGCCTGGCGATCCAATACCCGATCCTGCATTTCGGGGTGGGCCTGGGCGAATTCCACCTCGCGCCGCATGGCTGCCGCATCCCCTTTCGCGTAGGCGAGTTCAAATCGGGGCCTAGCCATGCCCACCCGGTCGATACCGCGCTCCTCTGCCATGTGGACCGCGTTTTCTGCACCTTGAAAGTCATTCAGGTATATCGAGTCGTCGGCGAGCAAGGCATATCCAGTAGCCTCGTCCGGGTCGAGTTCGATCGCCTTTCGCGCCTCTTCGACGGCCCCTTTGTAATTGGCGAGTACGGGGTCGACAAACCCGGCAAGAAAAGAATGGGGAATAGACTCGCGCGGGTACGTCCGCGCCCACTCGTAGCAGACCTGCTGCGCCTTTTCCTGGTTTCCGGTCGCTCGTCCAAAGTAGTAGGCGGTGATGAAAAACCGCTCCTTTTCGCTGGCCCGGTCGCGTAGCTCATAGGCGCGTGTGATATTCTCCGCGCCCAGCTTCGAAGACCCGGAAGCGCCATACATCAAACCCAGCGAGGCGTAAGCCATGGCGAAGCTCGGGTCGATTTCCATGGCACGCTGAAAAAACGGTATGGCAGGCTCGCCTCCCTGCCACGCCTCGACCTTCCAGCCCAGGCTGTATGACTTCAAGGCCTCAAGCGATGGCGTGGTTGCCTCCGCCAGCGGGGTGTCGTGCTTGGCAAGCGCGGCAGCCGATTCGCCCGCTCGGGCACGAAAGCCGCGCGCCATCCTGGTGACGGCGTCCAGGGTATCTTCCTTGCGCGCGACTTGCGCCTGCTCATCATCGATCTTCTCTCCGGTGCGGCAATCTACGGATCGAAGGTCGAGCACGTATTGGCTTCCAAGAGGCTTGATGGAACCCTCGAGAACGGCGGAGCTGCCGGTACGCTCGCACACCTCCCGAGCGATCTGCCCCGTAAGGCGATCATCGGGCGACTGCCCCATCAGGCTTAGTGTCTGCCGGATGCGATCTTCCGAGACCAGGCTAAGCGAAGGTGACTGCTCCAGCTGCACCTTAAGGCCCTGGCGGAGGCTGTCGTCAAATACCGGGTCGCCGGTTGTATTGATGAAATTACCGACCAGGATGGAGGCCTTCTCGTCCAGGTTTCGAGGCCGGTGAGCGCGCAGGAGAAAGAAGGCGCCCAGCGCCAGCAGCAAAACCACAGCTCCTGCGGGCAGCAGGAATTTTCTGACTGGCTTCAGCGGAATCGGAAGCAGCTTCCGCACCTCGCCTGGCGCAGCTTCGTTTTCTTCAATGACGATTTGCGTGCGCGTCCGTGCTTGAGCCACCAGGGCTTCGCCTTGCTCTGTCACCGTGCGAACCTGCGCCGCGAATCGATAGCCTCGCCCCGGCAGGGTCACGATATATTGGCGGTTCTCCGGGGTGTCTCCCAGCGCCTTACGCAGCAGGAAGATGCTCTGGCTCAGATTCGATTCCTCGACGAACGAGTCCGGCCAGACCTCCTTTAGGAGTTCTTCCTTCGAGACTACGTCGCGGCTCCGGCGAACCAGGGCGAGGAGCGTCTCGAAGGCCTTGGGTGTAACCGGGACGGGCACGTTTTCCCGGAGCAGGACCTGCCGGTCGGGATCCATGCGGAACGGTCCAAACTCGTAAAGGATCCTGGGTTCCGTAGCCATAGGTGGAAGACCCGAGAACGCACCCGTCAGCGCGGGCCGATGGAATGTGAACGAAATCTACCACAGAATGCTCTCCGCCAACCGTTAAAAGGCTGCCCAACCTCAGTCCGGGGCCGTTCTAAGCCCTTGCAATTGTTCGCACAAAGGCCCCATGAAACTCATTGAGAAACATTGAACTGCGCATTGAAGACTTTTTTTGCCTGGTGCGCACAGGATGCGAGCAATCGAAGCCGCTGGAGCAGCGATGGGGCAATCGGAGCGTGCCGTGGTGGTGAAAACGACAAGGATCACGATAGAGACCGAAAGTCTGCTGGTGGTTCGTAGGGGCAAGACCATCGTGACCTGGTGCCCTGTTTGTTGCGCCGAAGTGGAAGTGATGACGGTTGAGGGCGACAGACTTGGCGAAGGGATCCCTTCTGCCCTCTTAAGGAAGTGGCTTGCCACCGGCAAGCTCCATTTCTGGGGCCCCGAGGAGGGTCCGGTCCAGATCTGCCTTCCGTCGCTGCTCCAGTGCTTCGCATCCGAGGACGCTCGCAGTTTCCAGGCCCCGAAGCGAACGGCCCCGAAAACAGGAGAAGGAAAATGAAATCCATTCCATTCGCACCGAAGTGGCCGCGTATCGCGCGGCTAAGTCTGGCCCTGGCGGCAGTAGCAGGGCCGGTTTACGCACTCGCACAATCGACAGCTTCCCCGCAATACACCGTGGTGGACTTAGGGCCGGTGGGCCCGTCGTCGTCGCCGGGCCAGCCATATACGGTCAGCGGCAAGGGGCTGGTCAGTGGAGAGATTGTCCTCGCGAACCCCAGCAACTCCGGCGAATGGGTATCGCACGCAGTCCTGTGGGAAGGAACAAGCATAAAGGACATTAGCGGCCCTGGACTCGGAGGGCCAAACAGCGCTGCGTACGGCGTGAACATCTGGGGGCAGGTAGTCGGGCAAGCCGACACCAGGACGCCCGATCCGAACGGGGAAGACTTTTGTGGATCGAAGGCGCTGACTCTCACGCAAAGCGGCAACACCTGCGTGCCGTTCCTCTGGCAGCGGGGCTCGATGATCGCGCTCCCCAGACTGCGGAACAGCGACGGCAAGGAGGGCAGCAACGGCATAGCACTTCAGGTGAACGACTTCGGCATAGCGGCCGGAACGGCGGAAAACGGGGAATTGGATTCGACCTGTCCGGGCGCGTCCGTTTCGCCGCAGAGAATCGAGTTCAAGCCGGTCATCTGGACGAGTCTCTTCCCGGGTTCGGCGTTGCACGTTCAGGAGCTTGATACGGTTGACGAGAACTCTGACGGAGTTGCACTCGCCATCAATCATCTTGGCCAGGTGGTGGGCGCCACAGGAACTTGCGGGCCTTTCAATTCGACTGAGCCGATCAGTCTTATATCCCTTCACGCTGTTCTCTGGCAGAACGGTAAGGCGATCGATCTGGGCAACCTTGGCGGCGATGGGAAGGCTTTCGGGATTTTTGCCACCGGCCTGAACGATCACGGGCAGGTTGTGGGAACTTCCGACACCGCCGGCGACAAGAGCTTTCATGCCTTTCTTTGGCAGCAGGGCCACATCACCGATCTCGGAACTCTGAAAGGTGACTCCTACAGCCACGGCACCGCCATCGGCAATAACGGCGTTGTGCTTGGAGTGTCCATCGACGCGAATTTCAACCCGCGGGCCGTACTGTGGCGCAATGGAACGCCGACCGACATGAATACTCTCGTGCCTGCGGACTCCACTTTAACCCTGCAGTCCGCATGCTCCATCAACGACAAAGGCGAGATCATCGGATTCGCGGCTTTGAAGAGCAATCCTAATGAAAGTCACGCCTACCTGGCGAAGCCGGTTGTGAGCTCCGGAGAGGGAGACTGAGGAGGCCGGGTCGAACGGAGAGGGGTCAGCCCGTCTCGGCATTTCGCTCAACCAGGCAGACGCAAAGCCGGCTGGCCCTCGCAGGCTCGCCAGAATGCGGCCCATCCCACGGACGGCATGCAGGAAAGACGGAAGTGACCCTGATGAAACCGTAGCTGATCGTGTTACCCCGGCGCGCTTTCCTTTAGTGTTAGTTTCGTCTTGCCTGCCTTACCCTGTCCTGTCTTTCCCTGTCCAGACAGTTGCGGAGAAATCTGTTGCGCGCAATTGAGCTATCGCCGTCAGTTCTTTGTAATCCTGGCAGGAGGGGTACCGAGAGAAATCACGGAGGTGTTCACCCTGGCCGGCTTGGGTCCTGGGGCGCGATGTGCAATCCGCCGTGACCTGGCTTGATGTTGTGGTTCATACGGAAAAAATTTGTCGGATCGTACCTGGTTTTAAGAGCGACAAGACGATCGTAGTTGCACCCGTAGGCTTGTCGCGCGATGGCTTCTCCTTCATCCGTCACGTAATTGCCATACGCCCCTGCAGCCAGATAAGGCCGCAACCCCTCCCAGCACTCGCGCGTCCAGCGAATGTTCTTGTCGGTCTCGGCAGGATCGGTCCAGATGGACCACGCAAAAAAGTTCCATGCATATTGCCGGTGGGGAAAGGCGGTGTCGCCGGGCGCCACCCGCGTGGCTGCTCCGTGCCAATGCTCGACAAATGGCGCAAATGTATAAGGCGAGGGACTCTTGCCCACGTATTGTGTGAGCGCCTCAACCGCATCATCGGTGAGGTCGGGTAGGAAATTTGATTTGGTATAGACCAGCCGTCCTGGGGGAAATAGCGGTTCGAACATGCTCTGGATTTGCAGATACGTCATCGGACCAAGTTGGTCCACAATCGGGACTGCAAACTTCTTCAGCGGTCGCAATACCCGTTCTCCATCGGCCACGGGTCCGCAGTAACAGGCTGCTAGACCGAAGGCCGGGGTGCCGTCCGGAAGAGTGATGGACGTAGCCTGGTTCACCAATTCGTCGGGACTCTCCGCGGCAAATTCGCGCCACAAATGCAATATTTCCTTTGCCTTTGCTGCTGGGAAAAAAATGGGCGCCTCCATAAACCGGGCCCACCTGGTGCAATCGATATTCAAGAGAAGTAACAATGCCGAAGTTCCCACCACCGCCACGGATTCCCCAGAACAGGTCGGCATTTTCCGATGCGTTCGCGGTCACCAATCGTCCCTCCGCCGTCACCACATCGGCGGCAATGACGTTGTCGATAGCCAACCCGAATTTGGCGTGAAGATTTCCCCAGCCGCCGCCCAGCGTCAATCCGGCGATGCCGACTGCCGGCACCACCCCTTGTGTCGTGGCCAACCCAAATGCCTGCGTTTCCCGGTCGAACTCGCCTAGTTTGAGACCCGTTTGGGCGCGCACCGTTTGCCTTACGGGATCGACGCGGATTCCTTTCATTTGAGACATGTCAATCATCAAGCCGTCGTCGCAGACGGCCTTGCCTGCGATGCTATGTCCGCCCCCACGAACCGAAACCAGAAGGTCGTGTTCGCGAGCCTCGCGCACACACTCAATGACATCGGCCGCGCCTGCGCAACGAGCGATCATCGCCGGACGCCGGTCAATCATCGCGTTCGGGACGGTTCGCGCCTCATCGTATCCGGGCTCGCCAGGGCAAAAGGTCTGCCCGCGGAGTGAAGTCCTGAGTTTCTGAAAAACGGCTTCTGGAGTCATCGGCATTGTTTCCATATCGTGAGGGGCCGGCAAGACGGGTCGTTCCAGGAGGGTGACGATGCGCGATCATGACATGCGGGCGCTTAAAAATCCTCAAGAAATAATCAAATTCCGGTAGAACCTCTGCCGTGCTGACCCTCCGATCCTCAGCTTACGAGTTCGGCCCGTACCGGGTGGATCCGCTCGCCCGAAGCCTTATGCGCAACCGTGAGTTGATTGCCCTGCCACCCAAGGCAGTCGAGGTCCTGGTTGAATTGGTTAAGCGCCCCGGAGTAGTTATCAGCAAGAAAGATCTGATGGAAATCGTGTGGCCAGAGACCTTCGTCGAAGAAGCCAATCTCAACCAAATGGTTTTCCTACTCCGACGGGCACTGGAGACGACGCAGGAACGAGAGTACATCGCAACTGTCCCCAAGCGGGGATACCGCTTTACCGACTCAGTTCGCCGCGTCGACGTGCCGTGCCGTTTTGAATCGATAGCGGTATTGCCTTTCGCCAACCTCAGCGGAGATCCTTCGCAAGAGTATTTTGCGGATGGAGTCACGGAGGCTCTCATCACAGAATTGGCCAAGATCGCGAGTTTGCGGGTGGTTTCGCGCACCTCAGCGATGCGGTTCAAAGGTACAGGTGAGGCGGTGGCTCAGATTGCGCGTGCGTTGCGCGTGCAAGCTGTGTTGGAAGGGTCGGTGGTGAAATCCGATGATCGCTTGCGGATTACTGTTCAGCTCATCCATGCCGCCACCGACCAGCACCTGTGGGCCGAGTCGTACGAGGGCACATTCTCCGACATTATTGGGCTGCAGAGTAGAGTGGCGCGAGACGTTGCTGTCGGCATTCGTGCGGACCTTAGTCAAAGGGAAGAAGCACTCCTCAGCGTTTCCCGCGCGGTTCATCCCGAAGCCTACTCGTTTTATCTCAATGGGCGATTTTTCGCTCGGCAATTAACCGACGAGGGACAACGTAAAGCGATCCAATATTTTCGCCAATCCTTGCAGATCGATGCCGGGTATGCCGCGGCCTACGCCGGCCTGGCCGAGTGCTTCATCGAACTCGCTTATTTCTTTGGTATGGAGCCGAAGAAAGCGTTTGCCGAGGCTGAACCAGCGGCAGTAAAAGCAGTGGAGTTAGACGAAAATCTGGCGGAAGGGCACGCGGTGCTGAGTCTGCTACGGTTGCTGAATGATTGGAATTGGGATGCAGCCGATCGGGAGTCGCAGCGCGCGATTGAACTGGCGCCGGGTGATCCCTTCGTGTACTGGAAGCGCGGAGTTTATTTAAGATATGCCGGCCGAGGAGACGAAGCGGTTGCCGCGCACCGCCGTGCGGAGTCGCTCGACCCATTCTCCCTCATAGCGATCGAGGAAGTCGGTTGGCCATTTTATTACGCACGCCGATTTGGTGAAGCGGTTGATCAGTTTGGCCGGGCCGTTGAACTCGAACCAAAGTGGGACCAACTGTACTTCGGTCTGGGATTGGCGCTGGTGCAGCAACAGCGATACGAGGAAGCGATCACTGCCATGCGGACAGCGGCTCAACTCGGGCCAGACAATCCATTCAACCAGGCATCGCTCATTTACATACTGGGACGAGCAGGCTGCACACACGAGGCCAGACAACTTTTAGATCAGCTTTCCGCTGCTTACGCTTACGTGCCGCGCTGGTTTCTCTCGATTATTTGGGTGGGGCTGAATGACAACGAGCGTGCGCTGCAAGCTCTGGAAGGAGCATTCGGCGATCGGGAACCCTGCCTAGTGAGTCTCAAAGTGGAACCTATTTTTGATCCGCTCCGAGACGATACAAGGTTCACTGATATGATCCGACGAGTCGGCCTGAAAGCGTAGTCTACAGCGCGAGATGTCTTCCTCCGGCTCAACCACGGACGATATGGGACAGGACGATATGGGATGATCGAAATAACCCCCATTTGCGCCGTTGTTTCTGTTCATTGGGGGTTGTTTCGTCCCATATCTCCCACCTGTGACGACAGATCATGCGCCGCTGAACAGCATTCTCGTTGGTAGACAGCAGGAGCCGCCATTGGAAGATCATTGAAGCTTTGCATACTCCGCTTTGGCTTGCTTGACGGCTGGGATATCTGAATCTGCATCCTTCCAAAGTGTCAGGAAGGTTTCGTAGGAATTTCGCGCGGCTGCCTTATCGCCGGTCATCGTTTGTGCACGTCCCAGTTGCAAATACGACAGTGCTCCAATGTCGTTTCTTCCAACGATCGCAGGATGATCGATGAGCTTCTGGAACTCCGCAGCAGCCAGACGTCCGTCGCCCATTCGCAGGTAGGCGAGTCCGCGAAGGTAAGCAGGATAAAGGCTGTTGAAACCTAATTGAGGGTAGGCTAGATCGTACCGTAGAGCCGGCTGCAGAATGGTGATTGCCCCTGCAGGATCATTCTGGCGAAGTTTGATTGCAGCATAAATCGCCGGGAGTGTGTAGTTCTGTGCCAGCGTGGCCACCGGTAAATTGCGGTTAATCGATAAGGCGATCTTCTGCGCCTGCTCCACATATCCGGCCCGAGCATCCAGTAAGGCAAAGTCCTCTGAAAACAAGACGAGTCTGGGATCTCCCTCTCTCAAACTCGATAGAAGATGCTGTGCGCCCCCGAGGCTGCCGCTCTCGGCCTCCTGCGTGGCAAGATCAACATTAAATTCGGTCAATTCGTCTGCCAAAGAGGAGCCTTTTACCCGCTCGGTCATATTTTGAAAACGTTCTTCTGCCTTGTGCAAAATCATCTGCGATTCCCTAAACTGACCGTGATAGGCCTTCTCTCTCCCGATGCCCTGTTGCATGGCTGCCTCAGCTTCTGGATTGCCCCTGGCCCAGGCCAGTTGTGTCTGCATACCCGTTTCGTCGTGCTGTAGAAAAGCCAGCAACTGGGCATTGGCGTGCATCTCAATTGAATCCAGCTTATGAGATTGCGCCTCCTCGAAGACCGCCTTCGCCTCGGCCAACCGGCCCGCATACAAGGTTGAGGTCATCAGGCTGTCGTAAGCCGTCATCGTTGGAGAGAGACGCAGCGCCTCCCGATACTCGTCGGCTGCACGGTCGAACTGTCCAAGGAATACGAGAGCGTTGCCAAAGTTATGGTGGGCCACCCCATCCAGGGGAAAATTTTGCACCCATTCTTCGTAGACAGGGTATGCTTTCTCCAGATCTCCGCCAATCGAAAGATAAAGAGTGACGATAAGATACCGGAGCTGTGGGATCAACCTGTTTCGCAGTTCATAGGCCTTCGCTTCCGCTTCCCTGGCTAACCGCGGGTTGAACTGGGCCTGCCTCTCGTATACGTTTCCGAGACTTGCCCATGCCAGAGCGAAGGAGCGATCGAGTTCGACAGCGCGCCTATAGAAAGAGAGTAAAGAGATAGCGAGGGCTGGAGTGGGGGCGTTGGACAGTTGCTGACGGAAACCCTGGGCAAGGAGTTGGATCGCTTCGGGTGAGGATGACGTTACTTCCTCCAGCGGCTGGTTGTACTTCTTCACTGAGGACGCGGGTTCGCCCATCTCACCGCGAAGCTCGGAGCCCGCGACGCCGAGTTCGTGCACGAGGCTCTTCCTGTAAGTGACGTTTCGCGCGGACTGAGCGACCGTCTTGCCGTTCGCACAGTCAATCGCTTTCATCATGATGCGATAGCCGTTCCCAGTGTCGCCGATCGTACTGGTAACCATCGCTTTGCTGCTGGTTTTGGCGCAGACCTGGCGAGCGATGTCCAGCGTAATTCTACCGTCGATTGGCTGGTTCAACTCCTTCATGTATCCCCGGACTTTTTCTTCATCGAGAACCCGAAGAAAAGGTGTCTGCGCCAGTTCGATCCGCAGGGCGAAGTTAATAGCATCATCCAGCACTGGATCGCTGGTTTGATTTGTCACGTCGGCAAGGACGATGGTGTCGTTCGCGGAGAGTTTCTCTCGATTGCAGTAGTGCCAATAGCTTCCCCCTGCGCAAGCGATGAGAAGCAGCGCGGCAAATGCCAGCGATTTGCGGCCAGGACGAAAACGCGACTGCGCTACGCTGCTTACGCGCTCCAGATCCGCCCGCATATCGGCTGCGGACTGATACCGGTCCTCGCGGTCTTTCTGAATCCCTTTGGTAATGACAGCTTCGAGGCGCTGTGAAATCCGGAGGTTGAGCAAGCGAACGGAAACAGGGAACCGATGGAGGACAGCCTCGCGTACAGTGGTTGCGTCGTCGCCCGCAAAGGCGCGCTGGCCGGTCGCCATTTCATAGAGCACAGCCCCAAAGGAGAAGAGATCGGTGCGGGCGTCTAGTTTCTCTCTTCGAGACTGCTCCGGGGACATATAGCTGGCCGTTCCTGTGTGCATGCCGGTGCGGGTAAGGTTGATCCTGGCTTCCGCGGACGGCGACTCTGTTGTGGAATCGGCGGAGAAGGGTGTCCGTTCCGGCTCGTGTTCGACCGATTCCTCAATCTCGATCAACTTGGCAAGCCCGAAGTCCAGTATCTTTACCACCCCGGACTTCGTAAGGAAAATATTGGCGGGCTTGATATCACGATGGATAATCCCATGGGTGTGGGCAGCTTCGAGGCCGTCGCAGATCTGAACTGCAATATCCACCAAATCATCCTGGGTCAGCGTTTCGGGACCGAGAGCGAGCAGGCGGTCCCGCAACGTCTGGCCGTCCAGCAGTTCCATGACGATGAAAGGCTTGCCTTCGTATTCTTCGATCTCAAAGATGGTGCAGATGTTGGCGTGGTTCAGCGAAGATGCCGTCTGCGCCTCCCGCTCGAAACGAAGCAGAGAAACGGGATCTTCGGCCAGCTCTTCGGGCAAAAACTTGAGAGCCACGCGACGCCCCAGTTTCAGGTCTTCGGCCTCGTACACCATGCCCATGCCACCGCCACCGATGACCTCCAGCACGCGGTAGTGCGAGACCTTCTTGCCGAGGAGGGTGCCGGCCAGTTGCTCCGTTTGCGATCCATTGATTGCTGAAGAGTCTTTGGACTCAGACTGCGGTTGGCCGTCGGCGGCTTCCACCCGACTCGTCGGGACCAAAAGCCGGTAGCCCCGCCTTGCCACGGTCTCGATGTAAATGGGCTGGGCAGCTGAGTCGCCGAGCACCCGGCGGAGGGTTCCGATTGCCACATTAATACTGTGGTCAAAATCGACAATAGTGTCGTTCGGCCAGAGTTTCTTTTTGAGATCCTCGCGAGTAGCGATTTCCCCGGCCCGCTCGATCAGCATTTGCAGTACGCGAAACGGCTGCTCCTGAAGGACGATTGTTCGACGTTCAGGGCCAGGTTCGAGCGGGCGCAGCTCTCCGGACTTCAAATCTAGTTCGAACGCTCCGAGCCTCAGAATGGCTCGTTGACTGGCTTTCATGTATTGCGGGTCCCAGAATGCCAGCTAGTCCGGCCCCAAAGGGCTCAGTTTGCCGCAGAATGCGACTATTTTATCACCGCCAATAACAGCCTTCTAATCAATAGATTGCCGCCTGACGGATCCCCTTGACCTATCAATTGACTCAAAATTGACCGTTATTGGATTTACCTCGCCACGCAATCCGCTCACAGTGATCACGAATCGTTGCCTGATTCCGAGCGCGGTCTATTAGGGAGAAACAATGGCTGCATCGCTGCACGAAAACGAGAGCTGCAAGCAAAAGACCAGTCTTCACTACCGCTCATTGCTTCAAGGCAACTTGCCGCGAGCGACCAGATCGGGGATCAGAAGGAGGAACTGTGAGAGCACACGGTAGGGAAACAGAAATTTCAGACCGCGGCAATATCCTCATGTTTGATAAGGGCGTTGGTCTGAGTCTACGAAATGAATCGCAGCGGCGTGTACAGAATGAACTGATTGAGGCAGAGAGGATGTCGGTAATCGGCCGCATGGCGTGCTCGATATCCCACGATATGCGCCACTCGCTCTCGGCAATTTATGCGAATGCCGAGTTCCTCGAGCGCCACGATCTTTGTGCGAGTGAGAGGGCTGATCTGGTGCTCGAAATTAAAGAAGCAGTGCTCGCGATGACGGAACGCCTTGATTCACTACTGCAATTCGGTAGTAGCGGACGGAAAAACCCGCTTGTCCATGAGCGCGTTTCCCTGGTCGTTGAGAGAGCTGTTGCGGCAGTGAAGTTTCATCCAGAAGGGCGGAACCTGCCCATCACAGTCGGCAAGTTACCGCCAGCGGAGGCAGACATCGATGCGCGGAATCTTGAAAGTGCCATATATAACTTGCTGCTCAATGCCTGCCAGGCTGCGATACGCTCAACTGACGTGCCAGAGGTGCAGGTCCACCTTACGGAAGGCGATGAACGGATCTACATCACAATTCTGGATAATGGCCCCGGTGTACCTGCCTCTGTGCGGGGGACGTTGTTCGATCCGTTCGTGACCGCAGGAAAACCCAACGGAACAGGCCTGGGGCTCACCTTGGCTCGTCGAATCGCTGAAGAACACGGTGGTAGCGTCTGCTTAGAGGAATCCATTCAAGAATCGACGGTATTCACTCTGAGTCTGACGAAGAGGAGATTATTAGTCGAGATGTGACGCGTTGGTTTAGGACTGGACTATCTGTTTTCCGAGATTCGAGATTGCCCGTCCCCGAAACTGCCCGGCTCCGCGTGTCTCGGACAGATGGCCGGGGACAGATGGCCGGAAGAAATCAGGACGGACGGAAACTGCACCCCAAAAGTGAGACACGGCGGCGGACGGGAAAATGGGGACTGGACGGGACGTTTAACCGCAGTCTGTTACGTCTCAGTCGAGGTATCGGTCCGTCCGTCCCCCCGGTTTCAGGAGCACTCCCGGCGACATCGGCGTTTGTAGGGACCAATCACAATGCGACTCCCGAACTACGGAACGGGGCGAGGCGCGCCGAAATACACCAAGACGGACAGAAGGAGATCGGAAAATCGCTGCTCTATATCGTTCCTGCGCAAG
>JBEKNJ010000102.1:0-12298 GCA_049522955.1 Acidobacteriaceae bacterium
TTGAGATTGAGTTCCGGATCGCTCTGCCCGATGGCACGGTCAAATACATTCGCGCCATCGGTCATCCCATACTCGATCCATCCGGAGAGTTATCTGAGTGCGTTGGAACCGCGATGGACGTGACCGAGCAGCATGAGGCGAGAGCCGCTCTGGAGACCGCGTTTGCGGAAATCAAGACTCTACAGGATCAGCTTTACAAAGAAAATATCGCCCTGCGCGAAGAGATTGTTCGGACGTCGATGTTTGAGGAGATTGTAGGCGAGTCACCAGCCTTGCAGACGGTGTTGACCCGGGTGACTAAGGTCGCCCCAACGGACTCCAGTGTGCTGGTGACCGGGGAAACCGGAACGGGCAAGGAGCTGATCGCACGCGCAGTTCATAACCGGTCACAGCGCACGGCAAGGGCCTTTGTCAGCGTGAACTGCGCCGCCATTCCCACCTCGTTGATCTCGTCGGAGCTGTTTGGCCATGAGAAGGGAGCGTTCACGGGAGCCACACAACGCCGCCTGGGCCGCTTTGAGTTGGCCGAAGGGGGTACGATTTTCCTCGACGAGGTAGGGGAGCTGCCGCCGGAGACCCAGATTGCTTTGCTCCGCGTTCTGCAGGAGCGCGAGTTTGAGCGGGTGGGCGGCAATAAGGTCATTCGCGCCAACGTGCGCGTGATCGCCGCCACCAATCGGGACTTGCAACAGCTTATTGAGGAAGGCGCGTTTCGCAGCGACCTGTACTACCGCCTCAATGTCTTTCCCATCGAGATGCCGCCTCTGCGCCAGCGAAAAGAGGACATCCCGCTTCTGGTTGGATATTTCATCGACCGCTATTCGAGTAAGACGGGCAAGAAAATACGGGATATCGAGAGGGCGACGCTTGACCGGTTGAAGACCTACCCATGGCCGGGAAATATCCGCGAGCTGCAGAACGTGATCGAGCGTTCGATTGTTCTTTGCGACGGGGAGACATTCACGGTCGACGAAAGCTGGCTTTCGGTGAATTGTGGTGAGGCGGACCGGGCCCCCCGCACGCTCCTGCGGATCCCTCCGTTGGAAGAGAAGAAGACCATCGAAGTTGCGCTCGCCGAAGCGCAAGGCCGGGTGTCGGGGCCGACAGGGGCTGCGGCCAGGCTGGGAATACCTGCTACGACGCTGGACTCCAAGATCCGGGCGCTCGGGATCAACAAGCACCGCTTCAAGATGCCATAACTGCAGATTCCTTTCCCCGGGGATTTCACGATTTTCGTAATTTCCCGAAGTTCGTGAACCTATTCCCCCTGTAAGCCTCGTATTATGTGAACTCTGCAAGTGGCCACCGAGTTGCAACTCTTCCTGACAATGTTCCAGATCCGCAGATCCGAGAATAGGGGCCTGGTCACCTTTATCCTTAGCGGCCGGATCGACGAGGAGCAGGTAGTCGAGTTGCAGAAACTCCTCGCAAGCGAGGCGGAAGGAAATTCGACGGCTGTTGTTTGGGATCTGGCAGAAGTTCGATTGGTAGATAGAGAAGCTGTGAAGTTTCTTGCGGAGTGTGAGGCGGCCGGGGTCGAACTCAGAAATTGCCCGCCGTATGTTCGCGAATGGATTGGGAAAAGGGAAAGGTTAACGCCATGAATCGTAGCATTGGTTCGAATGCGAATGTGACTGCGATGGGTGCGGAAACCCTTGGCAGGCGACAAAACGGCCGCGGTCAACGACGGTTCTGTCACGCCATTCAGGAGCAACTGAACCGAGAACAGAACATTCGGCTGGAGGAGCGGGATAACGAACGCGCGCGGATCGCCCGTGAATTGCACGACACGCTTTTTCAGGGCTTTTTCGGCGCGTCGATGGTACTGCACAACGTGGTGGACGCAATGCCTGAAGACTCGCCCGACAGGCACTCCATGGGTAGGGCTCTGGAAGTGGTGCGCCGGGTGCTGGAAGAAGGCCGTGCTGTTTTGCAAGGTCTACGGGCGCCGAGGTTCGCGCCGGCGAGTGTCGAGCGCGAACTCTCCGAGTTTGTGGAGGACTTTGCGCACCGCAGAGTGCGATGCGAAATCAGTGTGACCGGAACCCCTAAGGGCCTGCGGGCCGAGGTCCAGGAGCAAATTAATTTGATCGGGCGAGAAGCGCTGGCCAATGCCCTGCTCCATTCCGAAGCGACCTGCATTGAGACCGAGGTCGAGTATTCCCCTCGCCGGCTGCGCGTGGTTGTGCGCGACAATGGGCGCGGCATCGACCCGCAGGCGGCAAAAGCGCGAAGCGATGCGCACTGGGGCCTGGTGGGCATGCGCGAGCGTGCGGAAGGGATTGGGGCGACCCTTGAGATATGGAGCCGGCCCGGGGCTGGAACAGAAGTAGAGATTGTGGTTCCGAGCCACGCTTTCGCGGAATCGTGCGCCTGAGGCTGCGGAAGATTTCTCTGAAGGGTACGGCCTTTAGACAGTAAATAACTGCTGCGTGAGCCGTGCATTGCCACCAGCAAGGGATTGACACAGCCGCTAACGTTGATGGTTCAAGACGAGAACGATGTGTTTCAGGTGAGGCTTGATTACCATGGCGGCGAACAGTATCCAACACTGGTGCGGATGGTCGGCGCACCGGACTATCTCACCGACATCACCAGGCCTCTTACTTCGGCCGATGCATCACCGGCTAAGTAGCGGCAGTGCGGAGCAAAGGCATTTTCGTGTACTGGGTTGCTACCGTTTCAATGTTATCCGGCAGCTTAACACTGCCTTGCCGGCGACCCACGAGGCGAACATAACCCAGGTATCTACCTTGATCAGCCTCAAGCGCCTCGATTTCACAATGGTTGTCGGGGGCTACCTTCTTGTGCCAGTCCAGCCAAAACTGCCAACCGTCGGGCATAGTATCCCCCACCTCGACGTCGATGATGCCTGTACGATCCCAGTGGTGACGCCACCAGTTCGCTGAATGTAGGCACCAGAGATCCTGTGTCCACCACTCCAGAAGATGCTCGGGAGGTGGCGCGTCGACTTCTTGCATCAGCCCAGCGCCTGCGATTCCCACCCGGCCGCCCGGCTTCACAAAGTGGGCAAGATAGTTCAGGTAGAGATCATCCGTTCCGAAGTAAGGGAAAGAATCGATGCACAAGATGGCATCGAAGAACTCAGCTGCGAACGGCATCGACCTGGCATTCGCATGGATCGGAAACACGCCGTCTTCGACGCCTGCGTCGCGGATCCGCTGCATGTTCTCCGACGCGCTGAACCAGAGGTCCGTTGCCCAAATCTCCGCGCCGAATTCCCGCCGCAGAAAGATCGACGACGCAGCCCGTCCGCAGCCGAGGTCGAGTACACGCATGCCCGGCTGCAACTCCATGGCCGCGGCGAGCCACTCGCTCAGCCAAAGCGGATTGGCCGCGCCGCTGATACTGGCAAGAACCCAGTCGGGATTGTACTTTGCAGAGCGCGGAAATCGTTTGCAGACCAGAGGCATATCTGAGATCACGCGAATTCTCCGGCCGACTACCTTAAATCGGGCCTGGACTGCGAAGACAGCGGCCACCCCCCGATAACCCCGGCTTAGTCAATCAACTCCCGTCGTACCCACTTAGATAAAGCTAGCTACCGTGATTGCCGTGCAGCCCATAGTCCTGACGTGAAATACCCGACAATTATGGCCCGCTGTTACGGTCTATTGCTTAAGGTAGACGTCCCTCCGGGACTCCGGATTTTTTGCACTGAGCCCACCAACACCCGAGTGTTCAGCGGAAAGCGAAAGGGAGGGTAATTCCCCTCCCTGCCACTCCCAGTATAAACCGCATCGGGGGGCTTGCGGCCAGACCCGGATTGTGCCTTAGAGTCGCTCAGAACTTACGGAAATGGGAGGCACGAAATGCCAGTGTTGTTATCAGAGTATGGGTCGACTGGAGGAGGGCGATCGACCGAACACGCGGTGGTGATTGCCGGAGGGGGGCCAACGGGGATGATGTTAGCGGCCGAGCTCACGTTGGCAGGCGTCGACGTCGCGATTGTCGAGCGGCGCACAAGCGCGGAGCTCGTCGGTTCTCGCGCAGGTGGCCTGCACGCCCGAACCATCGAGGTTCTTGACCAGCGCGGGATCGCCGATCGCTTCCTCGCACAGGGTAAAGCCCTGCAGGTTGCGGGGTTCGCTCAAGTGCCATTGGACATCAGCGATTTTCCGACCCGGCACAACTACGGGCTCGCGCTCTGGCAGAAACACTTTGAACGCATCCTGGCCGGCTGGATCGAAGAGTTGGCCATGCCGATCTATCGCGGACGCGAGGTCACGGGCTTCGCGCAGGACGAGACCGGGGTCGACGTCAAGTTGTCTGACACCCGGACGCTGCGGGCCAATTATCTTGTTGGGTGCGATGGTGGGCGGAGCGTGGTCCGTAAAGCAGCCGGCATCGCATTTCCCGGGTGGGATCCGACTATCAGCCACCTGATTGCCGAGGTTGAGCTGGCGGAGGAACCGGAGTGGGGCGTGCGCCACGACGCCGCCGGTCCGCATTCCCTGAGCAGGCTTGACGATGGCAGCCTGGTGCGGGTGCTGGTGACCGAGCAACACCTCGGCCGCGGCGGCGAACCCACGCTTCGTGATCTGAGCGATGCGCTCATCGCGGTATATGGGACGGACTTCGGGGTCCACAGTCCGGTCTGGATCTCCCGCTTCACCGATGCGGCGCGGCAAGCCGCCGCCTATCGCGACCGGCGGGTGCTGCTGGCAGGCGACGCCGCCCACGTGCATTACCCGGCGGGCGGACAAGGCCTCAATGCCGGCGTTCAGGATGCTGTGAACCTGGGATGGAAGCTGGCCCAGGTGGTTAAGGGGATCTCGCCTGAATGCTTGTTGAACACCTATCAGGCTGAACGCCGCCCGGTCGCGGCCCGGATCCTGCGGAACACGCTGGCACAGGTTGCCCTTCGCCGTCCGGATGATCGCTCCAGGGCCGCATGGGAGGTTGTGGCCGACCTGCTGCATTTCGACGAACCACGCAAACGGTACGCCGCCATGATGTCAGGCCTGGATATCCACTACAACTTCGGCGAGGGACACCCGCTGCTCGGTCGCCGCATGCCCGATCTCGACCTGGTCACCGCAGACGGCCCGGTGGCGCTCTTCACCCTGCTGCACGATGCGCGACCGGTGCTCCTCAACCTCGGTGAGCCTGGCGGCTTCGACATCACTCCATGGGCGGATCGCGTTGCGTTGATTGACGCCCAATACGCGGGGGCGTGGGAGCTTCCAGCGATCGGGGTGGTCACGGCCCCCACCGCCGTTCTGGTGCGGCCCGACGGATATGTGGCCTGGGTGGGAGACCTGACTCAGGTGAGTCTCGTTGACACGCTGATTACCTGGTTCGGACCGCCTACTGCGGTTTAGCGCACCCTGCTTTCGATCCGTATACACACAACAGGTCAGCGAATCACCGTTAGGCAACTTCAGTGATGCCGTCTGGTGATTGCCGCGGGCACAAATCCAGCAGAACATGAGCGGGAAGTCGTAAACGTGGAGAGTGCAACGATGAACGATCAGGCTTGGTTAGACGGTCAAAAGAACGGGCGTATCGACAGGCTTCGGGGAGCTAAGAATGAACACGCCTGGATCGTTCTGCTAAACGAGGGATATTCTCGCAGTTATTCCCTCGGATACCGCCACGGTTGGACACGTCCGAATGAGGGGGCGCTGTAAACCCTCGTTGATGTCGACAGGTCAGTGCCCGGCATCGGAGCCGGCGGCTCCGTCCGGCCAAGCGGCGACGGAAGCATAAACACAACAGCGTTAACCTCTGCATTTCACTCCATCGATGTCCGTCTCATTCCCCGGAGTTCGTGTAAATTTCTCCTTCCAGAAAATTGCAGCGCGTAACAGCGATCAGAGGATGGACTAACTGGTCGCCATCTGAAGAGGTGCCTCATGCATGGCAGACAGGCGTCTCGCCTCTCCGCGATTTTCCACATTTGCAGCTTGGATGGTTACTTAAGAGTAGAAGCTGGTACCGTGCCGCGGGACCGGCGCTTTTTGTTAAGTCGAATGGGCTGTGTGGTTTCCGCATGACGGCGTATTTTTTTCCAGCTCAGTGTTAACGAAAACACCACGTTCCGTCGGTTGAGTACTTCGAAAGTGATACTGCCATAACGATGCACCTTCATTACGATAAGGCCATTCGATGCCCTTTCGCTCGGAGTGATTCCGGGCGTCGCTCGATGAAGTTCAACTCACAGGAATGAGGTGTAGCAATGCGTTTTCTTCCGACATGTGCCCTTCTGTTGTCTCTCTCTGCCATCCCTGGTATTTGCCAGAGCAACAGCGCCAAAACCAACACCGACTCAGTGCTTCCTGCGAACGCGAATGACGCGTCCGTAGACTATGCCGCACTGCGTGAGCGCCTTGCTGAGCAGAATAAAGTTCTGACAGACCAGGTCAACACTCAGCGCACGATCGTCAAGAAGAACCAGGAGCTGCTGAAAGAAGCGCAGAAACTGGATGCCTCCAACAAGAAGCTGATGGAGGAGAAGAAGAAGCTCGAGACCGAGAACGTCGATCTCGAAAAGCAGCGGCAGGCTCTCAAGGCTTCGCAGAGCCCGATGCAAACGGCTCAGGTCTCGAACTAACTCTGGCCGGGTGCTTTCAACCACCGGGCTTCACGATTGGAAGCTCGGGCGCTTGAGGGCTGCCCAGACGGAATAGACGCTACACCCACCTCAAACCTGGCCATAACTTGGGGCTGCTGATGGTAAAAGCCACAGCAGTCCCTCTGTCATTTGCGGGGGTTTGCCTTCAGGAAGCCGGCGATAGAAAGGGATTCTCGATCCTGAGATTCCCGAACCTCTGGCCATGCTGAAGATCCTCAGTCATTAGTAAGTCACATTGGCTGATAGTTCCCTTTGCAGTCTTTAGGGCTGTGCGGATCAACTGCGTCGCTCGCTTGGACGAGTCGTGTTCAGAAGCAATCTATTGGGCATTCAACTCGTTCCTGGTGAAGTGCCGTCCCGCGTCGACATGTTTCATGCGTTTCATGATTGCACCGAAGCTCTGGGTATCTCCCGAACCGGCGGTGTAGTGCGCCAGCCATTCGCGGAACACGGCGCTTAAGGTCTTGTTTTGGGCCTTTGCCAGCGCGCGCCCGATTGACAAATCCTCGTCTGCGGTGAGGGTGACGTTGCTCATGTAGGTCAGGATACGCGTACACTGCGTAGGCCCCTCCGTCTCGCATAAAATCCAGGCGAGCGAGGTTATCAAGAGGCGCTCGTTTCTCATGAATCGAAGATCATTACTCAAGCTCGGCGGACTTTTCGCCGTTACCCTTCCCGCGCTCGCCTTCCAGCAAGAAAAGAGCAAGCTCAAGATCACGTCAGTACGACTGGTGCGCACTCGGCCCAGGCGTCCTGTGCCCACTTACACTCCGGCGCCGGGATCGTGGTCGACCGGCGGGGTGGAAGTGGCAAACCCCATGTCGATCTACCCGGCTTATAAAGCCACCCGTTCGTTATGGAATCCCGATCCGGGAAAGTTCGAGGGGTTCACGGTCGAAATCTCTACAGACAAAGGAGTGACCGGCTACGGCTCCGGTGGGGCGGGCGGCGGCGCGGTGGTGGAGCAGCACCTGGTCAAATTGCTGGTGGGAGAAGATCCGTTCAACGTCGAGCGTCTCTGGGACATCATGTATCGCTCTACCCTGCCCTACGGACAGGCTGGGATCGCGATCAACGCCATCAGCGGAGTCGACCTGGCGCTTTGGGACCTGATCGGCAAAGCGCTCAATCTTCCCGTGTACGAACTTCTCGGCGGCCAAACCAAACTGCGGATTCCCGCCTATTGCACCGGCAACGATATCGAGCAACACATCAAGTTCGGTTACAAGCGATTGAAGATTGCCATCCCCTACGGTCCCGCGGATGGCTGGGAAGGGCAGCAAAAAAATCTGGAACTGGTCAAAAAGACCCGCGCCCAACTTGGGCCGGACGGCGACCTGATGCTCGATTGCTACATGGCGTGGAATGAACAATACACCATTGAAATGGCCGGCCTGGTCGAGCCGTATCGCGTCTACTGGATGGAAGAGTGCCTGCAGCCGCGAGACTATGAAGGGTTTGGGCGGCTCAGTGCGGAGATCAAATCCACACGCATTGCCACCGGCGAGCACGAGTACACGCGGTATGCCTTTCGCCAGCTACTGGACCATCGTGGAGCGGCGATCTGGCAACCCGACATCCACTGGTGCGGCGGCATGACCGAGTTGCGGCGTATCGGCGCGCTGGCGGCCGCCTATGACATCCCTGTCATTCCGCACGGAGGCGGCGCCTTCGACTCGATTCACTTCATTTTGGCTACGCCGAATAGTCCGTGGGCGGAGACGTTCATGCCCCCTCCGGGCGGTCCGGAGGAAGTTTACCGGCGCTTTGAAGAGGATAACCACATTACTCGGGGGCCGGAGGGGATCTATGCGCGCCCATCGGACGCACCGGGGCTGGGCTGGGATATAGAAGTGATTTAGGTAGCCGCAGTGTCTGCTCTCCGTCGCGCAAAGAATATTGCCGGCCGTTCCATTCCAGTACCCCGGGCAGTCCCTGCGGAAGACTGATCACAAGAGTCGCACGTGTTTCGTCGTGGCGATACTGCACCCGGATCTCCCCTTCTTCATGCGGCATTGCGGCTTCGAAATGATCCAGCGCTCCCGGGTGCGGCGCAATACGAACCGATGAAAAGCCGGGCGAGCCGGGGTGGATACCGGCAACGATAGTCAGCAGATCGTACATTGGGTGCGCGCTCCAGGCATGGGTGTCGGAGCGGGTTGGCTCCTTAACCTCTGGAGTGGTGGTGAGGCCCATTGCCAACATTTCGCTCCACGGCCCAATGGTATTCAGGTAATAGCCGCCTAAGCCGGTCTTATCGATGGCTCGAGACAGATAGAACTGCGCGTGGTAGTCGACCAACGCGAGTTTGACCACTGGATTCTCGCCCAGGTTGGGTGCGATGATTTTTCGCATCACTTGCGCCTGGTCTGCGCGCGGGATTGCATCCGTCAAAACGCCGTAGAGGTTGGTGTATTGGCTGAATTCCTTCTGGTCCGGGGTATCGGCGAGCAGGCCGAGGCGTGCATTCCAACACTGGCGGTAGACAGCATCTGATGCCTTACGGGCGGCGGCGCGGTATTTTGCCGCCAGGTGCTTTTCACCGAACGCATCTTCCAACTCGGCTGCCTGCCGAAGCGTATCGACAAACGTGAGTGTGAGTAGAGCGGACTTAGCCTGCGAAGGGTGCCAGGCAGAGTCGTAGGGCAGGGGCTTCAGGAATCCATCGTCGTATTGCTTCTCGAAAAACCACTCCAGCACCGGCCGCGTGCCCGGCAGAAGTTTCTGCACCAGGGCGCTGTCCGGACGATACATCCAGTAATCACGCAGCATATCGATGTAGCTGAGAGAGAAATTAGGAATGAACTGCGGCAGCGAGGCGGGATACCGGCTTTGCGTGATCCCTTCGGGAACGCGCGAATCGTCGAAAGCCTGCAAGGCCTGCCGCGCCAGCCGGTCATCCGCCGGAACCGTGTAGGAGATCAGGCTCTGCACCCGCGTATCGTCGATATACTGCAGTTGCTCCCAGAAGGGCGTGTCCATGTAAGTGTCGTGCGCGCCCAGGCGTGCCGTACGCCAGCAGATTTGCCAAATGTCGGCGAGCAGCGGATCACTTGAGGTGAAGGTCGCTCGTTCGGTAAAAGGAAACGCGCTGAAATCCGCCTTCAGGCTTTCGAGATGCAGGGGCTCGTCGGCGGTTTTGATTTTGAGTTGAAGATAACGCCAGGTACGAAACCAGAGCGGAATGAAGGTGCGGCTCTGTCCTCCATCGGGAAGAAACTTATCGAACTGGCCCAGCACCAGGCGATCTCCCACCTCGTTCCGGTTACCCCGGTGATGGTGGACGTCGTAGAGGGCTTCGGTATATCCAATATCAATCTGTGATCCTTTCCCTTCACTGACTGTCAGCTCAGGAAAACCGGTGACCATGGTCGCGCGATCGAGCAGGATTTCGACTTCTGCGTGAGGCGGGATCACGACTGCGGCTGCTGGAAATTGCTGCGCGGCCGGCAGATTGGTTCGCACCACGTTGCCCACGGTGGTGGGGGCAAACTCCATTTGCGGCAGGGTATCCGGAACCAGGTCCCATCGGTTGTGCGAATCAAGGCCAGGCGGAACAGCGATGCTGTCTCGGGGATTAATGGTTTCCCGCATCACACCCGCGGCCGCGACCCAATGGGATCTGCTGGAGGATCCGGCGTCCTTCCAGCCCCAGTCATAGAGCTCCGCGTCCAACTTTTCGCCGGGATCGGCAGCCCAGTAGAACATGAATCCATTGCCTACTCGCGGGAGGAAGTCCTGCCCTGTTTCCTCTTCGACCTGCCAGTTGGCGTTTGTGTCGACCGCCGACTCAGCAGCGCTCTCTCCCTGCATGAGAAAAGCCGTGCGCTCGCTGATGACCGCTAGTGGGGCGTAGATACCGAAGTTAAAGACGGTTGCGGCAATCACGTTATCGCCGGGGTGGAGCGCCGGTGCAAGTTCGAATGCTTCATAGCGCCAATGGGGCAGATCTCCCTTAGCCGGTCCTTCTCCGATCCGTAGCCCATTTACGTAGAGGAGGAAGTGATTGTCGGCGCTCACCTCGACGGGAAAGTGTGCCGGCTTCGCGTCCAGGTGAATGATTCTGCGGAAATGAAAGACGCCGCGCTCCCGCGGGGGAGCGGTTGGATGGGAAATCCACTCCGCCGACCAGTGCTCGCGCGGCGCCGGCGGAGGGGAGCCTGATTGAGCAAGAGCTAATGGACCGGCCAGCACGACAAAAAGAGCAGCCACGCCTCGACGCAAAAGACGGGATGCCGGTGCCGGAGGTGATCCAGGTTTTTCTTGAGTCATGGGTCCAGATTAGTCGCTTTTACCAGCGTACAACTGCATTGCTCCCAAAGGACTTACGCGTCGGCCAAGGAATCGTTGATGTTTTTCTGTTGCCACGATATTGTGAGTCGCGCCCCAACAAAACAAGAGGTAAATATGGGTTCCTGGATCCTTCTGCCTGCCTTAAAGTGCCTCAATTTCCTTTTTGTAATCAGGCTATCTCAATGGGTCCTGTGTTGGCCCGAGAGCCTAAAATAAGAGACATATGGTCGATATCAATGGCACCCATCTTCTGCAGCAATTTGCGAGTGACAACTACTCAGGCATCTGCCCGGAGGCATGGGCGGCTATGGCGGCAGCTAATCGCGGCCACGTCTCCTCCTATGGAGACGACCCCTGGACTGCGGCCGCAGCGGATACGTTTCGGGAATTGTTTGAGACCGACTGCGAGGTTTTCTTTGCGTTCAATGGGACCGCGGCAAATTCGTTGGCGCTGGCCTCGCTCTGCCAGTCCTACCACTCGGTGATCTGCTGTCAATCTGCCCACGTCGAAACAGACGAATGCGGTGCCCCGGAGTTTTTTTCCAATGGTTCCAAGCTGGTCGTTGCCGAAAGCATCGATGGAAAGCTGACGCCGGCGGCTCTGCATCAGATCGCAACCAATCGGCAGGATATTCACTTTCCCAAGCCTCGCGCCGTCACGATTAGCCAGTCGACCGAAACTGGCCGTGTCTACACCGTTGAAGAACTGCGCGCGCTTGCTGCGGTTTGTCAGAAGCACGGGCTACGGTTCCATATGGATGGAGCCCGCTTTGCCAATGCGTGCGCCAGTCTTGGCTGCTCGCCCGCGGACCTCACGTGGAAGAGCGGCATCGACGTATTGTGTTTTGGCGGCACGAAGAACGGAATGTCGGTAGGTGAGGCGATTCTTTTCTTCGACCATAAACTCGCGGAAGACTTCGATTACCGGTGCAAGCAGGCCGGGCAACTTGCCTCAAAGATGCGTTTTCTGGCAGCGCCCTGGACAGGCATGCTCCAAAGCGGGGCATGGCTGCGCAACGCCCTCCACGCAAATGATTGCGCGGTTTATCTAGCTGAAGGTCTGGCGAGTATTCCTGGCGTCGAAATCGTGGCGCCGCCGGAAGCCAACGCGGTGTTCGTCCATGCTTCGGACGAAATTCTCGAGGCCCTGCGGCAGCGGGGCTGGAAGTTCTACACGTTTATTGGAGGCGCCGCGCGCTTCATGTGCTCGTGGGACACCGATCGGAAACGCATCGACGAGTTGTGCCGGGACATGAGGCTTTGTGCCGAGCAAACTGCGATGCAGTTGAAGTGAGAGAAAACAGCAGGTCCCTCCAATACGCTACGCTCCGGTCGGGATGACACCTCTGTTTGGTGTCGAGGATTGATACAGGAGATTCGGGAAGTGCGGGGGGGGGGGGGGGGGGG
>JBEKNJ010000103.1:0-11941 GCA_049522955.1 Acidobacteriaceae bacterium
TCCAGGGTCAGAACATGCTCCCAGAACTTTTGCGCCATCGTATCGTCTCCGTCCATAGCCGAAGCTTTTCCCAGCTGGTAGAGGGTTTCCGGCATTTCTCCTCTCAACTGGTCGGAATGAACGAGTGCCTCGCGCGCTTCGTGGAATTTACCCAACTGGAGTCGAGCTTCCCCGAGACGATAGAAGGCTTCGGGGCTCCCTGGTTGAAGCTCAGTTTCTAACCGGAATTGTTCTTCGGCTCTGTCCCATTGCTGCGCGCGGGCATAGAGCTCACCCAGCTGCAGGTGCAAACCCGCTGTCTGCGGGCTCAAACGCAATGCTTCGCGAAATTCCCGTTCGGCGGCAGGCACGTCTCGCAGGACGGCGTAATCCTGCGCCATCATCTGATGAGCGCGCGCCGAATCCGGGAAACGAGCCTCGAGTTGATCAAAAACCTGTTTGGAGAGCAGGCCGGAGGCCCGGCCATAGTAATACAGCAGCTCCGGATCATCCGGGCTTTGCGCCAGAGCCTTCTGCAGAACTGCCACGGCCTCCGGTAATTTACCCGCGTCGAGCAGAGCGATACCGAGCGCGTCCTCGGCGTGCGCCTGCTCGAGATGTGGAATCGCTTCGGTTGCATACCCTTGCGCCAAAAGTGCATATCCCAACAAGCGGTGGGCTGCTTCGAGGTTGGGGCTGAGTTCGATGGCCTGCTTCAGTGGCGGAATAGCGGACGCATAATCCCGCTTCTCGATGTACACTCCACCGACATCGGTGAACGCAATTGCCAGTTTCGGATCGAGTTCGGTGGCCTTTTTAAATTCGGCGAGCGCGGCGTCCAATTGCCCACTCTTTTCGGCATCCACTCCGGCATGCACATGCTGGACAGCCGGCGGCGCGGAAGCCTGCAACGCGAGGAAAGCTGACAGGAAAACACCAATCATGATTTCTCCGGTTCGCGAACTTCTAGAAACTGATTGGCTTTGACACCCTCAAGAATCTGGTGGATGCCAGAGGGCCAGTGAATCTCCACTTTGGCCACTTTGGCCTCGCCCAGGCCAAAATGCAGACGCTTGTCGTTGGCCGAAATGTAGCTGCCGGCCGTGGTCGCGAAGCGCTTCTGCCCGTTGACCTGCACGCTCGCACCCAGCCCATCGCGATTGCTGCGCGTTCCGCGCAGGGAGATGGAAAGCCAATTTCCAGTTCCACCGTGATTCAAAAGCACCAGCGGCTCTCCGCCCAGCGAAGTAACGACTACATCCATAAAGCCATCGTTATTCAAATCGCCGAAGGCTGCGCCGCGGCCGGCGATCGGTGCGGTAACTCCTGAATCAGCTCGCTCGAAACGCCCGTTATGATTGAGCGCCAGTAACGGTGGCTCTTTGTAATGCAGCATAGGGTCGATTCGTTCCACGTTATCCAGCACATGGCTCTGGGCGACAAACAAATCCTTCCAGCCATCGTTGTCAAAGTCTTCGAGACCGGAGCCCCAACCCGAGCTCGCCGCTGAAAGCAAACCCAAGCCTGCCTGCAGACTGCGGTAGCTGAATTGCCCGTTGCCGTCATTGTGAAAGAGCGCGTAAACCTCGCGCGGCAGCACCGTGACCAAAATGTCGGGCCGTCCGTCGTTGTCGTAATCCTGGAAGACGGTGCCCATGCCCGAGAGAGGCCTACCATCGCCGGTGAACGCCGCGCCCGCTTCCAGAGCGCATTCGGTGAATGTGCCGTTGCCATTATTGTGGAAAAGAAACTGGCGCATGCCGTCGTTAGAAACGAAGATGTCGGTGAATCCATCGTCGTCGTAGTCGGCGAAGGACACGCCAAGTGAGCGCCCCTTGATGGACGAAATCCCGGAACGCAGGCTGACGTCTTCGAATGTGCCATCGCCACGGTTACGGTAAAGAATATTTGTGGTTGCCGGGAACTCAGCCGGCGGACAATAGGTCTGCCACTCGCCCCCGCAGATCTTGCTGTGTTGCGTATCCCATATCATGTAGCGGGTGACCAGCAAGTCCAGGTGCCCGTCGTTGTCGTAGTCAAAAAATCCTGCTGAGCAGCTCCAACCGCCCGCTTCCACGCCGGCCTTGGCGGTAACGTCGGTAAAGGTGCCATTGCCATTGTTGTGGTACAGGGTGTTTTTTCCGTAGTTGGTGATGTAGAGGTCGGGAAAGCCATCATTGTCGTAATCGCCTACGGCCACACCCATGCCGTAATTGCCGTCACCTGCGTTCGCGAGACCGGCTTCCCTGGTGACGTCGGTGAAGCTCCCATCCGGATTCTGCCGGTAAAGACGATTCCAATTCCGGGGATTTTGCCGGTCAAAGGTCTCGGGTGGGTGCATCGGATTGGCGAGCCGGCCGCTATTGACAAGAAAAATGTCGAGCAATCCGTCATTGTTGTAATCGAACAGCGCCACACCACCGCCCATGGTCTCAATCAGGTACTTCTGCGGAGTAGGCGAGTTCACATGGCTAAAATCCAGGCCACGCGGATGCTTCACGTCAAACAAAGGCATGGCCGCAGACAAAGACAAGGGTAGGGGCAACGCCAGGCCCATAGCGGCAAACGATTCGAGGAAATCCCGTCGTGTGATCCGCCGGTTCATGCAATCGCAAGGTTAGCAGAACTCATACGGACACGCTTTGCAGGGCCCGGACGGAGTGATCATGGGCCTGCAGCTCACACGCTTCGGTCGGGATGACAAAGAGAAGGGTGGCGCTTCCATTTGGGGGCGGTTGCCGTGGACCATGGACATCCGCTGCTCTGAAAACCCAGGAGCGGGAGGCGGATGCCGGCACGAGGCATCCACCTCCCGCTCCACTGACAGGCTAGAACACGAACTTCCCAGCGAACTGAATGAGCCTCGGATTGTTCAACTGGCTACTCGTGATTCCGAAAGTCGGACTATTGGCTTCGCAACAAGCGGTAGTCGGTGGGCCGAACTGGACGCGATTAAACGTATTGAAGAATTCCGTCCGGAACTCCAAACCGAACCTTTCACCCGGACCGAAGTGCGTCGTCTTCTTTATCGCGAGGTCCCAGTTATTGATCCCTTCGCCTCGAAGGTTAGGGTCCACGCGCGACTCGTTCCCGAAACCAAAGTTGCTGGGAGCTGTGAAGCAAGCCGGGTTGAACCAGGCGATGCCCCCCGACGCTGCTACGTGCGCGGTACCCTTGGAGCATCCTGGCACAACATTCGGGCGCAAAGTCCCGATTCCCAAACTCGCCTGTGACAGCGCCGTCGAGCCCCCATAGCTTATCGGCAGGGGGAAGCCCTTCTGAAACGTCGTGATGCCTTGGAGGCCCCATCCGGAAATCGCCTTCCCGGTGATGCTGCCAGTATCGCTCAGGAATTTTTGACCGTGACCGAAAGGCAGGTCGTAAATGTAGCTCATTACCAGGCGTTGGGACACGTCCTGGGAAGAGAGCGACCACTCTCCCTTGAGGTTGTTCCAGTCTTGCACTTCTCCAACGCCGGTCTCCAGCCAGGTGGTCAGCGTATCCGCGTTGGTGAGGAGTTTTTCGTTGGTGTAGGCAGCCAGCAACGATCCGCCCCCGGTGAACCGCTTGGTAACGGAGACTTGCAACGAGCTATAGTCACTGGCGCAGCAGCCATCCCCGGCAAGGCTGACGCCACCATACTCGGGGTAGGGACGGAGCAACTGACCGGCAACAACCGTGGCGTTTGTGGCCGCGTTTAACCCGCTAACCGTATTAATCCCCTTGAAGGGATTGGGAACGTTCACCAGTAAGGCGCTTCCCATAGACAGGTCTGCGTCCGGAATCTGGTCAACTTGAGTCGCGGTCGGATTCGGCAAGTGTACGCCCCGCGAGCCTGCGTAGGCGGCATCGACGAAGATCCCTCCCGGAAACTCTCTTTGAATGTCCAGGTTGAACTGCTGGACGTACGGCGCCTTATACGTGGTGTAGGGAGCTACTGTGATGTTTTGGCCGGCATCAAAGGCGGAAACGTTGCCTCTGCCAAGGGGCGTCACGACATTTGCACCGAAGGGTCCGTTGGTCGGGCAATTCAGCGTTCCCGAGGGAGCGCCCGCGGTGAACACGCAGTTGGTTGCCGTCAAAGTGCTGTTCGGAGTAATGCCGCCGTTCGAGGTTGCCACCCACAGCGTAGAGGCCAGGTTGATGGCATCATTGCTGGGGTTGAGGTTAAAAAATATCCAGTTGGGAATGAAGAAGATGCCGTAACCCGCGCGAACGACTGTCTTCTGGTCCACGGAATAAGCAACTCCAATACGCGGCATCACTTCGTTTTTCTTCAGCGGTATGTTGCCTCGGGTCTTATTTACACCGTTACCAACCAGGAAGACGTCGCCCGGGCACGACCCGCTGGGACAGCCGGTAACCGAGGCATTGGTGGCCGCCGGATCCCAATAGCTTATCCAGCCATGGCGCTCGGTCCAGGGTCCCTGCAAATCGTAGCGCAGACCGTAGTTTGCCGTCAGTTTCGAGGTGACTCTCCATGTGTCCCCGAAGAAAAATCCTCGATAAGCTTCCTTTTGCGCCACCAGGGCCGGAATCTGCGCCTCACCGAAGTTGTGGTTGAACACGCTCGATTGGTTCAGCCCATATCCCAGGAGAAAATCGGCGAAGGAAATACCGCCCGTTCCGCCGGCGACAGGATTGCTCTGCGTCCAACTGCCGTTGAACGCAAAGGCGCCGCTGGCGATATTCGTCTGGGCGTAGTTGTCAAAGGTCTCAATCAGTTGGCCGCCAAAGAACATGGTGTGGCGTCCCTTGATCCACGTGAGGTTGGGGGAGAGGGCCCATTGCGTGTCGTGGTCAGTGATAAAGCTCTGACCCTGGGAACAGGTGACGGCGGAGTCTTGGGGCGTGAAGCAGGGTGTGAATGGCGACCGGCCGGCGCTGGGAATTGCCGCATTGTAAGAAGCCGGCCAGCCATACTGGGTCAAGTCGAAACTCGAGTTCTTGGGCGAACGCAAGTAGTGGAACCGGCTGCCGCTGAGATTGACACTTAGCAACAGATTATTCCGGATGGAGTTGCTGTAGCCTATGACGGCGGCGTTGGTCTGATAGGTTTCCGCGCAACGATCCGCGCACAGCCCGGTGCCGAAGGGATCGGTGGGCAAATTCAGAAGGTTGAAGAAGTTGTAACGAGTAAAAATATGCTGCGCCGATCTCAAATTTTGGTCAACACGAGCTACGTATTGATTGGTGTTTCCGCCGGCGGCCGCGGCGGAGCTGAAATTATTGTTTTCGGCGCTGTTGGTCGGCTGCGGAAGGTATTTAAGTTCAATCAACGCCGCCGGGTTAATGTTCGTAATAGTGTTGTTGGCGAATTGTGTACGGCCGCAATTCGCGGCCGTGGAGCTTGCGAGACACGCCGCGCTGATGCTCAAAGGATTGTAAATTGGAGTGTCCGCGGGAAACGTTCCGCTCCTCTCCCCAACCGTGGGCACGGTGGTGGTAAAAACCGAGGACGCCCGCTGACGGTACCCATCATAGGCAAAGAAGAAAAACGTCTTGTCTTTGATCACCGGGCCGCCAATCGTGCCGCCAAACTGATTCTGCACGTAGGGAGGCGCCTCTGCCGCCCCCTCGGGGAAATATGGCCGGGCATTCAAGACCTTGTTGCGGATATATTCATACGCTACGCCGTGGAAACGGTTTGATCCTCCCTTTGTGCTCAGATTGACAATGGCGCCGGAGAACCTGCCCCATTCCGGGCCGAGGTTGTTGTACTGCACTTTGAATTCGGATATGGCGTCCTGGTCGGGAATCAGAATGGGGAGATTGATGTAACCAATGTTCACCGGCTGTCCGTCGACGTACTCGGCGCTCTGGTTGCCGAACGAGCCTCCCACCTGGTAGTTGCCCCAGCTGAACGGATTCTGGCCCACCTGCGAACTGCCGGCGCCACCCTGCGCGATGGCAGCGGGAGATAGGGTGATGAGGTTGAAAACGTTGCGGCCATTTAAAGGAGTTTCGTTGGTCTTGCGTTCGTCAATGACCTGGCCAAGCGACGCATTATCGGTCTGCAGCAACGGGGTCTCCGCGGTGACTTCCACGGTCTGGGTGTCTGCGCCGACCTCCAGGGTGGCGTCAATGCGGGCACTCTGTTGCACCTGCACGTCAATGGCTTCGCGCTTGAAACGCTTGAAGCCGGTCTTATCCACATCAACGGTGTACCCACCTGGATTCAAATTGACGAAGGAATATAGTCCGTTTTGATCTGTGTTAAATGTCTGCTTTGCACCCGTGTCGGCGCTGGTCAGCGTAACCTCCGCGCCCGCGATGGCGGCGCCCGAGGCGTCCTTGACCGTTCCTGAAATCGAACCGAAGGTGGACTGCCCGCGGGCAGTAAAGCAACCGCCGAGCAACAGCATAGTTGCCAGGATAGAAAACCAGAATTTGCGTGATATCACTTCGCCTCCAAAAGGGTTCTGCAAATCAGCGCGCCTTATCGCACCTCATCTGATCGGTCCGACTTAGACAGTGACCACGGCGTTTCTTCCGCCTGTTTTGTATACAGAGTCGTCAACACTGGCGAGCTCTGCGGTGGTGCAACTCTACGGGATGAAATCGATCCAAGAAATGCAGGGCAACATACACGAGACCTGAACTTTTGCTTCTCTTTATCACTGAAAGCGCAGTCGACCTACGGGGCACTGACGGCAGCAGTGACAGATATGACTGGGGGCACCGTACAGGGAGCCGAGGTCACTTTAACAAGACCTCGGATCAGGACTCGTCCGGACATGGTGCCTCCAAAAGGTTTCGTACTAAAGTAGAACTCTCTATTACCAATGCAATACGAGACGAGGAGGGCGTCTGTACCAGTGGAAGAGAGAAATATAAAGAGGGTCACTCAAACTGCACCGAGAAATGGCACTAGAGCGACGGCTGGTGGACGCGAATTGCCAGAGGCACTTCGGCTGTGGCAGATGTCCTGGTGCGCTGGCCGAGCGGTCAGCAGCAACTCTTCAGTAAACTCAGATCCGATCAGCTATACACCATCAAGGAGAGCAGAGATATCGTGCCAGATCGTGGCTGGAAATAGACCGGCGGCCACGCCCACTAAGGATGATTCGCCTCTTTCCTCAACAGAGCGTAGAGAAATGGTTTTCCCGTCGGCTTCTGGCTTCCGCCGTGCGGCTCGACCGTCACAAAGACTGCATCGATTTCAGCCAGCTGCCTTGGGTCGTCCAAGCGAAGGACCCACCGGCGATTGGTTTCACTATCCATGTACAGAATGCCAAGGTTCATCGGATGAGATTCCCCATTTGATTCGGAGTCTCTCTGGCCCCATACCTGGAAGGCGCTGGCATTTCTTACGCCTGGTTGGTGATCAAGGTCGAAAGCGTAAAAAATGAGTGATTTGTCTTGCGTATAGAAGACCCGCCCGAAGGGCTTGCGTGTTCTGCTCCCGCTATCCACGTCAAACACATCGGCGATATAGAGTTTGCGCGCGCCCATCAATTCCCGGATATCGCGATCTGAGACAAGATACTGTTCATCGTCATTGAGCCGGCGGCTTTGATCCTGATTGGCAGAGGTCAGATCGCCCAGCTTCGATTCGAGCGACGCGGTTCGCACAAGTGTTTGGCTATGTTCGTCGCGGAGATTCGTGAGTTCCACCTGAAGGTTCTGGTATTCCTTCTCGGTTTCTCCCAGCTGACTGGCCAGCTTGTCGCGTTCCTCAGTTCGTTGCCGAAGTTCGGCTTCCTTTCCATCCGCTGTCTTTCCAAGCTGAGCTAATCGCACCTGGGCAAGATCAGATGCTCCCCGCAAACGGGTGAGCTCCTTCTGTTCATTGGCAACCGACGCCTCGAGACTCGATATCTGCGCTGCCTGCGCTGCGAGCCGCTGAACGGAGGATTCGTCCGCCGGTGCGGCTTTCGGGCTAGACGAATCGCCGGTCGGGGTTTTCACCGGCGCCAGATTCTTCGCGAACAACCTTTGTGGAGCAAGGTTCTTTCGCGCTCCCGCATGATAGGCTCCTAACGCAATGACAGCGATCATGCAGGCGGCAACCAAGCCTGCGATCCATCCCCTGACTGGGGTTACACGCAAACCTGCGGGACTTTGGCGCGCGAGTGCAGTCTGGAACGGCAAGACCCTGGGCAACCGCTGATTCTGAATGGTCGAAAAGAGTTTTTCCCAGGAATCGCGATCATCCCAGTTCCTTGCTTCCGGCGGCAGTTCGCCGGGCGCCCCTAGAAAAGCCATGCCCGCTTCACTGACCAAAGCGTAGCCCTCGTAAACCTCCCTGCACTGCTCGCAAATCCGCAGATGCTCTTCCAGCTCAAACCGCTCGCCGATACTGAGTGAGTCGGCGTGCGCCAGAGCGCACAGCTCTTTGAACCTCTCGTGGCGGTCTTGTCTGTCAGATCCTTGCATGCTGGTTCTTTCGCCCCGTCTCGGTCACGGTGCTCCTACGCAAGCGCTCGATGCCCCGATAAAAGTGGTGCCGCACATTGCCTAGAGGCTCCTGCAGCTGTTCACTGATCTCCTTCAACGCCAACCCTTCAAAATAGAATAATTTAAGTGTTTGACGTTGCATGGACGTCAAGTCATTAAATGCGTATTCCAAACGGTTGAAGTCTAGTTTTGCGGCGATTTCCCGCTCCACGTCCGCCCCGGCCGCCAAGGTCTCATCCAGTTCCAGAGACTCAATATCGGTGCGGAGATAAAACCCTCTGCGCGACAGGTGTGCCTTCTGGTCCTTTGCCCGGCTATAAGCAATCTGAACAATCCAGATCTTTGCGCTTCCTCTAGACGGGTCGAAGAGCTTCACTTTCTGATAGAGATACAGGAACGATTCCTGGACCACCTCCTCAGACTCTCCCACGTCATGTAGAACGCGAAAGGCAATACCGAAGACCACCCTGGAGTAGCGGCTGAACAGCGTATTAAGAGCGCTTGTATCCTGACCCTGCAAACGAGCCATAAGTTCTTCGTCGCTTGGATCAGAAACGGCAGCAGATTGGAGAACCGCGTTCGGCTTCATTTGCAATGCGCCCTGCATCCCAATTCCCTAAGCAATCATTTCCCGGCCACATTTCCGTCGACCAAACCACCACGCACCGCAATCGGCGCGTGAAACTGAAATATGGATGCAGCCGGGGCACAGACTCTGCCCGCATTGTCTCTACTCTCGACCCGTCAGAATCGCTTGCAAAACGCAGCCAGGTGAGTCATCCGATGGTGCAGAAAAACTCCAATTGCAATTGCCCTCCGTCCCTCGCATTCAGGGAAGACGGGACGGCAAACTCATTGATTTCATAAGGCCAGATGGGTTTACCAGTAGCTCCCAAAGATCAGACGAAACTATACGCCACGAGCAAGACGGCTTGCCACACAAATCTGGCCTCCAGTCGGCGGTCAAAGAGTCAAAACAATTTGGTACAGAAAGCGCAGCGGCGACGTATCTATTCAGGCCGGCATACGTCACTGTGTACGAATCGAGACATTCCGCCCAGGCCCTGCGTCGATAGCCACCTCGTCTACGGTCTTCTTGCAGGTCTGGATGGATCCAAGCGGGGACTCCTGATTGGATGATGCGCTGCGGCAAATGAAAAAGCGGCCTCGATTGATATGATTCCCGTGGCCGCAGAAGCCGCCACTCGAATCAATCCCGAATCCTCAATGACACAAGCATCGCAAAGCCGGCGCTCCGCGCAAGAAGTCGTTTACCTTTGCAGATCGGCCGCAGCGCTTATATTAATGATGCTCCTGCCATACGTCTCTCACGGACAGTCAACCACGGCCTCCCTCACGGGGCGGATTACGGATCCGGGCAGAAAGGTTATTGCACAAGCTACCGTAAGCGTCTTTAACACGAGCACAGGCACTCGTTATGCCGGTCTCACGAATGAGGCGGGCACTTATTACGTTTCCGATCTTCCTCCCGGCAGATATCGCATTGAAGCGGAAAAGCTGGGATTTAAAGCAGTCGTTGAGTCCGGGATCGTACTACATGTACAAGACGCCCTGGAAGTAAATTTCGAAATGATGCTTGGCTCCGCCTCGGAAAGCGTGACCGTCGAAGGTCATTCAGCACCGCTCGACGTGGAGTCTTCCAGCCTTGGCACAGTGGTCGAACGCAGAAAGGCTAATGAGCTACCTCTGAACGGACGCAACGTCTTCAATTTGATTGTCCTCGCTCCGTCCGTCATCCCACAGGGAAGTTCGACCGGACCACCGGTTGGAGTGAACCCATTCGGATGGGGCAACTATCAGGTAAGTGGCGCCTTCGGCAATCAAAGCGCCGAGTATTTGGACGGCCAACCGCTCAACATCACCTACATCAACTTGCCGATTCTGATTCCGATCCAGGATTCGATTCAGGAGTTTAAGGTCCATACCAGCAACCTGCCTGCGGAGTGGGGTCGTTTTGCCGGCGGAGTCATCAACCTGAGCACCAAGAGCGGCACGCAATTTATCCACGGGGAAGCGTATGAGTATTTGCGCAATCGCGTCTTCAATGCCAACGATTTTTTTCTCAATGCCGCAGGCAAGCCTCGGCCACCCTGGGTTCAGAACCAGTTCGGCGCAGAAGCCGGCGGACCCTTGTCGTTTGCTCGCTACGGCTCTCGCACCTTCTGGTTTGCAAATTGGGAGGGCTTCAGGCTGCGCACAGGAGTTCCCTTCACGACTACCGTTCCAACGGCGGAGGAGCAGAGCGGCGACTTCTCGCAAATCAGCACTCCTGTTTTAGACCCATGCGCGGGAAGCGTGCTGAACGCTCAGGGAGCGTGCCCTGCGAGCACGTCTTTGCCCTCGCCATTCCCGGGTAACGTGATACCGGCAAACCGAATTAATCCAACGTCCAAGGCCCTTCTCGATTTATGGCCCCACGCAAACGTTCCGGGAACGGTCACCCCGGCGGGTACTTTCAACAACCTCAACACCGTTGCCAGAACGGGAGGAGACCAGAACCAGGTTGTCGGGCGAGTCGACCAGGACCTCACCAGCACACAACGGCTCTTTCTTCGCTTCAGCTACTGGAATGTGCGGGATTTACCAGTCGATCCCTTACAGAACGGACTGTGCGAGGACCGTTGTCTCGAAACCTACGGAACCTACGCCCTGGCCATGGGATACAGCCATAGCATCAGCCCGATGACAATTTTTGACGTGAACGCGAGCGCCAGCTATTTCATATACAAGCGGTCTCCGACCAATGCCGGGTTTGATCTTACTTCCATCGGATGGCCGGCCACCTACGACACCGTCATTCCTTCCGCGATGCGTACGCCACCCACACCGTGTGTTGCCAGCTACGCCGACGAAATCATGTGTACGCAGGGTCAAAGCTATATTCGAGATAACGATACACAGTACAGTCTTGCCCCCGGAATTACCTTGGTTCGCGGCCGCCATTTGTATCACTTTGGAGGTCAGGTCGAGTTTAGTTACGATGACTACGCACAAACCAACGTGGCGAGCGGAGCCTTCGACTTTTGCCGGACCGGAGAGTCCTGCTTTACCGGATTCTCTTTTGCCGATTTTCTGCTGGGCTACGCCGACAACTTCGCGAATGTCGAGAATCACTTCTCGGCGCAAGCGGTTGTCCCTGCATTCACCGCGGGGAAGCAGGTATATCGAGCCGTTTATTTCAACGATGTCTGGCACACGACAAACGCCATGGCGGTGAATCTCGGCTTGCGCTACGAATTACAAGGGCCGTGGTCGGAGCGTTTTAATCGGCTTTCCTACTTTGACTCCAGCGCAAAAAGTTATATCAATCAGTTTCTTGCGGCAGGAATGCCAACCGTGATGGGCGACGCCTTTTTGGTTACACCAGGCGCACGTAATAATCTTCCGCTGGCCAGGAACAACCTGGCGCCGCGGCTGGGAATTGCATATAGCTGGACACCGAAGACCATCATTCGCAGTGGCTACGGGATCTTCTGGATACCAAACTACGTCTCCTTCTCCCTGAATCCAAACAACGACATGGTAAATGCCGCGAGTACGA
>JBEKNJ010000104.1:0-12235 GCA_049522955.1 Acidobacteriaceae bacterium
CTCCAGGTGAGCCGGGATATTTATAAAATTAGATAAAATTTGGCCTTTTTCGACTTCAGCGGCGCTTCCCAAAGCGGCCTCTTTGTATAGAAAAGGGCTGCCTTGTGTCCGGAACAGCCCCGTTGACGCCGTCGTGTGCGTCGGGAACCCTCATTCTGCCTTCGGGGACTGTGAGGGGTTTGGCAAGGCTGGGGTGGTTCGGATCCGGTGGCGGAGTGGGCTGCGGAACGTGCTCCTGGTGGGGGAGCTGGGGGGCGCAGGGTTGGGCTTCGCTGGGGTTAAGGGTATCGGCTGGGTCTTCAGACGCGGCCTGGGGACCCGCGGCCTGGTGCTGCGATTTGCGGAGCCACTCAGAGGCGTAGATTTCTGCGTTGACGGGCGGGGCTATGGGTTGGGTTGCGGGTGGGGAGGAGCGGCGGTCGGGAATCAGTCCTTCGATGGCTACGATCATGGCAAGGGCCTTGATCTGACCGGCGATGCTCCCTCTGGTTCCCTCGTGGCTGAGATTGGCCAGTTCCCAGAGCCGGGCCAGGATCTGGTCGCGACCCAGGTTCAGCTTGCGCAGCCCTGCGGCTTCCTGGTCTACCAGCTTTTCTCTGACCGCAGCGCGGTGCTCGATCATGTAGTCGCGGACGCGGGGCTTGGATTTGGTGTAGGCGGCGGTGTCGGGATTGAGACCGACGGCTTCGGCGGCTTGGCGGTCGGTCATGGTTCCGGAGAGGACCAGGTGAGCAAAGGCCATTTCCTGATCAGTGATGGGATCGATGACTGTGTTTTTTGGCATAGGTCGTCTCGTTTCTCGGTTTGCTGGAGATTAGGGAGAGCGGTGATGTGGGGGATTGTTTGCTGCCGGCTAGTGACGCAATAGAGTTGAGGGGTGGCGGTGGGCCGCTCCTGACTGGTTTCGGGCTGGTGTTACTTAATTTGAGACAGGGATCGGGTGTGTCACCGGATAGCGGTTAAGCCATCCTTCGCTCGCGCTTAGTCCCCATACTGGCGGAAAGGTCCGTTCAGGGCGCTGCCGGCCGAGAAGCTGCGTCCTGCCGATATCGTCTGCGTGAATAGATACAGTCTTCCGGGTTTTGTAGCAGGCGAGATGCGATTTCCTGCACGGGAGTACATGGCCTAACCAAATGAAGGTACCTATCAATGGGGACAAAGCATTGCAAGGCCGCGCAGTGCCTGGAAATTCCCAGCCATTCAGCTCCGGCGAGCAAGTTACCGGAACCCCCCGTTTTCAAAGCAGTTCGTCGCGCAGGGCCAGGCTTTTCATTGACTCGACCTTTCACTTCCTGTTTGCCAACCATCCGGGGGTTCGTGACGACAAGGTCGTGTGGGGTCTCGTCGAGTTTTGTAGTCTTTAATGGGCGACAGCAGTTGTTCGCGAGAATAAAGATCAGCGAAAGCTATCAATCCAACAAATGTTGGATCAGGTACTCGCGTCCTGGATGTCGCACCCTGTTCAGCGGCTCAACGACTTCTGCCCGGTTATAGGGAACGCTGTAATGTAGCACGCTGTACGCGCTCTCTTCTGCGTCCAGGAGCACGTAACTCGCGTTTTTGTCCGGGGTGTTTGAGAGACTGACCGCGCCCAGATTGACAACGTGAAAAGCCGACCGTGTGCTCCGAAGGACGATGGGTATGGCCTACGCATACGAGGTCTTCACAATCCGGGCCCCATACGCAAAGGTACGCAAGCCCGCCTTCCAGCAAAGATTTGGCAGATTTACTTGATGCGTCGTCGTATACATAAGTTCGGATAGAATGAACCGGTTCCAGACTGAGTCGGTTTTAGTGGCGAAAGGGAGAGTAATGTCTACAAAAGCAAACGTAATTGGGCGGCGTAAGTTTCTGGGCATGGGCGCGGCAGCCGCGGGGTTTGGCCTCCTGGCCGACCTGGAAGCGTATCCCCAGAATGTCAACCGGAATTCAATTGCGTCGGATTTGAAAATCACGGACATGCGCATCGCCGTTCTGAGAGGGCCGGGAGGCAAGCCAATCCAGGAGGGCAATGGCGGCCCGAGCAGCGCGGGCGGCTCCGGCGGCGTGGTCGGCCCCGGCAGTGGCGGCCCACCCAGACGAGAGATGCCTCCTGCGACTCCCGGAGCGGGAGCGGCCTCTGGCGGCACGATCGTCGTCCGCATCGATACCAATCAGGGAATCTCGGGTTACGGCCAGGCGATCGGGGACGGTCCCCAGCCGAACTACATTCTGATGCATAAGGCCCGACTACTCGGCGAGAATCCCTGCAACGTCGACAGAATCTTCCGCAAGATCAAGTTGCATGGCGGATATAACCGTCAGGGGAGCGGCGTGAACGCGATTGAGAACGCGTTGTGGGATCTGGCCGGCCAGGCTTATGGCGTGCCGATCTATCAGATGCTTGGCGGGAAATTCCGCGACAAGATCCGCCTGTACAGCGAGGGTGACCCGAAATCGAACTCCATCGCAGACATCGCCGCCGATTATAAGGAGAGAGTCGCCTCGGGCTTTACGATGCTCAAATACGACCTGCCCGTAGTTCCCATCCTCCGAGGCAAGCCGGGCACGATCTATGCTCCGAATGGCTATTACGGGGAGCCGGGGGGTGTCCCACCTGAGAACTACTATCAGGGATTAGAGATCAGCGACAAGGGATGTGAACTCGTAGCCGACCACGTCGCTGCGATTAAGGAAGCCATGGGCGACGCGGGTGACGTTCCCATGGGTCACGACCATTTCGGGCACCTCACCGTGAAGAGTTGCATCAAGCTGGCGAATGCGCTGGAGAGGATTAATCCCTCGACTTTGGAAGACATGGTCCCGTGGTACCGGGTAGAGGAGTGGAAACTCATCACCGATTCGGTCAAGGTGTCCACCCTGACCGGGGAAGACGCCTACCTGGTGGAATCGCTCGAGCCGCTTTGCCAGGCGCGTGCAGTCGACTACATCCACCCGGATCATCTTGTGATCGGCGGCTGTCTGGAATTGAAGAAGGCCTCCGACATGGCGGCCAAGTATTCGGTGGGGATGATGGTCCACAGCAACGCTACCCCGATCGGCTACGCGGCCGGCGCGCACGCGATTGCCGCCTGCGAAAACTTCCTCGCCATGGAATGGCATCAGCCGCAGCCAGCCTGGCACAAAGAGCTAACCGACAAGGGAGACCTCGTGGTTAAGGGTTTCATCCCCGTTCCGACGGGGCCGGGCCTGGGCATCAAAGTCAATGAAGAAGCGATGCGCAACCTTTGCAGGCAGGGTGAGTTCTTCACCGATCCTACGACGTATTGGGATTCGCAGGTCGGCGGAGAGAAGGCGTACACGTAAAGGGAGGAGGTCGAGGCGAGCCTTGCACCCTTGCGATTATGACTGAAGGTATATAGCTTAATTAGCCTGTTGGGCACGGCAGGCCGGATACCGCACTGTAGCCCTCGTATTGAGAGCGCTGGTAAAACGATCTCTTTCGTCACGGCAGCGCATTACCGGCCAGTGCTCCTCGCGCTGATTTTAAACTCCTGGAAACCGTTTGCCGGGAAACTTCGTTATGCATCCGGCTCCCCTGCGATGGGATTACTTCCGGATTGGCGACCAACCAGGAGCGACCGGAATTCCGGACACCGCCCCGTTTGCGGGGATCGATCCTGATCGTTCCCAACTGTAGGGGTCCGTGGTCTCCCCCGTGCCCGAATGCGAGGCACCGGGGGTACCCTCATTTATGGCTGTGAAAGGTTCCCGAAATCGGGGCCACCTGCCGACCGAGAGTGTGCCCCCTCCCTGCTACTGAGTTGCCACCGCGATCGCGGTGGCATAAGACTCAGACGTACCGCTGGACATGGGCAACAGCGTGGCCGCGCCGCCGTTCACCCAATATGCGGCGGTTTCGCCGGAATCCACCACAGTTCCCACCGTATACACATCGCTGCCCGAGACCGCGATCCCGACGGCGGAAGAAGAGGCGGTAGAATCTTGAATGTCGCTGGGCATGGGCAACGTGGTGGCCGCGCCGTTGATCCAGTATGCCGCATTGCCAACGCCCGTCGCGCTGTTCGTCCCACCTCCCGCCACATACACGTCGCTGCCCGAGACCGTGATCCCGACGGCGTCATAATTTCCTACCGTATCGTTGGGGGGTATGGGCAACGTCGTGGCCGCGCCGTTGTTGACCCAGGATATGGCGGAGTCGAGGTTCGCGCTGGAGTCGGTATGTCCCGACACATACACATCTCCGCCCGACACCGCGATCCCAGAGGCGTAATATTCCCCCGTCAAGCCGCTGGGCATGGGCAACAGCGTGGCCGCGCCGTTCACCCAGAGTACGGCGCTTTCGTCGCTATTGTTATTCCATGCAGTTCCCGCCACGTACACATTGCTGCCCGAGACCGCGATCGCGTTGGCGTCAGAATATGCCATGCCGCTGGGCGGGGACAACGTCGTGGGCGTGCCGTTCACCCAGAGTACGGCGTTTTCGCTGCCCGCACTGTTCCCCTCATATCCCGCCACATACAAATTGCTGCCCGAGACCGCGATCGCGTTGGCTTGCGAGCTTGTCATGCCGCTGAGCAACGATAGAGCCGTCGCCGTGGCAGTTGGGCCGCCGGAGGCAAGCTGCCATTCCTCGGCGAGGGTGTTGTCGGTGTTTCCTGCAGACATGGAAGTAACCGCATACCCGGCGATGTAAATGGTTGTGGTTGGGCCGATGGCCGGGTTGACGGTGAAGCTCTGCGCTACCTGTGAAGCTGCCTCATAGGTGCTGTTGCCGGCCACGCTGGCGTCGATTGTGCAGGTTCCGGCGGCTCCAAATGTGGCCGTTGTCCCAGAGACCGTGCAGACGCTGGGGGTCGCCGAAGTAACGGAGACCGTGAGGCCGGAGTTAGCCGTCGCCGAGAGCGTCAGCGGCGCTCCCACTGTCTGCGTGCCGGGATTGTCGAAGGTGATGGTCTGCGTGGTATGACCGACGCTGTTACCGCTGCTGCAACCTGCGGCGAACATGGCCAGCAACGAAACCGAAAGAAGAGAGAACAGCTTGAGATGCCTCATATGTGAGAGTTTTCCATTGCCCGTACGCCCCTGCTCATTTCGTTCTACTGGACGATCACTTGCAGGACTGCGTTGTGGATTAGAGTCCCCGAGGTCGCCGTCACGGTAATCGTGTAGGTCCCAGATGCTGTTCCTGGCGCGGTCTGGGAATGTGAACTCGTCCCGCTGCCAGATCCGCATCCAATGAACGGCATAAAAGCCGCTACGATGAGCAAGGCGCCCAGCACCGAAAGGGTTTTCCGCTTTCGAAGTGTCAGCAGGCCTATCAGGACTAGCAGCGGCATCGAAGCCGTCGAGAAACCGGCGCGATTCGCGATTCGCGCAGCCATCGTTGATACGGGAGCAGTCGTTCCTGCGGTGACGGTCACAGTCTGTGCTGCACCCCCGTTGAATTGCACCGAAGAGGTCGACAAGATGCAGGTCGGCGCCGGAGTTGCAGGTGGGGCGATGGCGCACCCGAGGCTTACTGTTCCTGAAAACGAGCCGACAGGCGTCAGCGACATGCTAAACATCGCACTTTGCCCCGCGCTGACACTTTGGGAAGCCGTTGGCGGCCCGGTGATCGCGAAGTCAGGAGCTGCTTGAACTACCAGTGTGAGGGCGACCTGATGCGTAAGAGTTCCAGCCGATCCCTGAACTTCAATGGGATAGGTTCCGGCGGCGGTATTGCTGGCGGTCGAAATCGTTAGCAACGACGTAGCTGTTCCACTTGGCACGGTCGCAGGGGTGAACGCACAGGTAGCCCCGCTGGGTAATCCGGAACAGGCTAGCGTCACAGTTTGGTTGAATCCAAAGTTCGGATTCACGCCGATAGTGGCACTCGAAGACTTTCCAGCCGCCACCGTGGACGGCGATAACGCCGTCGCAGAGAGCGAGAAATTGGCAGGGCTCGTATTCAGCAACACGCCAATGCCGCTGAAGCCGGGTGTTGCAAACGGAATCGAGAAAACAATGTCCGGCCGCCCATCGTTATTCATGTCCGCGATCAGCGGAGTCTGCATTGCGCCGTTTTTCGTAATGTAGTCATTGGTTGAGCTGAATGTGCCGTCCCCGTTTCCTAGCAGAACTCCTGTTTGGTTAGGTGGGACCACCCCCACACCTGCGATCTGGTCAGGTGAGACAAGCAAGTCTGGAATTCCGTCACCATTGAAGTCCGCCGCTCCGACCGGGACGAAGGGTAGCTGTGGCTCCAGGGTGAATGTGCCATCGCCATTGCCCAGGGCGACCTGATTGCTTGAGACCAAATCCGCATGGCCGTCATTCGTGAGGCTGGCGGCAAACACCGCACCAAAACCGGAAAGGTTTGACGGAAAAATCGCTGCCTGAAACGTGCCGTCTCCCTTGCCGAATAAGAGCGCTGTTTCGATAGTCTGCGTAGTCGTTCCAGTCTGGGTAGTCGTTGCCGCCGCGATGTCCAAATTGCCGTCCCCGTTGAAGTCCGCTGCCATCAGCTTGTCGCCGCCGCCGTCGAACACATATGCCGCGGGCGCGAACGTCCCGTCTCCGTTTCCCAGCAATATGGCCAGAGATTGGTTGCTCAATCCTCCGACCGCAACATCCAATTTCTTGTCGTTGTTGAAGTCGCCAGCCACAATGCTGATGGCGCGCATCACGCTTGGGACGCCCTGAGGATTACACATCGGTGGCTGAAGGCTTCCATCGCCATTCCCCAACAGGACGCAGTAGTTCCAATCCGTTGTTGGGTCATCAACGGTCACGGCCAGCAAATCCAGATTACCGTCTCCATTGAAATCTCCTGTGACGACTTGAGCGGCCTGCGCACTGAGGACGTCAGAGTAGGTGTGGGACAGCGATAATCCGCCTTTGCCATCGTTAGAGAAAATGTCGATGTCGAAGTTCAGCGCGGCAGCGACGCCGGGGGCGCTTTGCTGGTTATCGAATTTGCCGACGGCTGCTAACGGAGAGTATGCGATGGATGTACCTGCCATCACCACACCCTGAAAAGTGCCATTGCCGTTGCCAATGAGTAGATCGTTGCCGACAGCGATGTCCGGCTTTCCATCCAGGTTGAAGTCAGCGATGGAAATTCCACCGTCTACCAGCAGTGGCTCGGAGTCTGGAGAGCGATAGTTAAGAGCATAGTTATTCGCATTCGAAAATGTCCCGCCCCCGTTTCCCAGGAAGATCTGGCCTGTGTTCCCGCCCTCTTCCACGACCAGGTCCAGCTTGCCATCGCCGTTCAGGTCCGCAGCGGCCATCGTGCCGCTCACGTTGGGGATGGAGAGTGTGGGGGCCTGGAATGTTCCGTCGCCGTTGCCCGCTAGAATATATACCCCAAACGGGGTATTATTCTGGCAATTCAAGGCAAGGTCGGGTTTGCCGTCCCCAGTAAAATCTCCAGAAACGGCAAGAGCAGAGGAACAAGGGAAGGGGATGCCGGCTGAGCTCCTGGCTGCCTGAAAAGTTCCATCGCCATTCCCCAGAAACACAAGCTCCAGATCTGCACTGCCTGCCGAGCTGACGACGACATCCGTTTTGCCGTCACCATTGAAATCGGCGAATGAAATGTCAAATGAATTGAGGGTTGATCCTGGCGATGCCAGCCCGAGGCTGTACGACACTCCCGCCGCAAACGTCCCGTCTCCTTTACTGAGATAGACGATCAGGTTGCTGGCAAATGTCCCCACCACATCCGCCTTGCCATCCCCGTTCAGGTCGGTGGCGGCAATAGGCTGCAAGGCGGCGGCGCTTGCGGTTGTAGCCGCAGCCTTGAATGTGCCATCACCGTTGCCGAGAAGTACCAGCAGCGTGCCGGTGCCCGACTCCAGCACATCCGGCTTGCCGTCGCCATTGAAGTCTGCGATGGCCAGAGGTGTTCCTGGCACTTGCGTGCCTGCCGTGAAGGTTCCATTCCCATTGCCCAGTTGCAGAGTGCCATCGCCGCTGAGCAGATCGGGTTTGCCATCTCCATTGAAATCGGCCGAAAACAAAGCGCCCGATCCGGCATAGGAAGGAGGCTGAAAGAACGAGACCTGCCCATACAACGACGAAGCAACAAGGAAAAAACCCAAGCAATGCCCGACCCTGCGTAGGAGTCTGTTTCTCATATGTCCAGCTGATTAGCCAAACGGAGGATACCGAACACTCACCCTAGAGGTGTCACGGCATTGTCATTGTTCTGTACAACCTTAGTGCAGCGAGTTCCACGGTGATCCGCGACGAGTGGTTACTCATCGGAGATCCCAGCCGAGCTTAGCCACGCATACCACAGCAACGCTGTTGTCTTTACCGCCGCAAACGGCGAATGCGTCAGTTCCGGCCGGATTACCGCCCATCCGGAAGGAATTCCCAGAAAAATCGGTTCTGCCCAGATTGGGGACAATCCACTAGGAACTCGAAAAAGCCCCAATATGGAAGAATTGACCGATCAGTTTGGCGCCACAGTCGCTTGATCATCTAACATGCCCTGAAGCTTTTCGTGCGGCAGCCACTGTCCGTTCAGGATTACGCCCTCTAACTGCGATACGTTCCGGATATCCGTGAGGGGGTTTGCATGCAGCAATAGCAAGTCTGCACGCTGTCCAACGGCAACCTTTCCGCTCGCGACTCCCAAAAACTCGCCGGCATTTAGTGTTGCTGCACGGAGAGCTTGATAAGGGGTCAGACCCGCCTCGACGAGATCCTCGAGTTCAAGACGAACGGAAAAACCCGGCACAAGACACGGGGCCGGAGTGTCCGTACCAACTAGCAGCCGAACCCCAGCGTCTTGAAGGGCTTTCGTGAGGTGTTGAAGGATCGGATAACGACGCTGGCAATATGTACGCCCTTGGAATCTATGTACATAAACATTCTTTTCCGGAATCCACTCGTTGTCGTAGATCTCCTTCGGCATGTATCGCATCTCTGGCCGGCGAAGCAGCGATCTGACGTCGACTTCCTCAGTTGCGATCTCCTTAAAGAGAACAAGGTTGGGAATGACCGTGACCCGAGCGGCGGCGGTCTCCCGCGCAATCTCGGCTGTTTTACTTGTCAGATTGGGTATCGGGGAGTCACTATCCCCATCGGTTCGATGAAAATAGAAGTAGGCATATAGATACTCTTCACCGTGCGCGATAGCGTATTGGTGTTCTTGAAGAGCAGGGTAAATACTAAGATTTCTCGCTAAATGCCCTATCACACGAATTCCATCCTTCTTACTGTCTGCCATCAGTTCGTCGAAGGACGCACGTGATAGATCTCCATGCAGTTTGATGAAGTCATATCCTGCAGCCTTGTCCTCTGCAACACGAGCGACAACTTCCTGCGGAGTTGTCGTCAGTTGGCCGCGATACGGGTCCCCCAGGAAGGGACCGGTTGTATAGATCCTTGGACCAACAATCTTTCCCTCAGCGACTTGTTTGCGGAGTTCGAGATGGGAGGGTTCTCCCCGCATATTTAAGATGGTGGTGACGCCGGTTGCGACAAATAGACTCAGAAATCGACGGCTCAACTCGGGATTAGATGAGAGATGAGCGTGCATGTCGGTCAAGCCGGGCATGACGTAAAGGTGCTCTCCGTTGAGTTTCAAGGCTCGCGGTGGAATCGTTGCACCGCTCTTCGGCCCGATGTAGGAGATCAGACCATTCTGAATTACGACTGTTTGACCAGGAATCACAACTTCACGGTCTATTGGGATTACTGACACATCGACAATGACGATGAGCTGAGGATTCGCCCGTCCGCCCGATGTTCTTGAAACACACCGAAAGCTCGTCAGAATAGTCATCCCTAAGGCTAATAAACTGAGATTTCGTAAACGCATTTTGACCATCCCGGAAATCTTGGGACATCTTCGGATACTGCACCTTGATGACCAACGGAAACCGTGCCATGACCGTTAAATTCCATGACCTTTCGAACGCACTCTACCTCAGAGTGTCCAAAAACGAACTCCCTTGTTCGAAAGCGGAACTGTGGGCATTGACTCACTCCTAACCCAGACCTCTCCGTCCGCTCTCCTCGCCACATTGAGACGTGGTTTCGAGCCGTTTCAAAGGGTGTTTGTGGGTTACCGCCAAACCGGAAGTAATCCAGAATCGCCTCATTAGACGTAGCGCTAGAGAACCTCGGGAACAATTCGTAGACAGATGGGGTCTAGTATTTCAGGTCACACCTGACCTTTGGGGGCAGCGTTTACAAACCTATTGCGCTATTTTTCATCTTGCTGGAATTGGCTGTCACTGGTTCTCTGTGCGCACAGGATCTGTCTCGCCTAGAGGATCTTGCGGGTCGATGGGAAGCTCCGGACGGCCAGGGAGGCCAAATTGGCATGAACATCATTCTCTCGACAACCGTTTCTAATTCGGCCACGGACGTGATCGAAGCCGCGCAGCAACTGGCAGGGTTCGAAATTGCTGTTTACCAGCGTTCAGGTTCCGACGTGCAGCCTTTCGGCTTCAATTTTTTCGCCACCTCTCCCAGCGGCGGAGCGACATGGGACGGTCAGTACCTGCGGATCGGCTTTGAGAAAAAGGGGGTTGACCCGAGGGTGCATGTCGATCTGGAGTGGGATCAAACATCTCAGACCTGGAGCGGCACATTCGAACGAGGCGCATTTAGGAGCCAAGCGATTGCACTGAAGCGCCCCGCGGGACATAAGAATAGTCGGCTCATCGGTACATGGTTCGAACGCGATGGATTGATGAACAACTGCCTGCATATCGCTGAGGCACAGGACGGGACATTTACCGGGTGGGGCGACGATATCCAGATTCCTGATCGGATGCGCTATGCGTATGGTCTCCGTCCGCCCGACCATGTGACGGAGCACTACGGCGAAATTGCGAAAGTAAAGGTGACTGAATCAGATCGCATTGAGGTAGAACTCAGGGCCTACACACCCACGTGTTGTTCGCACTCATTCACAGCAACGATATCTCACGACGGAAACTCCCTGGTCGGTGAATGGCTAGCCGGAGGAAATCAAGCACCACGGGCCGCCAGGTGGAGACGGGTGCAAGCAGATTCCTGCCTGGCAGAACTTCACTCTGGGAAGTAATCGCGAAGCCTGGAGAGCACGTGCGTGCAACTGCGTGAAAAGTCGGGTTATCGGTAAATTCCCCGTCTCAGAGGGCCAGAGCAGGGCAAGTTCCTCAAAGGCCGTTTTTCGAGATGTTGCCGTCGGTACCGATAACCACTGTCCGGAGAGCCGACTCTACGGACGGTGGCCCTATCGGGGAGGATCACCGAACTCGCGTCCAGTTTCTCTTGCGCTCTGCCACGATGCCCAAATCAGCATGACTTTGTAGAAGAACCACAGAAAGGAAGCCAGTGAAATGTAAACCAAGATTCGAGCGCGATCCCAGTATCGATTGAGGTAGTGACCTGCCATGAACGGAAACAGGCACCCGATTGTAACGAGAAGCAGGACTCCTGCCCGCAGTGCCGCGATGACGCAGGCGCGGAGGCGAATGGAAGCGTTCCTCTCGAAATCCACCCTATCCTGCACGTCCCAATTTTCTTCGGGCTCCGCACCAAACATTGTTCGTTAGCTCCGTTCATCCAACGTGTCCGATTCTATCCATTTCCACTTGGACGAGTAACGTCAGTACTCTATCGGAGCTGCTCCGCAAGAAGAGCTGGGCGTGGTGGGTGAGGCTTGAGCGGAGCAGGTCGGATAGAGCGGTTTGAAGGAAGCCGCTGGTGGGCGGGCAACGAATGTCTACTATGGGTTTTGGATCGCCGGCTGAAGCGACGCTATCCCAGCAACGAGAGTATGCGCGTGTCCCACGAAACCATCTACCGTAGCTTATTCATCCAGGCCCGAGGAGTGCTGAAGAAAGAGTTGGTTCAGCACCTGCGGTCCGAGCGGCTGATGCGACGCTCCGTGCACGCTCGGGCTGGCGGAAAGTCCCACGGCCGGATCGTCGATGCCATTTCCATCCGAGAAAGACCTGCAGAAGTTGAAGACCGTGCTATTCCCGGTCATTGGGAGGGCGATCTGCTCGCCGGCACCAGCAATAGCCACATCGCAACCCTGGTGGAACGACACTCACGCTTCACCATACTGGTCAAAGTGCCTGGTAAAGACACGGCGACCGTCGTTGCCGCTCCCAGTAGACAGGTTCGTAAACTGCCCGCGTCTCTGAGGCGCTCGTTGACCTGGGACCGAGGTCTGGAGATGGCTAAACACAAGAGCTTCACGGTGGACACGAAGGTGCAGGTCTACTTCTGTGATCCGCAGAGCCCTTGGCAGCGCGGCTCCAACGAAAACACCAAT
>JBEKNJ010000105.1:0-11153 GCA_049522955.1 Acidobacteriaceae bacterium
GCTCTACCCGTGCATCTGCCGCCCACCACCGCGAAAGCCTCAGCGCTTGCCAGCCTGACGCCCGGTGTAGCCAACCGTAATGTGACGTCGAAGTGACGGATAACGCCTGTCCGCAGCATTCCAGCGCCCCGCGAGGGCGCGCCTGCGGAGAGTAACAATCACCGTGTCCACACAGGGTACGCCCAGTGCGTCCTCTTGATGAAGCAGTTTTGACAACCCGAGAAACACCACCCCGAGGCTATCCCCAGCCAGAGGGCACAGCCGTCGGATGACATACGGGACGTCCGCCAACACGCACCTGGTACTCAGAAGATTGTCCCGTTCGTCACCGCACCGACGGAGCAGAACCGTCCCGCTTCGCCTCTGCAGCATGAAAATGATCCAGCCACCGAGGCAAGATGACCAAATTAATTAATTGGAAATCTTGAGCACCTTCATGAAACAAAGGACTTATTTGACCACCTTGATGAAACAAATGACTTATTTGGCCACCTTGCCCGATCGCTCCCCCGCATCGATAAACCAGACAAGAGGTGGTGACAAAGAGGTGGTGACAGACAGAACGTTTACCTGCAATCGAGTACCTACGCGGAAACGTTCTGTCCGGTCACCAAGTTCCCCCAAGTTCCCGCGTCGACAACCACACTCCCTGAGAGGTACGTCTTTGCTGGCCGGTCCTGACTTCTTTTCGCAACCTGTGGAATTGGCTCGAGTTTACCGGCGCACTGCACTAGAAGATCACCCGAACGCCGAGCTGGGCAGCGAATGGAATTCCGACCGTCGTGCCGGGGCCGAAGAAATCTCCCAGCGCACCCTCCGGGATTTCGAGCTGTTTCAGGCTGAGGATGGGACTGGTTTGGGAGCAGTCGACAACCGCGCAAATCCGCGTGACGTTCGTGATACCAGATTGATTTGGCTGCATCTCGGATGCGGGGACCGGGAGTTGCGTGACGTTGACGGCGTAATTCGCGCCGGGATTGTTGCGGTTGAAGATGTTGAAGAACTCCGCAAACGGGTTAATCTGCCAGCGATCGCCGATCTTGAACGGGCGGGTGACGCGCAGGTCCGTTTGCAAGTAAGGTGTTCCACGAAATTCGTCGAGGCTGGTATACACCCCATTGACCCAGATGCGCCCAGTGTTGTCCGCGTTGGTGATGGTGATGGGCCGGGCGCTCTCAACCTGGGAAATGCCGCTCAATTCAAAACCAACGGGACCATGTACTGTACCGGCGAGAACAAAGCGATGGCGCACGTCTTCGCCGGAAGGACCGTAATCACCGGGTCCGAAGGCATCCAGTTGTCCGTTCTGCAGCGTGCACACGCCGTCCACATAGTCAAAGAGTTCGCCGAGCAGGCAACCCCACGTCTGCGCCTTGGAGAGCTGGTAGTTCGCGATCAGACTGAACCGGCGCATATTGCCCTGTAGATGCAACATGAGGGCGTTGTAACTGGAGCGGTTGTCGGACTGGAACGCATTGACATTAGGCACCACGGACGACTGATCGATAACATAGTATGGGTCCGTCGTGGGAATGAGTGGTGTGAACAGATTCGTGCCGCTGGTGTAAGGAAAGGCGCGGTAGCCATGATTCCCCTGCTCGTGCGTATAGTCGGCGCTGACCAGCCAGTTTTCATTGAATGCGTGCTGTGCTCCGCCCGTGAAATGAATGGCGTAGGGCGTCTTGTAGTCGGAACCAATGAGATTGCCGGTACTCGCGGCGCCGCCTTGTAAGCAACCCGTACCAGTGAGCGCATATGTGCCGGCTCCGCCGCTGAGGGCACAGGTGCCGGTAGCTGCGTTTGTGTTATTGACTCCCTGAAACGCAGTCGCCCATCCATTCTGAGCAAGATCATCGTAGAACATGCCGAATCCCGCGCGAAACACGGTCTTCTCGCTACCACCGGGCGAATATGCGATTCCCAGCCGCGGTGCGACCTGCTTGCGGTAATTGTGCGGCACGTTGGGCACAATCGGAATCTGCAACGCCTGCAAAGTAATGTATGCACTGTTCTCTACCTGCGATCGGCCCGAACCCTCGAACAGCCCGAAGGTGGTCTGGTAACGCAGGCCGTAGTTGACCACGAGGTGGCGCGAAACCCGCCAGGAATCCTCCGCATAGAGACCGAGTCGCTGAACGTTTTGCGAGAAGCTGCCGTCGCCCGCGGGAGTAAATGCACAGGTGATGCCGGAAGCAGCGCTGGGTTCCGGATTGCACTGCGAGGTTGGAGCAACATAATAGAACGGCAAAGCACTCGGGATGCCGCCGCAGTCGGCTCCCGGCGGATTGACGTAGCAATTAGGGTTGGACGGATACTTGATGATCTGCTCCGCCGTCGACGCAAACGCGCCGCTGAGGACGGGCTCATGGATAAAGTCTATTCCGAACCTCGGAGTGTGACCTCCCGCGACATGGCTCAGGTCGTAACGCACCTGGTATTTGTCTTGATTGCGCAGGTCCGGGAAAAGAGTGATGGGAGTGGCGAACTGGTTGTCACCGAAAGTTTCGAATCCAGAAATCGTGAGCGCTGTCGAACTGAAAGGAAACGCCAGAGCGAAGCCCAGATCTGAATTACGGGTTTGAGTAAGATGCAACAGGCTAGCGGCGAGAACCAGGTTGCCGAGCCACGTTGGACTGAAAGCATAGGCATTGCCGATCACCGCGTTCCAGTAGTTATTGTGCGCGGTCAGCCCCGTGGAGGGCAGCGTGCCCTGCTCCACCAGCGCGTTGTGCGTGAGGTATGTGTCTTCAGATGTTCGCAGAAACCACTGCGATTTCCGGGACTCGACCCAGTCAAAACGCACCGAGCCAATATAGTCGCGGAAAGGAATGGGAACAGTGGCGGGAACGCCGATGGAAGGGACGCCGGCGATCAGGCCCAGAGAGGCGATCGTGCTCAGCGCATCGAATTGTTGGGTGCTGGCGGGGCTGTAGGCGATGCTGGCATCTTCATGCACATGCTCAAACGAGGTGAAAAACCACGCTTTGTTTCTTGCCATGGGGCCGCCCAGAGTGCCGACGTAGTTCTGCCGCGAGAACGGCTGCTTGGGATTGTGCACGCAGGTTCCGTCGGTGCAGGTTTCCGCCGGATTCTCAATTGGAAAGCGGGCGTTGAGTTGCGCCGCTCGCTCGTAGAAAGCAGCATCGCCGTGCCAATCATTGGCGCCGTGCTTGGTCGTGATCACGACCGATCCAGCGGTGGTCCAGCCGGTGTCGGCATCTTCATTCGAGGTACGTACGGCAAATTCCTGAATGCCATCAGGCGAGAAATTTTGCAGGAAACCGCCGATCCAGTCATCCGAGTTGTCGGCACCGTCCACCGATAGTTCGTTGTTCAAGCCGGAGCTCCCGCCGGTGGAGACAGCGGTAATGCGCGCCTTGGTGGGGTCGGAAGGTTCGACCGGCTCAGTTCCGGGCACGAGGTATGCGATGTTGGCGAAGCTGCGTGCCGGTAGTGGAAGAGATTCGAGGTCCTGGCTGCCGACGACGCCGCCACGCACCGCGCTCGACCTGTCAATCGTTGCGCTCGTTATCGAGGAAGGGGTTCCCAGCACATTCACCGTCTCGCGTCCGCTCTCCGGTTTCAGGATGACCTTAATATCGCGCACAGCGCTCACGGCAACGTCCACATCGGCCACGGCCTCAGCAAAACCTTGGGCCGTAACGATGACTTGATAAGAACCGGGGAGCAGTCCCTCGATGCGAAATTCTCCCTGCCCATTTGCCGCTGCTGCGCGGCTCATCGAAGACCCGGTGGCCTGGGCCACGATCCGAGCATTCACGACTCGCGCTCCTTTGGCATCCTGGATCTCTCCCCGGAGTGCCCCGTTCGGATTCTGGGCGCACACGAGTCCAGGAACGTAGACGAACAGCCACAGGAAAATGGAGAGCATCACGACGCGAAGTAGCAAAATCGAACCGCTTATTCGAAAGAGATCACACCTGGCGAGCATAAGACCTCCGCAAAATTCAATGGATAGCGGTGACAGGAAGATGTGAAAAGAATCGAAAACAAATCTGGAGTGATGTTGACCTCAAAAGAGTCGCACCAGAAGAGTCTATGAGCGATTGCCGGGAACTCGGCATACCGGGGTCTGTGCGCAAAGTAGCTGGCCAGACCGGCGTGAACGTTTCGCCTGGGCCGCCTTCTAACAAGACGATTGATTGTGCGGACCTGATAGGGTTTCGGTCATCGTCTTCGGTCTCGGTACTGTCAACAAATGAGTGCTGCGCCGGCCAGTGCCCAGCCTGAGCCGCTGTCTTTGAGCGAAACGAAGCATTCGCACGTAATCTGACTTCAAGACGCCCCGGCCGGCGCTCGGCGCCATTCCATGGCGGCAAGTGCAAACATCGCTACGGTCACAAGAACCAATCCGGTCACAATCAACCGCTCTACCGATCCACCATGTTGATCAGGATCCCACCCTGACACAAACTCGATCCAGTCCGGGAATACTGGAGTAATGATGGCCAAAAAACCGGTAATCGAAGCTAAGCCCATCTCGAACCAGATCCGGCGCCGAACATTTTTTCTCACTCGAACCTCCAGTTATGCTCGTCTCAGTCAAAATGCGTGCGGTCACTCCTCGTCGCGACCCTCGTCATCATCCTCACAGCAGCAGGGATAACCCTGCCGGCAACAGGCTTCATGCCGCTCATCGCACCCCCCCTTGCGGCAGTCCGCGCAATTTTCTTTGCAGCAGGACTCCCAAATCGTATAGGCCAGGATCTCGAGAATCTTGACCGGTGTAGCCGGGTCGTCGCTATCGATCACCAGCTCACAGCATCGTGAGCACTTTTCGGTAGCCCGGTATTGAATCACGACAGCCAGACAGGAACCCGGGTGCAACTTCGCCGGGAAAGGATTGTGGAGCAGCCTCCAATGACCGCTCTTGCGCTTGAAGCGCACGCTGGTGACGTTCAGAGCGCAGTCACCGACGTTGCAGATGGAAATGGTGCGATCTGCGCAACAGCAGGCGTTCACGCCACCAAAGGTAGTGGACCCGGTTATAGCGAGCCGCCCGCTGGGCGCGCGGCCTTCAACCTTAATCACATGCGGAGAGGCTGGATCGGTACTGACAACCGTGATTTCCGCCGACTTTTGACCAAAACTGGTTGGCCTGAATCGGATTGGAACCGGAAGAAAATTGCCGGCCGCGATGACCAGCGGATAGGCCAATACTTCGGGCGCCTCAAACTCGGCGGATGAAGACGTAATCGCACTCACGGAAAGAGCGCAAGAGCTGCTGTTATTCAAAAGCAGCGGCTCATCCGTGTGCGAGCCCACGCAGACTTTGCCGAAATGGCCTTTGTCCGCGATCACCAGAGTTAACCGCGACAACTCGCCATCGCCCGAAACTTTGATGTGGTGCGGACTGGCCGGGTCGGTACTGATTACGGTGAGGGTTGCTGATCTTAAGCCGGCTGCAGTTGGCTCAAAACGGATCGGCACCGTTAGCGAATCGCCAGCTCCGATTGCCAGTGGGTACGACAACACCTCCGGCACAACAAAGTCACCAAGCGAGGAAGTAATGTCGGTGACCAACAGTGCGCACCGGCTGCTGTTGTTTAGGACCAATGGCTTATCAACGAAGGAGCGGACGCAGACTTTGCCGAAAAATCCCTTGTCTGCGATTACCAGGCTCAGGCGTGCCGTGTGCCCATCCCCGGACACCTTGATCTTGTGCGGACCAGTTGGATCGCTGCTGAATATCGTGAGAGTGGCGTTCTTAACCCCAGCGCTCTTCGGTTCAAACCGGATCACTATGTCCACAGAGGAACCGGGGCCTAAAACCATCGGATACACGACCACGCTTGGTGTCAGGAAATCAACCGAAGACGAGGTGATGCCAGTTATGTAAAGCGGACTGGAACCGGAGTTGTTGATGGTCAATATTTCGTCTGCCAACGCGCCTACGCAAAGGTTGCCGAACCGGCCGCTGTTGGCTATGGAAGTGACCAGGAATGCGAGCTTGAAGCCGGCGCCCCAGATCTGTTCAAAGCTGTTGTTGCGCCGGTCGGTCCAGCAGACAAAGTAGCTGCCCGCATAGCCGGTTATACCGATGTAGTCTCCGTATTCTTGCTGATTATCTTCGGCTCCCGTCGCCTCGTCGGTTTCGGCCGTCGTAATCCGCTCGGCGCCGCTCCAGGTGATGCCGCCATCTTTCGAAGACTGCATCCAAATGTCGGTCTTCACCCGGTTGGGATCTTTGATGGTGTCGTAATAGACGACCGCCAGGATTCCTGTCGTATCGTCTACAGCCAGGCGTGGGAAAAATTGGTCGTTTAGGGCCGGCTGATCGTTGAGTTTTTGCTTTGGTCCCCAGGTGGCGCCGCCGTCTGTTGAACGAGCGAAGAAGATTCGCGTCTTGCAGGGCGAAGTGACGTTTCCTATCGGCTGATCAACCTCGGCGTTGCAGCCAGGGCCGCCATCCAGATCGTGCCAACAGGCAAATACCAGGTCTGCCGTTGCCGTGCGGAATGCGCCGCCGGTAACATAAATCAATGTTCCAATTGTGCTGCCTCCGATTGCCAATCTGGCGTCTTGCGCCGGTACCTTAATCGTGAACGATCCTGATGTTGCCGCAATTTGGATGGGACCGCCCACCAACGCATTAAACGAAGCGCCGCCATTGATCGATTTCGCCACACGCAGAGTCTGCCCACCCGCGTCCGGCCAGAAGACGAAGACATCTCCAAACGAGTTGGTCTTAACATCGCCGCCATCAGCAGTAAAAGATGTCTCAATACCGCTCACCTGGGTGGGCACCTGCCAGGTTCCTGCGGGCCCAACACGGACAGACACCCAGCACTGGGCATTGAGGTGCCAGACCGCGTACATGTTGTCTCGAAAGGGCGACGATGGAACACGATCCACCCACAACAGGGGTTTGTCGGTGGACGTCTGTGCTCCGGAGACCACTGAGTCGAAGGTCCACGTCTGACCGCCGTCCGCGGATTTGAAAGAGCGGACAATTACGTTTCCACTGATCTCGATGGCAATGGTAAGCGCCCACGCAGTTCCATCCGACGTCCAGCCGACCGCCGGGTCGCTCTGAAAGCTATCACCTGCGTTGAGTGGCAGATTCGACTGGTGCCATGTAGCGCCACCGTCGTTCGACCAATACTGGGCCTGTGTGAATGCGGCATTACTGTTCGATCCGGCAATAATCAGCCGCAAATCGACCGGGTTGATGCTTATGTCCGACTCGCTGTAGGGATTGGAGGTGTCCTGGGTAATGGGAACATTCGTCGGCATGATCAGCGCCTCCCCTCGCCCTCTTCATTAAGGTGTGGACTGTGTTTCGTGGTTTTTTCGTCGCCTTGAACGGGCAGATCCTGATGACGCCTCATCCACCCCCCAATCTCTTTAAGAATTAATGGATAGGCAACGGTCTTGTACCAATCAACTCCCGGATGCGCTTTTCGCCAGTAGACTCGCAGCCATGGCGGATACGGCAGTTGATCATGGGCCTCCTCCGGATATAGGAGGTCGAAGTCCTGATTGTTACGGATGAGCTTTTCCAGCGCGCTTCCAGGCTTCGCTTTCACCGCGGAAAGCTGTTCCTCGAGTGTCGGCCAGTGCGGCGGACGAGGTTTACTTTTGGGTTGATTGGCCATAGCATTCCTTCCGGGCGCACGATTACCTCAACCAGCCAATTCCTTATGTGCCTATCAACGGAAAACACAAGGTCGTAACTTCTTCGGGACTTCCGCTTTATCCCGAGGGCCGAATTATCCGCTCCTTCGCTTCAGCAAGCAAGCTATTTTTTCTATCCAGTCCCACCCCAAAAGCAAGCCTAATGCGGAGCGGTTCTCAGCCAGCGAGTCATGAAGCAGTGTTGCGTGGTGGAAGGTGGCGACCACTGCGAAGCGAACACAGCAATAGTTGCAAAGGACAGACGCGACGACACCGTTACAGTTACTTGTACCGTACGTGCTCTGCGATGGTGAACCTTCCGACTCTCTTGCGTTGCGTTGTAACCGAAAGAAGCAGCAACAGCGTGCCCCCCTCTGGGCGCCGCCGGACTCTACGGGATTTATCCCGCGCTAAGTGTCCTGGTCGCGACGGTCACGTGCGGCCAAAGGACGTTGCTGAAAACCAGAATCACAAGCTGCGAGTACTGCAGTTGTAGGTAAGTGCCCTCCGGCCAGAACGGACGGTCGTAAGTGGATCCGGATGTGCTTCTCTTCCCGGAGCAACTACCCTTGTGTAGATAGTGTTCTTCAGAGTCAGAACGTTTCGCGCGCGGTAGAAAAAGTTCTTGAGGATGACGGCGAGGCGAACCCAGGGAAGATATCTCCCATAGCCTTTTCGGGTGGAGATAAGGGGACCTGATTCCTATCCCCGTCAGTTTTCTAGTTTTCTCGAAATCTCTCAAGAGAGATAACGAGGGGAATCACGGACCGTAGGCCTATAGCAATAACGTTAACTGCTTCTCGTTAACCTTAGCTGCCGGCTTCTTCAGGAATACCGCAATGGCTGCACCGACGACGCAGGGAATGGCCAGCGACATCAGCCCGATTTGAAAGCTGCCGGTGGCGTCTCTCATCCACCCTATCCAGGCTGGTCCGGCAAAACCGCCGAGAATGCCCATCGAAGTGACAACGGCGATCCCGGCTGCAGCGGACTGGCCCTTGAGGAAACTGCCGGGGATGGCGTAGATAATTCCCTGGGTCGCGTAAAGGCCGGTGATCGCGACGGCGAAGGCTGCTACCAGCGACCAGGAATTTTTCGTACTGCCGCTTACCAGGAATGCCGCAGCCGTGATGACGAGGGGAATCGCGATGTGCCACCGGCGCTCCCCGGCGTGATCCGAATGGGTCGCGTTGATCGTTATGCTGAGAAGGCCGAGTAAACCGTTGATTGCCATGAACACGCCGATCGAGGCGATGGAAAACCGGGTTGCTGCCTGCAATATGATCGGCACGGTAAGCACATAGGCAAAGATGCAGGTAAGTGCACAAAAGGCGAGAAGCCCCACCAGCCAGATGCGCACATCCCGGAGGGAGCCCCAGCTATCTTCGAGATGGATGCCGGTTCGGATGTCTGCGGCGAGTCTTGCTTTCAGCCAGGCTCGCTCACTCGGCGAAAGCCATCGGGCTTCATCGGGAGTGTTCGGCAGTTGAAGAAGAAACACGACACTTAACAGGACCGCGGGAAAGCCTTCCACTAGAAAAAGCCATTGCCAGCCGTGAAGACCGAGCCGGCCTTGCAAGCTCATCAAGGGTCCGGCAAGCAGACCGTTGGCGATCCCCACCAAAGGTGCCGCGGCATAGATTCGGCTGATGACTCGAGACCGAAGATTATCCGGGAACCACTGCAACAGGTAAAACATGATGCCGGGGAAAAAGCCGGCCTCCGCTACTCCCAGCAGGAAGCGCGTGGCATAGAACTGCGGCGCTGTCTTCACGAACATCATGCCCATGGCTAGCAATCCCCAGGTGAGCATGATGCGCGCAATCCACCGGCGCGCGCCGAATCGATATAACGCGAGGTTCGAGGGGATCTCACATAGGGCGTAGCCTATGGAGAATAGACCGGCGCCGAAACCGTAAGTCGACGGACTGAAATGCAGATCCCGGTTCATCTGCAGGGCGGCCAGGCCGACGTTGGTCCGGTCCATGATGGCGACGCCATAGCCCAAAGCAAACAACGGCAACAGTCGCCAGGCAATCTTTTTCAGTGTGGATTGGCCCAAATCGGTCTCGGGCAGCAGACCGGCGCGAGCTGCGGATAGATCTCGAGCGTCGGCCACCTTGTCTCGATTCCGGGAACTTCAAATGCTCACGGGACTTTGCAGCAAAGGTACCACAGAGAATCTACCGGCAAAGGCGGGATCATTTTTCAGCACGGGATTCCTCCCACAGAGACGACTCGTGTTCGATACGCGCGCCGGCAGCGAGATTCTCTGCCGCGAATCTCGCGCAGGTAACTCCCTGAGGAGAGCACCCGATGGCGCCAGAGTTTTCCGATGGCTGGTGTTCAACCATGGAAATAGTCCTCTCCTATCGCTCATCCGATATGCGTCGACTTCTGACTGAGCCGGCGGACCACTAAAGTTATTAGGGCAGTTCCCACACCCACAAGACCGACGATTTCGCGCCGCGCACGGCAGCGAGCTCAGGTGCGGCGTTCAACACCCAGTTGCCCTGGAGCCCGGGGTCGCCGGCCGGCATGGCAATATACTGCTTGCCATCCACCATGTAGGTGATGGGAAAAGCATTCGGGATGTCGTTCAACCGCGCACTCTCCCACAGCACCTTGCCGTCGTGATCGTCGTACGCACGGAAATAGCGGTCCGGCGTCGCCGCAAACACCAGACCTCCGGCAGTCGTCAGCAGTGCGGACGACTGCGGGACGCGGGTGCGGATATCCCACACAAGCTTCTGGGTATTCACGTCCAGCGCCAGGAAGCGGCCCGGCGTGTCGCCCATCTTGCCCATGCAGTAATCGTCGATCCCCATGTAATACCGGTTCGTCAACGGACTGTACGCGCCGGCCGGAAAGCTTCTGACACCCATGCCGGTCGGGCAGTTTTTCACGCCGGGCGGCGCCGGTTCAGTGAGCGTCGTCCTGGCCCCGGTCACAGGATCGACCGACGTGAGGTCGTTCTGCGCCCCCGGATCGAGCGCGAACAGGAACTTCCCTGTCGCGGCATCCATCGCCTCGAAGATTCCTGGCTTGCCGACCGTGATCACCGCCTTGTGGCGCTCTCCCCGCACAGTTACCGGCACGATGATTCGCTCGAAGGCGTAGTCCTGATCGTACGGATCGTGCGGGACGTGCTGGTAGTACCAGACCAGCTTGCCGGTGTCGGGATTCAGCGCCACCGTGGAATCCACATAGAGCGAATCCGCGCCGAAGGTCCCGCGGGTGATCGTCGACCACGGCGAAGGCGAGCCTGTGCCCCAATAGGTCAGATTCAGCTCCGGGTCGTATTGTCCAGCCACCCAGATGGCCGCGCCGTCGCGCTTGTCATCCGGCAGCTTATTCCAGCTGTCGCCCCCCGGCTCGTTCGCGTGCGCAGTCAGGTTGAACCGCCACAGCTCCTTTCCCGTTTCGAGATCGTGGCCGGTGATGAAGCATCCGCCCGGAGGGGAATAACCTGCCACTTCACCCTTATGGATATTGGCGCTCCCCGGCCCGCAGTT
>JBEKNJ010000106.1:0-10938 GCA_049522955.1 Acidobacteriaceae bacterium
AATCACACTGCCTGGACCACTATCTTCACGCAGCGCACTCGGTTCTATTGAGCAACCACGAAGTAGACCTCTACGCGCAACGCGATGTCTCTGCATGCCATTGCGCACTGAATAATTACCGCATGGGTTCCCCGCGTGTTCTGGAAATGATGGGCCGCGGCATCCGCATCGGCTTCGGCACCGACGGCGCCGCTACCCGCGCTAGCCTGGATATGTTCCAGGTATTGCACGGCGCGGTGCTCGGCCAACAGGCGGTCGCAGGCACGCCTTACCACGTCGCTATCCCCGTCACCCACGAGCAGATCCTGCGCCAGGCGCTGCACGGCGGGGCAGCGGCAGCGCGACTCTCCGGCTCCATCGGTTCGCTCGAGATCGGCAAGCTGGCCGACATCGTTCTGGTGGGTACCGACGACCCCGATCAGTTCCCCGTAGTCGATCCCATCATCACGCTGGCCGAAAGTACCGTCGGCCGTGACGTAAAACACGTCATCATCGATGGTCGCATCGTACAGCGCGATGGGCGCCTCACCGCCGTGGACCTCGAGCCCATGCGTGATCATCTGAGGAAGCAATATCGGCGCATCATGGATCGCTACGATGAGGTGATTCGCTAGGCATGGCAACCCTTGCCTTACGCGGGGTCACGCGCTCCTACTTACGCCGGACGGAAGGCCGCGGCAGGCAATCCTTCGCCGCGCTCGGCCCGCTCGATGTGCAGGTAGGCGATGGCGAGTTTGTCGCCCTGATCGGCCCCTCCGGCTGCGGCAAAAGCACGGTGCTTCACCTGTTAGCCGGCCTCGACGAACCAACTTCGGGCCAGGTACAGATCAACGGCCAGCCACCCCGCGAGCTGCAGACGCAGCAAGCGCTGGGAATCGCATTCCAGGAACACGCCCTGCTGCCCTGGCGCACGGTAGAGGGCAACTTGCGCCTGCCCTTCGAACTCGCCGGTCAAACCGCGCCTGCCGAACGTATCCAGGAGTTGATCGCTCTGGCGGGCCTCGGCGGTTTCGAACACGCGCGTCCGGCGGAACTCTCCGGCGGCATGCGCCAACGAGTGGCCATAGCCCGTGCGCTCGCACTACACCCGAAGCTGCTGCTGCTCGATGAGCCCTTTGGCGCGCTGGACGCGGTGACTCGCCGCAGAATGAATTTCGAACTGGAGCGCATCTGGCTGGAGAGCCGGCCTACTACCGTGATGGTTACACACAGCGTCGAGGAAGCGGTGCTGTTGGCCGACCGCGTGATCGTCCTCACCGAACGACCGGGCCGAGTGCGCGTGGACACCACCGTTCCCTTTGCGCGACCGCGGCCGGACGCGCTCATGCGTACTGCCGAATTTCATCGCCTGGCCGATGAGCTGACCGCCAGCCTGGAGCCGGCATGAAAGTGCGCAGCTTCCTCTATCCCGCAATGGGCTGCGTGATACTGCTCTGCGCCTGGGAAATCGCCGGCCGCAGCGGAGTATTCGGCAAGACGCTCCCCGCGCTCAGCCAGGTCCTTCGTGTCTACGCAGTGGGTCCGAGGCGGGCGTTGTTGTTGCGCTCCGCAGCCGCGACCCTTGGTTCGGCGGCTGCCGGTTATGCCGCAGGAGCTTGTCTGGGCGCCGCCGTTGCAATCCTGGCCCACCTGGTGCCGATCTTGCGCGGCGGACTGGACCGCATGGCCGTGTTGGTCAACGCACTCCCGGTCATCGCGCTCGGCCCGGTGCTGATCATCACTGCCGGACGACAGGGCACTCCTGCCGCCCTGGCATCCGTGCCGGTCTTTTTCCTGCTCTATACCTCGACTGCGGCGGGGCTGCGTGGCGCGAGCCGACGCCTTGAACTGGTGTTCACCACACTAGGCGCCACCCGCTGGCAACGGTTGGCAAAGCTGGAGAGCATAGCGGCCCTGCCGTCGATGTTGAGTGGCATGAAAATCGCCGCCGGCAGCGCCATGATCGGGGCGATCGTCGGCGAGTGGTTCGGCGCGCCGGCGGGGCTGGGCGTAGTAGTCCTGAACAGCATGCAAAACTTCCAGATCCCTCTCCTATGGGCCACGGTAATTGTCATCGCTGCGATTACACTTGCCAGCTATGGCCTGCTGACCCTGGCGGAGCGCGCCGCGCGCCGGAGGATCGGCTAATGCGACGACAACTATTCGATCTATGGCCGGCCGCCCTGCTCTTGCTCCTGTGGCAGGTGTGGGTGAGTGCCGCGGGCTACAACAGCATCGTGCTCGTCTCCCCCGGCGCGGTCTTCAGCGATCTGATTCATTCCCCTGGAGCCTACCTGTTACCAGCGCTACGCACGCTGGCGTTCGCTCTGGGAGGCCTGGCCATCGGCATGGCTGCCGGGTTGTTGCTCGCGATGGCGGCATGGCTCTCCGAGTTGCTGGCCGGCATCACCACTCCGTTCGCGCTGCTGCTCAGCTCGACCCCGGTGGTCTGCCTGATTCCCATCATCGCCCGGCTCTTCGGCTACCAGGGCCGCACGGAGCTGATCGCCGTAGCCGTAATGACCTTCTTCCCGTCATTCGTCTACAGCGCCACAGGACTACGCGAGTTACCCCCAATGTCGCGCGATGTCTTCCTGGTGCTGCACGCCTCGCGCTGGCAAAACCTGCGTCTGCTGGCCCTCCCTGCCGCGCTACCGTCTCTCGCTACGGCACTTCGTGTGGGAGCCACCTACAGTGTCCTGGTAGCACTCCTGGCCGAGTACCTCATGCAGACCGGCGGCCTGGGAACCCTCTTCGCAGTAACCATGCAGCAATTCCATCTAGCCCGCGCCCTGGGTGCCAGCTTGCTAGCCATGGCGCTCTCCGTCACCCTCTACGAAGTAACTAGCGCGCTCGAGCACCGCATCACCGCCTACTACCGCGCCGGAAACTAAACACAACACGCAACCGGACGTCGAACCCCAAATAAGATGGGTGTAAGAACGAAGGAAACAGCAGGTCCCTCCACTGCGCTACGCTTCGGTCGGGATGACAATTCATTTTACGTACCGACATTCCAACTCCAAAACAAAGGTGTCATCCCGACCGGAGCGTACCCGGATTTCCTGCCACGCAGCACTGGACAAGTCCGCTTGTGCGCCCTTCCGTCAAGAAGGGCGCATGAAGTGCGACAACGCCACCAAGTTCTACAGGAAATCCGGGGTAGCGAAGTGGAGGGACCTCCTGTTTCCTTCAATCCATTTACCCAGCCGCTCAATGGAAGCGCCGCCCTCCACTTTGTCATCCCGACCGAAGCGTAGCGCAGTGGAGGGATCTGCAGTTCCGCGGACCTCTCGTAGAAATGTTTTTCGACCGGAGCTTAGCGTAATGGAGGAACTCTTCGTTCTTACGCAGATCCTCTAGCCCCCGCGTGAGCCGGCCTACCGAGGCTCTTCTTCCACCGGCTCCGCGCCCGCCAACTTACGCAAATAATCGCCCCACTTCGAGTCGTACCCCGGAATACGATTCCGCAGCCGGGCTCCCTCGTTCCACCAATGCGCAACATCCCGCCCCATCTCCGCCCCACGCCGCGTGTGCACGTCGACCATATAATCCTCAACCACAGGCTTGCGTTCCTCTCGTTCAACGACCGCACGCGTCCATCCCGCCAGCTCCATCGACATATTGTCCTTAGGAGCAGTCGCCAGCAAACGCACCGCGTGCGCGCAATAGATCCATCGGTCGCCGCGATCAACCATGCGCGACGCCTGCGCATACAGCGCCTCAACAATAGCCGGAGCACTTACCAATCCCAAACCCACATCCTCGGTCGCGATAATCTCCAGCCTGCGCCACAACACCTCTTCCGTCTCCACGCCATTGGCAAAAAGCTCATACGCAGCCAGCGCCGCCTCCTCCACCAACCCTCGCCGGATGGACTTTTGCAACACCGACCGCAACTCATCGACCGCAAACCCATTCGCCGTAACCGTCCGGCTCCAAACATCGCCGCTCTGATAATTTTTCGCCACAATCACTCCTTCTCCGCGGACAACCGGTCAACGATCATCTTCTGCAGCCGAGGCAAATCGACATCAGTAATTGCGTGCACATGGCTCGGCGTCAAGCTGGGCTTGTCCGCCTCCGTGTAGATGAGGGTGTCCCCATAGGCCGCGCCGTGATCCGTAGCCACATCCATATAGACAAACCGCTCCCCGCGAATCAGCGAAGGATCGAGCCAGGCCGCTACCGCCATCTCGTCCCAAAGGTAGTTAGGAAACAGCGGCCGCGGAGTGTACCGCGTCACCCACTGTGCAGCCGCGCTGTGCGCCTTGGCCAGGCCGTCGAGAACTTCCGGTTCGGCACGCGTCTTGAGAGACACATCGATCGTCGTCGTGGTGACCTTGGCCCACTTCTCACGCAGGGTGATGCTCGTGGCCTCGGGATCAAACCAGAAGTTGAACTCGTGGCGCGGCCGGTTGATCCACTCCGCCGCATCTGTCTGCGGATTCAGACTGCCCCCCATCAACACCAGCTCTTGGGTCAATTCCGCAAAGTGCGGATCCATCCGGCAGGCAATCGCCACATTGGTGAGCGGACCAAGCGCCATGATCGTCACCTGGTGGGGATGAGCATGGACCATCCTCACCATGAACTGCGCCGCAGCCTCATCCGCCGCATGCGTTTTGGGCAGCCCCTCAGGCATCTGCGCCGGATCGACTTTATCCCACCCAGCCGGTGCATTCGCATCCGTGTAGGCGCCGAGGAAGGACGGCTTGCCGTACACGCGATCAAAGAGGCGCGTTTCCTCCGCCGTCCTCACCAGGGGAAATACCGCGCCGGCATATACCGGGATATCGGTGCGGCCGAGGCCCTCGAGCATGCGCAGCGCGTGCGCCACCTGTTCATCACGCCATGTATTGCCGCTGACCACGGTGATGCCCAGCAGCTGCACCTCCGGCGACTTGAGCAGCAGCATCAACGCCATATCCGCCGTGGTCGAAGAATCCTGATCGGCGATCACAAGGCGGCCCTGTGCACGACCAGGAACCACCAACAGACAGCATGCGAGAGCAATAACAGCGGTGCGCAGCAATTTCACGATTTAACAAGTGTAGCGGAAGAGGAAAATCTAGGAGCGGTGGCTCACGGCGGCCAGGCTTTGCCAACCGGCCTTACTCATCCTGAGACGCTGCCCGGTCTTCAGCACGACAGACCCTTCGCTCTGCCCTTCGCGGAAAATCTCGCTTACCTGGTCTACATTCACGATGACCGAGCGATGGATGCGCACGAATTTTCCCGGATCAAGCGTCTTCGCTAGCTGCTTAATGCTCTCACGCAGCATGAAGCTCTTGCTCCCCACGTGGAGGCACGCATAGTAATCCGCCGCCTCGATCCATTCGATATCGTCGACGTTGACAAAAGAATCCCTGGCGCCGTTATGAACCAGGACACGCCGGGGAAAATCCGGCCGTCCATTCTCCAGGCTCGCTAACACCGACTTCAGCTGCTCCTGCGTCAGCAGCGCCGACTGGGAAGCAATCCGTTCCCTGACCCGCGCAAGCGTTGCCTGCAGCCGCGCCGGCTCGACCGGCTTGGTGAGGTAATCAAGCGCATGGACCTCAAACGCCTGCACCGCGTACTCATTGTGCGCGGTCACGAACACCGTAATCGGCATATGCGCCATGCCCACCTGCTCGATCACGTCAAATCCATCTTTCCCCGGCATCTGTATATCAAGGAACAGAACGTCGAATTGGTTTTCTCTGAGCGCAGCAATCGCTTCGCGCCCATTGCGGCACTCCCCGGCCACTTCGATCTCTTCCTGGGCGGACAGCAGAAACCTGAGCCGCTCCCGCGCCAATGGCTCGTCATCGGCGATGAGGACTCGTAGCTTCATACTGCATTGCATTCGTACGGAATAGTAATCGCAACCTCAAAGCCACCCGCACCCAACGGCTGCGCCTGCATCGTATAGCCGTTGGGATAAAAGTGAGCCAGCCGCTCCCGCGTATTGCTGAGCCCTATTCCATGCCCATTCTGTTTGGCATAGGCTACTCCGGGACCCGTGTCGCGGATTAACATGTGGAGGAAATCCCCCTCGCGCCTGGCCGATGCTTCCACCAGACCCTGGTTCTCACAATGTGCTATACCGTGCCTGATCGCATTCTCCACAATAGGCTGAAGCAGGAAGCACGGCACCAATCCGTCGACCGCGCGCGGATCTACATGGATCTCCACACGCAGCCGGTCAGCAAAGCGGACCTGCTCGATGGCCAGGTAATTCCCCATCAACTCCAGCTCCTGCGACAGAGGCACCTTTTCCGGAGTGCTCCTGGTCAGCGTGCTCTTCAAAATGGAGTTGAGATGCGCAAGCATCTCAGCCGCCGCCTTCTGCCTTCCCAATTCCACCAGCGTGGTGATCGCATTCAAGGTATTAAAGAGGAAATGTGGTTCCAGTTGCATCTGCAAAGCACGCAGGTGCGCCGTAGACAATTGCCTTTGCAATTCGAGCGATCGCATGGCTTCCCGCTGCATGCGAATTTGCGACTGGATAACTCCCGTGATCCCAAACAGAAATCCATAGAGCAGCAACTCCATGCCAAGCCGGTTGATATTCAGCAAGCTCGTGACTGCCCGCCAACCTGCATGAGGAAAGTCCAGGGTCCCCAGCAACATCAAATGGGCGATCCCCAACACGCTTCCCGCCAGGATATGAAGCGAGATCGTGCGCGGCGAAAGGTTCGCCACACAATTCATTCTCTGTCCCAGCCTCCAAAAGGCGCTGGCAATCACAGCCCACCATCCCCAAAGCACCGCGCCATAGAGTAATGACGGAAGATGGGTGATGGAATGACACTCGCTCGCGGTGGCAAGCGCAAGAACGCCCGCCAGGGAAAATATGACTGCATGAGGATTGAAGTTCTTAGGCATCCTGATCACCTGTAACCGCTGACATTTATGGTACATCCGCCACACTGCCGGGATTCCATGAGAGCCAGGCCGCTGGCGGCTTGTTTCTGCAGGCGCGACGCCTGCTCCTTATCCCCGGAAGCGCGCAGAATCCGGGCATATTCGTCCTCTGCTGTCAGATATGCAAACGTATTCCTGCCGATGGCCGCTTCCGCGATTTCGAGTGCATGCTGCGCATCCGCACGCGCACGCGCATAGTCTCCAGCCGCCGCGAACGCCTGCGCTCGCAGAAGATATCCGGTGCCGATCATGAAAAAGCCCGGCCCATGCACGCGCGTCCACCGGTCGATGGCTCGTTGGACGGCGGAAATTGCCTCATCCACTCTCTTGTCATGCAGCGCCAGTGCGCTCTCTACGCTTTCGATCGCTGCAATGTCATCCTCTTTCATCTTTGCGTGTTGCGCTTCCTGTGAGGCTCTCTCGAAAGCGCGTCGCGCGCCCTTGAAGTCGTGATAGGCGATAGCGATCACCGCAAGATTGGTGGAGGTAATCGCGACCCCGGCAGAATCTCCCAGCGTTTCGTGAATATGTCTCGCCTTCTCGCAAAGTACCTTCGCGGAAGCCCCATCTCCCAGAGCTTTTTCCAGCACCCCCATGTTGTCCATCGTCGACGCATATTGCGCCTGTGCGGCCGGGATCGGCCGCAGGATCTCCATTGCGTGCTGGTACGCACGCCTCGCCTGGTCGTACATTTCCAGGTCCAGGTAGCACGAACCCAGTACATTCCAGGCCACGCCAAGATCGCTCTCAGCAAGCCCCTTCGCTCCCCACTGCACAACGGGCTCAAGAATCGTGATCGCTGCCCTGTCGTCTCCCCCACTCCACAGATGAAAGGCCTCGATGACTTGCTCCGCGGCGGATTTCTGTGCACGTGCGGGAACCGCGAGCAGCGAAGCAAGCAGAAAGAAGATAGAGGCTCTCATAACGTCGAGCATGGGACCGCGCTCGCTCCCCTTCCAGCCCTTTGCAGCGAAGCTTGCTTTTTTTGCAGGGAGGTCTTGCCCTGGTTGCCCTATAGTGATGTGGATGAATCGAAGACACTTTGTCGGTCTTGCTACTTCCGCAATCGTCGCACAGGGATTACCCGCCGCCCTCGCTGCCACCCCGCTCAAACCCATGGCCCTCGGCGTGGTGATGAGCCCCTATGGCGCTCCCGAGGAAACTCTGCGTCACGTCCACGAGTGGGGCTTTCCCAGTGTGTTCCTGTCTATGGATAAGTACCTGGGCAGCTTCACTCCGGCCCTGGCGACCCAATATCGCGATCTGCTGACGAAATACCAGCTCGTGGCGACCACCATCGAGGTAGTAGGACCACCCCCCTTGGAATGGAACTTTATCCACGGGCCATCCACCATCGGCGTGGTGCCGCCCGCGACCCGCGCGGCACGCATCGACGCCCTGCGCCAGGCGTCGGATTTTGCCAAACTCGTCGGCATCCCCCAGGTGCAAACGCATTGCGGGTTCATCCCTGAAAACCCCGGCGACCCGCTCTACCCGCAAGCCGTCGAAGCCATCCGCGCCGTCGCGCAACACTGCCAGGGCAACGGCCAGGACTTCCTCATGGAGACCGGCCAGGAAACCCCAACCACCATGTCGCGCGCCATCCACGACGTCGCCATGCCCAACCTGGGCGTGGGCCTCGACACCGCCAACCTGCTGCTCTACGGCAAAGCCAATCCTGTGGACGCGATCGACATCCTCGGCCCCCACATCCGCAGCGTGCACGCGAAGGACGGCCGCTGGCCCACCGACCCCTACCAATTCGGCGAAGAAGTGCTGATCGGAAAAGGTCTGGTGGACTTCCGTGCAGTCTTCACCAAGCTTCACCGGCTGGGCTACACCGGAGCCATCAGCATCGAACGCGAGACCTCCGGTCCGCAAAGGATCGAAGACATTCGTCAGGAAAAGGCCTACCTCGAACGCATCATCAACGAGGTGCTGGCATGAACCGCCGCGAATTTCTGCAAACCGGAACCGCCTGCGGCCTCCTGCTACTGAAGCCACGCACCGCCTTCAGCTACCAGGCCAACTCCGCCGTGTGTCTTGGCCTGCTCGGCTGCGGCAACCGCGGCACAGCCGTCGCAACGTCCTTCTCTAAAAGCACCACCGCGCAAGTAGTAGCGCTGGCCGATATCTTTCCCGACAAGCTCGCCCTCGGCCGCACCCATTTCGACGACCTCAACTCGAGCCTCAGCCGCGCCCCCATCGACGACAAACTGCTCTTCCACGGCCCGCACGCCTTCGAACAACTAGCCGCATCCAAGGACGTCGATCTCATCCAGATCTCCACGCCGCCCTTCTTCCACGTAGAGCATCTGGAAACCGCAGTCGCCTCCGGCAAACACGTCTACTGCGAAAAACCAGTAGGCGTCGACGTCGCGCAAGCCAAGCACGCGCTCGAGATCGCGAAACGAGTGAAGCCGACGCAAAGCGTCGACGTCGGCTTCCAATGCCGCAGCGCGCCGCCCATCGCCGCCATCGCGGAAAAAATCAAAGCCGGCGCGCTGGGCAAGATCGGCTCCGTCGCCGGCAACTACTTCGCACCCGCGTCAGAAGAAAAGGTTCACCCCGGCGCCTCGCCAGACGAGTACCGTCTACGCAACTGGCTTTGGTATCGCGCGCTCTCCGGCGACATCCTGGTGGAACAGAACATCCACATCATCGATCTCTGCAACTGGCTGCTCGGCGCGCACCCGCTGAAAGCAACAGCCACAGGAGGACGCAACATCCTCACCCACGCCGGCGATTGCTGGGATAACTACCAGGTGGATTTCACTTATCCCCAGGACGTGCATTTCTCCTTCACCTCCACCCAATTCGGCAACAGCGGCTTCGATGCCGGGCTCCGCATGTTCGGCGCCGACGGCTCGGCGACCATTCCCTACTCCGGTCCCATGCAAATTGCAGGCGCGCAACCGTGGGCCTGGACGGAGTCCATGAACACCACCGGCCCGGTAAAATTCGCCGCCAACGGCAGCTTCGCCGACAACCTGCAATTTGCCGATCGGGACAAGGAACGCACCTTCATCGACAGCATCACCTCCGGCCAATCGCACAATCAAATTGCCGCCGGAGTCGAGACTGCCCTGAGCTGCATGCTGGGCCGCATGGCCGGGTATGAAAAACGCGAAGTGACCTGGGACCAACTGCTCGCTCACGGCGAGACCTACAAGCTGGGAATAAACCTCGACCAACTGAGTTAATACATCAAGAAAGAGAAAGCGCGGGGCGGGCGATCGCCGAGCGTATCTCTTCATTGACCTGGTCGCGCAGCGCGGCCGGTGCGATCACCTGGGCGCGCGCGCCAAAACCCAAAGCGATAAACCGCGCTTCCTCCGGATTCTCGAAGGAAACATGAAGAACACTCCATCCGACTGGCAACGCCGGAGTACACTCCACACCCGGTGCCGGAGAAACGCGGCACCAGCGGCTGAGCGAGACGGCTGCGTCCGGCGCCACAGCGAGGGTGGCATGGAACTGCGTTCGCTTCTGCTGCAGCTGCGCCGTGGCGCTTTTCCAATGCGTCGCCAGGTCAAAGTGCGCCGGCCGTTCGAACGTCACCGCCAGCACCACTGCATTCTGCATCCGCGACATGCGGTACGTACGCATACCGGCCGGCGCGCGCGCCACCAGGTACCAGACCGCCTGTTTGTTAACGATGCCGAAGGGATCCACGGTGCGTATCCCACTCTCTCCATCGGCGCGCGAGTAGTGAAAGGTCAGCTTGCAATCCCGCGCGATCGCGTCCTGCACGATGGGCAGCAGCGAGAGATCGTTCGACGAAGGATGCCATCCTTCCGGATCGATATGCAGCCGCGCGCGGATCGACGCAGCCTGGGTCTGCATCTTGTGCGGCATGGCGGCCAGCAGTTTGCCGAACGCGCGCTCCGAAGCAGCCGCCAGGCTCGGATCGCCCAGCGCGCTCGGTTGCGACATGAGCAGCGCCCGCAGTTCCGCCTCGTCGAGCCCGGGCACCCGAGTGCGCCACCCTTTGGCCAATTCCCATCCACCCTGGGAGCCGCGCAGTGCAAGGATAGGAACCCCGGC
>JBEKNJ010000107.1:0-11203 GCA_049522955.1 Acidobacteriaceae bacterium
TATGTGATTTTGGCCTCGCTCTTCCTGAGCCTCGCGGCCGCCTGGGCACAGAAAAGCGCCGCAGCCGACAAAAATGCTCCCTGGTGGAAGCACGCTCTCATTTACGAGATTTATCCCCGCAGCTTTCAGGATTCAAACGGCGACGGCATCGGCGATCTCAACGGAATAACCCAGCGCCTCGATTACCTCAAGACTCTGGGAGTCGATGCCATCTGGCTGTCTCCCATCTATCCCTCGCCCCAGGTCGATTTTGGCTACGACGTTTCCAACTATGAAGCGATCGATCCCCAGTACGGCACCATGGCTGATTTCGACAAGCTGGTGGCGGAAGCAAAAAAGCGGAAGATCGGCATCATCATGGACATGGTGGTGAACCACACCTCGGACAAGCATCCGTGGTTCATCGAGTCCGAGAGCTCGAAGACCAACCCCAAGCGCGACTGGTATATCTGGCGCGATGGCAAAGGTCCCGGTGAGCCCCCGAACAACTGGCAATCGGTGTTCGGTCATTCGGCGTGGAAGTACGATGCTAAAACGTCACAGTGGTACTATCACAAGTTTTACGCCGAGCAGCCCGACCTGAACTGGAGAAACCCCGCGGTCGAACGGGCGGTGTTCGGGGCATTCCGATTTTGGCTGAACAAGGGAGTGGCCGGCTTTCGTCTGGATGCCGTGCCGACCCTGTTTGAGGATGAGCAAATGCAGGACGAGAAGGTACTGCCGGGGACCAACGCGTATGGCGACCCCAATCTCGACGACTCCCTTACCAACAATCTGCCTCAGGTGCACCAGGTGATGCGCGACCTTCGGAAGGTGAGCAACGGCTACCCGGGCAACCGCGTTCTAATCGGCGAAACTTATCTGCCGGATATCGCGGAGCTGCGTAAGTGGTACGGTGCGGACCACGACGAATTGCAGCTACCCATGGACATGCAGGTAGGCTTCCTCAACAAGCTGGATGCTGCAGGCTTCCGGACGCGTATAGACCAGGCCGAGCACGATATCGACAGCGATCAGCCACTCTTCGTGTTCGATAATCACGACAACCCGCGCAGCTGGAATCGTTATGGCGACGGCAAACACAACCTCGATATTGCCCGCGTGATTGCCACTCTTCTGCTGGCGACCCGCTCCACGGCCATGATGTATTACGGCGAAGAGTTGGGCATGACGACCACCACGCCTACGCGCGTGGAAGACGTAAAGGACCCGATCGGCAAGATTGGCTGGCCGAAGGAGAAAGGCCGCGATGGCGAGCGGACGCCGATGCAGTGGGATGGCTCGCCCAACGCCGGCTTCACCACGGCTGCGGCCACGCCATGGCTGCCCGTTCCGCCGTCCTACAAGACGGTGAATGTGGCTCTCGAATCGCGTGAAGATGATTCTCTGTTGGCCTGGTATCAACGGCTGATACAGTTGCGCCGTGAAAACCCGGCCCTGCACGATGGCGCGTTGACCATGCTGAATGTGAACGACAACAACGTTCTGTCATGGTTACGTAAAGCACCGGATGGGCAGTCTGTGCTCATCGCCTGTAATTTCACCGCCCAATCGCAGACAGTGGCCTTCGATCTGTCGTCGCAGGGAGCAAGCGGCCAGAAGCTGACGACATTGTTGCAGACGCCCGGCAGTGCGGAGCCAGAATCATTAGCATCCATCAAGTTGCCGCCATACGGCGTGTACATCGGCCAAATTCAGTAAGGAGACTGCAGATCCCTCCGCCGGGGTGGAGGGACCAGTTGTTCTATCAGCCACTATCGGCATCTGGATGAGAGCGCCGGGCCCTAACCTTTGTCATCCTGACCGGAGCGCAGCGTAGTGGAGGGATCTGCAGTTTCTCTCGGCTCCGCAACCGCATGCCCGGCGAGCACCTCTGATCGGAATTAGCATGTGGGTACATAAACATCTGTTTGAGATTGGCATTTCGGTACGCAAAAAGATGTGTCATCCCGACCGGAGCGAAGCGTAGTGGAGGGACCTGCTGTTCCCTTCAATCCACTCACCAGACGCTCAGTGGAAGCACCGCCCTACCCTTTGTCATCCCGACCGGAGCGTAGCGCAGCGGAGGGACCTGCTGTTCGCTTCAATCCACTCACCAGACGCTCAATGGAAGCGCCGCCCTACCCTTTGTCATCCCGACCGGAGCGTAGCGTAGCGGAGGGATCTGCGGTTTCCCTCGGCTCCGCAGCGGCGTGCCTCGCGAGCACTTCCTCATACGTGCTGTAAACCCCTTCAAATACCGAATCCCATGAAGCCGACTGAGCATAGACCACCGCTGCAGTGCGCATCTGCGCATGAAGCGCTGGATCGAGAATCAGGCGCGCAATCGCAGCCGAAAATCCGTCGTCCGTGGCAATGCAACCCGTCTCTCCATCTTTCACAATGTATCGAGGGCCGCCATCGGGAGTGACGATCGCCGGAACACCCGAAGCCAGAGCCTCCAGCACCACATTACCGAAAGTATCGGTGTGCGAAGGAAACACAAACAAATCCATGTTGGCATAGGCGCGGGCCAGATCATGGCCACGCAGCACACCTGTGAACTCCGCATTTGGCAGATTCTGCCGTAGCCAACTCTCCTCTTTGCCATGACCAACAATCAAAAACCGGAAATTCGTAATCCCGCGCGCGATCAGTTCCGTCCGGATGCGCGCCAGCAGGAAGACATTCTTCTCAATAGAAAGCCGGCCACAAAATCCGAGCACGAACGGCTCCTCTGGCTCTCTCGGGTCGCGATACTCCGGCGAGAAAGAAATCGTATCGACCCCACGAGGCATCAACGCGCAATGACGGCCAGTGAACTTCTCCAGCAGCCGGCACAAGTCGATATTGGGTGCGAACAAAACCTCCGCCAGCTTATAAAAGCGGGCACAAGCCAATAACGTGGCTTCTTCAATTTTCTTTTCCGCAGCTGGCCGTTGGCTCAAGGGCAGCATGCGCAGAAACCATCCCGAACGCTGAGCAGCATATTCGTGCAGATTGGTGTGCCAGGACGCAACCAGCGGAACTTTGAGACTCTTCGCCAGCCACGCACCCAGAATGCCCGGCTCGCTAGGCCCGGTGATGTGGATGATGTCCGGCCGGAACACCCGCAGCCGTTCTTCGAGGAAATCCTTATGACGCATGAATGCGGGGTCGAAGGTGAGATCTTTCTCTAAACGAAAGGAAATCGCGCTGCCGCGAGGAATCTCGAGCGTCGTCAGCTCGCCCTGTTGCAGTTCCTGGATTGCGCTATCTTTTTTACCCGGATGCAGACAGAAAAACGGCAATCCCTTTCGCAGGGCAAAGGCTTCGAAGTGCCGGCTGGTATGGGCCACCCCGTTGATCTCGTAAAACGTATCAGGGAGATACGCCACCCTGGGGGTCGCCGAGCGCATAGGCAAAGTGTATCCGCGCCGGGCCGAACCGAGAAGTGTCAAACCGGCTTAGAACGCTTCCTGCTCGCCCAGCGCGAATTGCAGCTCGTGCGATTCATTCCAGGCAAAGCGCAGACCATGACTGACCGGGTTGCTGCCCAGCATCCTGACAAACTGGATGATCATCCGCATGTAGGCCGGCGCGTTACCGTCCGGCCAAAGCTCGGTCAGCGGGCGATCCACGCCGTTCGCGTCCGGGTGATAAACCCGCTCATCCCAGCGCCGAGACCCTTCGGGAAAGTCAGGATAATCACGAATCGCATCCAGAGTGGATTTCATGATGCGATGTTTCCAGGGCTCCGCATACTGCGGCATGAAGAGCACATGGCTGCGATTCTCGCGGCGAATCTCATACACGAATTCGTTGAAGCTGGTCGCTTGCGTCAGGTTCACGTTGGCATTCGGCTCCAGCCCATGCCGGTCGCCACCGGAGATCAGTAATTTGTTCCAGCGAGCCGCAAGCCGCTTCACCAGTCGATTCTCTTCCCAGTTGCGCAGGCCATTCAGTTCTACCGCGTGGATCGAACGGCTGTTCTGGGTAAGAAATTCCTCCACCCGCTGCTGATGCAAGTCCTGACCAATTTTGTACAGGTCCCACAGCGGATGATTGAAAACGATGAGCACGTTGGGAAGGTCGTGCAGCGCAGAGAGCATCTCTGTCAGCCGCGCATCGCTGGGATTCGCAGTAAACGCTTCAAACTGCCGCATCCACTCGGCGCCCGTCGCGCTGGGTAGGTTGTGGATGCCCAGGTGAAACGCCTGATCTTTGCCGAAGGGCGTCGTCCACTCCACAGAAACCGGGATGTGGCGAGCGCTGGCAACCGTGCGCAGCAGCATCGGCGCCTGGATATCGTCGTGATCGGTAATCGAGACCAACGGCTGCAGCTGGAGCGTCTCCGCGATCTGCCGGCTTTCCAGATCGAAGGCCAGGCGGGGCGTAAGCGGCGGCGTCCAATAGCTCCTGGCGTAGTTGACCTGTAGGCGATGCTTTTGCCGGCATCGCTGTTCTTCACGGGCCATGATTCCCGAGAAACAACGATACTCGTTTGCTAGCTTGACGATGAAGTCGAGCGTTTCCTTCGAGCGATTGGTATGGCTGTGCAGGGACACGCCCGACGCGAAGCCTTTTGCGGCGCTATCGTTGTTCCAGAGATACGAGATACGGGAACCTGTCATCTCTTCCTCCCTAAAGGAGCAACCGCACCTGGCCCTTGCTGCCACACAGTAACTGTGTGATCGCTCTCATGTGCCCAGTATGTAGTGCAAACCATGAACACCGAGTTACTGGGAGGCGAATTGACGTCTAAATTAGGCTTGAACCAGCCTGGATAACCCACCGAGGTAACCGGCCGCGCTGCAGCCTATCGCGTGCCGGTAATGTCAGGGTTGAGCAGAGGCTCTTCCTCTACATTCGGGGCCCCCTGGCGGCGGGCTTCCGGTTCGAGGTGGTACCGGGTCAGGTCGTTCTTGAGGATTTCAAAGGCTTCTTCCGGAGTGTCCGCCATCTGAAAGAGCGCGCGATCCTGGGCCGAGATTGCCCCTTTGTCGACCAGCACATCAAGGTTGAGAATGCTGTTCCAATACGCCGACCCGTAGACCACAATGCTGATCTTCTTGGCCAGCTTTTCCGTCTGCACCAGGGTGAGCACTTCGAACATTTCGTCGAGCGTGCCAAATCCCCCGGGGAAAACGACCAGCGCCTTGGCCAGATACGCAAACCAATACTTGCGCATGAAGAAATAGTGGAATTCGAAGTTGAGAGAGGGCGTGATGTAAGGGTTCGGCGCCTGTTCAAACGGCAGCCTGATGTTGAGGCCGATGGTCTTGCCCCCCGCCTCGTAGGCCCCGCGGTTAGCGGCTTCCATGATCCCCGGACCACCGCCTGACGTGACCACGAAACGATGCCGGCGGCCTTTCAGGGTCTGCGTCCACTTGGTCACCATAGAGGCGAGCTTGCGGGCGTCTTCATAGTAGCGAGCCATTTCCACGCCAGCCTCAGCACGGCGGCGTTGCAGGTCGGTCGCTGTGCCCTGGGCAATCTCCTCGTGGGTTGCTGGTTGCTCTTCCTCCGGGGCCGGCGCGGCAGATCCGGGCTTCTCGAGCAATTCGAGTTCATGGCTCGCGTCATCATGCGCACGAAACCGCGCCGAACCAAAGAAAACGATCGTGTCTTGAATGCGCTCGCGGCGGAACCGCGCCAGCGGCTCCGAGTACTCGGAGATGATGCGCACCAGCCTGCCGTCGGGACTGTTGACAAAGGCAGGGTTCTGGTAGGAGAGGGGAGCGCGATGGAGGTGGGGCGGTGTGCCGGTTTTAGGCTTCATGCTTTCAAGAGGCGGATCCGCGGAAGTGTACGGCTTCGACAATCGCGATCCACAGATTGAGTAGCCCGAGGCCGGAGACCACCCCGCGTACGGCTCCGTACATCAGAAACGTCGCCAGGCGCGGGAAATGGTTGAGAAGACGATTATCCGCCCACAGCGGCGCGTACCAGGGAAGCACAAGCACGATGACGCCGATGTAAATGCGGATGATGACATAGAGGTAGAGCTCCACCCGGCGAAGCCAAAGGGGAACTCGCGAGGGCCGCTGAGGTGTGGGCTGCCGTTCTTGCACGGTCGAACCGCTTGGAGGACTGGACGAAAACAGGTTCGACTGTTGCGGCATTTTTCTTAGGCCAGGGCCGGACGCGGGAGCACCCCAGGGTGGTCTATCGCAACAGTAACACAGCAGCCGAGAGGGGCATGACCGCGGTAGGGTGGGAGCGCCCCTGCTTCAGCAGGGGGAAGCGCTTTATTCTCAAGGGTGGGCTTTACAGGCTGCGGAAAAAACTCACTTCTCTGAAGGGTACGGCCTGCCTCGCCGCAGCGAGCCTTAGGCCGTACATAACTGCTCTGTAATGAATTCGGTTTTTTCCACTGAGGGCCGCTTTCTTCTCAAAACCGGCATTTTTCCGCAGCTCTTTGATCGTGCCGGAAAGTGCTGCTTGCTTTGTATCAGGGCACGACTTCAGTCGTGCCGTACAGGCGGGTCCAAAACAAAGCTGGGCTTTAGCTGTGCGGGAGACTCGGAACCAGAGATCTCTCCGCGCTAAGTAGGGTGGGAGCCCCCTGCTTCAGCAGGGGGGAGCTGGACTTCAGTCCAGCGGAAAAGCGCTTCATTCTCAAGAGTGGGCTTTAGCCCTGGCTTTTCGATGGCCTGGAAGAGTGGGATGCGAACCCGGGTCTGGAAGACCCGGGCTCTCAAGGTCCCGAAGGACCGAACACGGAGCTTAGGCGGTGCGCATCTGGACCGAGTTGCCCGCCTCGGCCGCAGCTGCGGCCAGAATCCGATGATGGATGGTAAACAGGGCAAGCTCGAGGCGATCGGAAACGCCCGTCTTGTCGTAGACGCTGCGCAGATAGTTCTTGATTACCTGTTCGGTGGTGCCTAGTCGCAGGGCAATCTCTTTGTTCTTGCAGCCTTGCACGATCAGGGCGACGATCTTCATCTCTTTCGGGGTAAGCCGGTCGCGAACCCGCGCGCCTACTGAATCTTCTTCCTCTGACCCGATTGCCTCGGCGGGCCGCTGGATCGACGAGAAGCCCTTGATAACGCGATGCACGCACTCCACCAGCGCTTGCCCGGTGGTATTGCGGTAGACCACCCCACGGATGTCGTGGGCAGTGAAAATCTGGGCCGGCTCGCCGTTTTCTGCAATCACCACCGCACGGCTTCCGGCGGCTTTTACATGCGACATCAGATCCTGATACTCGGGCCTCAGCGCGGAGGCAAATAGAACAATCGAGGAGCGATACGCGTCCACGGAGAGGAGCAGACGTTCGAGGTCCGCACACTGTGCGGCTACGCGGAAGTCTTCTTCGCTCGCCAGGACCTTTGCAATGCCAGCGCGAAAGATTGCTTGGTTGTCAGCCAGAATAATTTTATTCATCGTGCTGCCTTGTGCCTCGAGTCGCTTTAATTCGCAATCTTTACCGGCCGGTATTCAAGCTATCGACCACCGGCCATCAGTCGTTCTAAACTGTTCTTTTTTGCGACACCTCCAGTACGTTTCTCTCCCCAACGGAGGTGAAGGCGTATGAGGTGCCGGTGATCTCAAGCCTAGCGGCTCGGGCAGGAAATGAAACCCCACGAAAGTGGCAGGGGCGCGGCCTCAAGTTGCTGTCGCCACTGGATTTGAGTGCAGCGAAAGTTGTGCGGGCGCGACGAACCGTTGCCCAGGCAATACACTAAAGAAGCATGGGCAAGCCAGTAATCCTCGCGGTAGACGACGATGTGAGTGTCCTGGAGATGGTGGTCCAGGACCTGCGCCGCCAATACGGTGCGAACTATCGCATCCAGCGTGCGGCTTCGGGCCAGGCGGCACTCGACACCTGTGATCAATTAAAAAAACGGGGAGATGTTGTCGCCTTGTTTGTCTCTGACCAGCGCATGCCGGGAATGTCGGGCGTGGAGTTCCTGGGCAAGGCGATGGAAATTTACCCCGACGCGAAGCGTGCCTTGTTGACGGCTTACGCCGATACCGAGGCAGCCATTCAGGCCATCAATACGGCCAAGATCAACTATTACCTGACCAAGCCATGGGATCCGCCGGAAGAGCGCCTCTATCCAGTCCTGAACGACCTGCTGGAGACCTGGAAAGAGGACTACAAGGCGCCGTTTGAGGGCGTGCGGGTAGTGGGACCGCGTTATACCCTGCGCGACCACCAGGTCCGGGACTTTCTATCCCGCAACCAGGTTCCCTACGTCTGGCTCGACCCGGAGCAAAACGCCGAAGGCGTCGACCTGCTCACCCGTTTCAAGTTGGATGACCACAAGCTGCCGGTGGTCCTTTTTGGGGATGGTAGCTACCTGGTGCAGCCCGGCCAAATGGAACTGGCCGGCAAGATCGGACTGCGGACCCAGGCGACCAAGGAATTCTACGACTTGGTGATCGTCGGCGCGGGTCTGGCTGGGCTTGCCGCGGCGGTGTATGGGGCATCAGAAGGTCTTAGGACCTTGATCATCGAGGATGAGGCTCCGGGAGGGCAGGCAGGCTCGAGTTCGAGGATTGAAAATTATCTCGGCTTTCCCGAGGGAGTGAGAGGGGAAGACCTGGCTCGGCGAGCGCTCATCCAGGCCACGCGCTTTGGGGCAGAACTACTGACCCAGAAAGCAACTGGAATTCGCACAGAGAGCAACTACAACATTGTGCAATTGGCCGATGGCCGGGAAGTTTCTTGCCACGCTTGCCTGATCGCTGTCGGTGTCTATTACAAGCGTTTAGCCACCCCAGGGGTGGAGCGCCTGACCGGAGCAGGGGTCTATTACGGGGCCACCATGACCGAGGCCAGGGCCTATGCTGGCGAGAACGTCTACATTGTCGGGGGTGCAAATTCGGCCGGCCAGGCAGCTATGTACTTCTCCAAGTACGCCAAACAGGTAACCATGCTGGTAAGGGGCGAGTCGCTAAAGGCCAGCATGTCGAAATATTTAATCGATCAGATTGCCGCCACATCGAATATAGAGGTCAAAGCGTGTTGCCAGGTATTGGAAGCTATGGGGGAGACCCGCCTGTCATGCTTGAAAGTCTGTGGACCGGGCGGGGACGAGACCGTGGAGGCAACTGGGTTGTTCATTTTCATAGGGGCGGCGCCCAACACGGATTGGCTTCCGGACACGATTATGCGTGATTCAAATGGCTTTTTGCTCTCTGGTAACGATCTCAAGGTCGATGGGAAAATGGCGAAAAATTGGAATCAGCCCCGAGACCCGTACCTGCTGGAAACCAGCGTACCGGGAATATTCGTTGCTGGAGATGTACGCCACGGCTCCATCAAGAGGGTGGCATCCGCAGTAGGTGAGGGGTCCATTTCCGTGCAGTTTATTCACCAGTATTTGGCGCATTTCTAAAACCATGACAGATGTTCAGCTGAGTTCGCGAGTGGAACAGGTCGAGGCGGCAAGCCTGATCACGCAGTTGCAAAAGGTGCCGGTCTTTGCCGGCGTTTCGTTCGAGGGCCTTAGCTGCCTGGGCACAGTGGAGCTTATCCACGCCGATGCCGGCGCCGATCTCTTCGAGATCAACCATGCCCGTCGCGGCTTCTGGATTGTGCTGGAAGGCGAGCTTCGCCTGCAGAAGCCAACCAAGGATGGCGAACTCATCATGATCGGAACACTCACCGCCGGCGAGACCGGTGGCGAGGTTCCCCTGCTGGCTGGCAAGGATTCAGAAATTTTCATTACAGTACTCAAGGCCTGCTCTGTCGTCTACCTGCGGGAAGAGCTTTTCTGGAAGCTCATGTTTGCCTGCCCCCAGGTGCGCATGGGCGTGTTGGGAAACATGGCGCGCAGGCTGCAGGTGTTTCAATCCCAGGAACTGCATCGTGAAAAGCTGATTTCGCTTGGTACCATGGCGGCCGGCCTGATGCATGAGTTGAACAACCCTGGAGCGGCTGCCCGGCGTGCTGCCTCACAGATGCGAGAGAACCTGGGCCGTCTGCAACAAATCAGCCTGCGCATGTGCGGTGGCGGCGTAATGACGCAAGCTCAGACCGACTGCCTCCGCGTTCTCCAGGAGCAGGCGTTGAAACCTCAGAAGCCGAGTGCCATGAGCTCGCTCGACCAGGCCGACGCAGAGGATGAATTGGCGTCATGGCTGGAAGACCACGGCATTGAAAACTCCTGGAAGCTTGCAGCCACGCTGAGTGGGATCGGTTTCGACGCCCACGCGCTCGAATGCGCGCAACACGAATTTCCCGGCAACACCTTGTCCGATCCTCTGAACTGGATGGAAGCGCTCATCTCCAGCGTGCAGCTGGTGGGAACCATTGAAGAGAGCGTTTCCCGGGTAACAGACCTTGTCGGAGCAGTGAAGAAGTACGCCTATGAAGACAAGCCGCAGCGCCACCAGCTCGATGTGCACGACAGTATTCAAAGCACCCTGGTGATTCTGGGCCACAAGTTTCGTCAAAAGGAATTGACCGTCGAGAAGCTCTTCGCACCCACTCTGCCGGCGATTTCCACGTGCGGCGTTGGCTTGAGTCAGGTGTGGACCAATCTGCTGGACAATGCGATCGATGCATCTCCGCAAAAGGGTACCGTGAGGGTACGTACCTGGGTATCCGGAGAAAGCGTTTGCGTGGCCATCGGGGATGACGGACCGGGCATACCCGAGGAAAACAAAAAGCTCATCTTTGAGCCCTTCTTTACTACCAAGCCCACTGGGCAAGGCACTGGTCTGGGCCTCGACATTGTCCGCCATATCGTGGTCGACAAATTTGGCGGAGAAATAAAACTGGACACCGTCCCCGGCAAGACCGAATTCACCATCAAGCTGCCCGTCGTCTCCTAAACCCCACTCTCATCGAAAAGATGCGACAACCTTACCGGGAGAGCTGCGTTTATCTGGTTAGTAAGAGTGACCAGGGGGGGTTAGCGATGACTATCCACAAGCATTTGCGTACGGCGTTCGCGTTTCTGCTGCTCGGTGGGAGCGCCGCGATGGCTTCCTATCACGAGGAGAGCGATCCTTCGGCCTATGCAGCGCATTGGGGATATCAGGATGGGTTCAACGACGGCAGCTATGACCGCGTAACCGGACACAGCTTTCGCCCCGCGCACGACGGTGCCTACAAGCACGCTCCGGAGTACGGCCATCCGCCGATCAACCGCGACGAGTACAAGAATATTTACCGGGAAGCCTACGTCCGCGGATACGAAAAAGGCTATGGCCGTTAGTGGGTGTCGTTGTCGCTCTTGAAGCGGCCGCTATTCGCCCACAACACCATGGCAAAGAACGCGACGAG
>JBEKNJ010000108.1:0-12515 GCA_049522955.1 Acidobacteriaceae bacterium
CCGGCCATTGAGGTACTCAAGGCAGAGTCTGCAAGTATCTCCGGCGGCTCACGCAACCGGAAATTGCTCAGCGGGCTGGTGGTGGCGCAAATCGCGCTTTCTCTTCCTCTGCTGATCTGCTCCGGGCTATTTCTGCGAACGCTGCGGAATCTCGCCGCGGCGAACCCCGGCTTTGAGCAGGACCACGTTCTCACTGCGTCCGTGGGGCTGAATATTGCCGGCTACAGCAACGACGAGGCACAGTTGATCCGTCACAGGATACTTGACCGCGTGTCGGCGCTGCCCGGCGTGGAGGTTGCATCTCTTACCGACTGGATTCCGATGACCCTGATCCAAAAGAGGAACGATGCGTATCCGGAAGGGTATGTGCCGCACCCTCATGAATCTTTGCTGGTGCAGAATGCCGAGGTGGGCCCGCGGTATTTCGAATCCCTTCACATACCCATTTTGGAAGGACGCGAGTTTACTCTGAATGACGATGAAAAGGCCCCGAGCGTCATCATCGTGGATCAGACCGCGGCGAGGCGCTACTGGCCAGGACAGGATCCGCTGGGAAAGAGACTCACAGTGTGGGGCAGTCTTTTCACGGTTGTCGGCGTTGCGAGGAATTCAACCCATACTTTCGTGAATGAGTCACCGGAGCCTATGGTCTATATGAACTTTTTACAGCACCCGGGGTACGAGACAATGGTGCAGGTAAAAACCGAGGGGAATCCGGTCGACTTGGAGCCAGTGGTGGAAAACGCCATCCATCAAATCGATACACGGCTGCCGGTTTTCGATGTGCGTTCCATGCGAGAGAGTACCCAGATGGCGAGCAGTTTCCCCGTCATACAGAGCACCCTGGCGGGAATGTTCGCGTTGATTGGGCTGGTTCTTGCAGTAACGGCGATCTACGGAGTCGTGGCCTATCGAACCCAATTGCGGACCCACGAGATCGGAATACGAATGGCTCTGGGCGCTTCACGCGTCGATGTGCTGCGGCTCGTGCTGTTGCAGGGGTTGTGGCTCACAGGCATCGGGCTGGCGCTAGGACTGGTGTTTGCGTTGGGACTGACGCGCATTATCGTCCGGCTGTTGTACGGAATCGGCGCCAACGATCCGGTCACCGTCGTTTCCGTCGTCATGCTCCTGGGAGCAATGTCATTGCTAGCATGCTACCTTCCCGCACATCGAGCGATGCGCCGGAACCCCGTGACCGCGATTCGCGAATTGTAAGCTGCAGTTCAGATTCGACGCGAATTTGGACGGATTCGGGGTACGCGTGGCGCTCCACCTGGTTGGCAAGAACGGTGACCGGATTCCACCGGTCACAAACCAATCTCCGCAAGGTGGATTTCGGCTGTGCGTTGACGTGAACAGGCCAAGTCAGACCTTGAGTCGCTCGTTTGTCACAAGTGGCCAATAAACCGGCTTCTCGGAGAAATCAAACTAAGTGGGGATTCGGTTCTCCCCGTGGTGGATCTGACGGGCAAGTGACGAGAAGCGCGTCTCTCGGTAGTAATCTCGGGGAGAACCCTTTTTCCTGCCCACACCTATGCATTCAAACAGACAGAACGTTCCCGCGTTTGTACGTGATTGCAGGTAACGTTCTGTCTGTCACCAGCTTTAATTCAAATTGGAGCTCCGACGGGCAAGTTACCGATACTCCGTTTTGCGGGAACTCGGCGTCAGTGCTGAACGGCGACGTGTCCGTATAGCCGACTTTTCGTTCAAGTGGCTCGCCCTTGCCGACTCGGGTCATTACATCAACTTCTCACAACCGGAAAAGCTAGCCGCAGTCATCCGCTCTTTTCTGCTCGATCAGCCACCGCCGTTTCTTGAGCGCATACTAATGTTCCGAAGAGCGGGTAGTCGGTGTAACCATGCTCTTGGCCTCCGTAAAATGTGGATCGATCATATGGGTTGATTGAGTGATTGCCCGCGATACGTTCCACTAAGTCTGGATTGGAGATGAACAAGCGGCCGAACGCGACCGCATCCGCTGTTCCGCCGCCAACAGTGTCGCTGGCTGAGATCGGTGTGTAGGCTGCGGCTGAGATAAGTGGACCCCGAAAGTGAGGACGGAAGAGCCTTGCGTTGTTCAAGGCGTCTTCACGGAGAGCATCGCTCAACCCAATCTCTGAACCACGACCCTCGATCAAGTGCAGGTACGCCAGCTTTCGCGCATTGAGTTCTTCGATAATGGAGGTAAACAACTCCATGGGGCTACTGTCGTAGATGCCGCCATATTGACCGAAGGGCGACAGGCGCACGCCCAACCGGTCCGACCCGACTGAAGCGGTAACCCCTTCCGTTATCTCAAGAAGGAAGCGCATCCGATTGGCAACCGAACCCCCGTATCCATCCGACCGGGTGTTTGTTCCGTCTTCCAGGAATTGATCAATCAAGTGGCTGTTGGATGCCTGCAGTTCCACTCCGTCGAAGCCAGCTTGGATAGCGTTGCGACTGGCTTGTATAAAGCTGTCGATGATCGGGGCAATTTCTCCAAGACACAGTGCTCGAGGCGTCTCGATGGGCACTTGCTGACCGTGGTTCGTAAAGCCGGGCAACTTGGGTGGGATGGCAGACGGGGCAACGGGTGGTCCGTCGTCTGGCATGAAGGAGGAGTGTGAGTTGCGCCCGTTATGAGCAATCTGAAGAAAGATTCGTCCGCCCCGGGAGTGAACGGCCTCGGTGACTATCCTCCACCCCTCCACTTGCTCCTCTGTGTAGATCCCGGGAGCATTTGGATATCCTTGCCCCTGCTGGCTCACCGCGGTTCCCTCTGCAATGATTAACCCCGCGGTTGCTCGTTGTGCGTAATACTCCGCATTCAACGCCGTGGGAGCGTTTCCGGCGCCCGCACGCATTCTGGTGAGTGGGGCCATGATGATGCGGTTGGGAAGGGTGATGTGTCCCAACCGCAAGGGCTCAAAAAGCGATAGATGGGGCATGGGATTCCTCTTTTCGGTTAGACACCGAAATTACTAACGGGCTGCACAGGCTCACTGCAGAGTGATCTCACCCATGTCGATCTTCACCAAGAGAGGCTCGGGTACGAGTTGGTAATCCCCTTCGTAGGCATAAATGCGTCGCTTGGTTGGAAAGATGATGCCATCCACGTCCCGGTAATCTGAGGCGTAGTTGAGACCGGTTGCGCCACCAAGAATGTCCACCGTGTAGTCATGGCGGCGTATCAGGCCATCCGGGCCAAAGCATGAGATCTGCTCTCGCGTGTGGCTCTTGATGCGATCGGGGAAGGTCACCTTCAAACGCCGCCACGTCTCTCCGGTCACTTCAATGGAAGCAAGTTCTTCGGTTTCAAATCCGGGTTTCGTGTAGACGAAGGGCGTATTCAGGTAGGTCCAAAGCGCCTCGCCCTGGAAGTATGCGACGTGGAGGTCATCCCATGGAGTCTCTCGGACCTGACCCTCAAAGGACCTCTCGGGATCGTTCCGCTCAAGAAGGATGGTGCCATCCCGCTTTTCCATCACAAGTCGCTCCGGTGTGAAGAGGAAGCGTTTGTCTTGGCCCGGAAAGTCTGTGGTCATCCGTTCTTTTCTGGTATCCACCGTCATCACCACGTCCTTTAGGTAATCACCCTGACTCTTTACAAACCAGATAGCTCCAGTGAGCGAAGCTGCGACTGTAACGCAGCTAATCTCGTTCCAACGCTTTAGACCGCCGTGTGCATCGACTGCTTTTTGCAATAGATCATTCATTGTCAGCTCCTGGGGCTTACTGTGGTGCCATTGTGTGCTTACCGAATGAGTTGGAGCCGGTGTCAAACGGCTGAGGGCTGGGGTGCTTCACGCTGCTCATTGAAGGATGAAACAAAGGCCTCCAGTGATGAAGATGACGTTCCCTTCAGTTCTCATGGTTCTCCTTTGTTCCCTGTAAATAGGTCCGGCTGGAAATGCCTAAGCGAAAGAGACACCGAACATCGGTCGCCCGCTCTTGGATTCAGCTTCTGTCGCCTCGTCCTCGATAACATCCCAGTGTTCGACCAGAACTCCGTTCTCAAGGCGTACGATGTCCGCCGCGATCCAATTCCTGGGCAGTCCGTGACCCGAGAACCGGCCATGCAAGATCACGAAATCGCCCTCTGCCAGGGCAAGTTGATTGTCATACCGCAATGTCTCCGGAAGGCCCTTGGTGAGAGCGAGGAGTCCGGCGCGTCCGGGGCCGATGTGTGCGCTGTGTTGTATGTAGTCAGGTGACCAAAAGCGCTCCGCAGCCGCGTAGTCTCGCTTGTTGAATAGAGCGTCGAAGGCTTCAAGAACGGTTGCCTTATTGTTAGCGGGAGTAGCGAGGGTCATGATTGCTCCTTGAGAACCAGTGTTTTTTCTGAGGATGAAGCTTCGTAGATCGCGTCGATCATGGTGGGCAGGGCGACCGCATCCGGGAAGTCTCGGCTCGCCTTGCCTCCGTCAACCCGGTCACACGCGAACGCCGCACAAAGGTGGGCCAGATCCTGCACGCTGGCATCAAGTTCCGATGAGGCGATCCGACCCCGACTAGACCTGCCCGAATTTTGCTTTGTCCCGCCATGTCTCACCTTGTTGTTATGCGTACTTAGTAGCGAAAACGGTCCGCGTACGTCCTGGCGAAATCAGCCAGACTTCGAGGCGCGCGGCCCGTCAGCTCAGGAAAGTTGTCGAAGGTGGCTTCCTCCCCGATGTCCTTGCCATTGGTGAGGTCGGTATAGCTGTCGAACACACATTTCATGTATGCAGGCTCAGCACCTGCGGCAAGCACGTTCTGGAGGAAGTCGGATGGCGGCTGCGGCTCGTACGAGAAAGGCTGTCCGAGGACTTCCGAAAAGACCTCTGCAAGTTCGTAGTAGGTCTTCGCCTCATAGCCCATGCGATAGGTCTTGCCGGCATGTCGCTCTGGGTGCGCAAGGCACACCGCTGCGACGGCGGCAACGTCGTGACAATCAACCCAGCTTAGCCGCGCGCTCCCAACGTAATGTTTGATCACACCCTGTTGCACGTAGCTTTCGCCCCCGTAGCCGAGCAAGTTCTGCATGAAGATCTCGGGCCGCAGGTGCGAGAAGGCGATGCCAGACCACTCGATGTACCGCTCGATGAACTGATGCCAACCGTAATGAGCAACGCGCGTGTCATCGTCCCCGCAAGCACCCAGGTGCACAATCTGCTGAACACCGGCGCGCTTGGCGCTGTTCACCAGGTCCTTGCTCTGGCGCAGCATATCCACCGTGTAGCCCGTTGCCATGAAAATGCGATCAATGCCCTCTAATGCCGGGGCAAACGTTTCAATTCTGTCGAGATCGAACTCCGCAACCTCAACTCCCAGGTGTTTTGCTCTTGCTGGTGTCCGAGCTGCCGCAACGACGTCCATGCCCTGATTGGCTGCGAGCAGCGGGACCAGAGCACCGCCGACCTGCCCTGTAGCTCCCATTACCAGCACTCTTGCTTTTGTCTTCATAGGACCCTCGGGAATAAAGAAATGAGGCGTGAAGCCGCCAGACCCTCAAGAAGGCGGCTTCTGCAACAGTTAAGAAGAGCTGGGGAGCTGCTACTTGTCGATCGCCTCGGCTGCGAGAGCGATGATGTCCGCCACAGCCTCTGGCTTGGACATGAAGGGACAGTGGCTTGAGGGAACGGACCGCACGGTCGCGTTCATGCGTTTGGCAAGGAACTCCTGGGCCGGAGGCGGAATCATCTGATCCTCAGTACAGACCAGGTACCAGGAGGGAAGTGTCTTCCATGCGGGAACCCCTTCCTTTCCGCCGAAGGCGGCAAGCGCCAGGGGTTTCTGAACTGCGGCCATGACAGAAGCCTCATCCGCTGTGGCGTCCCCTGCGAACGATTTGTGAAAACTATCACGATTGATCCAGAGGAATCCGTGAGCATCCGGCTGAATGGAGACAGAGCCCGGCGACGGAGGGCCTTGGTTTGCCAGTGACTCCAGGCTCTCGCCTTCATCGAGACCGAACGCAGTGATGTAAACGAGCGCTTTAACCTGCGGAGTGGCCGTGGCTGCGCCGGTAATGACCGCGCCTCCATAAGAGTGACCGACCAATACAGTAGGTTCCGAATGCTCGGAAAGCAGGCGCCGGGTCACTTCGATGTCGTTCTCAAGGGATGTGAGCGGGATCTGAGCTGCGGTGACGTTATAGCCCTTTGCCTGCAGCAAGAGGACAACCTTGCTCCAGCATGAACCGTCCGCCCATGCTCCATGCACTAGCATGATATTTGCTTTCTTACTCATGACAGCCTCCAGGGTTTCGGTGGTGCGTGATAGAAACGTCGTGACAAGGTGCCGCTGCTTAGAAAGCCACAGCAGCAGGGCATAGAGCGGGTAATCGTGTAGCCGGCTTCATAAAACGTGTAGAAGGTCGAGCGGTGACGTCGGTGTAACTAGAGCATTGCCATTCTTCATCATTGCGTCTCTGCGTGGCTTTCTCCGTCTCATCCTGCGCGAAGGCCGCTTTACAGTTGCAATCCTAAGGGCGGGAAGTAGGCTGGCAAAGACCAGATTGGGCCGCTAATCGTGGGCCCTTTCGGGCTAATGACTTTGCGTAGTAGACCTGCGAATTGCAATGATGGCTGATGCTGGAGGAGCCTAGCCGCGCGATACGATCACTCTTCGACGTCCGAACCTCAAGGCGTCAAGCGAATAGGCACCGGGCCCGAGCAAGAGAACCGCTGTGAGAAGCAGCACACCAAGAACACAGCAGGGAAGACCGGAAAATCCGGCTTTCCACGCAATGACGCCCTGTATCGATAGGGCTCCGACGGAAGCAACCGGCGTCATCAGTCCTAGAAGTAAAAAGAATGCGACAGGCAAAAGGAGGAGAAAGCCCCAGTTCGGTACTTTTGCGCCGGCACTCACCGCGTAACCTACCACCATGCCTGCTGCACACAGACGTAGGAGTATGAGGCCAGCACCTGGAGGTCCTGCGGGGAACATCGTGAACAATCTCTGCACATTCCGAGTTCAGCAGGTTGCAGGAGGGGTTTGAAGACCCCAAAGGAACAGCTCACGCTAGCCATTTCGAGCCTCTACCCCCCACGCACAATTAAGAGTAGTCTTCTTACATCTGCGTCCTCAAAGGATCGGCTTGCCATTCTGCTCCGTAGCCCAACGATCGCCGGTTGTCTACAGGAGCGCAGTCGCGCTAATCGTCTCTTCCTTTGCGTTCGTCTCCTTCTCGTCCCGTGCGTCCGAACCTGCCAAACACATCAGCCAATACGGGCACACTGCCTGGAGACTCGAAGACGGCTATTTCCAGAGTTCACCACAAACGATCGCTCAGACGGTGGACGGCTATCTTTGGTTTGGTACCCCGACAGGGACGCTAAGATTCGATGGCGTCAGATTTACCCCATTCACGATCCCGACAAACAAAAATGTGCTGAGCGATACGATATCGCTTCTCGGCTCATCGGACGGAAGCCTTTGGTTGGGCACGAGCGGTGGCCTTGTTCGCAGCTACAAAGGCAAAGTCACGCTATATCCACAGGTGACTGGCCACATCGATGCCATCATTGAGGATCACAACCACGAGATATGGGTAGCACAAGCCCGCCTGGGGGCACATGCTTCACCCCTATGTGAAGTAAGAGAAGATAAAGCCTTTTGTCATGGAGCGGCTGAAGGGATAGACAAACCTTACGCGGTTTCTCTTGTGGAGGCTTCGGACCGCACCCTTTGGGTGGCTCATAGCAACTCGCTAAGTCATTGGTCTAGAGGCGCTGCGACGGTTGTAACTATTCCTGGTTTGAATCATCGTTTAGGCCTTTCCGGGATAGGTTCGACGCTTGCAAACAGTGATGGGTCTGTCTGGATCGGCATGAACTCGCTTGGAAAAGGACTCGGACTTGAAAGGGAACTTGAAGGTAAATTCTCATCGCTTCAGTTGCCCGGGTTCAACAGCGAGCAAATAGCTGCAATCGCTCTGCTGCATGACAATGATGGAGCTCTATGGGTCGGAACATTATCGAAAGGTCTCTACCGCCTCAAAGGGGGCTTTGTCAATCATTTCGGCAGTTCAGACGGCCTCTCAAGCGATACAGTCTATGCTCTATTCCAGGATAAGGAAGGAAATGTCTGGGCTGCCACGTCTTCTGGAATCGATCGGTTTCGAAGTCTGCGCGTGACCACCTTTTCTCCTCGTGATGGTTTAGCCGCAGGTAGTACCAGTGCTGTTGTGGCGACCCACGCCGGGACCATCTGGGTTGGCAATGAAGGGGCCCTCGACCGGATCGAGGGCAACACAGTCACATCCATACGTAGGAAGAACGGGCTCCCAGGCGAATCAGTCACGTCGCTTGTAGAAGATCGCGACGGCCTGCTTTGGGTAGGTATAGACAATGGTCTGGCCACTTATGATGAAAAGCACTTCTCCTCGATAACCGCCGATAAGGGCGAATCTTTGGGAATCATTCGCTCTATTGTTCAGGATGCAAAGGTTGAGGATATGTATGCGCTTGCCATAAGGGATTCTCATGAACATCTATTGCGCATTCGAAACCGACATGTGATCTCTGACGCCGGCGGAGTGGAAACAGAACGCTCAACTACGATAGCTGCCGACCCCGCAGGTGGGATCTTTGTTGGTCTGACGGGGGGACAACTGCGACATTGGGATGGGGAGCGCTTCTCGACAATTCGCGAGGGTGGCAGCGATCACGCCGGAAACAACGCGATGACCGTTGATTCAGATGGAACTGTTTGGGGGGCTAGCGACTATGGTCTCCTCGGTACGAGAGCGGGAAGATTAGCTGTTCTAGATAAAGCCAAAGGTCTGCCGTGCTCCGCTGTCGAGCAAGTCATTGAGGACAGACGCGGCAATCTCTGGTTGCACATGCCGTGTGGCCTTGTGATCATACCCAGGAATGAAGTTCGGGAGTTTTGGGCCAAACCAGAACACACGATTAAGGTGCGCACACTAACGGTGTTCGACGGATACTTCAGCGGTCCGTCATCCTTCACTCCAGGAATGTCACTAGGTAGTGATGGGCGTGTCTGGTTTGTCAATGGGCAGGTAGTCCAGGTGGTCGATCCCGAGATGTTGTCTTCGAACACTTTCCAGCCGCCGATCCATATTGAGCAGATTACGGCCGATCTTATCCCATACATTCGGTCAGAAACGGTCAACTTACCCCCTTTGATCCGAAATTTGCGGATTGACTACACGGGCCTTAGCTTCTCGGTTCCGCAAAACGTAATGTTCCGCTACCGTCTTTCCGGATTTGAGCAGGATTGGCAAGAGGCTGGAAACCGCCGGCAGGCCTTCTACAACAATCTGCGGCCGGGCAGGTACGTGTTTCAGGTTGCTGGAAGCAATACAGATGGCCTGTGGGGCAACATCGGGGATTCCGTCACCATTCTGGTCGCTCCCGCCTTCTATCAGACACCGTGGTTTCGCCTGCTTGTTCTTGCATCTTGCCTTGCCCTGCTCTACCTCATGTACCTTGCACGCCTGCGATTTGCTACGGCGCAGGTGCAGACAAGAATCATGGTTCGCTTAGGTGAACGAGAACGTATCGCAAGAGATCTGCACGACACCTTCTTTCAGGCCATCCAGGGGCTATTCTTAAAGTTCAACGCTGGAACCTCGCAGATCAGAAACGATGATCCAGCCCGTGCGGTGTTCGTTGCGGCCCTGGAGGAATCGGATAGAGCTATGCTACAGGGCCGAGAGCTTCTGCTCGATCTGCGAGCAACGATGGACACAGCGGAGCTTGCAACGCTCTTCGCACAGGCTGGAGAAGATCTGCAGGATGTGCATGACGCGGTATTCAAGGTGACTGTGCTGGGGCAATCACGTCCGCTGCATCCCCTTACGGCGACGGAGATCTACAGGATTGGGAAAGAGGCGCTCCACAACGCCTTCAGACATTCTGACGCTACGCACATTGAGATAGAGTTGGAGTATGTTTCCGATGCGTTGAAGCTTCGGGTTCGAGATGACGGTAGCGGCATTGATGAGAAGATCGTGCAGGATGGAATGCGGAAGGGGCATTGGGGACTTCCTGGAATGCAAGAGCGAGCTACCAAGGTCGGCGGTCATCTGAATGTCTGGAGCCGAAAGGACGAGGGGACGGAAATTGAAATAATCGTCCCGGCAGCAGAAGCCTATCTGGTGACGAATACCGAAGCTTGCCCTGGCTGGATGCGACGCTTTATTTACAAAGTTCTAGCTCTTACTGGACAGCCAAATGCCTGAGACCCAAATAATTCGAGTTCTCGTTGTTGACGATCATCCAATGATGCGGTCTGGACTCAGGAGCGAAATCGATACTCAGGCGGATATGCAGGTAGTGGCGGAGGCATCAGATGGCAATGAGGCGATTGAGATGTTCCGCATGCACCATCCTGATGTCACGCTTATGGATGTACGCATGCCGGGTCTGGGTGGGATTGAAGCGATCGAGATCTTGCGGAAAGATTTTCCAAGGGCAAGGTTTGTAATTCTCACGACAGCAGCCGGAGACATTGTTGCGCTTCGGGCGTTTAAGGCTGGCGCTGTAGGCTATCTACTCAAGAACCTATTGCGGACAGAGCTGATCGACACGATTCGCGTCATTCATTCGGGACGACGTCGAATTCCTCCGGAGGTAGCTCGGGAGATGGCAGAGCACGCTGCCGATGACTCCTTATCCGTTAGAGAACTGGACGTGCTTCGTGCGGTCTCTCAGGGGCAGGCCAACAAGGTTATCGCCTCAGAACTGGGTATCTCTGAAAACACTGTCAAGAACCACGTGAAAAGCATTCTGTCGAAGCTGGACGCCAGCGATCGTACTGATGCCGCAATCATCGCGATCCGGCGTGGCTATATAGAAATGTAGGCCGGTGGCTCTATTGAGCCATCCGCTTATGGCCGGATCGAGACTGTTGCCGCGTCCGGAACTGCCCTACCTTCAGCACAGGATGGGATGCTGCACACGATGACATTCCGTGATGCGGGTCCTCCACTGCGAAAGGGACAACATTATGAATTTACGGCGTAACCTCCTGGCGGCATTCCTATGCCCTCTACTCGTTTTACTCATCCTCCCTTCACCTGGCTTGTCGCAGGCTCCGCTGAAAGAACCCATCAAGAACGTGGTTCTTGTTCATGGAGCATGGGCAGATGGCTCAAGCTGGCTGAAGCTTATCCCGCTTCTTGAGGCAAAGGGTCTACACGTCGTCTGTGTCCAGATCCCACTTACCTCGTTTAGGGATGATGTCGCAGCCACAAAGCGAATCATTGATGCCCAGGACGGTCCGGTGCTCCTTGTCGGTCACTCCTATGGGGGAGCGGTCATCACTGAAGCCGGCAATGATCCCAAGGTGATTGGGCTCGTCTACGTCGCTGCCTTCGCTCCCGATCAGGGAGAGTCAGCCGGTAGCCTGGGAAAGCCGTATGGGGCAACGCCGGGCGTCGGCGAGCTTCGCCCACTATCCGATGGCTTCCTGGTATTGACGGACAAAGGGATTCTTGAAGATTTCGCGCCGGATGTAGCCTTGGCAGACCGGACGTTAATGATTGCGACTCAGGTGCCAACCCAAGGCGCTGCCTTGGGAGCCCCGATTACAACTGCTGCTTGGCGTTCAAAACCTTCATGGTTCGTTGTCGCTTCAAACGATCGAATGATCGCGCCAGAACAAGAACGAGTCACGGCTAGGAGGATGAACGCAAAGACCCTGACTCTCGCGACAAGTCACGTCCCGATGATCTCAAAGCCAAAGGAAGTCTCTGATTTCATCGTCGACGCAGCATCAACAGTTTCCAATCCGAATTCTCCTGGTACTCGGTAGGAAGTCCTGCTCTTCAGATACGAGGGAAGCGCCTTTGTCTGTCAAGACAACGGCGCACCTTCGCACCACTTCGAGCTACGTCACTCGAACCAGGAGCATGACAATGCTGATCGGTACCTCAGTCCACGAAACCTCCAATTGCAGTTCGGCCTTGCATCGCATGTAGAATTGCTGTTTCCGCGAACTTCCCAAGCATGAGCATGATCACCAAAGCGGTCTTTGCTGACATCGTCGGCATCACTGCCGTTGCGCTCGCATCTGGGGTGGTCGCTGCGGCACTCTATCGCTCGTAGGCGATTAGCCAGCCCTGGTTAGTGTGGCTGATCGCGCTTCCATTCCTCGTTGGTGCATGTCTTTGGGTGTGGCACATCAGCGAGAAGACACGCAATTGGAAGAGCAATATATGGGGCTATGCGCTGCTTTTTACGCCGATTGTTGGTGCGATATCGTTTGCAATCGACGTTCTGATCGGTGGCTCAAATGGACACTACAAGACCTTCCTTGAGGCAGCATCGTACGCTGGATCGCCATTCGGCTTCCCACTGACCGTCCTGATCTGCCCGGTCGCCACCTTTATCGCTTTCGGGAGCTGGATTCGATGCGTGATTTTGCATGTGTCTGAAGACCAACTGGGAAAAACCAGGTGACAGAGAGCGCCGGGCTAAACCGGCACATTGTAGGGGATGAGAGAGCCCTACAGAAAAGGAGAAGCGACTCCATTCTGGCCTCGAGTCTTGCACTGTTGCTCGCGAGGGTGA
>JBEKNJ010000109.1:0-14463 GCA_049522955.1 Acidobacteriaceae bacterium
CTGTCGGACCTCCTGCCTGCAGCGGTGTGCTCCGTGGCAGTCACTGTAATTTTGGTCGTCCTCAATTGGAAGCTCTGCCTGGCGGTTTTCTGTGCCGGCCCTATCCTGCTGATCATCAATCGACAATTGGCACGCAGGGTGAGGCTTCAGGTGCAGCAGTATCACCAATCGTTCCATGACTTCAGCCATGGCATTTTGTTCATGCTCAGGACCATCGACCTAGTTCGCCTGCAGAACACCAAGGACTTCGAGGTGGAGCGCCAGACAAGGCGTATGGAAGGGCTGCGGGAGGTTAGCGTCAAAATGGCCTGGCTCCAGGCTGTCTATACCATTTCGCAGCAAAACATGACCGCCGCGCTGCTCGCCCTGATGCTGCTGGTGGGCGGATGGGCCTTGGCCAGCCACACCATGACCATGGGCAGCCTGATGTCGTTCTATTTCTGTCTGAGCCTGCTCAGTTCCTATCTCCGCGACTTACTTTCATCCGCTCCGATGATCATTGCTGGGAGCGAATCCCTTTCAGAACTTCACGGATTGCTTGTGCTCACTGATGTTGAGCCCTATTGCGGAACGCAGCGCATTTCGTTTCAAGGCAACATTTCCTTCGAACAGGTGCGATTTGGCTATCGTGCCGATGATTTCCTCCAGGGCATCGATCTTGAACTACCCGCGGGCTCCCGGGTCGCGCTTATCGGTCCGAATGGCTCCGGCAAGACTACTTTGTTGCATCTGCTTTGTGGCTTTTATAGGCCCCGTGCCGGACGCCTGTTGGCCGACGGGCAACCGTACGACGATATCGATATTTCTGAGCTGCGCGAGTCGATCAGCGTGGTCATGCAGGACCCGATACTTTTCTCCGGCACCATCTTTGAGAACCTGGTCTATGGAAGTCCTACGGCAACGCCTGAAGAAGTGGAGTGGGCGACACAAATGGCAACCGCGCATGAATTTATTGTTAGTCTGCCCCACGCCTATGACACGATCATCGGCGAAGGTGGTGTGCTGCTCTCTGGAGGTCAACGCCAGCGCATTGCGATTGCACGAGCCATCCTGCGACGGCCGCGCATTTTGCTTCTCGATGAACCGACCAATCACCTGGATGTAGCTTCGGTTGCGAGGGTCACGGCGAATCTTCACCGGCTCCCCGACGCCCCTACCATCATCGTCGTCTCACACGATATCCATGTGGTTAAGAACTTCGATGCCATCTACGAAATCAACAACGGCCATTTGGTACGAAAGTTGGACTCACCGGTTGAAACTCAACAGATATCCTGATCGAACCTACGTCATACTCCATAGCTCTTGCTTGTCTGATCCTGCAGAGAAGGCATTGGAAAATTCGCCGAAGAGTTTGGTGTGTGGAGCGAGTGGCACAGGCGGATAGTCTTGATTAAGCCACGACTGCCTTAACCTTCCCCCCCAGGTGGTCCGGAGACGCCGGGGCGGTCTGGAGCTTCCGCCATTTCCTGAAGAAGATTGTAGAACCGGCCGGCGAGGGCTGCGATCTCGTCCTCTTCGAAGATGTCGGTGCGGTACTCCAAATAGCCATACATTTTGCCGTCCGCGGACTCGTTCAAAAGGAGGGAGAGGTCATATCTCGCGGTACCTGGGTCACTATCAAACTGCCAGAAGCTCGGATCTGCCACGCTCAGCGGTTCGAAACCGAACATGACCTGGAAGATCGGGGATCGCGGCGATCGTCGGTTGAAACGCAGTGCACGCACCAATGTCTGAAAGGGAACGTCTCTCTGTTCGTAGGCTTGCAGCGCGGTCGCCTGGACTTGCCGCACAATATCGCGAAACGAATGTTGTGGAGCAAATTGGACGCGAAAAGCGACCATGTTCATGAAGAGGCCGATCATCCGTTGTGTTTCGACGCGAGTACGTTGAGTGACGGGGGAGCCGATGCAGAAGTCGTGCTGGCCGGAAAAGCGCGCTATTAACACAGCAAAACCTGCAAGAAAGGTCATGAAGGGAGTAGCGCCGCATTCGCGACCGATCCGAGTGAGGGCCCCGCGCACAGCAGATGGAACGACCAAGGCCACCTTGGCCCCCCCAAAGCTGCGCTTCTCAGGATAGGTTCCACTTATAGGAAGCTCCAGAAAGGGCGGCAATCCAGCCAGTTTCTCCCTCCAGTACTGGACCTGGCTCTCCATCATCCCGTCGCGCAATTGCTGGTCTACCCAGAGAGCGTAATCGGCAAACTGCAGAGGTAGAGCGGGGAGGTCCGGCGCCGTCTTCGCCGAAAAAGCCTGGTAGCAAAGCATCAGCTCTTCGCGCAGAGTGAATAGCGCCTGAAGATCGGCGATGATGTGATGGACGTTGACAAGCAGGACGTCACGATCCGGCGCGACGCGGAAGAAATGAAATCGCACCAATGGCGGAAACCGAAGATCGAAAGGCCGGCGTGCATGTTCACGAATTAAGCTGCGGCACTTGGATTCGATTTCTGCTTCGGAAAGCGATCGCAGATCCGTGAAGCCGACCTCCGTATGAACTTCCGCCGCAATGGCCTGGTAGAGCTCGCCGTCCTCCTCGTGAAAGCCGGTCCGGAGGATCTCATGCCGCGCGATCAGCAGGTCAACCGACGTTCGGAGAATCTCAAGGTCCAACGAAAAGTTGAAGAGAAAGGCCTCAGGAATGTTGTAGGCGATGTTGCCAGGGTCGAAATGATCGATGAGCCACATTCCTTGCTGGCTTGAAGTCATGGGAATGCGGCCCCCTCGTTTCATCGAAAGCACAGGCGACTTCGGAGAAACTTCCTTCGTTGCTCCGAGCAGCATCAACAGATCATCTTTGCGACGTTTTAGCTCGGCGCGGAGATGGTCGTTAAGTACGCCCGCGGGAGCGTTGACCGCAAGGTGTTCGTCGCGTGCCTGGAGGTGGATATTCTTCCGGTTCAGCAGCGCCAGAAACCGTCGCGTGCCTGGAGGTGGATATTCTTCCGGTTCAGCAGCGCCAGAAACTCGGCGGAGGTAAGTTCCCGGAGGTCGCGTAAAAGAAGCGCGTCGGGAGATGTACGTTCGGGGCTGAGCTCAGGCTTCAATCTGGTAATGCTCCGCAACCGCTGGGATCCATGCAATGATAGCGCGTGGCCGGCCGTTTAGCACTCTGGTTGCTACTGAAGACGAGCACGAGGATAGGGCTGACTTCACGTGCGGGAAGTTACCTCAGACTTCAATCCCAAAGCCTCACGGACGAACCCAGCCATTATGCTCGCAGGGGCCGGATGAAATATTTCGTTATGATTTCCGGGCAAGGAATTGAGATGCACCGGACGTCCCAATACTGCGCCCCATCCCATGTCATTACCCATAAAGGAGCCGGTGGGTCGAACTTCGCTCGTGAAGAGTAGTACGTTGGCCTTGATCGGCGAAGGCTTGTAATCACGGGCAGCCTGAGATGCAATTTGTTCTATGCGCGCCGTCTCTGTTACGTAACCCGTCGGCCGCAGTCGACGAGGCAACATAAAAGCCATTGAAACGGCGAGAGTGCGCAGACGCCGAAGGCGGTCCTTATCCGTTCGGGCGAAGCTGACCCGTCCAAACCGGATTACGAGCCAGGCCACGCGAGATACGAGCATAGTCATCTTCATCAAGAGCTGACGTGATGGGGAGTATCTCTCCCAGAATCCGGGAGCCAAGCCGTCGACAATAAGCAGTATCTCGACAACTTCCCCCTGATCCTCCAGTAAACGCGCGACTTCATAGGCCATCCAACCCCAGAGACACCAGCCTCCAAGGGTCCGGATGGCTGCACATTGCGAATCAGCCTGATATACAAGCGCGCGAGATCTTCCATGCTCGGAGAGTCCATCTCCTTGGGCACATCATCATCCATCATCTGAATGGCGTAAACCGGCTGTTCTGTGCCCAATTCGTCTGCCAGCACCCGAAAATACATCATCTGAGGAAGGATAAAGATCGGAGTACCGGCGCCTAGTTTCTGCAATGGAAGGAGACGCGGGTCTGGGGCCGGCATCTTCTCCGAGTCGCCGCCATCTGCCTGCCTTTGTTCCACCCACTTCGCGAGCTTCCGGAGTGTGAAGTGATTGGTAATGTCGACCGCTTCGAGCCGAAGTCCGAACTTGCGGCTCATCATGGATTGCAACCGGACCAATAGAAGAGAATCTCCGCCGAGTTCGAAGAAGTCTGAATCGGAGGTGATCGGTCCCCCCGGAAAGATCTTCCGCCACATGTGGGCAATCTCCAGCTCAATCGGCGACACCGTTTCCCCTGTCGCAGCGTCTGGAGAATTTGTCGTCAACGTATAGTCGGCAAGACTGCGGCGGTCCGTTTTTCCATTGGGGGTTAGCGGGAACTCATCCAGCCTCTCGAAGTTGCGAGGAATCATGTACCCTGGAAGCCGCTGAGCCAGCGATTCTCTCAAGAGCGAAGCCGGGACGTCTTTTGCGGCCGTATAGAGGCCAACCAGGAAACCATCGCTGGAAGTATCCTTCCGCAACATCGCAACCGCATCGCGGATACCCTCGCACGCCATCATGGCCGTCTCGATCTCGCCTAGCTCGATTCGGTAGCCGCGAAGTTTAATCTGCTGGTCGAGCCGCCCGATGAACTCGAGTCGACCGTTGTCAAGTTGGCGCACCTCATCGCCCGTCCGATACATTCGCCCACCGGGAAGATTAGGATCGGCAAGGAATTTTTCGGCAGTGAGAAGCTCACGCTGGAAGTATCCCAAAGCGACTCCCGCGCCGCCAATCAGAAGCTCGCCGCGGGTACCCACGGGGACTGGCTGCAGACGTTCGTCCACCACATAAAAGCGTGTATTCGCGATCGGGGGGCCGACCACCACGCGAGGCTCGCCGCGCTTGATCTCGGTAATGGACGACCATACTGTCGTCTCCGTCGGCCCATACATATTCCACAGCCGGGCTCCCGATGCAAGCAGTCTTTCTGCCATCGCCGTGGTCCAGGCTTCGCCTCCGCAGAGCATCTTGAACCCAGGCGTAGGCTGGAACCCACTGTCCAGCAGCATGCGAAATGTCACCGGAGTAGCTTGCAGCACAGTTGCTCGCGAGGTCGCAAGCTGGTCTATCAGCAGTTTGCTGTCGGCCGCCGCATCCTTCGATCCGATGATGACCGTGCCCCCCGAGACCAGGGGCAGCAGCAGCTCCAGGACCGAAATGTCGAAGGCCAGCGTCGTAATCGCAAACAAACGGTCGTGCGGCCCAATCTCGAGCAGTTCCCGAGCAGAATTGAGCAGGTTCACGACCGACCCATGTGCCACCTCCACTCCTTTGGGAACGCCCGAGGAGCCAGACGTGAAGATCACATAAGCCCGCATCTCGGAATGAACTTTGGGCAGTGGTTGCCGGGGTAAAGTCTGCAACGCGCCAGCTTCGCCATCCATGCAGAAAATCCGCGCATCAGAAACGTGCAGATCCTTCCGGTGACGTGTGAGTGTCAGCAATACCGGGACCTTGGTTTCATGCAGGATTTGTTCGATCCGCAGGCGAGGAAACATAGGATCGAGGGGCACATACGCCGCCCCGGCCTTGAGGACTCCAAGGACACTCACCAGCATTTCGATCGAGTGCTCCATGTAGATGCCCACCAGGGCACCATGACCTGCGCCGTTCTCAATCAACCACGAAGCAAGCCGGTCGCTTCGGTCGGCCAGCTCAGAGCGCGACAGGACAGCCCCAAGAAATTCGGCGGCAGGCTCCGAGGGCATCGTTGAGAACGATGCGTCGAGCAAGTCTGGAATGCTGCGAGCCGAGGCCCCCCTGGTTTCATCCCACTCTAGATTGTTGCGCAGAAACTGAGTCCGTTCCTGGAAGAACCGATAGGGGGACCGGCCTCCATCTGGAAGTCTGATTTCACGCGATTTTCGGGTCATGACCCGAGTCGGTATTTATTCTCTGCTCGAAAAAGGTTACCACGTCGTTGGCATCAAACGATAGTATCGATCGATAGTTGGTATCAGTGGCTGAGTCGCGCTTGGTCCGGGCTTGCTTCTCCCAGAGCCTAACCAAAAGTGGAAAGGTTACAGCAGTAATCAGTGAGCGTTGCTGATTGCTGCCCTGGCAGCATTGTTCGAATGTTTAAGATGAAACGGTGCGCGCCCGGGCGCGCCTTGGGTTCTGGATCAGTGGCCATCCATTGCGGGGTTTGTCTTATCACTTGACATTACGTCAGAACATCCGATGAGCAAAGCAACAAGGCCGGATTTCGGAAGTCTTATTACCTAAGTTTCATTTACAACAGTTGTTCTTAGGCTTTAGGCTTGCCCAAATCAGGGTTTGAGACTGTCTTTCGGCCGCTAGTTTCGACGTGTTTACGCACCATCCATCTGAAAGCAGGGATTGAACCTCTTGTCTTCTCACGCAGGAACACGGTATGTGGATGGGAGCTCTAATGCTACTCGAGCTGAAAACAACGCCGCTTCCCGGGACTCACCAAGAGGTCTCTTCTAAAGGTGAGATCATCTAAGTTGCTACGAGTCCAGCTGGTCTGAGGATCTAGGAGGCCCGCTAATCTGAGGTGGTTGAAGTAGAGTTCGCGACGGACCCCGTCGCCGCGGGGCGATCAAGTCATAACGCTTGAGGTCTTCGACGCAATCTCTAATGCGTTGGGACGGTCGTGTGTATGGACGCCAATAGCAGCTGCCTCTGGAGATAACATGATGCTGGGAGAAGACGCCCATACCCGCAGCCGTTCGCCGATCGTATCTGCAATAGTACAGCGAGTGGACGGACACGATGAAACCGAGAGAACTTCAGGCGTTAAACTTGCCCTTGGGGGGTCGCCTATCGAGGCCAATTGATGACTTCTACTGAGGTCGATGAACTTTACATCATCCTTGTATCGCCCAATGTCTCCGAGCAGATGGGAGGGGAGGCCATTAAGGCGCTCCAGATCTATCTTGAGCTCAAGCGCCAAGGGATCCGTGTTCACCAGATCACCCACGAGCGAGTGAAGCCGGAGTTGGACAGTAAGTATCCGGATATGAAGGTTTCCTATCTCAGTGATACAAAGTTGGAGCGGACAAGCCATCGCCTAGGGTTCGCTTTCGGTGTCGGGCTGGTTTTTCTGTGGCGGGCTGCACGCTTGGCTCAAAGGATCTCGAAAGAGCAGCGCGGATCAATTATTCACTTCACGGCTCCCGTGTCTCCAGTCCTGCCCTACTTTCGCGTGCGAGGCGCCGGCATCATCATTGGCCCAATTAACGGGAACATCCACTATCCTTCCGCATTTCGCGACCGGGAACCGTTGACCTATCGGGTACGCCGCTGGCTACATCCCTTTCTGCAGCTCGTTCTGCGCTTTGCGATAACCGGCAAGCAGCATGCTGATGCGCTGCTAGTTGCGGGCGGCAACCGCACCTACCAATCGCTGAGAATGTGCGGGTGTCGGGAAGAGCAATTCGTCGACTCTCTCGACAGCGGGGTGCTCGATCGTCTCTATGCCTTGCCACGCGTTACGCACACCGGAAGGAACCTGCGGTTCTTCGTGAATGGACGCCTTGTGGGGCATAAAGGCACCGATCTAATCATCAAAGCCCTAAAGCAAACCACGAATGCCATCGAGTTCGACATCATCGGTCGAGGTCCGATGCTGCAGAGTCTGAAAGCTCTGACAGCGCAGCTGAAGCTGCAGGACCGCGTCAATTTCATCGAATGGATTCCCGATCACAGCAAAGTAGCGGAAACGCTACGGCAATATCGCGCCTTGGTCTTCCCGAGCCTCGCCGAGGCAAACGGCATTGTGGTTCAGGAAGCCATGGTTCAGGGGCTGCCCGTCATCGCGCTCAATTGGGGTGGGCCGTCCCTCCTCGTCACCCCGCAGACTGGGCTTCTGATCGAGCCTGTCAGTGAGGAGCACGTAGTGAGTGAACTGGCTAAGGCCATGGATCTATTGGCTGCTGATGGAGCGTTAGCGGAGCAGATGTCGATTGCCAGCCGCAAACGCGCGTTGGACTGCGGTTTCCTTTGGTCCGATGTCATTCTGAATTGGACCGCCGTCTATAGGCGCGTCCGGGAAGCGCGGGATAAAGAAACACATTTTGCGCGTGTTTAGTGTATGGGAAGGACTTTTCGGGGGAAGCCTTGCTCCTTGAGCGGGCATGACCAGCCTGTATTTTGGAGAGCTTCGGACCCTGTCAACTGGCCGTCAGCGACTTTACATCTCAACGCCGAAGAGGAAACAACGCATGCCATACAGGTCTAAGTCCATGTTTTGCGAGAAGACGTAAAGGGCGGACGAATAACATCCCGTGCAGGGGAATGCGATGACGCTGGGCCCAGAGTTGATCCTGTTGTGAAAGTCGAAAATAGCGCATCCGCTGCGTCCAGCGAGACCTGGCATCTTGTTCGAGAGCGAGGAAGAGTTCTGCCCCCTGAGGGGTTGTTTGCGGTTTTGGGGTATCTCCGAGTACGCCGTTCCAAATGGCTGCTGCCCGAATGCTAATGGCCGGTCTACACGCGATGGCTTTAACAATTGAATTTGGCAGCCTGCTATAAAAGCTTAGGCGCGCCAGCTCGCAAGTAGTCAGTAGAGCGCCTTCGATGCCTAGGCCCCTAGCCATAATCAGCGCTTGGTTGAGTTCGCACTCATGCAGTTCCGCTAGCGCGTTCGCAATGTCGAGAACCCAAATGAGACGCGCAAACTCGTGTTTTATCCCATGAATAGTCAAATACACGAATAGATCTGGTTTGGCAAAACATCGAGCCGTCTGTCCTCTGAATTGGATCGTCGCCGCACGCTCCCAGCACGCGCGCAGGTCCAGGCCCGGATTGGAGGGAGGAGTAACCAAAAAGTGCAACTCAACCCAGCTGTTCCCCCGTTTGAATTCCTGGTGGTAAAAATCTGCGGGAGATAAGGGTTGGAATCCAAGATCCTTAAGCAGCACCTGCGCTCGTTCAAAGTCCTTGCGGCGGACCAGTAGATCGAGATCACCAGACTGTCTCAAACCTGGGCTGCCATAGAGCATTTGCGCCAGCAGCGGACCTTTTAGAGGCAGAACTTCCAATCCGCGCAGGGAGAAATGTTCGAGGAGAGACTCTAATTCACATGCTAAAAGGGCTGACGTTGTCCACTCGTCGCGCGCGCGGGTCCTTAGATACTCTGGCAATGTCCCGCGATATTTTTTACAGAAAATAGATAAGACACCATGGCTGTCGGCCAGTTCGAGAAGAGAGTGCCAGTCGATCGACGCCGGAGCTTGGATTTCGCTGCCGCGGAGGATAGCTAGCAAGAGTTCTGATTCGGGGGTCATTTGGGCGAGTCACAATGATTTCTTGAAGGACCAAGATTTCCTGTAATCCACTCGACCACCTGGGACGCTTCACCGCGAACTCCTCTTACGACCAGAGCCTCAGATACCACCCGTTTAAGCGTGCCAAGAACGACCGCGGGGGATCTGCGCGCCGATACGGTGTTGTCGAGAATTTCCAATAACCCGAGTCCGGGTGAGAGCTGGCGAGGACGCCACCGCGCCTCGGGCGCATACCGACTAACGATGACGAGCTCTACCGGGAGCGGCTGGATACCCGCAACTCCACCAAACTCTTCGACTGGGTGCTGCGTCTGGCGATCAGAGTCGCCTTGCCTGACCTGCAACGGACGGGCGTATGGATGAACCATGCCTAGTCTGTCAATGACCGCGAACTCATCGGAATAATAGGTTGCTCCGGCGCGAACCAGCTCAGCGACCAGTGTGGTTTTCCCGGAAAAACTGCGGCCGGGGATGAGAACTCCCGCTTTGCCCCAACCCACGATGCCTGCATGAACGAAGGTGCGGAGGGGGCTTGCCTCCGCCACATCAAGGGAGATGGTAGATCCGAAGCGATCTAGAAGGTCGCGCCGGTCGCGGCAGGCGAAGAGCCGCCGACCGTTGCGGTAAAGATGATAGGAGGTCTCTCGAGAGTCGGTGAGACGGACAAGTGAATAGCGTGGGGTGGCCGAGGGAGAGGAGCAAGGCTCACATTCCAGGGGGAGGTAATCTAATGCGTCCTGCATTAGTTCCGCCTGGTTGGCAAATAGGTTAAAACAAACTCCGAAACACTTGCATGTCAATCTATGAGCAAGCTTCAATCGCCCTGATCTCGTCCATGATGCACATTCTTTCGCTAGGGCGGGAATAGTTCCAAAAAAATGGGAACTATTCCCATCGATTTTGTTGGAAATAGACATGACAGTCGACCGTGGAGAGCAGTTCTAGAAAACAAGGTCCAGCGCTGGAACAGAGTAACAAGTCTACTTAGTGATTCTGTCTGCTCGGAGGGGATCGAGATCTTTAGCCAAGGCACACAAACGAAATATTAGCGGCAATTCGATACTCGGAGATTGGCCTTAGGAGCAGGCTCTTTGGACGAGTACCGTCGCTGTCGAAACGATTCTACGGCTTATGTTTCTTACCGCCGCCGCCATTGTCCTTGCCCTTGCCAGAGGCGTGAGCCTTTGGGGTGGCAACCATAAGAGCGGTGACCAGCGGTAGGGCCACTGCTGCACGTACGCCAATCTTCTGCATAACCTGCCGCCGAGTCATACCGATCGGAAAAACAGGCTCAAAGGTAGAAGGCTCTAACAAGCCATCCTGAGACAAGCTCTGGAGAGCAAACTGAACTACTTTGTCATCGATCGTTGCGCCTGACGAATGCGCCAGTTTTGCTGCTAGTTCACCGACCGTTGTTTTTCCATCGCAATGCTGCCAGATAAAGGCGGCTTTTTGATTGAGGCAGAACGCCCGGTTACGATTTTGATCGTAAATCATTAATTCGGAGCCGAGATCTTCAACAACAAGCTGGTCACGGCTGAGGCTCTTCGGTTTTATTTCATTGGTCGGTGACATCGTACCTCCAATATTTTGTTTTCTCTGGGATGTGGTGAGTCTACCCAACAATTCAGCTGTACGAAACAATATTCGCAAATATCTTGTGGAAATGATACATAACTAAAAACCTATGTCAGGCGATCATTTACGGGGCGCCGTTGGTAACTTAATTAGACCGCTATCGATTACTTCGGTACATGAGCGATTGGGTCGTGACAGGTTGGACACGGCTGGCGTTTTACCGGGATCGCGCTTCGAGGAGTGTTTCCAGAGTCTTGGCGAGCAGGCAGACATTTGTCTTTAGATCGTAGAGTTCTTGCACGCGTAGCCGCGCTGCTTGCCCAAGAATTTTCCTGAAAGCAGCATCGGAAATCAATCGCGCCAAGGCGGCGCTGAGAGCTTCTTGAGAGGACGCCGGAACCAGCAGACCCTCGCAACCATTACGAATTAGCTCGGGAATGCCGGCGATCATGGTGCTGATACACGGAATCTCCATTGCCATGGCTTCCATCAGCGCGATCGGTAAGCCTTCCGCGAAGCTCGCGAGAACAAAGATGTCAGCTCGCGCGAGTTTTTGCTTGGTTAGCTGGTGATTGAGCGCCCCTTCGAAGGTCACAAAAGCGTCGAGCTGTTCCCGGTTCACAAAAGATTCGATCCTGCTCCGCTCCTCGCCATCCCCGACGAGCCGCAATCGCAGCTTGTGTCCTTTCCGCAGAAGGTCGGAAAACGCACCCAGAAGTATCAGGTGTCCCTTGGCCGGCACGAACCGGCCGACGGAGATAATCTCGAGTGTGCCGCCGTGGTCTACGGGAGGAGCAGGCGCAAAGGCTTGGGGATCCACGCCGAGACGCACCACGTGAAACTTGCTCCAATGCTCTGGACCACTGACTTTCATGACCTGGCTGCGACAATAGTCGCTGATGCAGAGGACAAATTTGGCTCGCTCCAGCTTGCGTCGCAAGTAAGACTTTTCCACGTCGTAAAACTCCTCTGGCCCGTGAATCATGAGCGAATAGGAGAATTGCCAAGCTGTGGATGTCAGCATGCCGACGGTGGCGACCGGGCCGCCAAAGTGAATGTGCAAGTGATTGTGGCCGCGGCGGCTCAGCCATTCACCCAGGAGCAACGCCTCTGCCAGGTAGAACAATGCGTAACCGCTGGATGCCAGGTTCCAACCATCGAGTTGGAGTGCTGCTCGCAGGCCGCGGAACACGACACCGGGCCTGGTGAACATAATCTTCAGCAAGACCAGGAGGACCCGGATCGGGTTCATCGCCTTGATATAAAACGTGGTTTCAAGCGCATCTGTCTCAAGTTCCGAGGCGGAGCCGGACGCCCAAACCGGCTTGTTGATGGAAGCAACGTCAATGGTAAAGCCGAGCTTCCTGAGCTCCGTGATTTCGTTAAGGAAGAAGGTGTGCGAAATAGCGGGGTAGCTACTTAAGAGGTATGCGAGCCGCGGATGCAGATTCAGTGGGGGCGCGTCCTCGGTAACATCGCTCGGCGAGGGCGTGTTCATCGGCGTCTTGAAATGCCGGCCGCCGCGGCGGACCGACCCATGCCAGACGGGACTCGATTGGCTGAGGCAGCAAACTCTGGCACGCTTAGTCCGCCAATGACCAACAGGAGTGGAAGAATCATCGAGCCATTCAGAAGATTATCGATTGCAGACCTTAAAATGGCCGCGGCTAAGGCGCTCCGCAGATCAAATTTGGACGGATCGGAGTCCGGACGAGGAGCCCACAGGATACGGGCTACGGGAACGAGTTGAATACACTCCAAGGCAATCAGTCCCGCGAGGCCATACATGCCAAAGGTAAGCAGCCACAAACCCCATGGACGCGTGGAACCGCCTTTCCACCAATCCCACTCGCCATAGCCAAGCAGCGGCTGCTCCAGGGCGAGCCCGACGTACTTCTCGTCCTGAGACAGTCTCCAACCGAAGGAGCCCCGTCGAATCCTCCTGAGAGAGTTGGCAGTTGATCGGGCGAAAGCATTTTGTTTGACCAGCGTTTGCAGGGAGACGACGTTCGCGAGGCGAAGCGCCATAAGGCCAAATACCACCAGGACAACGAGCCCAATGAAGGCGCGAGGCAGATTGCTCTTGCGAAACCAGACGAAGGGCAAGAGACAAAGCAAGAGCACGATGCTTCCAGCCGACTGGCAGAGAAGCGTAACGCAGACGAGGGTACCGCTGACCCAGTAGATCGATATTCCGAGAAGACGGTCAACGATGTGGCGTCTCCACAGCCATATTGCAATCAGAGCTGAGATCGCCATCCAGATGCCGAGCTGGTTTCCATCTTCCAGAAAACCGATCGGACGGAACCCCATATAGCGCTGCGCGCCTATCCAGCGATATGGCTGATAGCCGTAAAGACGGGCGTAGAATTGCGGTCCCGTATATATCTCGATCAGGCAAATGGGCACGTAGGCCATTCCAGCTATGACAAAGGCTTTGGCGGCAAGCTTCCAGGACTCTACGTCCGCGAAATAAAGCCGACCCATCAGGTAGGGAACTCCCCAGGCTAGAATCTGATACAGTTCGTTACAAATTGCTACGGAAAGCGCCTGGGAGTTGGCCAGCGCTGCTAGCAGGGGCACAGCGCACCAGACCAACATCGGAAGATCCCAGAAGCCAAGCTGGAATCGCCTGAAGACCTTCCGGTCGAAGAGGAGGATGCCGAGAAGGCAAGTCATGCCCGTCACGGTCGCTTTGGTGAAGAAGTGGATTGACGGCAGACATGTTCCCAAAATCCAATAAGGGAAGGCATCGGCGGTCGGGGCGTAGGCAGCGGAAGGAAGTAAAGCCCACCCGGCAATGAAGTTGACCAGGATCGCAACTCGCAGCGGGTAGCGCCAATAGATAAATAGACTTATCGGGACCCATGCGAAGAACGCTATCGACGGCGAAATCATCGGGCCTTCCAGTGTGTAATCGGAACAGCTTTAATTTTAGCGAGGAGTTTCAGCTTACATGATAACAATCGGCGAATGGGTGAACCCCACGCGTGCCGTCGGGCTCATCGCCTACGGAACGGCCGCGGTCTGTTGTTGTATTGCCTGGGTCCGAGCTAAAACCCAACGGCGCGATTGGCAAGTTGCCGCGTTACTAACGCTCATTGAGAGCGCGTTACTTCTGGATATGGCTTTCAACGGGCGTTGGAGGCTGCACCAGTTCCTCTTGGATACTGCTCAACGCGCGCACGAGTACCAGTTTCGACGGTTACCCCAGGTGATTGTTCTCATCATTCTGGCGGGGCTTTTGTTGTGGGGGTTACTCCGCATCCGGCGATTGTCTCGTGGCAAAAGCGGCTCTTCTCTTGCCGCTTCCGGTGTGCTGCTGTCGATCGTTTTGTGGTGTACCGAGGTTGTTTCTCTGCATCAGGTAGACCATGTTATGTACCATCGGTTTGGGAAGATTATGGCTGTCAGCTTGCTGTGGATTCTGGCTTGCCTGATGACGTCCATCGGTATTTTGTTTGTTTCGCACCTTGACAAACCCCATGCCGGGTCTAAAAGCGATCGAACTATGTAGCAAATTGGCGTCTGGACACAAGCTTGGATGATATAACCCACCAGTTCGTTTGGTTCACCAACCCCTCACGCATCCCGGACAGATCGCTCTCACTCATGTGGCGTGAAGATTCTCCGCCGATTAATCTC
>JBEKNJ010000110.1:0-10779 GCA_049522955.1 Acidobacteriaceae bacterium
CGTATTGGACTGGAACGTGATCGCGGTGAACACAGCGGTCACGAACGGCCAGAACCCATTCGCCCAGGCACGATACGCGGCAATCGTACAACTCGCCGTATTCGAATCCGTGAACGCCATCACGGGCGAGTATCATCCCTATCTCGGAACGATCGTGGCACCGCCAAGTGCAAGCCCCGAGGCTGCAGCCATCCAGGCTGCCTATCACGTGCTTAACACCTATTTTCCAATGAGCGCTTCGACCCTTGCCGCCGAGCGCGCCAAGTCCCTCGCGTCGATACCGGACGGTCAAGCCAAGACCGACGGCATTGCCACGGGGGATGCCGCAGCTTTGGCCATGATCGCTCTGCGCGCAAACGACGGATCGTCGCCTGCACAATTCAAGATACCCGGGCCGATGGTTCCAGGAGAATGGCAGGCCACACCGAGCTGTCCAATTGTGAATGGAGTCGCCGTCGGAATCGCTTTTCAATGGCAAAACATAACTCCGTTCGGCATCCGCCGCGCTAGTGATTTTCTGCTCGATCCGCCCCCAGCCCTCACAAGCCGCGCATACACGAAAGCCTACAACGAGGTGATGACGGTAGGGGGCATCGACAGTACGGAGCGGCCACAAGATCGCGCAAATGTCGCGCTCTTCTATGCGGCGGCTTCACCAACCCAGGTCTTCAACCAGGCCGTTCAGCAGGTTGCACAGGAACGGTGGCATTCGTTGTCCGAAAATGCTCAGGCTCTGGCCCTGATGAACATGGCGGTGAATGACAGCCTGATTGCGGCGTTCCTCAACAAGTATCTCTACAATTTCTGGCGGCCCGAAACAGCGATCCATGCCGGCGCCACAGACGGTAATCCGAAGACCGATCCTGATCCCAACTTTGTCCCCTTTGTCACGACTCCATGTTTCCCGAGTTATCCCTCCAACCACGGCAGCGCAGCCAATAGCGCAGCCGAGGTTCTGAGACGCATATACGGGGAAGGCGGGCATTCCATGACGTTGTCAAATTCGGCCGTGCCCGACATCGTATTGCAATACACGACGTTCGAGCAGATTACCGACGACATCTCCGATGCGCGTGTTTACGGTGGGATACATTTTCGAACCGATCAGGCCGCCGGCCAGCTCCTCGGAGACGCTATCGGCAAGGCCGTGTACGCGCACAACTTACGTCGCATGCACGATGACGACTGAGCGCTCAGTTCGAGAGCGATTCTCCATTCGTGTCCTGCAGTCCGCTGATTGTGCGCTGCGGTCGCGGCTCGATCCAGCGGGCTACGAGCGGCCTAATTGATCGCTAAGGTCAGCGGAGCGGATGCTACCGATCCTGGATTCGCTACGGTGATGATTGCTGAGCCAGCGGTAGCGAGATCGCTCGCGGGAATGGCTACCGTAAGATGACCGGCGTCCACGAAGGTAGTGGTGCGATAGGCGCCGTTCCAATTCACCGCCGCTCCTGGTATGAATCCGGTGCCGGTGATGGTCAGAACCAGGTTTCCCGAACCATGTGTGATCGCGGACGGGGATGCCCCGCTCAACGTGGCCGCCGCGTTCTGGTTGAGCAGTTGCGGCAGTACGAACGGCCCACGCAGAATTGCAATCTGGCCGGCCGAAGTAAGCAGAGCAAGGCCATCCTGTCCCCAGCGCAACAGGTCCGTATAGGCAACCGATGTCCCAGGGCTCCCACTCGACACTGTTGAGCTGAGCGCTGTCAGCGGAAGCGTGGCCGAGGGCAAGTATGTAGCTTCATCGTAGGCGACGAGGCCCATGGGCAACGTGCTGAAGGGTGGGAGTGTAGTGGTGGCCGGATAAGCCGCGAAGAATATTCGAGACAACGAGGTGTCGGGCGCGACCAGTTGCCCGTTCGTCCCATAGTAAGAATAGGCCGAGGTGGTGGGGGTGATGGGAAGAAAGGCGCCCATCGATTGCGGAGGGGTCGACGATGGGTTGGCCACTCCGCCCGCGTCAGCAAAGGCGATGCCGCCGCTAAGCCTGAAGGCGCTGAAGCTGTTAAGCGTGTACTGGTTGGCGTAACTGACGGTCAGCCCGGTGCTGGTCACCGGATACTCATCGAATGTGGCCCCGGTGGTGTCAATGTCAAACGAAAACAGCGTGGAGGCATTCAGGAACTGCAGGCTCGAGCCGGTGTAGGGCCCCGTAGGGTTTCCCCGGGCCGTAGCGGTCTGGTGCACTGGATCGATGTCATAGAGGAGCAAACCGAAGTCTTCGCCAAGATCGACCGCGATGGTATTTTCACTGCCCGGAAGAACGGCAACATCGCGCAAGCTCGCGCCGGTGGTTGCGGGGAAACTGAACTCCAGCGTTTTGCTGAGCATATTGAATCTGCCCACGCTGTCGCTGCCGTCCTGGTTGACATACAGAATTTGACCATCGTCGCTGAGCGCCATGTTGTCGGGCTGGCTGGCGACCGGTATCGGAGTTCCGATCACCCCGGTGGTGGGATCGATGGTAACCAGCGAGTTGCCGGTTACCTGGGTAGCTCCCGGGATGACGCTGGCGTAGAGCTGCTGTGTATAAGGGTCGAAGAGAATGTGATTGGCCGAGAGGGACACGATGTTATAGATCGAGAAGGGTACGGGGCTAGTCGTGCCGCCTCCAGGAGCCGGAGTCGTTATTGAGACGGCAGCCCAACCTAAGCTCTTGAGCGCGCCGGCAGGCACCTGAGCAGTGAGCTGCTCAGCGCTGACGTAAGCAGTGACCAGCGGGGCTCCGCTCCAAAGGACCGTGGAATCCTCGGTGAATCCACTCCCTGCAATCGTCATTGTGAGCTCTGCGGAACCAGCTTGTACGGCATTGGGCGACAGCGAGCTAATCGCGGGTTGAGGATTGACAGCGCCGCCGGTAACCGCTACGGAAGCAGTCGCCGAATTATTGGCTGCCGCAGGATCGCTTTCACTCCCGTTCACCTGGGCGCTCGCAACCAAATTTCCTGAGGCCATCGGCAGCGCAACCACAGTCACCGTAGCTTTGGCGCCATTCGCAAGACTGCCGAGGCTGCATTCGATCGGCGGTGCCTGCGTGCATGATCCCTGCGACGCAGTAGCGGAGACGAACTGCGCATTCCCCGTCAGCGCCGCGGAGAAGACGACGCCGGTCGAGGCCGAAGGCCCATTGTCGGTGACAGTCGCGGTGAAACTGGTGTTTGCGCCGGTGCTGGCAGAGCTGCTCGCGGCCAGCGAGACCCCCAGGTCCGCGTCGACTGCACTGAGATCCGTAATCAGATTGGAGCGGAAACTGAAGACGCCGTTGGGGGCGCGGAAGGCCAGGCCATTGCTTCCCCAGCGCGTCAAGCTGTCAGGGGTATTGTAGCCATTGACCGTCGTTTCCGTGCTGCTGCCCGCGCCATACTTGAAGCCGCCGGTCACTCCACCGACCGGGATCGTCATGCTCGAAACAGGATTGAATGTGGACTCGTTGAAGACCTGGATCTCATTCGTATAAGGAGGAACGGTTGCATTCCCCAGTGTAGAAATCAGCGCGAAGTATTGCCCCGTCGACGATTCGGAAAGCATCGGACCGGTCGCCGGAGTCGTCCCAGAGGTGTAGAACGTTCCGAGAAGCGTCGTCTTTTCGGCGTCGAGCACCTGGGCGCTATCAAGATAGGCGCGCCCATTGTCGATCTGGAGTTCGGTACCCGAAGTGGCACTCTCACCGGGGTCGCTCACGTTGCCAGTCTTCAGGGTCACCCCGGAAGCATCGTAGCTGAATACGCCGTAACCCGTTCCGAGGGCGGTGGCATAAATCTCCGGCTGAGCCGGGTTGACGAAGATCGCGTCCACGCTTCCTGTAAGGAAGATGGTTCCCACGTTAGTACGCTGGACACCGTTGTCGAAGATTGCGATGTGGTCCACGTATAGGCCGTTGTTGGTGGTGATGCTGACGGCAATCGAGGTCGAGGTTCCCGGCAGAACGGAAATCGAGTGCAACACCGGCGGGTAATCGTAGATGCCGGAGTCGTCGGCCAGCGGTATCTGCATACCCACAGCGCCCGTAGCCAGGTTGACCTCCTCTATGGTGGAAGCGGCATCCAGGCCGACCCACATAGTCTGGCCATCGCCGGCGACAGCCAGCTTGTCCGGCTCACTCCCCACAAAGATGGGAGCTCCGAGTGCGCCGGTGGCAGGATTCACCGAAACAACACAGTTGCCATAAGGCGGACCGGCCGCACTGGGCACCGACACGTAGAACAATCCGTTGGTCGGGTTGTATGTCATCGCGTTGGTCGGTATGCCGACAAAGCCGGTAAACGGTAATGCTGAGGTGGTGCCTCCACCCGGCGCCGGATTGGTGACTGTCACCTGGTAGTTTCCGGGCAAATTCAACAACGACGCCGGTACCTGAGCCGTGACAGCGGTAGCGCTGGTGAAAGTAGTGGGCACGGCGGTGCCGTTCCACTGCACAACGGAGTCGGCAGTAAACCCGGAGCCGGCCAAGGTAATCTGTGTTGAAGCTCCAATCGGCGCGCCGTCAGGGGCGATAAACGTCAGCGCCGGGACAGGAGAGCTCGCTACGACTGGCGCTGTGATGGCAAGCGTAGCTGCCGCAGACGAGCCACCGCCGGGCGCTGGATTTACCACCGTGATGGCCGCATTGCCGACTGCACTCAGGTCAGCCGCGGTAAGCATGACCTTCAATTGCGTGACGCTCACATAGCTTGCAGTGCGCGCACTTCCATTGAGCTGCACTGCGGAGGCGCTCATGAATCCGGTGCCTGTAATGGTTACAGTTGTGGCGCCGGCGCCGGCGGTTATAGAATCGGGATTGATGGCGCTGATCGCTGGGGATGGATTGTCCACTTCGAGATTTAGAGCTGGAGTGTTGCTGCTGGAGACTGTTCCGTTGTTCACCACCACCGGCAGCTCGGCCCCGACCGTCGACTGGCTGGCCGGGACAGTGGCTTTCAGCTCCGTAGAACTATCAAACACCGTCTGCTCGCTTGCCCCTCCCACCTGAACGATGGAGGAGGAGACAAATCCTGAGCCTGCCACCGTGATACTGGTTGGCCCGCTGCCGGCAGGAATTTTAGAGGGCGTGATGGATGTAACCGAAGGAGGCGCCGGAGTTGTAGGGGCGGTGGGAGGTGCAGGGCTTGTGGGAGTCGTAGCAGGCGGTGTTGAAGATCCCCCGCAACCAAAAGACAGAAAAACCAGCAGGCCAGAGGAAACCAACAGTAACGGGCGCAAGCGCTCTCCCTGAAACGAGGACCGACAAGATTGACGTTCGCCGAAGAGCTGAGTCTAAATATTTCTGCGGCGGAAGCAAATTAAAATCTGGCGTTCCACAACACCGAAGTATTACAACGATCATTCACGGTAACTTTTCTCCGGACTGGCTGGGTGGTGGCGTCTAAGTCTCTTGTTTTACTCAGCAGTTTCGGCGAATTTATTTACAACCCTGGATTCGTGCCTTTCAGCGGATACCACGATGGGGATTACTCCGTTGGTCTCTCAAGCTCCATTCGCTTGGAACCCGGCCCACACCCCAACACGAAAACGACTAAACGAATTTCGCCGGCAAAGTCCTTTTTTTGCATACCCAACTTGTTTTCTGGCCAGACATCGTCGGTTCAGGGGATAGGCATCATGTTCCCTTATCTATCCATCGTGGATGACATAACCGCAGATCCCTCCGCTCCGGTCGGGATGACAATTGTGTTTCAGTGTTGGGGTCTGACACGGAGAATTCGGACGGCGCTAGGGGTTAAGGAGATGGGCTACGATTGATCATGCGCAAATCCGGAGCTGTTCCTCTGACCTTGCTGGCAACCGCGGCGCTCGCCACGGCTCCCGGTTGCAACGAGCATCCCAGGGAAGTCCGCAACTGCGTGGATGCTGAAAACCACATCGTAAGCGACTCCCGATGTAATCCGGCTCCGTCGCCGGGAGGCTCTGGCGGCGGAGGCTACCATTTTGTGTATGGCGGGGCCAGCGGTGGGAGCCTCGGCGATACAGTCGAGTCCGGATCGAGCGAGCCAGAGGATGGAGCGGTCGTGGTCTCTGGGGAAAATGGCGACGTGGTGCGCGGCGGTTTTGGCAGTAGTGAGAGCGGCGCACATGGCGGCAGCGAAGGCGGCGGCGAAGGTGGCGGCGAATAATGCAGCGACACCGAACTCTGGCGCGCCCGGAGTGGAGGAGCGAGGTCGAGCGCGTGGGACTGACGTATCACTCCGTGGGTGGTACACAGACCTATTGGGACGAGTCGGCGTACTGGGTGTTCACAGCCGCTGAAATCGACCAAATCGAGGCGGCGACGGCCGAACTGCAGGAGATGTGCCTGGCAGCGGGCGACTTCATTCTGAAACATGACCGGCTGACGTCGATGGGGATTCCCCAGGCCGCGACCGAGCGCATTCGCGAGACCTGGAGAGCGGAACCGCCTGCACTGTACGGACGGATGGACCTGGCATACAACGGACATGAGCTAAAGCTGCTGGAGTATAACGCCGACACGCCAACGGCGCTGGTAGAAAGCGCCGTTGCGCAATGGTACTGGCTTAAGGCAGTCTTCCCCGGAGCGGATCAGTTCAACTCGATCCACGAGCATTTGGTCGCTAAATGGAGGCAACTCGCGGGTTCTGTGCGGCAGCCAGTGCATTTCGCGTGCGAGCCGTGCGACGAAGACTGGATGACCATCACCTATCTTCGAGATACCGCACAGCAGGCTGGACTGCGAACCGACGCACTCGGCATGACGGAGATCGGGTGGGATGGAAATAAGCGCAGGTTTGTCGATGGCCAGGGACGCGCTATTGAGACGATCTTCAAGCTGTATCCCTGGGAGGCGCTGGTGAGCGACGGCTTCGGCGGCCACGCACTGGAGACCATGGGAACGGTGCAGTGGATGGAGCCGATCTGGAAGATGATGTGGTCGAATAAGGCGCTGCTGGCCGTTCTGTGGGAGATGTTTCCGGGACACCAACTGCTTCTACCGGCCTATCTCGACGGGCCGAGGGAGATGGAGTCGTGGGTGAGGAAGCCGCTGCTCGGGCGCGAGGGGGCGAATGTCACCGTGAAAGTACGCGGGATCACGGTGGAGGCTACCCCAGGGCGATATGCGAACGACGACTTTGTTTACCAGCACTACATGGATCTGGCTCCACAGGGAAGTCAGCGCGTGGTGCTGGGAAGCTGGCTGGTGGACGGTGAGCCGTGCGGGATAGGAATCCGCGAACCGGACGGATATGTGACGACCAACGTCAGCCGGTTTGTGCCGCATTTGTTTGCGTGAAAGCGGCCGCGCGCCGAACGTCCTGACAGAGTTTCGTGGACATCCATGTCCCCTGCCCCTATCCCGGCGCTTTCTTTCATTGAAACTCCTGAAACTGAACTCCCTATCTCCCCCCGAACTTTGACACGATGGCGACAAAATTGTGACAACTTCGACCCTACGGCGGCATACGATTCCGAACTGGCAAGGTTCTCCCCACATTGTCGCGGGATATCAGCCCAATGAAGCCGCCCTGCCGAAAGAGCGACGATCACACGGACGAGCAACGTAACTGACCGTTGTCTCGACGCAGCAGCCTTTGCGGGGAGGAAAGCACAAACGGAAAACCTGTGCACGTTTAAAGGAGAACACCATGAAACATTCCATCCGATCCCTGAGGCCATTACTCGCTCCCGCTTTTGCACTAAGCCTGTTTCCTACACTTGCATCGGCGCAGCACTATCAGCAGACCAATCTCGTGTCCAATGTACCCGTAACTCCGGCAGCTTCTGTTTCTGATCCCAACCTGCAGAACGCCTGGGGACTGGTTCATGGACCAGGCACTCCCTGGTGGATCTCAAACAACGCGGGGGGCACGTCTACGCTCTACAACACGTCCGGTTTAAATCCCGCGAATCCCTCGGGACAAACACCGGCTCCGGTACTGGTGCCGGTGAGCATTGTCGCGCTCAACGCTCCTGGAGGCACGCCGGGAAATGGGGTCAAGGTTCCCAACGCCCCAAGCCAACCGGCTCCGGGATCTCCCACTGCTGTACTTTTCAATGGCAGCACCACGGATTTCCTCGTTGCCCCGGGCAAGCCCGCGACCTTCCTGTTTGCCACCGAAGACGGCACCATCCAAGGCTGGAACTCGAGTGTGAATGCCACGACTGCGGTCATTGAGGTGGATAACTCTCAAGTCCCGAACAAGACCAATGGCGCCGTGTACAAGGGAGCGACCATCCTCGAGTTCGGCGGCAGTGAATATCTATTGGCGGCTAACTTCCGTAGTGGCAGGATTGATGTTTTCGATTCCAACTTCAAGCCGGTAAGAGTTCCCGACGAGAGCTTCAGCATGGATGGAATCCCGGCCGGCTTTGCCCCCTTCAACGTGCAGGGCATCGGACCCAACATTTACATAACATTTGCCCAGCAAGACGCGGCGAAACACGATCCGGTCGGTGGCGCGGGCTTAGGTTTTGTTCTGGTCTACGATGGCCAGGGCAGAAGGCTTGCACGACTCGAACATGGCGATTGGTTCAATGCGCCCTGGGGAGTGGCGCTGGCTCCGGCAGACTTCGGTCAGTTCAGCCACACTCTATTGGTCGGCAATTTCCGGGGCGGCACCATCGCGGCCTTCAATCCGTTGACCGGCCGCTTTCTTGGAAATGTCCTGAATGCCGGCGGCTCGGCAATCAATATCGATGGGCTCTGGGCGCTCGCATTTGGCAATGGCGGCTCTTCCGGTCCGGGAAGTACGTTGTTCTTCACCGCGGGTCCTGATAACGAGACCAACGGCTTATTTGGAACCCTGACTCCAGTCACCGCCGAGCTCCAAGACGACGACGAGCAATAGTATCTGGACGGGATATTGAAGGACCTGAAAGGACTTAGCTTTATTGGTGCCCGGAGGAGGACTTGAACCCCACGGCCTTGCGGCCTGCGGGTAAGTGCGATTTTGGGGGTTCTGCAGGGGGTCGCACAGAGGTGAACAGTTACGCATAAGTCTTTTATAAACAGTATTTAGGAAAACATGAGCGGTTGCACTGGATGGCAATGAAACGGACGGAATTCAGGTACAAAGTGGCACCAAAATAGCACCAAAATAGCACCGTCCACAAGGCAATTTGCGACCGAGGACCTGCACGCCCCGGCGGAATATCGAATCGGCCTGCAAAGGTATTTTGAATCGGCGCGCCGATATAGCTTGGTGTTCTACTGCCAGACCCTCATCCGCGAACTCGACCTTGCAGGCGGGCGTTCGACCTCGAACCAAAGCCGGCCTCAATTCTCTGGTTTGCGCTTTCGGGCACGATGCTCTCGGTGCAATGACATCCTTGTGCCTTGTGACGACGGCATGGTGCTGCGACCGCGCGGCCTGCAAGAACAAGAGCCGGCGGCTCGGGGTGCCGAACACTGCAGAGGCAACTGTGGGACTCACCGCAGAGACGCTGGCGGGAACAGTCACTATTGAAGCAAGAGCAAACGCCGCAAAGCGATACGAGACACAGACGGGGGAAAATGCCACGATGTGCTTTGGGAGCGCAGCATCTGGGTTTGAATCCTTCCGCCCCCGTCCATGGCAATCAGCGTTCACACCTGGGCAGGCGGCTGCTTCAGAATGATCCCGAACAGCCCTTTCTTGTTGAAACGCCGCAAATCCGGGCGGAGCGGCTCTGCTTCGCCAATCATGGATTGCTGAGCAGGAAAGGCGAGAGTGAAAGACCGGAAGCCCCAATTGGCATCGACGTCATCTGCAACGATTGCGCCCCTCGGTGCCATAACCGCCCAGGCTCGATCCAATTCGAAACGTACGTTGCGCTCACTGTGCAGGCTATCGTGAATGAAAAGATCGATCTGTCCAAGCTGGGAAAGCAGTTCGGGAAGGCGCCGCCTGCTCGAACCCGAAATGTAGGTCCACCGATCCGCATACCGATCGCCAACGGCTGCGCCGACGTGTTGCCGCCAAAACCTGTCCACTGGCGGAAGGTCGATACTCCACAGATGACCGTCTCCGTTTCTATCCAGCGCCTCGAGAATGCAGCGCGAGGTGACGCCATGTGCGACGCCGGTCTCGATAATCTTCTTCGGCCGCAGATGACGAACAAGACACCAGATCGCTCGCGCGAATCCGGCATCGCCGTCGTTCCACCATTGAAAACTCTCCGGGCCGGGCTCAATCCCTTTCGCTTCCAACTCGCCATTCACCCGGGACCATAGAGTCCAGAACTCAGCAGTCGCATTGCAGGGCCACGGAACGCCTAGAGACCCATGAAGTCGCTGCTCCCAATTGGTGTCGAACTCATATTGATACCTGGTTTTGCTTCCCTCGCGTTTGGCCGCGTACTCATCTTGGACTGTCATCCAGAGTTGCAGTGGATCCGCCGCTACGTCGGCAACAGTGGTCACAGGATGCTTCAGAAAATAACGTACCGGTATCCCCAGCATCACTCCCCCTCCACTACACACTGCATGAGTTCTGGCAACGGCAAGCGGCGGTCTGCTTTATTCATCTTTGTCTTTAGGACCGTTGCTGCAGACGTTGGTTTGTCGCAAGCCCACTCTTTGATCTGCCCATGATATCTTCGCTGCCTCGCTTTCGACACTGGAATCGACCTCCGGCAACAAGCGAGTCCGTCGACAGGAAAGCTCAGCTATTGAAACCCATTAAGGCCTCAATTCTGCTAACAGTCGACCTAGAAACCGCAACTTATAGAAAACCACGTGCGACGGCGGGTTTCTCGTGGCACCTATAACAACTGGCATTGTGTTCTTCCCTCTGCCCATAAATTCGGGTCTTTGGTCAAACCTAGTCGCCCCCACAGTGCTCGCTAAAG
>JBEKNJ010000111.1:0-14092 GCA_049522955.1 Acidobacteriaceae bacterium
CTTGGCGAATTTGCGTCACCAAAGAGCTGGCTCGTTTTTGAGAGACCCCAATCAGGCGCCGAATTCGAAACACTTGTGCAAAGCTGGCTTGAGAAGCTGGGGAAAGATGTTAAAGAGCCAGACGCGCCCCGGGAAACTAGGGAGGCGCTGTCGGAATACGTAGTGCCCAGCCTCATAAATGGTGAAATCCACGCCGCTGGTCCAAGACTTACAACGTAACGAGGCGAACGTGCAATATGTATTTGTCGAGACGAATTGGCTCGTCGGATATGCCGCGCCCGCACACCAAAAGGTCTACGCCGCAGTTGACCTCCTGAAGAAAGCAAATCGCGGGGAAATACGGCTTTATCTCCCCTCAATCTGTCTTTCTGAGTGTCGCCGACCGATTCGAGAAAAGTTTCAGGTCAGGTCGGAGGCTGATCGCGTGAGGAAATTCCTCCTTTGGGCCAAGCGGGAGAACATCGTTGAAGCTGCTACCGATGAAACCGTTCGACAGACTCTCGATCAAATGGAGAGCCTAGTCCGACGCGATTTAGATCGGCTAAACGATTCGTTGGAAAATCTTCGCAGCGAGCGCGGAGTAGAAATCTTCAATCTGAACGAAGATATGTTGGAAAGGTGTGCCGGACTTTCCCACCTTGGCTTACAGCCGTTCGACCAGGCAATCTTCGCATCGATCATCGTGAAGGCTGAAATACTTAAGAGGGATGGTGTTGACCGCTTTGCTTTCTGCGAGGCGGATTCCGATCTTCAACCCTGGGATAAGTTGGGTGCCAGGAAAGAGCCGCTGGCCAGCCTCTACGACCAAACGGCGATTTGGGTCTACCAGGATTTTCTCCTTGAAAGACCGGAAATGCCGGAAGGCTTTCCATCTGTAGCGAATCCCGAGAGTTAGACATGGCAGTAGGCGAAAAAGGCCGAGGTAAAGTGGACCCCTCGGCTAGATATGCGAATTGAGTGACTAAACGTTGTCGGCGAGCAGCTTGATTTGCTGCAATAGGTATCAGTGTGTCGGAGAGAAATGCTTCATTTTTGAGGCAGAGGTTGTGGTTCAACGCTGGGACTAAATGGAACACTTTTGGAAGCGAACGCGTGCAGCAAGCGAACTTGCGGCGGAATCGACCCTGCTAGCTGCGTTAGGCATAAGCAAGGGTCCTGCGATGGCGAAATAGCTTTAGGAGATTATGCGTGGCGCATATCAGCTTCCACTCCGAGGTCACTTTCAGCAAGCCTCGTAAGTGGAATCTGCGGATGCCGCGCACTTCTTTGATCTGACCGAATACAGGTTCAACGGTGTGCGTAGCGAGCTTTTCCCTGTTCGGTGGCCAGAACTTGCCTCATGCGGAACGCTTCTTCATGGCGAGGTGCCGTGGGCGACAGAGAGCCGTCGGGTACTTGCGGCTTGGAGTCAGGAGGTACCAGCATTTCAATGCCGTTCAATGACGGATCCAGTAAGCTGCGTGTGTCCCAATAACCCGCATCTGCGGTGATCGTTGTTGGTGTACCGTGAACCGTGTTTTGTAAGCTTTTCACCATGGGTAGCAGTTGCCGGCAATCGAATGCCTGCTGGGTCAACTCGGCGGCCACGATGATCTGAGCGTGCGAGTCCACCGCGATCTGCGCGTTGTAGGCTTGCATAAGGCCTGCTTGCCCACTACCTTTCATCAGACGCGAATCCGGCTCAACGAAGTTATATCGACGGCCGGGAGCAGCGGCGTTCTTTCTCGCTCGTAGACGCCGCTTCTTATCCGTCTCCCGCTGTTTGCGATCATCTGGCTGCTGGCTGGTCTGCTCCGACTTTTTACGAGGCCCGGGCTTGCGCAAAGGGCGATTGGCTGAGATCGCCTTCAATTGGGCTTGTGCTTCTTGTTCCAGCTCTTCCTTCGCTTGTTGCAGCCGCTCGAGCCGCCTTTGGGCATTCGCTAACTCGTCAGGCAATCGGTCGCCCGGTTCAGGGCGCTGATCTTCTTCACGATCCATTTGCTGTGCGTGGCTCAGCAACCGCGCAACCTCCGCACGCCAGTGTTGTTCCCGCTCGCTGAGCTTTTGATAGTTCATAGAACGCCAGGCGTTGGCGTTCGCCTTCATCTTGGTTCCATCGATGGCCACATTGCCCAACTTCACCAAGCCTGCCTTTTGACACAGCCGCAAGGCTTGCTCAAACAGTTCCGATAGCGCTTGAAGATGTTCTTGACGGAAAGAGGCCAGGGTATCGTGGTCAGGATGCTGATCGGCAGACAGATAGCGAAAAGCTACGTTGTCGTAGGTCGCCTGTTCGATCTTGCGGGAGCTCGTGACCCCAATGCAATAACCGTAAAGCAACAACCGCACCATCAGCGCGGGATGGTACGCTGCCAACCCTCGTCCATCATTTCGTTCATAGCTGGCAAAAATCGAGGACAGGTCTAACTCGTTTATCACTTCGGCTACGAACCGTGCCAGGTGATTCTCAGGCAGCCAGTCCTGCAACGATGGAGGAAGCAAAAAAGGCTGGTCGTGGCTACAAACTCGAAATCGCTTGCTCACCAGGCAATTCTAAGTGACTTCCCCTCCCACAAGAAGCGCATGAAGCATTTCTCTCCGACACACTGGTATGCTGTCCCTCTATATCCCCCAGGCGTAAATTTCAGGAACCACCACTGCCGGCAAAATCGTCAGCGATCGCGCAATCGAGATCGACAATGCGCGATTGGGAACGAAGACAAGCACCGTCACCTGGACGCTTTCGCCCGATGGAAAGACCCTCACCTCAAGCACCCTGGGATTGGGAGCGGACGCCAGTAAGGAACCTTCGGTAAGCGTCTACCTGAAGCAATAGGCTGCAATGTTGACGGATAAATTGTCCGAAACCTCAAAGCTCGCCATCACAATTAATTACGTCGCAAAAGGAATTGCCAAAGTAGTCCCGGCGCGCGACCAATGAAGAAGTGAATCAGTACGGCGTGTTTACAGCCTCCTCGACCCCGCATAGAGTTGCTGCCAGCTTGTCTTACCCCCAGCGGAGGAAGCCGATATGCGGACGGATCTGATCCCGGACAGACGGAAATGACCCTAGTGAAATCGTATCGCTTAGCAAGACCAACGGAGGCACCTCGATCGCTCCTAAACATCTCACTTCTCAAAAGTGAGACCTTGAACTGGAATGGAGGCCCCCGAACTGGAGAAGACCATGGCCTCTATAAATCCGCGATGGAGAGGGTTCGGCACGGCGAGTCTTCGTTTCTTTGCGCCTTTCCTCTTGCTGGCATGGCTGACCGGCTTGGTCAGCGGCCCGGCTTGGTCTCAGACCAGTCCCCAACTGCCGGAGTATCAATTTGCGAACGCACAAGTTCCGGGGGCGAGACCCTGAAATACGTGGCCTATGTGCCGCGGAATCTGGAGCCGGGCCGCAAGTACCCGCTGGCCGTCTACCTGCATGGCAGGTGCGACGAGTGCGTCACTCACGAAAGAATTCTGCAGGAAAGCGGCCTGCGATGGTGGCACGAATACGACAAGGACGTGCAGCAGGAGCCCACCTTCCTGCTGGCGCCGGTGGGCGGTATCGGCGGCTGGACCAGCGAAGCACGCCGCCAGTCGGTCTTCGAGCTGATCGACGGGCTGCTCCAGGAGTTTCCCATCGACCGGCAGCGCATCTACCTGATGGGTTTCTCCCTGGGAGGCGCGGGAACGTGGAATTATCTGCAGCAACGGCCCGGTTTCTTTGCCGCCGCGAACCCGGAGGCACTCGCCGGACAGGACCTCGATCCGGAAGTGCTCAAAAATACTCCGATCTGGGCCACGATCGGCATTAACGATGAGGCCAACCGGCTGGAGCAACTCTCGACCGTTGTGGCACGGATTCGCGCGGCCAGCGGAGATCCGCAAGGAGCCGCGACATGGGTAACGGGCGTGAACCCGCGGTTCACTATCTTTGCCAACACCGATCATGGCGGAGTGCAGGAGAAGACGCAGCAGATTCCCGGCCTGAGGAAATGGTTCTACGCGCAATCGAACAACGGCAACACTCCTCCCAACGTGCGATTTGTGCGGCCGCTGCCGCTCGATGAGGAGTACACCGTGCCGGTGGCAGCGCTGGTGAAGGCGACCGATCCGGACGGCAAAATCGACCGGATGGAGTTTTCGATCGGCGACAAGGTGCTGTTCGTCGCCCGCGAGGATCCTTTCGAATACACCTTTGCCGACCTAACTCCGGGGACTTACACCCTGGCTGCCCGCGCGGTGGACGACGGGGGAAAGTCCAACACGGCGGAGGTTACGATCCGCGTGGGTGCCTCCCGGAAGCAAGAAAGTCTCAGCCGCAATTTTCGGCAGATTCTGAGAGGGGAGGCCGCGAGATGTGCTGGGCGGTGGGGCCGCTAGCATCGCCCGTAAGATCAAGCTGGCGCTTTTCGGCATCGCCTTCAAATAAGGCGATTCGGTGACCACGATCACAGACACGGCTTTCCTGCCCGCTCCAGAATACAAATCGGAGATGACTGGAATGCCAAATAAAAGTCCTGAGGATCGTCGTATCTGCTTTTATCAAAGTATTCAAAAAGGCTGCTTGCATTGCACCTCGTCGCGTCCTTGCCCGCCTCTGATTGTGATTGCCACGCGATACGCGCAAGAGATGGCTAAGGCATCCGGCAGTTGGGTACGGTACACCACGCGGTGCCGGTCGTCGAGGCCCGCTACCAAGAACAGGTATGAGAGTGTCTTCGCAAGACGTATAAGATTGCTCTTGACGTTTTGCGAGTTATCGCGGAGATTTGAATCTCGGAGCAGGCATTCAATCTGGCAGAATCTCGTATTGCACAAATAACAGAGCCACAAGGCAAACCGTAACCGCATCTCAAGGTAATTACGTAACTATCGTAGGTTACTACCGACGCGGACACGTGGGGCTTGTGGTCACAGATAAAAAAATTACCGGGCAAATACCGTAACCGCGTCGCAGGTAATTAACGTAACTATCGCAGGTTACCTTCGTAGTGGTCGCGCGATTTGCCGAACAGTGTCGCGTTGCGCGTCACTGTAGAATCGGTTCACCCCGAACAGATTCGAAAAGATGAGAAGTCCTGAACTTGGCGCGGCAAGAGCTGCTGAGCGCTTTTTGCAGAGCGAATAGTACAGAATCCAATGCCTGCGGGGTGACGTGAGTGAAATTGCAGACTTCTTGTCTTCCCGTTGGACCCGTTGACGTACGGCGCAATTCCGATGTCCGCGGGGGCGCCGCGGTGCTGGCAAGCTAGTATGAATTACTCAAAGGAACCAATCGCGATCATCGGGATGGCGTGCCGGTATCCGGGCGCCGTGAACGCATCTTCTTATTGGCGTCTGATTGCGACAGGCAAAGACGCGCTCTCCGAGCCTTTCCGCCCGCGATTATTTCGGGGAATATCCGGATTTCCTGAGCTTTCGGGCGTCGGAGTCGGGGGACTACTGGAAGATGTGGACTGTTTCGACGCCGACTTCTTCGACATGTCTCCGCGCGAGGCCGCGTGTCTCGATCCGCAACTGCGGCTATTGCTGGAGGTATCCTGGGAGGCATTTGAAGACGCCGGACTGACGCTCGAGCAGGTAAAGGGCGCCCGCGCGGGCGTCTTCGCGGGCGCATGGGCAGGGGATTTTGAAAACAACCTATATGCTGCCGGTAAATCGCTCGACCTCCATTTGATCACCGGCATTGGACGCTTTTCAGGTCCCAACCGGGTTTCTTATGCACTCGATCTGCGTGGACCCAGTATTGCCATCGACACGGCGTGCTCATCATCGCTGGTGGCTGTTCACCTGGCATGTCAAAGTATCTGGTCGGGCGAAAGTGAGTTTGCCTTGGCGGGCGGCGTCAACGCGATCCTGCGTCCGGAAATTACCGAGGGCTTTCTGAAGGCGAATGTTCTCGCCACGGATCGACGCTGCAAGTTCGCGGACATTGGGGCCAATGGTTATGTCCGCAGCGAGGGCGTGGGCATGGTGGTCCTGAAGCCCCTATCGAAGGCGATACGCGACGGTGATCCTATTTATGCGATGATCCGCGGGGGCGCCGTCAATTGCGACGGGCAAAGCAACCATATGCTGGTGCGCCCGAGCGTTGAAGGGCAGGAAACGCTGCTGCGCGACGCGTGCCGCGATGCGGCCATCGACCCGCGGGAAGTGCAATACGTAGAGGCCCACGGCACGGGCACCAACGCGGGTGATCCAGTTGAGCTCGGCGCACTGGGCAAAGTGTATGGCTGCCCGGACCGGAGCGCTCCATGTCTCGTGGGTTCCGTGAAAACGAATATTGGCCACACGGAAGCCGCCGCGGGCGTTGCCGGATTAATGAAGGTTGCGCTGTCGCTGTGGCACGGCACGATCCCCGCCAGCCTTCATTTCCGGGAGCCCAACCCGAAAATTCCATGGGAGGAATTCGCGCTCGCGGTGCAGACTCAATCCACCGCTTGGCCCGCACCTGAACCGCACATTGCCGGCGTGACCGCCTTCGGACTGACCGGAACCAATGCCCACGTGTTGCTGGAAGCGTGTCCGCCGGAATTTGCCCGCGCACGAGCGTCCAGGCCGGCCTCGGGCAAGTTATGTTTGGTACCGCTTTCCGCAAAGAGTCCCCAGGCCCTCGACGAATTGGCTCGATCGCACCAGCGGCATGGAAATGATGCTGGTGCCCCGATTTCGGATATCGCGGACCTTGCCTACACTGCTGCATTGCGTCGAACGCATCATGACGAACGGCTGGTGCTGGTGGTTCGTGAGCCGCAAGAGTTTGACGATAAATTGGACAGTTTTCTCCGCAAGGAACCCACACCTGGTACAAGCTGGGGCAGGACCAATGCCGAGCGGGCCAAGGTTGCGTTCGTCTTTCCGGGGCAGGGCGCGCAATGGACCGGCATGGGCCGCCAGTTGTTTCGCGAATCGCTGGTCTTCCGCGACGAGATCGAACGCTGCGACACCGTCATGCGCCGCTTGGTGGACTGGTCCCTGCCTGACTTGTTTACCAGCTCCGCGCCGCTCCCTGAGCGCATCGATGTGATTCAGCCAACCCTGTTCGTCATTTCCGCAGCGTTGGCGCGGCAGTGGCGCGATTGGGGCGTCGAACCCGACGCGGTCGTCGGTCACAGCATGGGCGAGGTCGCCGCCGCCTACGTCGCGGGAGCCCTGTCTCTTGCCGATGCTGCCGAAGTGATCTGCCGCCGCAGCTCGCTGATGAACCGTGTCCGCGGTCTGGGGAGTATGGCGGTGGTGGACCTGCCGGTGGAGATTCTCGCAGCGCGGATCTCTGCTTACGGTGACCACCTGTCAGTGGCGGCAAGCAACGATGCTTCTTCCACAGTATTATCGGGCGAAACAAGCGCACTTCAGCGTCTGCTCGCGAAGCTGAAAGACGAGGAAATCTTCTGCCGCTTCATCAAAGTAGACGTCGCTTCCCACAGCCCTTATGTGGATCCCATTCGCGGCGACCTCCTCAACGCAATCCATGGCATCTGCCCACGCCGCGCCGCGATCCCGATGTACTCGACGGTTCGCGGCACGGTCGAGTATGGCGAAGCACTCGACAATGGCTATTGGGTGCAGAACCTGCGCGAGCCCGTGATGTTCCGCGAAGCAGTCCAGCGGCTCATACGCGACGGCTTTGGGACTTTTATTGAAATCAGCCCCCACCCGCTGCTCACCACGTCGATTCAGTCTGGCCTGGCCGAAGCCGGGCGTGAGGGATTGTCGCTTCCATCGCTCAAAAGAGAAGAGGACGAACGCGCGTCGTTGTTGGCAACCGCCGGCTCCCTCTACGTGGCCGGCCACCATTTGGATTGGTCTCGTGTGAATGGAACCGGCCGTTGTATCACCCTGCCGGGCTACCCATTCCAGCGCGAGCATGTCTGGCCGGACTTCTCCGCGATCGCGAGCAATCGTCAGGGAGGCGGCAAGCACGCCTTCCTCACCCCGCGCGTGGAGCTGTCTTCGCAGCCCGGAACATACGTCTGGGAGATGGAGATCGGCGTGTCCGCGACGGCATACCTGGTTGACCACCGTGTGCGTGGGCATGCCGTTTTCCCCGGTGCCGGATACCTCGAATTGGTGCTGACGGCCGCCAGGGAACTCGAAGCCGAGGCCTGCCGCATCGAGAACGTGCAGTTCGCCAACGCGCTGGTCCTGCCCGATGAGACCACGCGGCGGGTACAGCTCACCTTCTCGCCGCGCTCCGGGACCACCCGCCAATTCAGCATCAACAACCGCGAACCGGACGACTCTTGGCGCGTGCTGGCGACCGGTGAGGTCTGCTTTGGAGACAGCCCGCAGCCCACTCCCGAGCCACTCCCGTCAATTCTTGCCAGATGTACCGCAGAGCTCAACAGTGAGGAGTATTACCGCGGTCTGGCGGAGCGCGGCCTGCAGTATGGATCGGCTTTCCAGTTGGCGGATCAGGCTTGGCATGGCCCAGGGGAGACTCTGGTCCGCATCCGAACGGCCAAAGTCAGTGTCGCCGAGTCGACGCGACACCTGCTGCACCCGGCGATCCTCGATGCGGCGTTCCAATACATCGCCGAATTTCCAGATACAGATTCCGCGGGTGACGAAACCTATGTTCCGGTGGGCTTCGACCGGGTTCAGATCTACAAGGCTCCGGAACCTGGCGTCGAACTCTTCGCCCACGCCACCAGGCTGTCGGCCGGCGATGGCTTGCGCAGCGATATTCTGCTGTTCGACGCAGAGGGTGGTTTGGTGGCGGAAATGCGCGGACTGCTGCGCCGCCCTCTCCAGCGTGCCGAATCGGGCGAGCGCTGCTTATACGACCTCACCTGGACCGCAGACTCGAATTTGGATGATACGGCGAAATTCATTCGCGGCCGCTGGATGCTCTTTGCCGATGGCCGCGGCGTGGCCGGCCGCATAGCATCGGAACTTGAAGCGCTGGGCAACGAATGTGTGCTGGTCTATCCGGCGGAAACGTACAGCACCGAAGGTGCGCGTTACTACATCGATCCGGCGGCGCTCGGGGACTACCAGCGCCTCGCGGCGGATGCAGGTCTCTGTCAAGGCATCATCCACCTTTGGGCTGCGGATCTGCAGCAGAATGATGCGATCTCCCCGGAAACGCTGGATGTCGATCAACGCTTGGCGACAGGAAGCATCGTGCTGCTGGTGCGCGCGCTGGCGGAATGCGGTTGGGAGCAGCCACCGCGCCTCTGGATTACCACGGGTGGTTTGTATGATCTGACCGGCTCGGCCCACATATCGATTCGGCAGGGCCCCATTTGGGGGCTTGGGCGCGTCGTGGCGTGCGAACATCCCGAGTTGCGCTGCGCATTGGTGGACATGAGCCCTGCGCCGGACGCTGACGAAATCGCGCTGCTGATTCACACTCTGCTGGCCGAAAAAGAGGAGGACCAGATTGCGGTTCGCTGCAAGACCCGCTTTCTCGCGCGTCTTCGCGCTCTACCGGAGACGCAGCCCGCCCCGGTTCAGGTTGCCCTCGGAAGTGCAGCTTACCAGGCGACCATTGGCGAACCAGGGAATCTGGGCTCGCTCGGGCTCGAGATGGCGTTGGATGCGGATCCGGGACCAGGCGAAGTGGTCATCGAGATTCGCGCCGCGGGATTGAATTTCATCGACGTCCTGAAATCGTTGGGGATCTATCCGGGCATCGAGCCAGGAACTTGCCCGCCCTTGGGCGGCGAATGCGCCGGCACGATCACGCGAGTCGGCCAGGGAGTAGAGAATCTACATCCTGGCGATGCGGTGCTGGCGGTCACACCTTCGGTTCTGAAAACCGGCTTGATGGCATCGCATGCCGTCGTGCCCGCGGAGCTGGTGTTTCGAAAGCCGGTAAATCTGAGCTGGGAAGAGGCAGCCACGCTCCCGCTGGCGTTTCTCACCGCCCAGTACGGACTGCAAACTCTGGCAGGCATGCGCCGCGGCGAGCGGGTTTTGATTCAAGCCGGTACCGGCGGCGTCGGGCTGGCCGCCATCCAACTGGCTCAACAAGCCGGCGCAACGGTATTCGCGACGGCGGGAAGCGATGAAAAAAGGCGTTACCTCAAACAGCTCGGAGTCGAATACGTTTTCGACTCCAGATCGATGGCATTTGCCTCCGAAATTCTACAAGCGACGGGCTCGGCAGGAGTGGATATCGTGCTGAACTCGCTCAGCGGTGACTTTATCGACGCCGGCATCTCCGTGTTGGGCCGGTATGGCCGGTTCGTGGAAATTGGCAAGCGGGACATCTATGAAGACCGTCCGCTGGGACTGGCTCCATTCCGCAGGAATTTGTCGTTTTTCGCGGTAGATCTCGCGGCCATGTTGGTGGAGCGCCGCGAACTGGTCAGGGCGCTTTTCCTTCAGATCCTGAAAGGTTTCGAGGACGGGACTTTGCGGCCGCTGCCGGTCACGACTTATCCGGCTTCACAGGTTGCGGAGATGTTCCAGTGCATGGCTGGCGCGCGCCACATCGGCAAACTAGCTCTGATCTTCAACGAAGCGGAAGTCACCGTTCGGCCGCCGCATCCGGGACGGCCGCAGTTTCGCGGCAATGGAGGTTACCTTATAACCGGCGGGATGGGCGGAATCGGTCTGCTGGCGGCCAGGTGGATGGTCGAAAACGGCGCTCGCTGCATCGTGCTGGCCGGAAGGAGCGCCCCTTCGCAACAAGCCTCGGCGGCGATCCGTGAGATGCGGGCGCTGGGAGCGGTTATCCGCACGGTTTCGGCGGACGTGAGCCAGCCTGAGGATGTGCGTCGCATTCTGGCCGGGTTCGGCGGCGATCTTCCCGCGCTGCGCGGTATCCTGCACGCCGCCGCCGTCGTTGATGATGAGCTGATTGCGAAAGTAGACCCTGCCCACCTGACGAAGGTAATGGCTCCCAAAGCATATGGCGCTTTGAACCTGCACCGTGAGACCGCCAGCGCGAACCTGGACTTTTTCGTTATGTTCTCCTCCATCGCATCCTTGCTGCCGCAGCCAGGCCACGGCAGCTACGCGGCGGCGAATGGTTTTCTGGATGCGCTGGCGAGATATCGTCAGGCTGTGGGGAAACCAGGGCAAGCGGCGAATTGGGGCATGTGGAGCGACACGGGTCTGGCTGCCACGAAAGGTGCTGCAACCTCCGGGCGCGCATACGCGTCTCGCGGCATAAAGCCCCTCTCCGCCAGTCAGGGTTTGGAGGCGCTTGGCCACCTGATGGGCTCAACTGCGGCTGGGGTGTTAACTGCGCCGATAGACTGGCGGGAACTGGCCTGCTCTTACGCCGCATTCATCAACACGCGCAGCCTGGTCTGCAATCAGCCGATGCCGCTGATCCTTTGTCATTGGCGCGTACCGCACCTCCCGCGGAAGCCCGGCAATTGATCGAATCGCACTTATGCGCGCAACTCTCCAGCGTGTTGTCCCTGCCTGTTTCCCGGATCGACAAGGATAAGCGCTTAGGGGCTATGGGTCTCGATTCCCTGATGGCCGTCTCGTTCGTACGGCGGTTGAGCTCAAGCTTTGGCATCCCGATCCCCGCCACGGTCGCGTTCAACTATCCCACTATTTCCACGCTCGCTACCCACCTGGCATTCAGGATGGGTCTGGAAATCGAAACCCGGGAACTGCTTCCGCCGCGGCCCGCCGAATCGTCGCTGCTGCCACTCCAGGTGGAGGAGCTTTCGGATGAGGAAGCCATCAGCGCTTTGTTGTCGGATGGAGGAAGAAGTTGACCCTATCCGCCGCCAAGCTTTCGCTGAGCGTGAGACGAGCGCGGGCGCAGGCAGAGTCGCCCGATCTGCTCAACTCGGAACCCATCGCCATCATCGGGATGGGTTGCCGCCTGCCGGGCGGTGTGGACTCGCCGGAAGCCTATTGGGCCTTGCTCCGCGATGGCGTCGACGCCATCACGGACCTGCCGCCCGAACGCTCGAGTTTCTTCGCCGCGACGACCGCATGCCAGGGCGGGTTCCTGAGGGAAGTCGATCAGTTTGATGCCGGCTTCTTCGGCATCCCACCGCGCGAGGCCGAAAGGCTGGATCCGCAGCACCGTCTGTTGATGGAGGTGATCTGGGAATCGTTGTGGGATGCGCGGCTGGAACCGGAAAAAACCGGGGGCCAACCCCATGGCGTTTTTGTCGCCATTTACGGCAACGATTATTTCCGCTTTCAATTCAACCACCCTGCGGACATCAACGCATATACGAGTAGCGGCACATCGCACAGCACCGCGGTCGGGCGGATCTCGTTCCTGCTCGATTGGAAGGGACCCAGCATCGCGATCGACACTGCCTGCTCCTCATCGCTAGTCGCCGTTCATATGGCATGCCAAAGCTTGCGGGCGAACGAATGCAAGATGGCGGTCGCGGGCGGTGTCAGCCTGATGCTTGGGATGGAGCATCTCACGTCGGTGCAGAGCATGGGAATGCTGGCGACCGATTGGCGCTGCAAGACTTTCGATGCGCGGGCCGATGGGTTCGTGCCGGGAGAAGGCTGCGGAATCGTGGTATTGAAGCGCCTTGTCGACGCCCTCGTAGATGGCGATCCCATTCGCGCCATCATTCGCGGGACGGCGGTCAATCAGGACGGGCGTAGCACCGTCCTCACTGCACCCAACGGACTGTCGCAACGCGCTGTCATTCGTGCGGCGCTCCAGAACGCGCATGTCGAAAGCACCGAGATCAATTATGTAGAAGCACACGGCACGGGCACGGCTTTGGGTGATCCGATCGAGGTGGAAGCGCTTGCGGAAGTGCTCGGTAGCGGACCTGAACCGTGCTTGATCGGGGCGGTCAAAAGCAACCTCGGCCACCTCGAGGCGGCTGCAGGCGTCACGGGATTGATGAAGGTCGTCCTAGCCTTGGAACACGAGCGGATCCCCCGCAATCTGCACTTCGCGCGATTGAATCCGCACATCCATCTTGCAGGCACCCGGCTGGCCGTCGCCGATCACGATACGCCGTGGCCGCGCAGCCGATCCCCACGCTTCGCCGGCGTAAGCTCCTTCGGCTTCGGTGGAACCAACGCCCATGCGATTCTCGAAGACGTGCCTGTCTATCCTGGACCCGGCAGGCCGCCGGTAGTGCAGCACGTTTGGCAACGGCATCGCTATTGGTTTGAGCCGGCTCCGCCGCGAAGCCAGTACGCAAACAAGCAACTACGGCACACAGTGTCGCCGGGCGCCGAGCATCCATTGCTGGGGCAGCGTTTGAGCTCTCCTGTTTTCCGCGAAACGGTTTTCGCAACCGAACTCAGTACGCGCGCGCTTCGGTTTCTGACAGACCATCGGCCCGGCGGAAGAGTGATCCTGCCGCTCGCCGCCTGTCTGGAAATGTTTCTGGCCGCTGCCGGGGCCTCGGCCCTCGAAGACGTCATTATTCAGGAGTCTCTCGAACTGCCGCCAGACGGCGCGCGCAAGATCCAGGTGGTGGCGGATGGTGATGAACTACGACTGTATTCCTTCGCTCACGACCAGTGGAAGCTGCATGCCACCGCGCGGCGGGCCGGCGCTTCTCCCGCGCCCTCGTCGTTACGCGTAACGGATCTCCCACAGGCTGCAGATGGGCAACTGGACGTCGCGCAGTTCTATATCGATATGGCTGCGCGCGGGTTGAACTTCGGACCCGCATTTCGCACGATCGAGCAATTGTGGAGCGGTCCTCGATCCGCCCTAGCGACCGTTCGCTTCGAGAGTCAGGTCGACAATTACCGCATCCATCCTGTTCTCCTCGACGGTTGCTTCCAGCCTCTCGGCGCGTTGCTCCCGGATGACGGAATGTATCTACCGCTCGGGCTGCGCCGCTTTGAGCTTTTCCAAGCGCCCGGATCCGGCGCACTCTGGAGCCAGGCGGCGATCCAGGCTGATACCGGAAACGCGCTTTCCGGTGACGTAAAAATCTTCGATGCCGCTGGACACCACGTCGCCGTAGCCCAAGGATTGTGGCTACGAAAGCTGGCCGCTGGCAACCGGACATGTCTGTCGGAGATTGCATGGGTGCCCCGGCCCCCCCAAACTACCGAAGAATTCTCGATCAGAGGCAGGTGGCTGGTTTTTGCGGATGGCTCCGGCATCGCAGCCTCAATTGTTGCAGGTCTCGAGCGCGATGGCGCGCATTGCCTGGTTATTAAGCGCGGCGAGGATTTCGAAACGGTTCTCGCT
>JBEKNJ010000112.1:0-13526 GCA_049522955.1 Acidobacteriaceae bacterium
AGCGGCTACAGGCAACGGGAGAAGCCCGAAGAATGATGGCCAGTCGAGTTTATTGACTGGCTATGTAGCAGGCAGCGCTTAGGCCGGAGCCGGTGCATGAGAACCCGACCACGGTCGAACCCCGGATAGGGTTATACTCGCCCACCGCTACCTGCTGCACATACACATTGCCGGCGGCTTTGGCCGGGGTCGGCCGATACAGCGCGGCTCCCAAGAAGAATCCAAGCAGCACCGCTAGAAAGGTCTTCCATACCTTCATGTGGCTAGCCTCCTCGATGGAGTGATTTAACCACAACGGGTCAGCGCCATTTCTGGATTTCAGCTAAGAGGATTCGAACGTACAGGAACATGATGAAGCAGATAACGCTGGCAACGAAAAGCGACCATAACGTCGCGCTTATCGCCTGGGGACTGTGCAACTCCACTAAGAAGCCGGCCTGGAAAAGAATCGTTAATGCCGCGAGTAACCACATCCACAAACGTAACCCACTCATGACTTTCCTCCCTTTGGGGGAGGGTCGGACTCAAATTACTCCCTAAGAAGAGCGAGGGTCAAGCAGATTTTCAGCGCACCAGCGGGAGGCGAGTATCCGGTTGCTTCCAGCTCGATCGGAGCCACACATGCTCCGGATCCTCGGTCACCATCATGGATCGAGAAGTGCCGGCCAGGAAATTGAGATAGTAGACGTCATAACCCGGTCCAGCTACCACGGGATGATAGCCGTCCCGTACCAGAACTGCGTCGCCATCGTGCACCTTGAGTATCGAACTCCGCGCGCCGTCGGAGCTATAAAGGTTCTGGAAGGCAAAGGCGCGAGGCTCCTTCATGCGGTAGTAATAGATCTCATCCAGGTCTACTTCGACAGGCGGGTTGTGGACCTCGTGCTTGTGCGGGGGATAGCTGGACCAATTGCCACCGGGGGTGTAAACCTCCACCACAACCAGCTTGTCCGCGGGAAAGCCGGTTGGCATTACGTCGACAATCTGGCGCGACGCATTCTCACCCCCGCGCAAATTGCTGAGAATGTCTCGCGGGGTAATCAATCGGGGGCGGAAAGAAGCGGTCGAGGGCACACGGCACTCAGCGATCTCGCAAAGTGTCTCGGCCTTAAGGGCAACGCTGCTGCCGGAGGGCAGATACAGGGCGTAAGGCAATCCATCGAAGACATCCTTTCTGCCGCCGATCGATATGTTCCCTTCTCCCCAGTCCGCGATGCAACGGCCACCCAGGAAGACGAGTCCCATTTCCTCCCCCTGGGTATCGAGCGACAACGAATCGCCGGGTAGTAGTCTTCGAACAACGAAGCTCATCCATTGCCAGCCGGCTTGCTCGCGTGTAAATCGGAGCAGTTCGCCTGATTCCTGACGAGGTAACTTTAGAGAATGCACGACAGTGGTGTCAGACGTCATGCGCCCCCCAGCCGTTCCCCAAGCGTCACAACGCACACTCCTAGAAACTCAACTTCAGAGAGACCTGCCCGATGCGGGGAGCGGCCGCCTGGGTCACTTGAGCAAAGGACGACGTCAGAATTCCGCTGGGTGTGATGAACTGCGCATGGTTGAAGAGGTTGAACCACTCTGCGCGAAATTGCAGATTGAACAGCTCGGAAAGCTTCGTATCCTTAACCAGGGCCATATCGAAGTTGTTGACTCCCGGCCCGTGGAAGAATCGCCGGCGCGCGTTCCCCTCCGAGCCGAGTGCCGGAGAAACAAAGGCAGTCGGATCAAAGTAATCGTGACTCGTCGAATTGCGCGGATTCATGATGTGCAACGGACCGACCTGATTCGGGGTATCGACGGGAAGGATGATGGGACCGCCAAAAGACGTGCCGAGCAGAGAATTGTCACTCGTATCTACCATGGTTACAGGGAGCCCGGTTTCAAAGCGGGTGATGCCGCTGATCGCCCATCCATTCGTCAACTGTTTGGGGCCGCCGAATCGATCCAGGGGAAGAACATAGTTATAACTCACGACAAAGTTGTGGGTTGAATCGAACCCTGCCAGGCCGCGGCTCAAATAGGAGTTAACGGGGTTGAACTGCTCACCATACCCGGAGGAATCATCCATGGCTTTGCTGTAGGTGTAGCCAAGGAGCAACTGCAGGTTGCCAGACGTGTGCCGGTAATTGATCTGTGCGGAGTTGTAGTTAGACCAGCCTTCGGTGATGAAGTAAGAATCGTTGCCGAAGGTGGCGATCGCGCCCAGTGTTGGGTCGACCGTACCGCTAAATGGCGATCTCGTAGTCAGGATCTGGGTTCCGGCGGCGGTGGTGTAGATGTTGTTTTCTCCTCCTGGTCCGCAGGTGGGAGATCCGGGCGCAACTTCAGAGGGCTGGCTTACGCTCAGGCACAAGGCTGGGTTGCCGGGATTTGCCGAGACCGAGGAGAGCAGCCGGTGGCCCGACGTGCCTACGTAGCTTAGCGTCACCAGGTCGCTCCCGGTAATCTGGCGCTGCAACGAGAGCTCGTAGTTCTGCGCGTAGGGGAGCCGGTTCTTGTTATTGAATGCGGGGGAACTGCCAATGGTCCCGAAGGCGGGGAAGAACTCAGCCAGGGTATCGTAAGGAGCTCCGTGGGCGGGGTTTTTGGCGGAGAAGTGTTTAGGCGGCGGGGCCACGGGGAACAGGTTTTGCACAGAAGTGCCGCTCGCACGGTTGGTAAAGGGAGCGGCGAAGGTTGGCTCATTCTGCCCGGTGTAGTTGCCGAAGGGAGCATCGCCGATCTCGTTGAAATCGGTCGCGCCCTCGAGAGAAGAGTAACCCAAGGTATAGCCGGCGCGAATGCTGGACGCTCCTGCCTTGCCGAAGAGCTTGCCCAGCATCCCATCATGATCTCCGATTGCATAGGCGAGGCCAATACGCGGACCGAAGTTGTTCCAGCGGGTGGGCGCTAACGTGCGAGGAACGCCGGGGTCGCCGGGGAAGACCCATCCCTTGGGCGCTCCCGGGAACACGACGGATTGCTCGCCCGCAATGAGGGTCTGAATCTCGTTATATTTTTCCCACCAGGGAGAGCTGACATCGTAGCGCAAACCAAGATTCAGGGTCAGGTTGGGAGTAGCTCTCCAGCTGTCCTGACCATAGAAGCCGAGGTAAAAGCTGCGGCCATAGGAAGGATAAGACTGCCCTTGTACATAGGAGGCTGGTGCGCCGAGCAGAAAGTCCGCAAAGTCGCTTCCGGTTTCGCTGGGTTGGCCGCTGAAGGTCGAGCCGAAGAAGTAATTGCCGTTGGCGACGTTGGAGAGATTCTCCTCCAACTGGCTGAAGTGAAACTGGCCGCCGAATTTGATGTTATGGGTGCCGACGGCTTTGCTGAAGTTGTCGAGCACCTGGTAGATGTTGTCGATCAACTGGTTGGGGCGGCTGGGAACGCCGATGATGAAACTATTGAAGTCGATTTCCGGAACGCCCTCCACGCTTGGCGTGCCGGGAAAAATTCCGGGAGCACCATTAGCACCGGAGGCGAAGCCCAGGCTAGCGAGGCTGGTTCCCTTGCCGCCCTGCGGCTGGTTGAGTGTGGTGTCAAGCCGGAAATAGCCGAGGCGGAATTCATTCACGCTGGAGGCGCCGAAGGACTTGGTGGACCCGAGGTTGACGTTGTGGGTCTGGCCCTTGCCATCGATGCTGAAGCCCGGGTAGACGGGCGAGTTCCCCGCCCAGTAGGGATCGATGCGGTTGTACTTGTCAAAGTAGTAGTAGGCGGTCAGCAGGCCTGCGAAGCCGGAGTTGTAATCGATGCGTCCACTGAATTTGTTGTCGCTGAGATTGATTTTGCCCGCGCTGGTGGAGAAGACGCCGGTGCCGGATGCACCGATCGAGCCTGGCGAGGCGGGAGTTATATAGGGCAGAAGCTTGGTGGAGATGGGAGAGAAGGAACCCGTCGGCAGCTGTGCATTGGGTAAGACGCACTGCGCGGCGCTGGTACATCCGGGGAAGTAGTAAGGTTCGCCGGCAGTCACGGTATGGCCTAGCTGTTGGGTCAACTGGGCGGCCCAGGCTGCCCCGTTGACGGTGGTGGGTGTGGCCACGCCATTCACGACGGGATCGAAGCTGGCGGCAATCCCGGAGAAGTTGCCTGCCTCGGTGGCCGAACTTGGCGCGCCGGCAATGGTTTGGGGAACGGCCTGGACTACGCGATTGCCCTGGTAATCGGCAAAGAAGAAAATCCTGTCGCGGATCACGGGGCCGCCGAACGTACCGCCAAACTGGTTCTGGTTGTAAGCGCCGCGGCCGTTCACATCGAAATAATTCTTTGCGTCGAGATCGGTGTTGCGCAGGAACTCGAACACATTGCCGTGCCACTGGTTGGTGCCCGACTTTGTGACGACATTGATTTGTGCGCCGGCGTAGTTGCCGTACTCCGCGTCTGTGTTGTTGGTGAGAATGCGAAACTCCGCTATGGAATCAAGATTGGGGACGGCGCCGGCACCGGAATAGCCCACCTCCTGCACCAGAACGCCGTTGAGGATGAACGCATTGGCCGACTCGCGCATGCCGTTGACGGAAAGCGCTCCGGAGTTGAGGTCTCCGGAAACGGGCGGTACCGGGAACCCAGCGGAGACGAACGAACCCCCGTACGCTCCGGAGAGGGTGGAAGGGCTCGAGACCACACCGGGTTGGAGCGCTAGCAAATCGGTATAGCTGCGAGTCACCAGGGGAACGGCGGTCATCTCCTTGCCTTCGATGACCTCGCCCATCTGTGAGCTCACGGTCTCCACGTGCAAGGCATCGGCGGCGACCTCTACCTTCTCGCTTACCTGCCCCACTTGCAGCGCTGCATCCACGGTCAGGGCCGCATTGACGTCGAGCACCAGGTCGGTTTGCTGATATTCCTTAAACCCCTTCTGCGCCACGGTGAGAATGTAAGTTCCCAAAGGAAGAGATTGAAAGGAGTAGAAGCCCTGACCATTGGTGGTGCGGGTTTCGGCGATACCCGTACCGGTGTTGGTGGCGGTCACGGTGGCACCGGGTATGGATGCACCGCTCGCATCCTTCACTGTTCCCGAGATGCTGGCGGTGACACTGGCAAATACCTGTCCGCTCACCAGGAGAGCAAAGACGAACGCAAAGACACTTATGCAGTGCCGGCCTCTTCGAAGATGCATGTTGCCTCCGCAGCAATACCTGTTTTGGTCGATTGAAACGAGGCCCCGTTGGCGGTTTGGCGGAGCTATCCGTGTGGGATCCAGCCCTTGGAAAGACTTTTGCTTAGATCGCCTAACCGCTTATTGGTTGCTTATAGTTTAGCGGTCCCCCGGTGTCAAGAACTTTTCCCGTGGGGTTCGTGGCGTCAAGTCACCTAGAGGCGCAGGATCGGACAGATGGTTGTCGGTTCCTCGAAGGTCGGGTACGCTCCGGTCGGGATGACACTTCTGTTGCGAAGGGACAGGAGAACGTGTCATTCCGAGCGGAGCGCTGCAGCTCCCTGTTCAGCACTCAAACTCGCAGATGTGCCACTGCCTTCGTGATGCCACTGGGTGACTTGCCGAACGGCCTGGGCCAGCGAGTGGACGACCGCTGTGGGTCTGCCGTTGCCGAAGCGCTCTACGGTGTGGTCGGGCGTGCGGTCGTGGTCTTCCGAGGGGTTCCAAAGACCGATGACGATGCGGTTCAACGGAAGGTGTGTGCGGACGCGCTGACAGATGGTGCGCGCCTGGGAGAAAGCGAACGGGGGCAAGGCGGAAATGAAGATCACGGTGTTGGGCTCGCTTGCCAACGAGTCGAGAATTTCGCCGGAGACGGAGGCGGGGAGGTAGAGCGATTGGTGGAATGCCCGCTCCATGAGTTGGACCAACATGTGGGTGGTGAGCTCATCGGCCTGATCGCCGGCGGAGATACAGACGACGGCAAAGTCTTCCTGCATGCGCACGCGCGGCGGCAGCAGGGCGGAGTCATCGACTGATGGTTCGGGATAATCGGTGAGTTCCGCGACCAGTTCGCCAATACAAAGAAAGAAGAAGTTGCTACGGTCATTGTCGAAGACTCCCTGGTGGCGATCGTGTTCGATCAGCGTCAGGGCGGGAATGAGAACGGAATCGTAGAGTTCCACCAGCGGCTTGCCTTCGAGGAAGCGGTAGGCGACGGTCCGTGCCTCCTGCTGATCCATCGCGAGGAGGCGCTCGTAAAACAGGGCCTCGGCAGAGAGTTCGGCATCGGCGCCGAGCAGGGCGTGGAGGAAGCCTAATTGTGGAACGTTGCGGCCGAGTACGACGATGCAGACGGTCAGTGGCGTGGATAGGATGAGCCCTGGCCATCCCCAGAGCAATGTCCAGAAGACGGCCATGATGAGCAGGGCGAGGGAGGAAATGCCGGTGCGCGAGCGGAAGACCCAGGGTTCGACGATGTTGGTGGTGGTGAGCTCGAGGGTAAGGAAGAAGCCGATGAGCAGGAGTGGAGGGCCCCAGGAGGAAGTGGTGCCGACGCAGACGATGAGCGGCAGGATGAGTCCGATGGCGGTGCCGATGTAGGGCACGATGCGGAGAATCCCTGCGAGCACACCCCAGAAGGTGGCGTTGGGTACACCGATAAGGAAGAGGCCGAACCCGAAAAGGGCTCCGTAGGCCGCGTTGACGGTGACTTGAAAGAAGAGGTACTGACTGATGCGGGTGGCCGCATCCTGCAGGGCCTGGTTCATGAGCCGGATGCGGCTCATGCCGGCGAGCAGGAGGACGCGACGGCGAAGGTCTTCGCGCTCCATGAGGAGATAGATGGTGATGACGATGACAACCCCGAGGGCTCCGATGGGGCGAACGAGGCGCATGAGGAGTTCGGTGGCGTATTGAAGCTGGCCGCGATCGGGGTCGACGATGCGAACGGGTTGGGGTTTCGTGGCTGGTGACTGCAAGCCGCGACTGGCGTTGGCGGCGCTAGCAGCGAGGTCTCCGCTAATGTCTTCGACGGCGGTGAACGCCATTTCGAGGGATTGCTCCGCGGGCGAATGGAGCGAGGCCATCCTGTTCTGGATGGCGAGACGGTAGGTAGGCAGGTCGCGTGCGACGTTGAGAAGCTGACGGGCGACGACGTATCCGACTCCACAGATGATAGAGAAGGTAAGGACGCCGGTGATAGCGACGGCAACCACGCGAGGGATGCGGGCGGCCTCGAGGCGGCTGACTGCCGGAGCGAGGAGAAATGCCAGCATCAGGGCGAACGCGAAGAGGATAAGAAGGTCGCGCGCGAAAAAGAGGACGAGGACGGTGACCGCGAGCAAGAGTAAAGGTAAGACTCGGGAAACTTCGCTGCTTCGAGCTACGGCCATACGACCTCGCGGAGCCTTTTAGGGACTAGCTTATCGGGGCAAGAATACATCAAAATCGCAACCGTGGTTGAGTCCCAGTGGGCTGGACGGGAAGGGGTGTTTCGGGCGGCAACCAGGCGTTCCGCTCGGAAATTTGAGACTCGACGGTCAGGCGGCGGGTCTGGAAAAAGGGCAGGACACAGGTTAGACTCGGTCCACACTTTTCGGGAGCGACCCTTGCTGACACGCGCCAAGCTGGTGATCTTTCTCACTGTAATTTTCCTACTTGCGGCCCTGGGTTTGTCTTACTGGCTGTTCTTAAGAGGTGCAGGGTCCGGGAACGGGCAACGGCCTGTTGTTCCGCTGATCGTTGGTTCGAAGGTTCCACGCGACGAGGCCCAACAAGCGCTTGATTTTCATAATGCGAAACGGCGCGAGGTGGGTGCCCCTGCTTTGCAGTGGTCGGCGGCACTTGCACTGAACGCACAGAACTGGGCCAATCATCTGGCGAACGATAGTAATTGCCAACTCATACACCAACAGCACAACATCCACGGAGAGAATCTTTTTTGGGGGAAAGGTTTGCCCTATACCGCTTTGTCGGCATCGCAGGACTGGTATGACGAGATCAAGGAATACAAATATGGTGTGGTCACAGAAGCCAATTTTCACCCGACCGGACACTACACGCAGCTGGTTTGGAAAAACAGCAGGCAGGTGGGTATGGGACAGGCCAGCTGCCATGGCGGCGGGGTGGTAATCGCCGCGGAATACGATCCGCACGGAAATATGATTGGACAGAAGCCGTATTGAACGAGCAGCTTTGGGGACAATTGCTTTAACCCCCTGAGGGACACCTCCGTTTCAAGGCTGATGGTAGTCCTGAATGATCGGCAGGCCAATTCGTAACAGTAGTCGTTGTTTTTGCCTGGCCGCCACGGCCTGAACCTCCTGTACCGCAACACTGAAGCGTTGCTTCCCTCTGCTGAAGCAGAGGGCTCCCACGAACCTTGCGGTTCTCATGCAGACCTTATTGGCCCGGCCGGGGAGGGGATATTTATAAAACTAGATAAAATTCGGTCTTTTTCGACGTTAGCGGCGCTTCCTAAAGGGGTTTCTTTGTATAGAAAAGGGCTGCCTTGTGTCCGGAACAGCCCCGTTGACGCCGTCATGCGCGTCGGGAACCCTCATTCTGCCGTCGGGGATGGTTAGGGGTTTGGCAAGGCTGGGATGGTTCGGGTCAATTGGCGGAGTGGGCCGCGGGGCATGCTCCGGGTGGGGGAGCTGGGGGGCGGAGGGTTGGGCTTCGCTGGGAGTAAGGGTATCGCCTGGGTCTTCAGACGCGGCCTGGGGACCCGCGGCCGGTTGCTGCGGTTTGCGGAGCCACTCAGAGGTGTAGATTTCTGCCTGGACGGGCGGGGCCTTGGGTTGCGTTTCGGGTGGGGAGGAGCGGCGGTCGGGAATCAGTCCTTCGATGGCTACGATCATGGTAAGGGCCTTGATCTGACCGGCGATGCTTCCTCTGGTTAGTTCGTGACTGAGATTGGCCAGTTCCCAGAGCCGGGCCAGGACCTGATCGCGACCCAGGTTCAGCTTGCGCAGCCCGGCGGCTTCCTGGTCTACCAGCTTTTCTTTGACCGCGGCGCGGTGCTCGATCATGTAGTCGCGGACGCGGGGCTTGGATTTAGTGTAGGCGGCGGTGTCGGGATTGAGACCGGCTGCTTCGGCGGCCTGGCGGTCGTTCATGGTTCCGGATAGGATCAGGTGAGCAAAGGCCATTTCCTGATCCGTGATGGGGTCGGTGACTGTATTTTTAGGCATAGGTGGTCTCGTTTCTCGGTTTGCTGGAGATTGGGGGAGCGGTGATGTGGGGGATTGTTTGCTGCCGGCTAGTGACGCAATAGGGTTGAGGGCGGCGGTGGGCCGCTCCTGACTGGTGTTGGGCTGGTGTTACTTAATTTGAGACAGGGATCGGGTGTGTCACCGGATAGCGGTTAAGCTATCCTTCGCTCGCGCTTTGGTCCCATACTGGCGGCAAGATCCGACTAGGGCGCTGCTGGCGAGAAGCTGCACCCTGACGATTTCAATTGCTGTATAGATACAATTTCCGGGTTTTCGTTCAGAAAAAATGCTACTTTTTGCACGTTAGTAACATGGCCCTAAGAGTTACTCGCGTTGAGTTGAGCCATTCGGCCCAAGGGCCGCGAGCCCCCCGGAGTCGAGGTCGACCCTCCTCCGTTTCGGAGCCAGACAGGAAACCGCAGATCCCGGCTCGACTCGAGTCGGCGCAGAGCGAACTATCCCTTGAACAAGGGTTGGCGGCGATCCACGTTTTTGTGGTATGTCGCTGTCGTTGTGACAGCTCCCTCACAGACAATCGTTCCGATGGGTCCGGCTATTCCTCCATGAGTTGCTCTCCCGGCCGAGCTCATGTCCGCTTCGCCGGTTCTGCGAAGCTTTTCACTTAGGCTTGCTGCTGTGAAGCCCTCAGCAGCCAATCGCAACTGTGCCTCTTTTTCGTTGTTTCAGCTTAGGGGTGCATTACAGTTTCACTTTCGGGGTGCACTACACGGTATCCCCGGGATTCCCCCATCCCGATTTCCAGTTGGCTATTGGTTTGAAGGGTTTTCGGACCCGAAATTCCGGCTTGCGAAAAACTTCTCCATGTTATTACATTAGTAATAACATGATGGAGGGGTGCCGCAATGGTTGAACTGAAGGTGCGAAAGTTCGGGAACTCGCTTGGGGTGGTATTGCCAAAGGAAGTGATCAACCGTCTTCGTACCGCGGATGGCGAAGCATTGTTCCTGATCGAAGCGGCTGGCGAAAGCGGAGGACATCATGAACCGCTATCGGAACACGTTGCATGTTCTGGCGAAATGAAGAAGCCAGTCTGGATCGACGAGCGCGATGCGCTCGCACTGCACAGTCGCCTGCTGGCGGTGCACGGCGGGGCTGGAGGTTTGCGCGATAGCGGACTGCTGCAATCCGCCCTGGCCCGTCCCCAACAGCAATATGCCTATGCCAAGGCGGCTGACATCATAGACATGGCGACGGCCTATACGGCGGGCATTTTGCGCAACCATCCTTTCGTTGATGGCAAGAAGCGTACGAGCTTCGTGACCGGCATCCTGTTTCTCGAACTCAACGGCTATCGCTTTGTCGCAAGCGAGGAAGATGCCGCACAAGCGGTTTTGCAGCTCGCGGCCGGCACCATTGATGACGCGGATTACAGCTCTTTCCTCCGGAGCAATGTGGTGCGCAGGAAGAAATAAAACCGGTGTCCAGAAAAGAGGTTCCTATTGCGAAAGAAGAGAAGGCTCAATTCTTGCTTTTCTGACGTCGGGAAGGTTCGGTATCAGCGATGGCGCTTTAGGGGATCAGGTACGCGCCAGGAATTCTCTCATCCAGCGTGGCAAGCATTGCCTGGTGAGCCCGCGCAAGTTCCGAGAGATGTCCATCGGCCGTCTGCTTGGGAGATTTGACCCATGTTGGAAGATGCGAAACGCTGTGATCATCCGAGATGAAAGTGAATGCTAAAGCATCCGTCTTCTTCAGTCGCAACAGGAAGGTCCGCGCCTGGGTCAGGGTAAACCCATAGGACGGAGCCTGAGCGAGCACGCGCACAAACCCCAATTCCGTGATGGAGCAGGTCGCCAGCGCGGGGAACCGAGCCGCCTTGATCCACGCCGCTACTCGGTCATGAAATTCATGGTGAGCAAACCCAAGAGCGACCAAAGCATTTACATCCAGCAGATACTTCACGGGAAATTCGAGAGGATCTCGGCCACGGACTTGCTGCTCAAAACAGGAGCGTCGTTGTCCAGAGCTAAGACCGGAAGCCCAGTGATCGAATCAATCACGATCTTTGCCTTCCGAGGAGCCCTTTGCCGCGGGGTCAAGACAATGCGTCCTGCCTCGATATTGGCATCAAGGGCATCGCCGGCACGGATGCCAAGCCTACGCCGGAGCGGTCCGGGAAGAACGATCTGACCCTTGGTGGAAACCTTGGTTTGCATGGTACGACAATCTTACCGTCGTTCAGCTCTTGTGCAAATTCGTGGAGCCTTTTCGGAATTTATGCGTCAGAATTTATGCGGCGCATAAATTCCGCATCTTCCTTTCCCGCATCTCCCCGCATTGTAGTGTCCCCTGATCTTCACACGCCTCAGTGTTTCACTTTTGGGGTGCACTACACGAAGTAAAAACAGGCCGAGGTGTCACCCGTTTAATCGGCTGCTCGCGTGTCTCAACCAAGGGGTGCAGTCCACTTAAATCCTTCACTTTTCGACAACAATCTCCACACAAGAGGGCTCAATATAGATCGTTTCAAGATAGGGAGCCAAACCGTTTATTTCTCCTACGTCGAGAGCCAAAAGGTCACCATCGAATCCCATTACGGGGAATATCTCTCCCAGACACCGCTCGAACAGCATCTTGGTCTTCAATTCTGGTCCGTCTTGCAATCCGTCAGGGACCTTAATGACCCGAACTCGCTCACCTATTTCCATGTACCCAGGATTATCGCACCCTCCAACGGCCCGTATCGGACGCTTACGGAGCTGCCGCTTTTGCGTTCCGACAACGATCAAAGTGCCAGCTCCGTCTGGAGGATGTGGGGGGATTAAGGGGACGGACGGAAATACCCCCAAGGTTAAATGCTCGCATGGTGAGCTGTATGTTACGACATAAATGAAGCGCCGTTAATGAGCCGCAAAGAGAGAGCTAATCTACGATGCGGCATGATGGATGTGTGGTGTTGGCCGCTGCTTTGTTGTTTCGGAGGAGCAGCGAACGAGGTGATTTCCTCTGCCCGGCGCTACAGCCCACAGTCAGAAGGTAGGATGCATGGCGCGTCTGGCCCGGGTGGTCGCTGTCGGAGTGCCGCACCACATTACTCAGCGCGGGAATGCGCGGCAGTTCATCCTGGCCTGCGATGCCGATCGCAGCGTCTATCTGGGCTTACTGCGGCAGAGCATTGCTTTGCACGGGGTAGAATTGATCGGCTACTGCCTGATGTCCAACCATGTACACCTGATCGCGGTACCGCAGAAGGCCGATGTTCTGGGGGTGGCGCTGAGGAACGCTCACGGACGCTATGCCGCCTATTGGAATGCAAGCCATCACTCGACAGGCCATGTTTGGCAGCAGAGGTACTATTCTTGTCCTCTGGACGAACCTCATCTCTGGGAAGCGTTGCGGTATACGGAGCTGAATCCGGTGCGTGCCGGCATGGTGGACTCGGCGGAGCGCTGGGAATGGTCCAGTGCTGCTGCTCACTGCAACGGGTCCTCGGGCAATGAATTGTTGGCGATGGGGATGTGGCGACGCCGATGGCCTGATCGTAGCTGGCGCGAATATCTCGATGCCGGGCAGGGCGAATCGAACCTGGCCATGATTCGTCGTTATACGCACACGGGGCGCCCCCTGGGAGGCGCCGAGTTCGTCCGTGCCCTGGAAGGGGAAACGAAACGATTGCTAGCGCTGCAAAAGCGTGGGCCGAAAAAGAAGGCGCATGGAGAGGAACGCCAAGCCAAATTTTCCTTCAGCGCCTAAGTTATCCTTATCTACGAAATTCACTGGCGGCCAATTTCGTTGGGGGTACTTCCGTCCGTCCCCTTATCCTCCCGTCCCCTTATCCTCCGTCCCCTTATCCTCCCCTTATCCTCATCTGTCCAGTTTGCATTATGGGGGGCCTGCCTGTCCCGGACCAGGTATCCAGGCATTACCAACCTGAGGACCTGCTGGGTGCGAGGGTGGCGGTTGCTTATCTTCGCGAGCGAAGAGCGCGGCAGTGTGGCCAGCGCTGAAGCGCAGAATCAATTTTGAAATCTCTTTCCCGGAGTGCTGAAGCACTCCTTCCCCCGCATAAATGCGGGGGCTCCCACCCCTTCATGAAAGGCTTGCGGTCGATTTCTGTGATTGCGGCACCAGCGGGCGCGTTTGCTTGTGTTCACTAGCCAGGAGCGAGGGGCGTCAAGATGGGCTAACAAACCAGGACAGACGGAACTAACACTAAAGAAACGCGCTTCGGAGTAACACGATCAGATACGGTTGCATTATGGTCACTTCCGTCTGTCCTGGTTTTCTACACTGAGGCATGCACATGGGCGCTATGCGATCTATTGGAACGCGGATCATCAGTCGAGCGGTCATGCCTGGCAGGGTCGCTACTACTCCTGCCCCTTAGATCGGGTGCATCTGTGGGAAGCGTTGCGCTATACGGAGTTGAATCCGGTGCGCGCCGGCCTTGCGAGCGAGGCGGGAGCGTGGATGTGGTCCAGCGCAGC
>JBEKNJ010000113.1:0-9976 GCA_049522955.1 Acidobacteriaceae bacterium
TTGTCGTGATAACCACCGCGAAGATTCGTAAGTGCATTTCTCGCATTGCGGAATCCTACACTACGCTCCGATCGTGGCGCAGTAGAACAGCGCATTCGGCTGGTTTGGGCCGTATGGTCGCCAGCTCGGAAGTAAGTCGTTTCGGATGAGCCGCTGAGCCCTGAGGAGTCTTCAGTTCTGTCGCCCGTATGGTCGACGGATCTCATTCCCGTTAACGGGTGTTGCTCCAAACAACCTGACACACTCCGACAATCAGCATGATTGCGCCGTAGAACACCCAATGTTGATCGCCTTGCATGAAGCTGCGACTAAGAGAGCCCCAAGCGAGATTCAGCCCCTGCAGAATCCAGATCCCTCCCATCAGAACCATCAAGACACCGATGAGGCTGCTGATCACTCGCATCACCGCGTTGAATGCACGACTCATGGCGCACCTCGAGACAAAAAGGTCTGTGTCCACCTGCTGCGGGAGCACATCGAAAAGCTCTGAATAGTGGGCTCCTGAGCATGTTGATGCGTCTAGCATACATCTCGGTAGGGTTGTGGCCTATCTGGACAGAACCGCATTTTTTGGGGGATTACTTCCGGATAGGCGGTGATCCGACAAGAACTCGAAGTTGATACTCCACCAGCTATAACCGCTGAAAGATAGAATGAGCAGAAATGGTCGTTCACGGGTTTGAAAATTCGCTTGCTTCACTAAAGGGCACGACAGTAAGAACTTCGAATCCAGAGTGATTCCCGGAGCCCGGAATCGCACCCGTCGAGCTGTATTTCAGCGATGGATCGAGATTGCGGATGGACTGTTGGCGGATCATTTTCGACGGCAAGAATAGAACGAGCAGCTTTGATCACAAGCGAAAGTACGGGCTGCCAGCTCCCATCGATGCGTTCGCACAGATCGCAGAGGCCGTTGATGGAAGAGCCGTGATAGAAGCTAAGTGGAATGCCCGGACGGGCGACCTCGTACTTTTGTTCGAGCCCAACGTTGAGCTCCAGGCATTCAACCTCACGGGCTATGAGGACTGGGAAATACATTTCTCCAATGGCACCGGCGAATACTCGAACTTTGCCCGCTGAGCCGCCGAATTCGTAGCTCCGGGTCTATCGTCGCCAACCCGTACATAACCCCGATTTTCGAATTCTGTCCGAGTTGGCGGTTATACGGCCAGGTGGCTAATTTCCGATTGGCGGCGATCAGACGGAATCCTCTCCAGTGCGCGCAAATCCTAGTACCGTTGTCGGCTGATCTGTCAAATTAATTAACGCACGATAAAGGACATTAGCATGCTTAAAAGGAATGAAGCGCGGCAATGCCAAAATACTCAATGGGAAGCTGGCCCAACTAGATATGCGACCGTTTGCCGCGCAAGCTCTACAAGGAATTCTTTGTCTGATATTGGTAATGCCACAGACCAAAGGGAATCCTCAGCAAGCGCCGTCAGCTCAATAGCACTAGTCGCTGAAAGAACAGCAAAGCGAACGGCTAATTCTGGATTGGCGTGTCGAATGCTGGCTCGATGAGCTAATAACACCTCAGCCATTCGGGAAAGGTTCGCCTCAAGACGACGCCATGCTTCCACTGCGAATTCAGAGTCCTGCTCTATATCAAGCATTCGGATGAGCGCGCGCAGCAAACGCGGATGATCTCGGTACTGTTGCATAAGCGTGGACAGGATTGCTGTTACGGTCTCGGGAAGACTGTGGCGTAGGAGCAGCGACTGCAATCTCTGCTCGCTATTGCGGTTTGATTCCCCAAGAACACGCAGGAAGGCCGCACGGAGGAGGTTATCTTTATCAACGAAACGTCGGTAGATGCTCGCCGGCGAAAGCTTGGCTTGCTGTGCGATACGAGGAACCGTCGCACCATCTAGTCCATCCTGGTCCAACACTCGAATTGCAGCAGCAAGCAGTTTGTCTTCCGTACGCAAGCTTCTCTTCTGTTTCGCCGATGTCTGCTGCAAGGTCGCTCTAGGCAATTTCAAAATCTCTTTGACTTCACTTTACAGGCAACGGCAGCATATGTAAACGTAAAATTACGTTTACAATATTTCAAAGAGGTTACTTGTTTTGAACTACTACTGGCCCTCGAAATCGGCCCTCGTCATCTTGGCGGTTCTGACCTTCGTCACACCGTTTTGGGATCTTGCCGTTGTTAAAAGATTGAAGGCGGACCCCCACTCTTCACTTCGGGTCCGCCTTTATTGCATGACTCTGTTGTCCTTATGGACAATGGCCATCGTGAGTTGGTTCTGGCGAGGCGGCGTGGTCTTCCCGGCTTGGCACGGGATGATTGGCCCGAGTTGGCTTTTCAGTTCTCCATGGAGAACATGGACCCTCCATGTGGTTCTAGTTGGGTTTTTCGTGCTGGCTCTGGCCCCCGGCATGCACTGCCTGATCCAACCCAAACGCATAGTTGCCTACACGCGGGCGTATGAAAAGTTCGCGTTTTTTCTCCCGCATACTCAACGAGAGCGCCTTCTATTTGCACTGCTCAGCGTCAGTGCCGGCGTCTGTGAAGAATGGCTCTTTCGCGGTTTTGTTCTGCAAACACTGCACGGCACGACGCGCCTTCCTTGGATCGCCGCACTTCTTCTGTCCTCTATGTTGTTCGGCTGGAATCATCTTTATCTGGGATCACGCGAGCTGGTCATGACGACTGTGATCGGACTTGCATTAGGACTCGTGACCATCTCAAACGGCGGTCTAGTGCTTCCGATGATTCTTCACACCTTCCTTGATCTTCAGCTGCTCATTGTCTTTCATCCCGACATTTCTGCTGACGTCATACTATCGCTAGCTGCGCAGGAAAATAGCTCTTTGGGTTCATAAGCCAAGAGCTGGATTGTCGCCTAACCGGAACTTATCCACTTGGCCGAATTCGGCTATACGGACAGGTGGGCCATTCAGGGCTGACCCGGAGTTCCCGTGAAACGGTTATGGGTAAATTGCCGGTGTCCCCCTCAGGGAAAACCCGGGACGGACATATAGTAACTGTTACTGTTACTTTTTCCGTGTGTCTCTTGGGATGGTGAACCTCCCGTCTGTCCCTTGCGCCAATCCTAAGGTGAGCTAACGGGCTTTTTGCTCCCTCGTACGGCTCTCCATTTAGGGGTTCGGATGCCGAGGAGCGCTTGGTCGACCACTTGCTTCCCGTACTCCTCCGTCAGTGCGGGGTGACGGAGCAGAAGCCGGAGATACACCGGCGCAACCATCGCATCGATTAGAAGTTCCGGTTCTGTACCAGCCAGGAATTCGCCCGACGCGATTCCACGCTCAATGTCGGCCAAAGTGGACGCTCTTCTGGGGCGAATATGGCTCTCGTAAAGCTCTTTCAGGATCGCCGGGTCCCCTTGGCCCTCTGCGATCAGATCAGCGACCACCTTTCCGAAAAGGCCATTGCATTGGGCGATAAGGTGGGTCACCCTTGTCCGCAGCGCCTCCTCCGCCGTAGTCGCCCCCGGCACTTCGAGGATGCCACCAAACTGCTCGTGAAACATGGCCATGATCAGGGCAGCCTTGGAGGACCACCACTTATAAAGTGTTGGCTTGCCAACACCTGCTCGTTTCGCGACAGCATCCATTGTCAGGTCACGAGCGGGTTTTTCTTTCAGCAACTCATAGACGGCGTTCATGATCGCGGCATGAGAGACCGCCGCTTCGCTGCGTGGCCTCCCGATAGGGGCCGGTTTGGACTTCGACTTTGGCACAACTCCAAGTTACCTGAACGAAACGTAAAGATAAATGAATCGTTTTACTTTACATTACGTCTAGTCAAGTTAAGGGGATTCCATTAGCAGGCTTACAGGAAGGAACATCATGCAGACACTTCGGGAAGATCACAGTACAGTTTCGTGGTTGGTGCAGCATCCATGTAGTGCGGAGGACCAAGCCGCAATGGCCACCATGCGCGCTATCGTGGAACCCAACAAAGGCAAGCTTCAGGGAATTGCAGCTCGAGTTCCGTTCGACGCCATCATGCAGCAGGTCTCTGCCCCTGTCGGCGTTGTCTACGAGGCTGACAGTGTTGGAGGTGTTTCGGGATGGTGGTGCCGACCCGAAACCGCGCGGCCCGGCCAAGCCGTCATGCACATCCATGGTGGATGGTTCCACTGGGGCTCTGCACAAGCGTTTCGTCATTTGGCAGGCCATATCGCTGTTAGTGCCGGGGTAGCGGCTTTCGTGCCAGACTACCGGCTTGCTCCGGAGCATCCCTTTCCTGACGCTGCTGAAGACGTGCGGGCCTGCTATGTCGGTTTGACCGAGCGAGGCTTCTCGAAGATTGCCATCACCGGTGACTCCGCTGGCGGCAACCTAGCGCTTGAGTTGCTAGTGTATCTTGCGACGAGCAGTGTGTCCGGCAGTGAAGCGCTCGTTGGTGGAGTAGCGCTTTCACCGGTAACCGATCTGGCCCTCTCCGGAGAGAGTTGGTCGACACGCGCTGTTGCCGATCCATACTTCACCCAGCCGCAAGCTGCCGAGCTGGTGCGTTCCTATTTGGATGGACATGATCCGGAGGATTCATTCGCCTCACCGCTTCACGCCGATCTGAAAGGCCTGGCTCCGATCCGTGTGCATGTCGGCAATGACGAGGTCTTGCTCGATGATTCGGTCCGCCTGGTCGAGCGCGCGGTAGCGGCGGGAGTCGATGCTCGACTCGACGTATGGCAAGGGATGGTCCACGGATACCTGGGGGGCATAGGACGCCTGGCAGCTTCCACCGAGACCCTTCAACTTATCGGCGGGTTTCTGATCGACCATTTTGCCAACGCGGAAGATGAACGGTAAGCAGAATCATTGACAGAAAAAGAGGTAGAGCATATTGATCCCGATGGCACTATTGGATCGTGCGGACTTCCCGAGGCGTTCATTCGCCTCGGCAAGCGGAACAATACCCTTGAGAGTTCGTTACTAACGAGAAACGCTCATGGGACATGCCAACGAGCCAGTCCAACTCGGTTTGGAAACCTGGAATTTAGTTGTCAGACGGGACTGGTACTTTTGCCATCTCAATGCAATCCAAAGTTCCAGTTTCCACGGAGTTCAGACAACCCCCCATTTTCCCAAAGTACCAGTCCCGTCTGACGACTAAATTCCTGCGAAATAATAAGTGAGCAAAAGTGAACAGCATGTGGATTAGCGAAGGGAACATACTGTGTATGTTGCTCCTCCCTCCCGGCCTACAAGCAGACGGGAGCGCTCTTGATCTGCGGTCGCTTGGAGGTACCAATGGCACTGGCGAGGGTTTTGGTCGTTGACGATGACGAAGTGGTCCGTAAGACTCTTTGCACGATTCTTCAAAACCATGATTTCGAAGTCACCTGTGCGGCCAACGTGAGTCAGGCCCTCAAGTTCATCAGTTCGCACAAATACGATGTACTGTTGAGTGATTTACATATGCCTGGTGCGGGAGACGGTCTTACCGTTGTGAGCGCCATGCGCCACGCGAATCCCGAAGCTGTGACCCTCCTCTTGAGCGCGTTCCCTGAAATGTCCGCTGCAGCCAATGCGATCCTGTTGCAAGCTGACGAGATCCTGGTCAAACCAATGAACATCCCGGATCTGCTCGACGCGATTAAGCAGCGACTCGCGAAGGGACCGCTCCACAAACGTAAGATTGAAACCCTGGCCACGATTCTCGAACGGACGACGGAGGTCGGTATCGATGACTGGTACGCAGAGGTAGAAAAGGAAGACACATTGATGGCGGTTCATCTGAGCCGCGAGGCACGTTGCAGACATCTACCACAGCTCTTCCGCGACCTCGGAAGACGTCTGCAAGCCTTTCAGCCGCTCGGCAGCAAAGAACTGAAGTCTCAAGCGGCCTGGGATCATGGGTTCGATCGGCGCAGGCAGGGATACACAGCAGCGATGGTGGTGGAAGAGAGCCGTATTCTTCAGGTGACCATTTTTCATACACTACAGAAAAATCTGGGTACTATTGACTTCAGCGTCCTGCTTCTGGGAGTAATGACGATTGCCGACGAAGTCGATTCGCAGTTGAGCCAGGCCATGAAAAGCTACATTGCGGAATCCGTGCAGGATGCCCTACCAGCGTGAAAGATGCATCTCTGTCTATCCCAGGCGCGGGCCCATTTTCTCCGGTTTCTTAGTTGACACCAACCGGGCTTCGCGTGACTCCTGTATCGAAATGCTTGCACGACAAGCCGCTTATTCGGCAACTTGCCACAGGCATAGGCAAACGGATGGATCGAGGTGTGCATTGACCTGTTCACGCCGGGTGGGCTCTCGCTAGACTAGCCATCAGTAAAGACGAGCCGATTTTCAGTTATGATCGGGCAGGCCGCAGCGGAGCCCGAGCGCAAGATTGCAACCCAGCTTCTCAGCTTCAAAGTAGGCACCGAAGAAAAGACGAACCTATAGCATGCCGTTGTAGTTTTTCAAATCTTTTTGAGGAGGAAGTTCTTCGGGGAATCCCCACCGCTCTGCGATTTTTTCGTCTTCAACTCGGTATAGGTCGATGTAGATGCAAGGCCTGCTCTCATGCGATCCTTTGGCGGCTATAAAAACGAAGTCTCCCTGTCCCAAAACGAACTTGATCTCGTCGATCCTTCTGTGTCTGGTGAGTTCTTCCAGGTCACGTTTGAATGCTGTGACGCCATCGCGGACGCCAGGTTCATGGCGGATGCAATGATCTCCTTGAAAGTATTGAGGAATCTTATTGTGATCCCCAGAGACATGAATGGTCTCGTAGTATTCGCGGACAATCGACTTGTTCTTCTCCGTGTCCGCTGACAGTTTTACCTCAGTGGGCCCGTCGGTTTGAGTATGTCCGCTCAGATTGGGAGGAGCGTCCATGGCGGAGAAAGCCCAGTGCTCGACAACCAGTCCGTCCTCAAACCTGAAAATGTCGAAGAAGACGCTCCTTCCAGATCGCTGTCCCCCAGCCTGGGTAACGACGTAGTGGCCATCCTGGAATACCCTGACCACGGTCAGTTGCAGCTGGTCACGCGGCGACTGGCTGATGAATTGCGTCAGCCCTTCCACACCATCGCCCGCGTACGGGTTGTGCTGCACAAAGCACTGGTCGTCTATGTACTGCGTTGCAAGGTCTACATCTCCGGCGCTAATACCCTGAAAGATTGTCAACACTTTCTCGATGTCAGTTTTCGCCATGGTCGTATCCCTTTCCGCCAGGTGGGCTGGGTGGCGGCTAAGCGGCTGGCTTCCCGCCTTCTCGGCTTCAGCCTCTGCTGCGCGTGCAAGGCTATCAACCCATTCCTCGTGATAGCGGTAGAGCGCACCGGGATTCTTTCGACCGAGTTCCTCGAGGAAAAAGGGGCCTTGTTGCGTTTCCTCGCTCAGTAGGTGGCAGCCCGTGTCCGTCGGCGCGATGACCCAGCCGTGATAGGCGCTCGAACCGCTCTCGTCACCGTCGACCAGTGTTGACCACGCGAGCCTGCGGCCGGGCGCGCACTCTGTCACGAGAAGATGCATCGGAAAGCCAACCGTCACCCGGCTGTATTTGGTTCCGAGCGCCAATTCCGGCTCACCGGTCAGGATCTTTACCTGATCTTCGGCAGGAAAGTAGCTCGACCAGTTCTCGGCATCGACAAGGAGCTTCCACACCACTTCAGGCGGCGCGTTCACGTCGATGTCATTGAGCGCGTAGATCGCCGAGGTCTTCGGGTCAAATGGGAGAGGCCAAATTACATGGTCATACATTTCTTATTCCCCCTTCCGTTGTCTATATGCGATTCCGTCTACCGTTCATTTTGCCGCCCTGGCAAATCGGCCGTTCAGAAACTCACTGATGACTTGAAGGGTCTCGGTCGAAGCTGCCAGGCGTCCCAAGCTTCCCAGATATCCGTGGACCATCCCTTCCCATACATCCAGTCGAGCATCCACTCCGGCCGCGACCGCACGCTCGACGAAGCGGATGGAATCATCAAGCAACACCTCGGCATCGCCGACATGCACACGGATCGGAACCAGGTTCTTCAGATCGGCGTAAAGCGGCGAGGCCTTTGGATCTGCCGGATCATCACCGTCCAGATAGGAACCCACCAACTCGGCGGCTTGAGCCTGGGTGAAGTATGGATCGGCAATAGCGCGTGTCGACCAACTCTCTCCGGAGAAAGCTAGATCGGTCACCGGCGAGAGCGCCACTCCACCGGCCAGCGCTTCACCGCCAAAAGCACTATTCGCCGCAAGATGCACGAGCAACCCAATCGCCAGGGTGCCGCCGGCAGAGTCGCCCGTGATGGCAATCTTCGAGAAGCCTTGCTCAACCAGACCGAAGTAGCAGGCGCGCACGTCTTCGGCAGCGGCAGGAAATGGATGCTCCGGAGCTAACCGGTAGTCAGGCACGAATGCCGCTACCCCCACACCAGCAGCGATATGGCCCGCCAAATGGCGAAATGCATGTGCAGAGCCCCAGTTGAACCACCCGCCATGGATGTGCATGATGGCCTGACCGGGCCGCGCGGTTTCGGGTCGACACCACCATCCCGAAACACCTCCAACACGCCCAGCTTCATAGACAACGCCCGCTGGCGCAGCGACGCGCTCCATGATGGCATCGAACGGAACTCGAGCTGCAACTCCCTGAAGATTGCCTTTATTAGGTTCGACGACGGCGCGCATGGCGGCCATCGCAGCTTGGTCTTCCGCGCTGAATGGACGGTGTACCAACCACGAAGCCGCACAGTAATCGGCCCGAAGTGTTTGCATGATGTTCCTCCGTGTAATCCATTGCTAATGAGATTGCCTTTCACTTGACCAGGAGCTTTAGGAAGTTCGGTTGCCCGTTGGACGCATGGAGACCACCGTCAACCGGCAGAATCACGCCATTGATGAAGACGGCGTCCTCACTCGCAAGGAACGCAATCACACCTGCGATATCCTCTGGCGTGGCGGCTCTGCCGATCGGGAGTCGGTCACGAAAGGCTGCCATTACTGATTCACTTTTCTCGAGATCGGCAGTGGCCTCACTAGAGGTGAGACTAGGAGCCACGGCATTGATGCGCACGCCACGCGAGCCGTACTCGAGCGCCAAGGCGCGCGTAAAGTTCGTGATGGCACCCTTTGCCGCGTTGTAGGAACTCATCCCCCAATCCCCGCCTAGACCCGACGCGGAGGACAGATTGACAATGGAACCCTTCGTTTTCAAGAGATGAGGAAGTGCTTCGCGAGACGCGAAGAACACGCTGTCGAGGTCAGTCGCCATCACCTTCCGCCAGTCCTGTGTGGTGGTCTTCGCGAAGGGGCCAAAGATCGCCATCGCCGCGTTGTTGACCAACACATCCAGCTTCCCAAACTTTGCGATGGTGTCTTCCACAAGGCGCTTCACGTACGTCTCATCCGACACATCTCCGGAATGAACGAGCGCCTTTGCTGCGTCGAATCCTTCAAGGGTCTCGTGCAACTTATGTTCACGTCGTCCGTTAACAACCACGAACGCACCTTCCCGTAGAAAGCGGCGCGCTGTGGCGGCACCGATACCGGAGCCGGCCCCCGTGACGATGGCAACCTTACCTTCGAATCTATTCATGATTTCCTCCCATGGGCGGATCGCGACTCCAGCCGCCTTTGCCGATCAGGCTTCCTTTAGCAGCTCCGTGCGGTAGCGCGGCGTGATTTCCTTGGCTTTCTTCAGGAACGCTGCCTGTTCGTCGGGGCTGAGTTTCGGTGGTGGCGTCGTTCTCGTTGCAACCTTCACGCCAAGTTCCATGAAGAAGTTTTCCTGGCCTGCCGGCGAACAGATGCAGAGTAGCCGCGCTGCGCTTGAAGAGCTGTTATGGAATTGGTGCGGAGCGTTCGAGGGGATGTTGATGGTGTCGCCAGCCTTGACGATGGATTTCTTTCCGCGAAAGGTGGCTTCCACCTCTCCCTCAAGAAGGATGAAGGTCTCCTCGAAGTCATGGCGATGCGGCCCGGGACCACCGCCCGGCGGAACGTGCATGTCGATGACGCAAAAGCGTCCGTTGGTCTCGTCACCAGTCACCGTGATGGT
>JBEKNJ010000114.1:0-9899 GCA_049522955.1 Acidobacteriaceae bacterium
AGATGGTCGCCTGGGTCGTCGGCGGGCAGGAAGGTGTCGGGGTGATTTGGATCGCGAACCGCGGCCTCGAGATCGACGAAGCCGTCGAGAACGCCGCCGGTCCGAATCCAATCATTCACGGCCTTGCGTATCGCTTCCCCGTTTTCGGAGTAGTAGCCGGCCCCATGATAGGGAGTCAGCGTGCAGCCGATGACCGCGATGCCATGGGCGTGAGCCCGCACGACCATCTGATTGAAGGCAGAGATGAGGTCGGCGGCGGTAAGGCGGGCGTCCGGAGTGCCATGCAGGCGGCCAATGTCGTTGATGCCCTCAAGGATGAGAAGGTATTTTGCTCCGCTCTGGGCAATCACATCGCGATCGAAGCGCGCCAGCGCACTGGGACCGGCACCATCGAGCAGAATTTTGTTGCCGCTTATGCCCTCATTCAACACTGACAGGCGGCGATACTTTGGGTCGGCTTGCAGGCGCCGCGCCAACTCATCCGGCCAACGCGCGTTGGTGTCGATGGTGGATTTGGCGCCGTCGGTGATGGAATCGCCGATGGTGATGACGGCCGCTGCATCGGCAGCAGCCAGGACATCGACCCCATTGAGGTAATACCAACTGGCCGTGGTGGTGGGCGCATCCAGGGTGGCGCTGGAAACTGCATTGCCGGCCACGTGATAGCTGGTGGCGTTACCTAGTTGATGCACGGTCACCGGGCCTGACGGGCTAGGCAGGTAGAAACTGACGGTCAAATCGGAGAGCGGAGCGAGTTTGAAGGCAACGGCATCACTGACCGCGAGAGCGCCGGGAGGAATCGAGACCGTCGCTTGGCCGTTGAAAGTCACGGGCTTACCACTGCCCGCAACGATCGACGCACCTTTGAGGGTCTGCGCGATCTCTACCGGGCCAATGACCAGCGGTGTGGTGCCGTATAGATTGGAAAAGCGAATCCTGACGGTGTCGCCGCCGATGCTCACATGGGCCACTTCACGCAGAGTTGCTCCGGAGAGAAATTCCTCGGCGTTCTTGACGTGAGCATCCAGGAGAGGAGCCGACGCCCAGGTGCCGACCCACTGTTTTGCGTCCGTTTTAGCCAACAGAGGCTGCCCGCACAAAACTGCGGCCAAGGCCATGATCAGGATTCGACTGGGTCTGAGGCTCATCTTTTTTCTCCTGCTAGAACCGGAAGTAGGCCCCTACGCTCGGTTCGGAGGTTTGCCGCCTGGCGTTGGTGGTCAGTAGTGACGAATTGAAGTCCGGTGTCTTGTAGGACAGCCCGCGATATTGGAGCCGCAATCCCAGGTGCGAGGTGAGGATGGGGTAGTTGACCCCGAATTCGTAGAGCAGCGGTATACGCGTCTGCTGGTTGTATCTTTGCCCGCCTACGGTAGTCGGCAGGAAGATGAGGGCGCCGACCCCGACCGCGCCGAAAGGCTGCAAGCCAAGGATCGGGATCGTCGGCCCTTGCACCAGATATGCCCCGGAAACCTCATGCATATTGTCTTGCACGTGCACAGGGAACAGCGGCGTCGCGTACCTCTCGGTGTAGCGGGTGTAGCCGTAATTGATCTCGTAGCCTAACCAGGGGTGGAAGGATTGCCGGACGTTGGCGAGGACTCCCAGGGAATAGGTTGGTTTGTCCTGGATGCCGTTGCCATTGGAGGTCCCGGAGAATTGCCCGAAGACATTGACCGCGCCTTCCAGGTTCTTTAAGGTCTGGGCCATCGCCGGGTGCCATGCGGATGAGTTGGTAAGGAAAATGAGGAAGAGAAAAGAAAGGGACCTGCGAACAGATGAAATGAACATCAGTTTGCCCACGCTCCTGCGCATGAAAAGAATAGAAAGGGCTGAGACATCATCTTTCAACCCAAAGAGATAGCATACGCCAGCGCCTCACTGCGGTCCCACGGGCGCGTGATGCTCGTCGATGTATTCCTCGATGCACTGATCGAGTATGCCGTGAGCCTGGAGGATGAAATCGATCGCATCCCGGCCGGCTCCTTCGCCGCCGGCATTCGGCGTGATGTAGTGGGCCGCGGCCTTGACCTGATCACGGGCATTGGCAGTCGCAATGGCCAACCCGCATACGCGCATCACCGCCAGATCGATGATGTCATCGCCTACGTAGGCAATCTGGTCGAGGGTGAACCCACCCCGCTGCATGATCTCGCGCACAGCCCGAATCTTGTAGTCCTGCCCCATGTAGACGTATTCCATACGCAGGGCGCGAGCACGCTGGGCAACGGTTTCGGAAGTGCGCTTGGTGATGACGCCCGTGTGGATGCCACCGATCCGGGCAAGCGAGATGCCAATGCCGTCGTGGGCATGGAATCCCTTGGGTTCAAACGTTTTTTCTCCCTGGAGGGGGACCGCCCATATCTTGCCATCGGTGAGGACGCCGTCTACATCGAAGAGTACGAGGCGGATGCGGCGGGCACGCTCAGCGGCAGAAAAGTCCATAGAACTATTCTAAAGACGGGGACGAATCGCCGGCGCGCAGAGATACAACTTTCGTTTTCTCACTGCATCTTGCCTTCATCTCAGGCTAGCGCAATGATGGGAACGTTATGAGAACCACCAAACATTCTCTCCTGCATTTCGTTCTAGCCGGCGCTGCCATTGTTAATCTGGCGCTGGTCGCAGCTCCCGTCTTCGGCTCGGTTTCGAAGTATGCCGGCATCTACAGTTCCGAGGCGCCGGATACGACCGACGCAACCGGCCCTGCAGGCCCCGCATTCAGCGTAAGCCTGGGTCCGGACGGCACCGCTACAGTCACCCAGGACATGGGCAAAGGCGCGATTACCACCTTTGGCCATTGGACCGATGCCGGGAGCCAAATCACCATCAAGTTTGACGCGGTGGGCGACAAACCCGCCGATGCGCCGATGGTTTTCCAACCCAGCCACGATGGTCTTCAGGCCGTGACCTGGAACCATACTCTGTGGGGCAAAACGACTCCTCCAGCGTTGAAGAAGGAAGAGTCTAACTGGCACGCCAACAAGAAACACGGATTTCTGTGAGTTGCGTGGCAGGGAGGTAAGGGTCAGTTTGGCAGGACCTCCCTTCCGCGCACCAGAATAGTAACTACCTCTCGCTGTGTTCAGCCGTCCCTGTTTCGGGACCTTCCATCGCTTTGTGTCTACCCAGGACTGACGTCCTGTGACCAGTTGAGCGAAAGCGATCGTTGGGCTTCGCCCATCTTTTTCGTCCCAGGTACGCTGGGGCGAACCTGGGGCACCCGTCTGATCCCGTCAGACTCTGCTGCGGCACGGACGGATCTAGAATGGGTGGATGCCTTCGGAAATAGTGGATGCGCTGACCTGGGCTCATCCCGTGGTGCGGGAGTGGTTCGTTGGAAAGTTCGGTACGCCTACCTCTCCCCAGGAGCTGGGTTGGCCGCCGATCCTCGCGGCACGACCGACGCTGATCTCTGCCCCGACCGGCTCGGGCAAGACGCTGGCGGCGTTTCTCATTTGCATCGATAAGCTGATCCGCCAGGCCATCGATGGCTCGCTGGCAGCCGCAACGGCGGTGGTTTACGTGTCGCCGCTCAAAGCGCTCAGCAACGATGTACAGAAAAACCTTGAGATGCCTCTGCGGGAGATTCAGGAGCTGGCATTGGCGCGAGGCTACCTCTGCCCTCCTATCCGCACCGCGGTACGCACCGGCGATACTCTGCCCGCGGAACGGCGGGCCATGCTGAAACGGCCGCCGCACATTCTGGTGACTACGCCCGAGTCGCTCTACATCCTGCTGACAGCGGAGAAGAGCCGCAACAATCTGCGCGCGGTCGAGACCGTGATCGTGGACGAGATCCACGCGGTTGCGGATGACAAACGTGGAGCCCACCTCACCCTCACCCTGGAACGGCTGGACGCCCTGGTGTGTGGTGAAAACCGGCTCAGCCCGGGGGCGCTGATCATCGGTAGAGCGCAACCTCCGCTGCGGATCGGGCTTTCCGCAACCCAAAATCCGATTGAACTGGTGGCCAGCTTTTTAGGGGGACGACGGGGCCCAGAGGTGTCGATCGTGCAGGTGGGCCAACATCGCAGGCTGGATCTCGCTATTGAAGTACCGGGCGATGAACTGGGATCGGTCGCGACGAATGCCATTTGGGACGACATCTACGAACGGATGACGGAGCTGGCACTGGAGCACCGGTCGACCCTCGTCTTTGTCAATACAAGGGCCATGGTGGAGCGGCTGGCCTTCTGTCTGGGCGAGAGGCTGGGCGCGGAAAATGTAGGCGCACACCACGGCAGTCTCTCGAGAAAGCTTCGCCTGGAAGCGGAGCGCAAACTCAAGAACGGCGAAATCCGGCTGCTGGTCGCCACCGCGTCGCTGGAACTGGGCATCGATATCGGCAGCATCGACCTGGTGTGCCAGGTGAATTCCCCGCGAGCAATCGCCGCAGCAATGCAGCGCGTCGGCCGCGCCGGCCATTGGCGCGGCGCCATTCCCAAAGGGCGCTTCTTCGCCACCACACGCGACGACCTGGTGGAGTCCGCGGCGCTGGTCCGTGCCATGCGCTCAGGGGTGCTGGACAGGCTGGAAATTCCCCATTGCCCAATCGATGTGCTGATGCAGCAGATTGTCGCAGCATGCGCGGCGGAACCCTGGGAGGAAGATGCGCTGTTCGAAGTGTTGCGTCGCGCATACCCCTACCGCGCGTTACCGCGCGAAGAGTATGACCAGATTCTGTGCCTGCTGGCGGAAGGGATCGAAGCCAGCCGAGGCCGTTACGGGTCTTACCTGCTGCGCGACCGGGTGAATGGCCGGATGCAGTCCCGGCGAGGCGCGCGGACCATCGCTGTTTCGAATGGGGGCACCATTCCCGACACCGCGCTCTACTCCGTGATTGTGCAGCCGGAAGGCGTGCAGATCGCGACGCTGGATGAAGACTTCGCTATCGATTCTTCGGCCGGAGACGTGATCCTGCTGGGCAATACCAGCTGGCGGATCCAACGGGTGGAAAGCGCGGGACGAGTACTGGTGGAGGATGCGCACGGCCAACCACCGAATGTGCCCTTCTGGCGGGGAGAGGCTCCGCAACGCACGCTCGAGCTCTCACAATTCGTCTCCACCCTGCGGCAGGAGATCAGCGCACGCACGGGCGATGTGCTCCCTGGATATATCAGCCAATCGAATCTCCAGGTGGCGGACACGGTGGCCTGGCTGAAACAGGAATGTTGCGTGGATGATGCGGGCGCGGAACAGATGATCGGCTATATCGTAGCCGGCCGCGCGGTGCTGGGAGCGGTGCCCGCACTCGACACCATCATCGCTGAGCGTTTCTTCGATGAGGGTGGTGGGATGCAATTGATTCTGCACGCACCCTTCGGCGGCCGGATCAATAAGGCATGGGGGCTGGCGTTGAGGAAACGCTTCTGCCGCGGTTTCAATTTCGAGTTGCAGGCAGCGGCGACCGATAACGGGCTGAACATTTCGCTGGCCGAGCAGCACAGCTTCCCGCTCAGCGATGTATTCGATTTTCTTACCGAGCAGACGGTTACCGGCCTGCTGGAACAAGCCTCGCTCGATTCGCCCATCTTCCGCGCCCGCTGGCGCTGGGATGCCGGGCGCAGTTTGCAACTGTTACGGTTTTATAATGGCAAACGGATCGCACCCCAGGTGCAGCGTACCCGCTCGGACGACCTGCTGGCGAGTGTCTTTCCGCAGGTGGCCGCGTGCCAGGAAAACATTGAAGGCGATATCCAGATTCCCGACCATCCGCTGATTCAGGAAGTGATGAAGGATGTGTTGACCGAGGCGATGGATCTGGAGGGATTGATCCGGTTGCTCGCCGGGATACGGACAGGGGCGATTCGCTGTCTCGCGGTTGACAGCGCGACTCCATCCGCCTTTGCGCATGAACTGCTGAACGCCAATCCTTATGCCTTCCTTGACGATGCTCCACTCGAGGAGCGCCGCGCCCGGGCTGTGAGCATGCGTGGAATGGTTCCGGAAAAGCTCTTGGGTGAAGCAGGCCGGCTCGATCCGACCGCGATCGCCGAGCTGCGCGAGGAGTGCTGGCCCGACATACGCGACGAGCACGAACTGCACGATCTGCTGTGTTCATTGGTCGCGGTGCCGGTGGAGAGTCAATCACTGTACTGGGATTTGTTTTTTGAGCGGCTCCAGTTGCACGGCCGAGCCACGATGGCTGAACATGCCGGACGGCAATACATGGTGGCGGCGGAGCGAGTACAACATCTTCGCCTTTTGTGGCCGGGCCTGGTGGTGGAGAAGGAACTTCCCTGCCCCGCGGAACCCAAGGAATTGTTGCACGCCGACGTCGTGCGCAAGTGTGTGCAGGGGTGGATGGCGCTGCTCGGTCCGGTTACTTCGCGGACGTTGGGCTTGCGGCTGGGGATGGATCCAGCGGCGATCTGGGCGGCCATGCTGGTGTTGGAGATGCAAGGGACCATCCTGCGCGGAGTCTTTGAAGGCGCCGGTCAGGCCGTCTCTGATGAGGATGTCGAGTGGTGCGAGCGACGGCTGCTGCAACGCATCCATAAGAGGACGCTTGCGGGGCTGCGTAAGCAGATCGAGCCGGTGACTCCGGCGGTGTATCTGCAGTGGTTGCTGCGTTGGCAGCGGGTTGCGCCGCGGACGCAACTCAGCGGTGAGGCAGGAGTGCTGGAGGCGCTGCGGCTGCTCGAGGGCTTCGAAGCTCCGGCGATTGAATGGGAAAGGACGCTTCTGCCGCAGCGGGTTGCCGGCTACGATCCGCGATGGCTGGACACGCTGTGCCTGGAGGGCGTAGTGGGGTGGGGACGGATCTCCCCACACCCGGCATTTGCTACCCATGGCAGCGACTTTTCCGCTCCCAAGCGTGTGGTGCCCACCAGCATGGCCCCAGTGACCTTCTTTGTGCGTGAGGAGGCGCTGTGGATGGATGCTTGCCTGGCGGAGCGGGCGATTCCAGAGCCCGCTTTACAGGCGTGCCTGAGCGACTTGGCGTGGCAGACGCGAGCTCACCTGGCGCAGTATGGAGCGGTTTTTGCAGGGGACCTGGTGCGCGGTTTGAGCGCGCCCGCGGAACAGGTAAATCGTGCGTTGTGGGAACTGGTAGCGGCCGGGCTGGTGACGGCCGACGGATTCGACAGCCTGCGGGTGCTGATCGATCCCCGGCGTAAGTTGGTGATCCAGGGCAGGCGGCCGCGGAATACGGTTGGGCGATGGTGCTTGCTCAACCCATCCGCCGGGCTGGTGGAAAGTGCAGGCGCCCGGGCAGAGCGGCGCGAAGCCGAAGTCGAGTCCGCTTGCTGGATGCTTCTGAGACGCTATGGTGTGGTGTTCCGGGACGTGCTGGAGCGGGAGACGACGATTCCTCGGTGGCGCGAGCTGCTGGGCATGTTCCGCCGGCTGGAGGCGCGGGGGAATGTACGGGGAGGCCGATTCCTCAGCGGGTTTGGCGGCGAGCAGTTTGCCGTGCCCGAAGCGGTGGCTTCGCTGCGTGAAACGCGTTTGCATGTTACGCATGAGCCGGTTACCGTAGCTGCGACCGATCCGCTTAATTTGGTGGGGGTTGTGGTCCCGGGCGAGCGACCGGCGGCGGTTCCCGGGAAGACGGTCACGTTTGTGGCCGGGGCCGTACGGGTGGAGGAACCGAGCCTGGCAGTCACGGCGTTTTAACAGTCTCGAATCATTTGCCGTGGCTGGCTAATCTAACCCGTAATCAAGGAGGCAGGAATGAATCTGGCTCTTACTGTTCTTGCAATCATTATTTGGGGCTGGTTGGGCGTGTTATGGGTGCGGCGGATCAAAGCGCGGCGGGAGATGGAACGGCTCAGTATTACTCCGGAAGCGCTTCATGAGCTTATGCTTGCGAACCATGACGTCCTAGTTCTGGACGTTCGCCAACCACTGGACTTGTTGGCAGACTCGGAGATTATTGCCGGCGCACAAAGGGTTTCTCCTCAGGATGCCACAGAGAATCCGGGGATTATCCCTACGGATAAAGAGCTGGTTGTGTACTGCACTTGCCCCAGTGATAAGACGAGTCGCGCTATCGCGCTCAAGGCAGAGACGCTGGTACCGAATATCGACAAATCGCGAGTCAAGTTTCTCAAAGGCGGCTTGGCCGCGTGGAAGGCTAAAGGGTATCCGGTGGTGCCGTACGACAAGACTTTTCATCTCGACACGGGGACCTAATGCAATGGTGGGGGCTTCGCCGCATCTTTTTCGTCCCACGTACGCTTGGGGCGAACGTGGGGCACCCGTCTTTCCCTGTGCGTCTGATTGAAGCGAACAAGGGCTGCGAGAATGGGGTATGCAGGATGAATCGGCCAAGGCGCCCGTTGGACCGCTGGCACTCGAGCCCGGCGATTACTACTATGACGGCCCCTACCTTGTCTTCACCGCGCAGTATCACTTGAAGCGCGGAACTTGCTGTAATTCGGGATGCAGGCATTGCCCGTACCGAAGCTCAGCCTCTACTGAGAGCTAGGACTCGGCGCCGGGGACGGTGTTTGCGGGGTGGCAGGCGATGCTGCCGCGGCTGGGCGGACTAGCAAGGCCTGACGGGGAAAACTGAAGCTCCCTCCAGTGTCGTCGATGACGTTGACCTGACAAATGTAGAGCCCGGCAGTGAGCCGGTCCAGGGGAATGTCAAACGCAAAGGCAACGGCGTCACGGCCAGGCACGTTCAGACTATTGGCCTCAACCAGCGGAGTTTCAAAGACTTTTGTCGTGCCCTTCAGAAATTCAATGCTGGTCAGAACCTTCATGCCCGGCTTCCCTGCCGCGGCGACCGGACTCGCCTTTGGGGCTCCGCCTGGAGGAGCCGATGCGGGATCATAAACCTCGTAGAGCAGGTACATGTGCTGATCGGTCCGGAATACATGGGCTACATTCGGCACCCAGGTGAAGCCGCCGTTCGCAAGCGGATTCCCTTCCTCTTTCTTGCCTGATGGACTTCGCTGACTGGATAGCACGACGGAGCTGAGCTTGAGGGGAAATTTCTTCAAGTCGGGCAAATTGATATCAGTTTCAAACGAGCCCATTCGGCCGGTTTGATTCTCGCGGACCACAAACTTCAAATGATACTTGCCCAGAGGCAGAGTGAACCCTGTGGTGTATTGAATGTTCTTGCGCGAAACCTGCTGCGAGTCATCAATGGCAAGCTTTACCGTCTGACGAATCTCGGCCATGTCCTGCCCCGCAGTGTTCTTGAGTTGGCCGATGATATCGAGGGTCGCCTTGCTGCGGTCCCCTCCCTTGACAAAGGGTATCTGCGAGCCGGGCACGATCAAGGATACGGGCACGTAATAACGGGGGGCTGCGCCCGCATCGTTGCGGAAGTAATATGCCTCGAGATAGACTTCGACGTCGGTGGCAGGCAGATCGCTGGCCAATTGCTCCTGGAGCTGGCGCTCGCGCTCATCCTTGTTGGCATGCTTATAGTCGGCTGGCGCGTAATAGCCGGGCCGGTATTCAAGCTTTACGTTGGGACGGTTGATCTTGATGGTGAGCCTGCGGTAGCGGCCGTCCTTCAGAGTGTCGCTGGAGCGGAAGCCGATCACGTAGTAGGCCGACGTGTCTTGCTGAATGCGTTGGAAGGCAGGCGAAAAATCATTCGAATCGAAGAATGCTTTGCCGCCGGTGTCCGACGATAGCGTGGCCATCACTTCCTGGGTATTGAAATTGGAATCGAGGTTGTTTTGCAGGGCCGCACCGTTGTAGCCGCTGGTGCCGCGCAGGCTGCCAGTGGAGGCATCGCCCAAAGGCGAGATCGCTTCCAGGCCGCGCGCATCGACAGAATAGATAGACATATTGGCACGCACTGAAGCGTTGATGGCAGCGTGCAGCGATGCCTGGTTCTCAATGCCATCGCGCTGGATGCCACCGGAAAAATAGAGCAGAGACTTTTTCTCGTTGATGTAAGCCAGCGAGTGAGCAATGTCGGCGAA
>JBEKNJ010000115.1:0-9744 GCA_049522955.1 Acidobacteriaceae bacterium
CAGGAAAAACCCCGGCACAGCTTTGCGTAACCATCTCTTGGCGCGGTCGTTGCCAGCCGTCAGCATGGTATTCAGTCTAACCGTCAGACGCCAAGCTCGCGAGCGGCCAGCTCGGTTCCCTCAACCCTGGCCCGGATCTTGCCGAAGGCAATATCGCGAGCCGTCGAAGTGTCATCGGCGAAGGGTGAGAAGCCGCAGTCATCGGTTGTTCCCAGCTGCGCGACGGGTAGAAGGGAAGCCGCTTCCAGAACGCGATCGCGCACCTGGGCGGCGGTTTCAACTGCAGAATGGATCGGGTCGATGACGCCTACAAAAACGGTGTGCTGTGGCCCGAGAAGCTGGCCGACGAGCCGCAGAATGCGTTTTCTGTCCGGCTCGCTGGCCATCTGCAAATAGAAGCGCCCAACCTTCATTTGAAATAGAGCAGGCAGCAGTCCCGCGTAGTCCACATCCGCGCTGTGTGTGGAATCATGGTCGCCCCCGGGGCAAACATGAACTCCGATACGCAGCCGCTCTTCCGGAGTAAAACGGTCGAGAACCTGGTTATTGAGCGCCACGAAGTTGCGCAGCAGATTCCCCGATGGATCCAGCTTGAGCGACAACCTGCCTTCCGTGAAATCGATCTGTACATTGGCCGCGCCGCCGTCGATCGCCCCTCGGATGTCAGCCGCGGCTTCGTCGATAAGGTCTGTCGTGAACGCCTCCTGCGAGTAGCCAGGTATCCCGCTTGCTGGATAGAGCAGGCTCAGCGCGGACGCTGAGATCACGGCTTGTTTGATCGGGAGGCGGGTATAGGCCTGGGCAGCCTTGAGGTAGCTGGCGGCGTGAACCCCGTAACGGAACGGCCCAGCGTTCAAGCGAGGCAACTGGCGCACGTGCCCGTCGGCAAAAGGAATCGTGACTCCATCGGAGGCAAGATTATTCAGCCCGGAAAGAGGGTAGGTTGCGAAGCTGGGCTTGGTCTGCTCGCCATCTGTAATGACAGGTGACCCGGTCTGCTCAAATCGCTCGATGGTGTCGCGAATTGCCTCTGCGTAAGCTTCCTCGAGCTGCGCAGGGCTTATTTCCTTCGCTTGTGACGCTGCAATGGCTCGAAGCAACGCAGCCGAACGGGGAATGCTGCCGATAGGCTCGGTCAAAATCGCCATAAGGGGGAACTCTATCGCGCCCAACCTGCACAGCGCATCCATCGAAAGGTTGAGGCGAAGGACTCGCAAAGCCCGCAACCTGGAGCTCATGGCGGGCGCAACTTATTCTCATGTTTACTGTCTAATCAACATAGAGGTAACGAAACGCAATGCCAAGGGTGAAAGCGATTCTGCTTTGCCTGGCGACTCTGTACGCGCCTGTAGCTCTATCGCAGTCTGCAAACCTAGCCGTTCCAGGGACCGTTAACTACGTAGAAGGGTCGGCCTCCATTGAAGGCCGAGTATTAAATCAGCGATCGGTGGGCTTCGCCTACCTCAAGCCAGGCCAGATGCTGGAAACGGCAGATGGCAGGGTTGAGTTGCTCCTCACTCCGGGTGTATTTCTCCGCGTGGGAGATCACAGTGCGGTGAGAATGATCTCGCCAAACCTCCTGAATACACAGATACAGGTGGATCGTGGCCGAGCCGATATCGAAGTGGATGAGATCCATCCCGGTAACAACCTGCAAGTCGCGGAAGCCGGCGCCAATACGCGTCTGCTGAAAGCCGGCTTCTACGCATTCGACGCAGATAAAGCTACCGTGCGGGTTCTCAAGGGGGAGGCAGCGCTCCAGGAAAAAAACGGAGACGGCCAGAAGCTGCTTAAGATAAAAGGCGATCACCAGGTAGGTTTGGTAGCCAACGCTTCGATGGTGAGCGTGAGCTTCGACCGCAATCAGGCAGAGGATGCACTCTATCAATGGAGTAGCTTGCGCTCCCAGTACTTGGCTGAGGCGAACATCAACATGGCCTCAGCCTACGCCGGATACGGTGGCGTAGCACCAGGTTGGTATTGGAATGCCGGGCTCTGGGGCTATACCTGGCTCCCGGGTGATGGGCTGTGGTGGAGTCCGTTTGGATGGGGCTTCTACTCGCCCAGGTACATCTACTACGGCGGCCCGGTTTTCTATAACGGACGAGGGTATGTTCAAAGCCGGGGCTACGCGGGATCCTTCCATGGAGAGGGTTTTTCCGGCGGAGCCGGACACGCCATGGGTGGAGGTTCCCACGGCGGCCGCGGCTAAGCGAGACCAGGCTAATCCAGGCAAAAGCCCGTCCTTTCCGGACGGGCTTTGTTTTTCCCGTGGCTTCTTCGGTGCGGGTGTGTTGACAGAACCTCCGCCGCCAGACTATCTATCTTGCGGAAGATGCTAAAGAGATTCACACCGATTTCGTCGATCATGCTGGCGGCATTGTTCTTCGCCGAAACCGGTTTGGCACAAAACCTCACCACGGGTCGCGATTGGACCACGTGGGGTTACGATCAGGAGCGCACCGGCTGGAACAAGGGCGAGACTTCGCTTACTCCAACCAACGTTTCCGGCCTGAAACTGCTGTGGAACACGCAACTGAGCACACCCCCAAAAGTGATCGTGCTTTCCACGCTCACGGCGCCGCTTGTGGCCGAGGGAGTGCGCACGGCGCAAGGCACGAAGAATCTGGTCTTTCTGCTGGGTGCCGACGACACCGTCTTTGCGCTAGACGCGGATACGGGAAAAGTTCTCTGGCAGAAGACCTTCGCCAATCCGGCCACGTCGATGTGGGCTGCTACCTGGCTCTGTTCCAACACGGTGAACGACACCCCGGTGATCGATAAGCAGAACAGCCTCATTTTCTTCATCACCAGTGACGGTAAGCTGCGCGCCCTGAATCTGAGCGACGGCGCGGAGCGCATGCCCCCGACGAACATGATCGAACCCTTCGCTCGGGCCTGGAGCCTCAACCTGATCGACAACGTCGTCTACACCACAAGCGGGCGTGGCTGCGGCCAAATGCCGGCGGCCAAAGGGGTGAAACCTGCTGTGGTGCCCGGGAGTGTCTCCGCCATGGATGTGAGCGATCTTGCGCATCCGCAGCTCACGCGCTTCTATACCAGCGGCACGAAATACGCTGGTCCCTGGGGGCGAGGCGGGGTCACGAGAGGTCCCAATGGCACGGTGATCACGCAAACAGCGGACGGCCTCTACGATCCGGCGGCCGGCATTTTTGGCGAAACGGTGCTGAAGCTGGCCCCAAAGGGGGCACGCCTCTTGGACTCATTCACTCCCGCTAACTGGAAATACCTGAACACTCAGGATCTCGATTTAGGTTCCGCCAGCCCGGACGTTTTTCCTTTTCAAAATCGGACCCTGGTAGCCGTCGCCGGCAAAGAGGGTTTCCTCTATCTGCTCGATGCGTCTGATCTCGGCGGAGGCCCCCCAAACCACTCCACTCCGTTATACAAATCACCGCAGCTCGGCAACGACGCTGCCGAGGGCAAAAATCCAGGTCAGGGAGCATGGGGTGCCATCACCAGCTATGAAACAGCGGAGGGCAAACGCTTCCTTTATGTGCCCATGTGGGGACCACCTTCCAAAAGCGCTCCTCCGTTCCCCTCGAGCGGCGGTGTGGCTCCTCACGGGAGCATCATGGCGTTCCAGGTTGTTGCTGCCGGCGATAAGGTATCGCTGCTTCCACAATGGAGTTCGCCCGACATGATCGTCCCAGATCCTCCGGTGGTGGCAAACGGCGTGCTGTTTGCGATTCAGACCGGAGAGCAGACCATCCAGAGCCGGGCAGGTCTTCCCGGAACCCAGGACGAAATCAATCACAACGCTTTGTCGGCCAAGTACCGCTCCACTCCCGTCAACAATCTGATTCTTTACGCGTTCGATGCGGAGACGGGAAAACAGCTTTATTCCAGCAACAAGATCATCACGGATTGGGTGCATTTCAGCGAGCCGGTCGTGGCTCTGGGAAAAGTCTTTGTAGTGACTCACGACGCTCACGTCTACGCGTTCGGGCTCAAGTAAATCGAGGGGGTCGAACATGCTCAATAGGCGAGAATTTGTATTGGCGGGGTTGGCGAGTATGCTGAGCAGCTCGGTCGCGTCCGGAGCCGCTTCCAAATCCCTCGATCCGATCAACCCCTACCTCCGCTTTGGCATCACCGGCGCTTTGTGGGGTGACTGGCCAAACGGCAATCTGCGCATGTCGACGGATATGCAGCAGATCATCTCCGACACGGCGCGTTTCGGCCTGCAAGGAATTGAACCGTACTCCAGACAAATAGGAGACTTTCTGAGCAAGCCGCTCGCGCTCAAGCGCATGTGTGAAGCGGCCGGGATCAGCCTGATCGATGTGGGAGATTTACCCCCTGCGCAGCTCAATCCGAAAGCCTGGATTAGTGCCGATGGGAATGCCGAGCTCATCGCCCGCATGGTGAACTTTGCCCACGATTTTCTTGCGCCCTGTGGCTGCGACCATTGGAAGACAAACATGGGCAGCCGTCCAGAAGGCGGCCCGAGTGACGATCAGCTCAAGACGCTAGCCAACACGCTCAACGAGGTAGGCCGGCAGACCATCGCCTTCGGCGTAAGGTTGGCGCCGCATCCTCACATCTGGGGACCGATGGAACGGGAGCGCGACATGCGCAGGGTCATGGAGCTCACCGATCCAAAATATGTTTGGCTCACTGCTGACACTGCACATTTGACCCTGGGTGGTGGCGATGCCTTGGAGATCATCCGCGATTATTTTCCGCGGATTGCGGAAGTGCATATGAAAGACACGTATCCCAGGTATCGAGGCAACAAGCAGACGCCAACGCTGGCGGAACATCAAAAAGCCAGTCTGTATCACAATCTCGGAGCGGGCGGAGTAGACTTTCCAGCCATCTTCAAGCTCTTACGCGATCGAAGCTTCAAGGGCTGGGTAGTCTACGACCTCGACGCTCCCCGGCCAGACGACGGCACTGGAAGCATCCAGAACAATCTCGCGGTGAACATCAACTATTTGAGAAACGTGCTGCACGTGAACCTTCCGCCACCGCCGTCAGCATAAGAAACATTTCCAAGACGGGTCCGCTGAACCGCAGATCCCTCGGCTGCGCTCGGGATGACAAAGGGGGACGGCGGCGGCTCCATTAGAAGCAGCTGCTGAGCGGACGCTCTCTGTCAGGCAGCCACTTTCATGGAAGTGTCGCCCTCCCCTTTGTCATCCCGAGCGCAGCCGAGGGATCTGCGGTTTACCCCACCCACGAGCCGATGCAAGTTGGAAATCACGGCCGCTCCGGCCACGAGTGCCTGGGATATCTTCGCATCAACTCGCGGCGCACCTGGGGATAGAGCCTTTCCCAGAACCCCGCGAGATCTGCTGTCGTCTGAACCGCCCGCTGATTCGGTGCCAGCAAGTGGACCACCACCGGAGTCCGCTCCGGCCCAATCCGCGGCGTTTCCCGCATACCAAAAAAGTCTTGCAGCCGGGACGCGATCCAGGGCGGTTTGCCGGGTTCGTAGTGAACCTTTGTCTGGCGCCCATTCGGCAACCGGATGCGTTCGGGTGCTATCTCATCCAGCCGTCGCGCAGTCACTTTCCGCTCCAGCAACGGCACAAGATCCGTCGCCGCGTTCTTCAACTCGGTGAAGCTTCGCAGCCCCACGCACAAATCTCGTAACGCCTGCGCAAGATCGGGTGCCTCGAAACCGGCAAACGCAACCCGCGCCAGGAATTCATCCACAGCCTCCTTGTCTACGAAACGATCGATGCCTGCTTCCAGGGCCTTCTGCGCCAGCAACTCGGCTGCAGCTTCAGGATCGGGGAGCGCGCCACGCGATTCCTGGATCACCAGCTCGTCGTAAAGCAGCGCACTCACCGCCTCCACGCGCTCTGTCAGCCGATTCCATTCCACTCCGGATTTCTCTCGCACATAATCCGGAAACAACTCAATCAACCACTCCGGCTCGATCCGCGCCGCCATGCGAATCAAAGGCAGCGGCTTATCCTTACGATCCTCGGCATCGACCGCAACCATGAATTCATATCGCGGAGCTTCACCACCCACCTCCGCCGATCCGCCTGCTGAAAGCAGCACCTGGTTGCCCGCCCTTCGCCGCGCGACGCGATCCGGAAACCCCGCTAGGACCGACATCAGCAAAGCATCGTCGTTATGCTCCCGCTGTCGGGCAGGACGCGCAATTCTGCGCAGCTGCTCGATCTGCTGCAACGTGCGGTAGTCCTGCTCCGAATCGATCGCCGCGAGCAAGTCATTTTTCTCCGCGCGGGCGCCCGAGCCAAGCAGGGCAGCCGCAATACAGCCATCCTCACCCACACCGCGCTCCATCGCCGCAGTCAGAATGCGCGACAGCCGGGGATGCAGCGGATACCGCGCCAGCTTATGGACCATCGCCTCCGTCGCGCCCAGGCGGTCGAGCAGCGACTCTGCACTCTGCACTGCTGCTGCAGGAGGTGCATCCATCCACTCGATGTCGCCAATCCGCATTGCGCGCAGGGCGAGCAAAAGCTGGGATAGGTCACTGCGCACGATCTCCGGCTCGTCGTGCTCCGGCCGGCGCAAGTAGTCCTCCCTACTGTAGAGCCGGAGCACCCGGCCGGGTCCGGTACGTGCAGCCCGACCTGCTCTTTGCGTTGCCGAAGCTTTGCTCACCCGCCCGACGTGCAGCGTAGGCAACCCGGTCCACTGGGAATAGGTCGCGATCCGCGCCAGTCCGCTATCGATCACCGCGTTTACCCCTTCGACCGTCACGGAGCTTTCCGCCACGTTCGTAGCCAGGATGACTTTCCGCTGCTGAGCGGGCGCGATCGCCCGGTCCTGTTCCGCGGGTGACAGATCGCCGTGCAGTGGCAGCACCAGCAAACCCGCGCTGCGCGCCAGGCCCTGGCTCTCGCGCATGGCCCGGCGTATCTCTGCAGCGCCAGGCAAGAACGCCAATACATCGCCGGACGGTTCCTCGGCGATCAGCAGTTCGAGGGCGTCTGCTACCTGTGCTTCCAGAGTCTTTGGAGAGTACGGCAGGTGCCGAATGGCAAGCTCGAACAATCGCCCTTCTGAGCGCAGGATGGGGCATCCGCCGAGGTAGTCCGCCACGTGACCGGTATCGAGCGTCGCTGACATAACTACGATCCGAAGCTCGGGTCGCGTTCGTTGCAGCCGTTTCAAAAGTGCCAGCGCGAGATCGCTGTCCAGGTGCCGTTCATGGAACTCGTCCAGCACCACTGCGGCGACGCCCTTCAGGGCGGGATCGGAAAGCAGGCGCCGCGTTAGCACCCCTTCGGTGACAAAGCGTAACCGCGTGCGTTGACTGACGACTTCCTCAAACCGCACCTGATAGCCGACGGTCTGGCCAACCGGCTCGTCGATCTCCCAAGCCACGCGCCGTGCTGCCAACCGGGCGGCAATCCGCCGCGGTTCCAGAACCACGACTTCGCCGCTGACAAGTTCCAGCAGTGCCGGCGGCACGCGCGTCGTCTTGCCCGCCCCGGGAGGCGCTTCGATCACAAGGTTAGGAGAGCGCTTGAGAGACTCGAGAATCTCCGGCAGAATCGCGTCCACCGGAAGAGCAGCTATGCTTTTCACCAATTTTCATCGAAACACGCTCCTATACCCAAGTCAACGTTGCCAGCACCTGCGTGGTTTGGTGGGAGCCCTCTGCTTTAGCAGAGGGAAGCAACGCTTCAGCCTTGCGGAAAAGAGCTCGATCTTGATCATGCGCTTTAGCGCTGGCCTCGATGAGACCCAACACCTCCCCACACCCACGACAGCCATCACTTGCGGCACCCACTCCTCAATGACTAAACTCCTCCCCATGAAGTTCACCATCCCTCGTGCCCAGAAGTTTGCCGTCGCTGCAGTCCTTCTCTTTCTCGCGGCTGTTCCCGTTCAAGCGCAAGACTGGGCGAAAGCCCGCCTCGAAGCATCGCCCCGCCACCACGAGTACGTGGCTCTCAAACATGGTGATCGCACCGTCCAGGCCTTCGTGGTCTATCCCGAAGTCAAAGCCAAAGCCCCGGTGATCGTCCTCATTCACGAAATCTTTGGTCTCAGCGACTGGGCCAAGGAGATGGCCGACGAACTCGCCGCACAAGGCTTCATCGTCGTCGCACCCGACCTGCTCTCTGGCTTCGGACCCAACGGCGGCGGCTCCAGTGAATTCTCCGATCAGGACGCAGCCGTGAAAGCCGTCTCCGGCCTCAACCCAGACGGCGTGATCGCCGATCTGGACGCCGCCGCCGATTACGGCAAGAAGCTCCCGGCGGCCAACGGAAAAATCGCTGTCGTCGGCTTCTGCTGGGGTGGGTTCAAGTCCTTTGCCTTCGCCACCCATCGCAAAGATCTTTCCGCCGCCTTCGTTTTTTACGGTGGCGGCCCACCGGATGTGACCACCATCACCGCTCCCGTCTATGGCTTCTACGGCGGTAATGACGCGCGCATCGACGCCACCATCCCCGCCACCACCGCCGCCATGAAGGCAGCCGGCAAGAAATACGATCCGGTCACCTACGACGGCGCCGGTCACGGCTTCATGCGTGCCGGTGAAGACCCCACCAACACTGTCCCCGGAAACAAGACTGCGCGTGAGCAGGGATTCGCTCGCCTGGTCACGCTCATCAAAGCGATGTAAAACCACCGGGATAAAACCCGAAAGGAAACAAAATGGCCAGGGTCGTCTCCGTCGAGGCGCGTACCGTTCATATTCCACTGTTGCGGGCCACCGCTTTTGCGCGTCGCCAGGTAACGGCGCGTGATTACACCCTGGTTAAGATCCGCACCGATGACGGAGTGGAAGGCATTGGTCATTGCTACGCCGGGCATTCCGGGGGCAATGTGGTCACCACCGCGGTACGCGAGATGTTGGCGCCCATGCTGATCGGCGCTGACCCGCACGCGACCGAATTGCTGTGGAAGGATATGTATCAGGAGGTGTTACTGCACGCCCGCGCCGGCTCGGTCATGCGCGCGCTCAGTATTCTTGATACCGCGCTGTGGGATAGAAACGCACGTGCCGCCAATCTCCCGCTCTACAAGTATCTCGGAGCCGCTTACCAGGATACGGTTCCCGCCTATGCCAGCGGCGGCTATTACCTCGAGGGCAAAACACCCGAAATGCTGGGCGAAGAACTGGCCGGCTATGTGGCCATGGGCTTGGACGCGGTCAAGATGAAGGTCGGGCGTGGGGACCTGAGGTCAGAAGAGACCAGGATCGCAGCCGCGCGCAAGGCGATCGGCCCCGACGTCCTGCTCATGCTGGATGCCAACAATGCCTGGTATGACGTTCCCACCGCCTTGCGCTATATGGAGCGTTTCGCGCCGTACGATCCCTATTGGATCGAAGAACCCTTCGGCCCCGACCAAATCGACAACCATGCCAAGCTGGCGGCGGCCATCGCCATTCCTGTGGCCACCGGCGAGATCCTCGCCGGGCGCTGGCTCTTCAAAGAACTGCTGGAAAAGCAGGCAGCCTCGATCCTGCAACCGGACGCGCTGGTTTGTGGTGGCATTACGGAATTCCGGCGCATCGCCGCGCTGGCCGATTGCCATGGGGTGACCGTGTGCCCCCACTGGTTCCACGATCTGCATGCGCACCTGGTAGCGGCCTCCCCGAACGGCCAGTTCGTCGAATTCTTCCCCGACGCCAAGGTATTCAACTTCCGTGAGATCATCGACCGGCAACTGCAGGTGCGTGATGGCGGGCTGGCTCTCTCCGACGAGCCCGGTCTCGGCTACCAATTCGACGAAAAGGCGATTGCGCGCTTCCAGTCGGACGCCTGGAAGTAAGAA
>JBEKNJ010000116.1:0-9518 GCA_049522955.1 Acidobacteriaceae bacterium
CAGATCATGAAGCTGGCAGGAAAGACAACCCGCATCGTCGACCTGCACGGACGCACCGCGACCCCCGGGATGATCGACACTCACAGCCATTACACGGAAGCTGGCGCCGAGGACCTGTACTTCCCCTCCTCCGTGGACAACATAAGTCCCAGATCCTTCTCCGCCTGCTTACCGGCCAGGATCGAGCAAGTTCGCGCCAGAGCCGCGCCAAGAGCGCCAATCCTACAGCCCACGCGACCATCAGTGAATTCACCAACCAGACGGCTGCCGCGCCGACGCGGCTCGGCAGAAATGGCAGGAAGTTCCAGGTTGTGATGCGTGCCTTTAATGGTCCGAGCAGGCGACTATTCGGCCAAGGGCAGCTCCGAGTTGCCTATAGTCCATGAACCACGAAGCCCTAGCGGAGTTGGCGGAAGAATTCTCGGATATCTTGTGCGAGTAGACCGGGTTGCTCCATAGCCGCGAAGTGTCCGCCCCTGGGCATGAGAGTCCAGCGCTGGATGTTGAACCCGCGCTCTGCGAGAGCGCGCGGCGGCATAGGAATCTCCTTGGGGAAGACGGCCACTGCCACGGGAACCTCGACGCGATTTGCGGTCGAAAGCTGAATAGGCTGCTCTCGCGATTCATAATAGAGCCGGGCCGAAGAGTTTAGGGTCTCGGTCACCCAATAGATCATCACATCGGTCAAAAGTTCATCCCTGGTAAAGATACCTTCCAGCTCACCGTTGCAGTCGCTCCAGGTTCGGAACTTTTCGAAGATCCAGGCCGCAAGACCTATCGGGGAGTCGTTCAGCGCATAAGCTAGCGTTTGTGGCTTCGTCCCTTGAAGATGGCTGTAGCCGCCCTCCATGTCCGTCCATGCACGGAGTTCGGCGAGGTAGGATTTGGACGTTTCATCGTCCGGGGTTTGGTTCAATGTTCCGCCGAAGAGAAAACGACCGGCAATGTAATTGAGGTGAATGCCGATGATGCGCTGGGCATGGTTGAGGCCAATGGCTGTGGAGATGGTTGAGCCCCAGTCGCCTCCTTGGGCAGCGAAGCGCTCATAACCGAGCTCCGTCATCAATCGGGCCCAGAGTGCTGCTACCTTGAACGGGTTCATGCCACGCTCCGTAGGCCGGTCTGAGAAACCATAGCCCGGTAAAGAGGGCACGATCACATCGAAGGCATCTTCAGCGCTTCCTCCGTGCGCCTCGGGATCCGTCAATAGCGGGATAAGCTTCACCATTTCAACGAAGCTTCCCGGCCAGCCATGGGTGATGATGAGCGGCACCGGTTTTGGATGCTTGCTGCGGACGTGGACAAAGTGGATGTGGAATCCATCGAGTGCGACTCGATACTGAGGGAGCTGGTTCAGCGTTGCCTCTTGGCGCCGCCACCTATAGCCGTTCCGCCAATAATCGGCCAGCGATTTCATATAGCCGAGACTTGAGCCCAACTCCCAGCCAACGTTTTCAAGCTCGTCTGGCCAACGCGTGGCGTCTAGCCTGCGGCTGAGATCCGCGAGCAAAGAGTCCGATATGTTGATGGTGAATTTTTCAATGGCCATGTTGACCCGCCCTCAACCAAGAGTAGATGCGGTCCGCGCTCAAAGCTCTTCTGATTGTGCCTGGATCACGGATTATTCGACAAAAACAGGTGACAGACAGAACGATCACCTTCGAACCATGAATATGTAAGTAATCGTCCTGTCTGGAGTGGACCCTTCGGTTGAGACAGCGAGAAATAGTGACAGTTGCGGTTGGCTGCTGAGAGCTTTATAGCAGCAGGGGTTGAGCGAGAAGCTGTTTGAAGCCGGCGAAGCGGACATGAGCTCTGCTGGAGAGCAACTCATGAAGGAATAGCCGGTTGAAGACTCATCGGAACGATGGTCTGTGAGGGAGTGGAACGAGCAGTTCAACTCCCTCTTGAGCCCATCGGACTGATAGATCTTCTTATGCCTTAGAAAACTCAAGCCAGCACCTCCGCAGAGCTGGAGTAGGTAAGAGCCTCGTATGCTGCTGGGGATTGATAGCCAAGACTGGAGTGTAAACGTTCGCAGTTGTAAATGCGTTCCAGAAAGTCCTGAATGTGAAGCGCCGCATCATCGAGATCGCGATAGGTGTTCAGATAAACTTCTTCGCACTTCAGAGTGCGCATGAAGCTTTCCGCGAGAGCGTTGTCGTAGGGGTTGCCGCTCCGACTCATGCTGATTCGGATGCCGTAGGACTGTAGGAGCTCGACGTAGGCTCGGGAGCAATACTGGACGCCACGATCGGAGTGATGAATCAGTGATGCAGGCGCCGGCCGATCCGCCAGGGCGCTTCGCAGGGCTGCAAGAGCAAGTTCGGCTTCAAGCGTATTGCCAAGTGCCCAGCCGATCACGCGCCGCGAATAGGCGTCCAGAACAACTGCCAGGTAGAGGAACGATTCCCGCAACCGGATATAAGTGATGTCGGCCACCCATAGCTGGTTGATGCCATTTGGCTTCCAATCGCGGATGAGATTGGGGTAGACAGCGTAAGTATGCCGCGAATCGGTGGTGCAAACAAAGCGCCGCTTGCGCAGACACAACAAGTTATCGGCGCGCATCAGCCGCATCACGCGCTTGCGGTTGACGCGCCGACCCAGATCTTGCAGTCCGATCATGACCCGCCGAGAACCGTAGCAACGGTTCTCAAGGCAGATTTGCTGGATCTGCTGGCGCAGTTCCGTGTCCGCCTGCCGCGGCAGGTGCTCATCAAAGTGCCGGTAAAAACCTGCGCGGCTGACACGCGCGGCATCGCATGCTTCCAGAATAGTAAGTCCGGCTTTGCCTTCCAGCTGCATCACTTCTCCGTACAACGCGCTCCGCCAGGCGCGCTGTTCTTCGAGCGTGCTTCCTTTACTCGCTTGAAGGCTCTTTTTAAAAAATCGTTTTCCAGCGCCATCCTTCCCAATCGACGCTCCAACTCCGCTATCTTCTGATCCGCCGCAACCGCCCCGGCGCTCGCCTTCGACATAGCTTTCGTGGTTGCTCCGGGCGGACGACCCTTTGGTCGATTTAACCCCGCCTCCCCATGTTCGCGGTACGCATCACGCCAGCGATAAAGCACCGCGCGTTTGATCTTAAGCTCACTACTCAGCGCCGACACACTCTCCCCGTTCAGTATCCGGCGCGCTACTGCAATCCGATAGTCCACCCTGAAAACTCGGGCACCTGCCATCCGAACCTCCGTTCGATGCAGTTGTCACTATTTTCCAGTGTCTCAAGTTTGGGGTCCACACCAGTCTGTCACCTGTTTTTTCGTCACCTGTTTTTTCAGTCGGTCAAACGTCGCAATGCGCTCACCGACGGCGGATCGGTACCGGGAAGTCGGCATGGCTTCGGTAAGGGCCGTTTCGCGGTACGCTGCGGCGTTTATCAGTATCGATCCAGACAGAAGTGTGCAACCCAACGCCTGGCCAGTTCCCGGCAATGCTATCGAGTCTTAATGCTTGTTGGAGCATTGACTTCGCGACTCATTGCAGACTCAAAAGCGGCTTGAAGTTCGGCGCAGACCGACCGGCGCGGTACGGGCGCACCCATGTGAATGCTTCTGAGCTCGGCCATGAATGCCTTCCACATTCGCTGGCCGCCTTCTTCAAGAAGCTGGGCGCGGATCGAGAGTTGCCTGGACGCAGGAGTAAACCGACATCCCCATGCGCCCATGTGGGCCAGCAAGGGGACAAGCTGAATAGACGCTTCCGTAAGGCTGTAAATCGCCTTTTGTTTGTGGGTTGGGTCGTCGGTGCGCAAGAGGAGACCGGACTGGACTAAACGAGCAAGCCTGTTTGCCAGGATATTCGAAGCGATTCCTTCATCAGACAGCCTGAGAAGATCTCCATAGTGGCGGCGATTTCCGAACATGATGTCCCGAATGACGATCAAGCTCCAACGGTCGCCGAGCATCTCCAGCGTCAAATTGATAGGACAGCCCGAGCGCATTTCGTTTCCGGTCTGGATTTTTTTCATGAATTCCATCATCTACCACTTGCAGTATGCATGGAGTCTGGGTTATGTTCACACCACTTGCAGGATGCAAGTGGTGTGTGTGGGCGGGCGGGTGCATGAAGAAAATCATAGGTAGCAGCCTGGTGTTCATCGCCCTGCTCGGCGCGGCGGGTCAAATCCATACACAGGACGCTAAAACGCCATATCCAACAATGGCCCCGATTGAGCAATACCGGATGGACCGCGATGCCGAAATCGGCATGGCGCGCACTGCGGCTCCCGCCTCCATATCCAAGGATGCTTCGGTCATGGTACTGGGACAAAAGAACTATGAGACCGCAGTCGAAGGCACGAACGGTTTCGTCTGCCTGGTGGGCAGATCCTGGGGAGCGCCATTTGAAAACCCGGAGTTCTGGAATCCAAAGAATCGGAGCCCTGAGTGCTTCAACCCGCCAGCCGCGCTTTCCGTGCTGCCTTATTTTCTAAAAACAACCGGTATGGTGTTGGCTGGATTCTCTAAAACGCAAATGTTCGATGCGATCAAGACCGCAGTCGACAAGAAGGAATTGGGAATTCCGGCCTCGGGCTCGTTGATCTACATGATGTCGAAGGAAGCGTACCTTACCGACCAGCCACCCCATAACCTCAACCACCTCATGTATGATCTTCCACGCATGGATGGCGCGGCGTGGGGCGCAAATCTGCCCGGCGCACCCATCTATTTTCAACAGCTAAATCCAGCACCGATTACCGAGTTTTACGTTGTCATGGGTAACTGGTCAGACGGAACGCCCGTAAACGGAGCCGCCAACTCCGCGAGCGAGTCTCACCAGCATTAGGGACGGGCCTGGCGAAGCAGTTGCAGCGCTCCGAGTCTCCGCGTGAATCTTTCCGAGCGACGAGATGCGCGTTTTCCAGTGCCTTTTCCCTGCAGAAATAGTTAGGAGGCGTTATGGGCAGGCTCATCTTCGGAATGATGCAATCTCTCGATGGATATATCGATCACCTGCAACTCGGCCCGCCCGGTCCGATCCTCGCTCGCCATTTTGCCGATTACGTCCGTGGCTTGGACGGCCTTCTCTACGGCAGACGCATGTATGAGATCATGCGTTACTGGGATGAGGACCAGCCGGGGTGGGACGAGATGGACCATGATTTCGCCCAAGTCTGGCGTCCGAAGCCGAAGTGGGTTGCATCACGGTCTCTGACGTCCGTTGGTCCTAACGCCACACTTGTGCAAGGCGATTTGATCGACTTTGCCGCAAGCCTCAAGTCGGAACGAGATGGAGACATCGACGTCTCTGGCGCAGAGCTTGCGAACGTGCTGTCGGCTGCGGGTCTGGTTGACGAGTATCGCCTGTACTTTCGTCCGTATGTGCTCGGCACCGGTAAACCGTACTTCGCCGGTCCCCGGCCTCCGCTTCGCCTGATAAAGCTGGATGCCATCGGAGAGGACGCGGTCCGATTGACCTACGGGCCCGCCTGATTATCGGGACCAATCTGGAGGCATTATTTCCGGATTGCTCGTGACTCGGGCAAGGCCTGTCAAGCGTTGATCTTGCCCTGCAAGCAGTAGGACCTGCCCCACCATGGGTGCGATAATTTCGGTAACGAATCCTCCTGCAACTTATGAAGCGCCACGTCCTCATGTACGGGTTGATCGGTGGAATCCTGATTGCTCTGCTCCGGTGGACCGAGTATCAGTTCCTGGTCGTCGAACATTCCATCGAAATCTACGGCGGACTGATCGCCGCGACCTTTGCCGTTCTCGGCATCTGGCTTGGCCTCAAGCTGACAGCAAAACGCCAGACAATTGTTGTGAGGGAGGTCCCCGTCCCTGCCGAGGGACCGTTCATCCCTGACGAAAGAAAACGTGAGGACCTCCATATCACTCGCCGTGAGCTTGAGATCCTTGAACTGATCGCCCGGGGCCTGAGCAACCGCGAAATCGCCGAGAAGCTTTTTGTGAGCGAGAGCACGGTGAAGACCCATTCCAGCCGTGTTTTCGGCAAACTCGGGGCGAGACGAAGAACGCAAGCGGTGCAACTCGGCAAGGAATTCGGCCTTCTCCCCTGATTTACTCGTGCACAAGCACGGTTCGCGCCAATTACCATTCCCCCAAACGAATGATTTTTCTCTCCGCCGCCAAAATCAGCCAAAAGGATGACGACACCGACCCCGCCTCATGCGGTATGTTGAGCCACTCAATACGAGCGAACATGAAGTTTACGAAAACATGAACTTTTTGAAAAAAGGAGCGAACATGAAGTCTCTGAATTCGATGAGGGTCTTTGTCGTGGGTATTCTGTCGATCGGCTTGTTTTCAAGCACTGCGCTCATTCCCGCAACCGCCCAGGAACTTCCCCGGGTCTACGACGCCTCCATGCCACATGACCAGCAGATCACACTCGCTGAAAGCGCCGGCCCGGCCGAGGTATCCAGTAAAGCCACAGTTTATATTCTCGGCCCCAAAGGCTACGAGAAAGCGCGCGAAGGCACCAACGGCTTCAGCTGTTTTGTTGGCCGGCATTTTGTAAAGCCCGCAGAAACAACCATTGAGCCGCAGTGCTTCGACGCCGAAGGCAGCCGCACTCTCTTGCCTGTCTACATGCACGGTGAAGAGCTGCGCACAAACGGCAAGTCCGAGGCCGAAATCAAGGCAGACGTCGCGAACGGATATAAGGAAGGCCGTTACCAGTATCCGAGCAAACCGGGGTTCCTCTACATGATGTCCAGCCGTAACCGCTTGCGCGCGATCCCCGAGCACGGCACTGGCATTTTCCCTCCGCACTTGATGTTTTATGCGCCGAACATGACAACGAAAGACATCGGGTTCGACGCCCAACCGGAGCTCGATTATCTTGGGATGACTCACCCCGGAGCAGGCGATAACCTTATCGTAGTTATCCCAGCGGCATCCAAGTCGCCGGCTGACATGGCTGGTCGCTGAGCCCGTATGAGCGTGGGGCCGGCATCATACGTGGAAAGGTCAAGATCGGATAAAAGACATTACGAGAATATGAGAAAGATCATCGTCACCTTCGGGCTGATTTCCGGGGCTATCTCCTCGCTGATGATGATAGCGCTGGTGACCTTCGGCGGCAGGATTGGCTTCGACCGCGGCGCGATCATCGGCAACACCTCCATCGTGCTCTCGTTCTTGATGGTGTTTTTCGGCATCCGAACCTACCGGGACAACATCGGCAATGGTCAGATTACCTTTTCAAAAGCTTTTGCTGTCGGCCTCTCCATTACTCTGATCTCCTGCATCATCTATGTCGTAACCTGGGAAGTGATCTACTACAACTTCCTGCCTGGTTTCTGGGACGCATATGGCGCTCATTTGGTTCAGAAGCTCACCGCCTCAGGGGCGAGCCCGGCAGCCGTCCAGGAAAAACTTCAGCAGGTCAGAAAATACAAAGAGCTGTACAAAAACCCATTCTTCAACGCAGTGCTCACGTTCATTCATCCCTTCCCGATTGGGCTCGTCATCACGGTGTTCTCCGCGTTGGTCCTGAGGCGAAAGCCACAACCGCAACCCGAGCAATCACCCTTGCCAGAATCCTGAAGCTGTTCCGGCGGCTTCGCCCCAGGGTCGCCGTTGGCACTCGTGAGTAAACCGCCGATAGCCGATCTGCCCGTCTTTGTAGGGCCGGTTTTGTTAACGTTCGCATCGTGACGTTTGCGCCATGGCAGCGACTCGAATTCACCACAACCGGACAACTTCCCCGTAGTCGGCAAGCCGGAAGTAATCCAGATTGCGATGTGCTGATCGGTACCGGCAAGTCGGCTTCTCGGATGTGATCAATTAGTGACGAGGACGCCGTTTATGAGGAGCTATGTTTGCAATGCCGCAGATTTACCCGTCGTATAAAGGAACATGCCCGTTTCTCTGAAAAGTCTGCTGCGAATCTTGATGGCTGTTTCGACTGGCGTTGTTTCTGTCGCGACATCTCAGACGGCTGTCGGCGAGACGAACGAACTCGGTTGCGGACTTCACAAGGACACCCTCCAAGCGATTTACGCGCGGCTCGGAAGCGATGAGCATCCTGACCTCAAGGGCATTGTCATTCTTTGCAACGGCCAACGGGTCAGCGAGAACTATTTCAATGGCGACAAGGCCGAGAGCCTACACGATATACGCTCCGCAACGAAGAGCATCACGGCAACCCTCATGGGAATCGCAATCCAGCGGGGTTTGGTGCACAGTGTCGACGATTCGATTGCTCTTTATCTGCCGGGTCTGCCGCGGGACGGAAAGCAGGACATCACCATTCGCGACCTTTTAACGATGCGCTCAGGCCTAAGTGCCAATGACGAAGACCCACTATCGCCAGGGAATGAGGACAATCTTGACAAGTCAACGGACTGGCTCAAAGCGGCCTATGCAGTTCCCGTGAAGGCGCCGCCAGGACGTACCTACGTGTACTGTTCGTTGAATGCGTTCCTTACCGGAGTGATCGTGGCTAACGCAGCCAAGATGCCGCTTGAGGAATTTGCCCGCCACAACCTCTTTTTACCGCTGGGAATCAGTCGATTCGATTGGGCCAGAGCCGCTGGAGGGCAGACCAAAGGTCAAGGGAATCTGTCGATCCGTGCACGGGATCTTGCGTCAATTGGACAGTTGTACCTCGACCAAGGCATCTTCCAGCAAAAACGAGTCCTGGATTCCGATTGGATTGAGAAGAGCTGGGCCAAACTGGTGCCCATCTCGGATAGTGACCCGTACGCCGATTTCTATGGGTATATGTGGTATTTCCGCAATGAGCCAACAGGTGCGGACCCTACTCCCGTCCACTTTGCTTCTGGAAGCGGAGGCAACAAGATTTACGTCTTACCGTCCCGGCACCTCGTGATCGCCATCACTTCAAGCGCCTACGGCCACGGCTATGGTCAACGGCGTTCGCAAAGCATTCTCTTGAGCATCCTCTCGGACTCATAGCCTCACATCGTTCGGGATTGGTAACGTGAAATCGGCATCCTTCCATCTTCACCGGGCGTCAATGAGCGCATCATCGCCAAGGCGCTCACCGACGCCGATTGCTCCCCGCATGTCGGCCTTCTCGCCAGTGTGATTGGTGACCATAACGGCGTTTACCGGGACTGATCTTGGTCTGCTTCGGTTGGTTCGGCTGCGTGGTCTCCTGTTCCCAGATGCGAGGCGTTTGGTGCACCCATCTCATTGGAAGAACACACTTCCATGATGCCCAGACCCGCCGCCAAAGTCAGAACCCTCCACTTCAAATACCTCCGCTATTCAGACATGGCGTCGGTTTTGATAACCACGTTTGAGATATTCACCAGGGTTAGCCCCAATAACTCGCTTGAACGCCTTACTGAACGCAGCGTCGGACTCGTAACCGACCAACCGAGCGACGTCGACCACAAACAGGTGACAGACAGGACGATCACCTTCGAACCATGAATATGTAAGTAATCGTCCTGGTCACGGTAGGGACAGCTATCGCTAGCTGCCCCCCGTACAGATCCGTGCGAGCGGTACTACCGCACACGGCTCCTACCTTGGATGGGTGGCGTCGAAGCGCACGTCAGGATAGGGATGCAG
>JBEKNJ010000117.1:0-8625 GCA_049522955.1 Acidobacteriaceae bacterium
TGGGCGCAAGGCCGCGGCTATCCCGGTGGGCGAGTAGTTGAATTTGCTGCAATAGGTAAGCTGTCACTGTAATAGCTGACCATCAATTAAATGTTTAATGATTGGCCCTTTTTGGCAGTCGATCGCGCTTAACCAAGTGAAGGCGAGGCAAGCCTGCCGCCGGTTTCGCGGTCTCTTCGAGCCGGCTTGATCATCTGCGGGCAAACCTTCGCATGAATTTCGTCAAGTGAAACGCTTTCTGAATCCCAGACACTACGGGCTAAGTACCAGTAAAGGCATGGCAATCAGGAATGGTGCAGCCGGGCGATAACCTCTTCTGCTGTTTCATGGCAGGGAAAGAGCAGAAAAATAGCTACGAGAAGACAGGGGATGTCTTGCTTGTGTAAGAAAGACAAACGCAGAGTAACCGGGTGCCCCTCAGATGCAGAAGCGCTGCCGCGGGGCGCTCTATGATGTAAGCTTGGTGGCAATTGCGAGGAGCCCGCAGTTCCTTCCTTGTTGCCGCTTTCTTTCAGAATGGCTGGACAACTGGTTCTACGGGTCTCTGATTAAACGTGGGAAGACCGGTAGGTCGGGGCCACGATCCGCTGTCATGAATGATCTCTGACAACGAGACAGGTTCTTCAAAACAGACCTTTATGGGACTTAGAGCATGGCTGTTCAACAAGAATTCGTGGAGCAACTGTTTGAGGCTGCACTGGCGCTTGAGCCGTCTGTCCGAGCGGCTTTCCTCGACCAGGCCTGCGGCGAGGACCACCAATTAAAGCGGGTGGTGGAAGACCTATTGGCTGAGGACGCGCAAGCCGGCAGCATGCTTGAGCACTCACCTGTGGAATCCATTGTCCGCTCACCTGTGAGCCCTGCTTCCGGAGCGAACACAACAGGATCAATCGGCGATCAGATTGCGCCTATCCTTGCGGGCAGCCTCAAGCCCGGCCAAAATTTGATCGGCCGCTTCATCATTGTCCGTTACATCGCAAAGGGAGGCATGGGCGAAGTCTATGAGGCGGAAGACCGCCTGCTACAGTGCGCGCGCATCGCCTTAAAGACCATTCTCCCGGAGGTTGCGGGCGAACCGGCTTTTCGCGAACGCTTTGAGCGAGAAGTATTGCTGGCGAGGGAGGTTGGCCATCCGAATCTTTGCCCGGTGCATGACATTTTTCATTCGGAGCAGCCCGATCTCTTGTTCCTAACCATGAAGCTTCTAGCCGGGGAGACGCTCTCGGCGCGGCTACGGGCAAGCCCGGCTATCTCGCAGGGTGAAGCCATGGCAATTCTTAGGCAGATGGCGGCCGGCCTGCGCGCCATCCACGATGCAGGGATTGTTCACCGCGACATCAAGCCAAATAACATCATGCTCGAAGGTAGCGGGCCGGAGGTACGCCTCTCGATCACTGATTTTGGGTTAGCCCGGGCTCGCCACACGGAGCAATCTCTATTTGGCAAAGGTTTGGTCGCAGGAACACCGGATTACATGGCTCCGGAACTATTTGCCGGCGGCGAGCCCTCGCAAGCCAGCGACCTGTTTGCTTTTGGTGTCGTTTTGCATGAGGTATTTACCGGCCAGAAACCCATGCGAGCTCCCGGCGATTCTGGAGCCATTTGCAGTCCGCGACTGCAAAGCGCAGGGCTTCCCTCTTTCTGTGTGCAGTTGGTCACCGGATGCCTTGATCAGGACCCGATGCGACGCTGCCAGGTCTTTGAGCGCGCGCTTACTTCACTCCATATTAACTACGACACGAGAGGATTCTGGACTCGACGCCGCTTTGTGGCCGTTGCCCTTTCTGGCTTTGGTGCTGCAGCTGGGACGGTTTGGTGGAAATGGAATGACATTGAGGAATTGTGGAGTCCCCTGCCCACAAAGCGCTTCGTCGCTTTGCTGAGCTGGCCGAAGACCTCTGACGTACACGTAACACCCATGCTCACCAGTGTTTTAAGCGCGATCAAAAGCGAACTCACCCACGTTGAGACCCGCGATCGAGATCTTTTTGTGATCTCTCCCGAAGATGCAAGTCTCGACGTGGCGACGATGACACACTTGAAAGAGGTCTGCGATCCTTTGGGAGCAAATCTGGTGCTGGCAGCTTCCGGTATACCGGCGGCCGGGTACTTTCATCTTTTTCTCAGGTTGCTGGATCCGGTATCCGGCCATTCTCTACGGGAGAAAAGGCTGACCTGTCCGGTTGCGGAGATAACGACTCTGCCTGGCAAAGCCGTTCGGGCTGCGGCCGGGCTGCTTAACGTAGCACCTTACCTAGGACGAGAAACGGCTCAAGAGGGAAGAACGCAATCTCCAGAGGCCTTTACTGCCTTTCAGACGGCCGAGAGTTTGGTTAAGCAGACCGGCCCCACGGCACTGGACGAGGCCATTGCAAAGTACAAGCGAGCGACGGAGTTAGATTCCCGCTATGCACTGGCGTATGCAAAGCTGGCCCAAGCCTATGCTCGCTACTACTTCATTCATCGAAGCCAAGCCGCGCTTGATTTGGCGCAGGCAAATTGTCAGACCGCGCTCGCTCTGGTACCGAACCTAATGGAAAGCCAACTCGCCCTGGCAGCAATCCTGCAATACACCGGCAACGAGCAAGGTGCGTTGCATGCCATTGCGGCGGCGCTTTCGGTCGATCCATCCAATCCTACAGCGCTTATTTGGCAGGCACAGATTTACAACCGGCTCAACCGCTGGGAAGAGGCCGAGAAAACTTTTCACCGCGTGTTCAAGGAGCACCCCAATCATTGGCTGGCATACAACGAGTTTGGGTACGGCTTAGAACTGCAAGGGAGATACCACGAGGCTCTTAAATGCTTCCGCACGGCCAGCCTCGCCGCTCCGGGAAACTCACTGGCGATGAGCAATTTGGGTAACGAACATCTCCAGGTAGGCGAGTTTGCGGAAGGCACGGAGATCCTGAAGAAGTCTCTTGCTATGGACCCTAACTCGGATGAGGCGGCGGTGATGATTTCGCTCGGACTGCGTTATCAGGGCAAGTACGCAGAGGCCTTGACATTCGCCCGTAAGGCCGTAGAAATGAATCCTACTTTGGATACAAACTGGCTGGAACTCGGCGATTGCTGCCTTTCATTGGGAGACCACCAAGCCGAAGCGAAAAGTGCTTATTCCAGAGCTGCGAAAGAGGCGAATCAGCATCTGGCGATGGACTCCGCGGATGGTCCAGCCTGGATGCTGCTGGCGCTCTACAAGGTAAAGTCCGGCAGCCCTCAGGATGCTCCTTCGCTCATCGATTTAGCTGAATCGTTTGCAGCGCGGGATGTGACTTCACAGCTTTACAAAGGAAGGATTTGGGAGTTACTTGGGAAACGCGAGGCTTCCCTGGCTACCTTCGCAGCTTGTTTTCGGAAGGGCGCCAGTGATATACAGGTTTCCGCCTTTCCTGATATGTACTTGTTGCGGAAAGATCCTCGCTATCGAGAGCTATCCAAGGCAAAGGTGTTTGCCACTGCAGGCGACGATCTTTAAATGCCTGCCGCAGATGTTAGTGAAACGGCACAGGGATGCAGCTCCAACGGGCTAGTTAAGATGATCCAGGGTAACAGCAGTAGTGTTCGTGTCCGGCAGGAGGGACGGGTTGATGTAAGCGCCTTCCCCCTCTTGCCCGTCATCTTCAATCTCGCAACTCATCTTTGAAAGTGAGCTCAACCATGACAGTTTCCAGTTATTCGCAGGTTACGATACACACCCATCCGGACGACAAAACTGCTCATAGCGCAGTGGTTGAGAAGGGTGGCATTCTCGAAATCTTTAACGACGATCACGATTTTCCGGATTTCGAAGTTGAATTCAGGAATTCTGCGCCCCCTTCTCCGAACGATTCGCTGACAGGGACCGTGGGCAAGCCTATCGTTCTCAATATGCCTCATGAGCTAAAGGAATTTCACTACTACATCCTGTACAAACACAGAGATGGCAAGTGTATTCGTGGACTCCTTTTATACGCACGCACTTGCGGACCGTGCCCATAGGGGGATCTGACCTCCTTTAGATCGTAGCGACGGGCACCTACCATAACGCCGGTGTCACTTCGCTTGCTGTTGTGTATCGCTGCGGAATGGGGATCTTACGGCAGAAGATGGCGGGCCGTTTCGGTGGCAAGGAATGAGGGCTGGCAGCCGCTGGTCGGATCGTTCTGAGCCTTTAAGGACGCCTGCCTACCGGAGTGACCGAGGCATGGCAGGAGGCAACGCGGACGAGAGCACGCAGAGCAACTCCACTTCTGCGTCCAAGGTGAAAGAGGAAGGCTCGGAGATCGTAGCCGGGCCTTCCTACGCAATTGACTCAATCATCGTGCAGCAACCAGAGTCTCGCCGCGTGTGCTAAGTTTCGCTTCCTGCAGCGCAGTTCGCTTTTCTGTTCTAGACGCAGGAACCTGGAGGTTCATGTTCGCCTCGTCGCAAAGAATTTCACTTAAAAAGTACTGGCGGCCGTATCTGTGGAACTTAAGCTTTCCACCGTTTGGAGACTTACTCGAGTCCGGGTTCACAAGACTGAGCATTGCGATCGGTTGATCGTGGTTCTTGATCACGATCATGTGATCGGATTCCTCTTTGATGGTGTAGGTACCCGCCGGAAGATGTTTGTCGCCCACACTGAAGTCAAAGGGAATGGTTGCCTTTACGCCGTTAGACTGCGCGAACGAGGTGCCGGCCATGGCAAAATTTGCGATGGCGAGGAATGCGATTGCTGTGTTCCGTTTCATGACAGGATTTCCTTTCCATGAGGCGTCTACTTTGATCGCCTTCACTTGGTTAAGCGCGCTCTGCTGACGAGAAGGGACAGGATAGCGGGATTTATTTCCTGCAGCCGGAGACAAAACAGAGGCAGAGATATTCTGAGAACGGCGGGGATAGCTCTCCGTGGCTGAAGCGAATTACGCCAGCCGAGCCATTCGTTAAAGAAGGGTGTGAATCATGTCCGCAGAGGATGGGGAAGTTACGGTTCTGTTGAAGGCGCTGAACCGCGGAGACAACTCCGCGGTGGAAAAGCTATTGCCTCTTGTCTATAACGAGCTTCACCGGTTAGCCAGGTCGTATATGCGGCGGGAACGACCGGACCACACGTTGCAGCCGACTGCTCTCATCAACGAAGCGTATTTGCGTCTTGCACGCGATTCCGTCGACTGGCAGAGCCGCCAGCACTTTCTCGGAGTGGCGGCGAATGTTATGCGCCGGCTATTGGTCGATCACGCGCGTGCCCGCAACGCGACCATGCGCGCGGGTGGGCTGCAGCGAGTGAACTTAGATGAGGAATTCATGCTCTCCAGCGAGCGCTCGAAGGAAGTGCTGGCGTTGCATGATGCGCTTGAAAATCTTGAAGTTGCGGACCCGAGACAAGCGAAAGTTGTAGAGTTGCGCTATTTCGGCGGGTTTTCCGTAGAAGAGATCGGCGAGATCTTGAACTTGTCTCCGCGAACTGTGAAGCGGCACTGGGCGTTGGCGAGAATCCGGTTGCTCAAGGAAATGAGATCGAGAGGCTGCTCCGACCTGCCAGATGATGGCAAAACGATCTCCACTGGATCAGATTAGCTGAGTTTCGTGGACATCCATGATAGGTAATGGTCAAGGGGAAACGGAGATTCCCGTTGACCCGGCGGAGCAGGTTCCCCGAGCGAGCAAAAGGTTCTAGCTTTTGACTGTCCTCGATCGCTTATCAGGACCAACGCTTTGCCAGCGTGGCCAGACATCCATTTGCGGGAACAACGCCGAGCAGACGCCGTCCACGAAGATTGAGTTAGAGTAAACCGGCCGGCCTCGAAACAGACGGTGAGATGTATTAGGAGCCGAAGCCCCCTTGCACAGCCACAAAATACGCGAGGACCGGCCGGTGGATCGCTGACAGACCGAACATAAGAACTTTGGTAGCCTGAGTGGGTCGAGGAAACGGAAGCAGGCTCTGCTGGAGAGCACCCTGCCAGGGATACTCGACCCGACTCATCGGACCGATGTGTCACCAGGGGGATTCTCTTTGGAGGATTCCCCTTTATGTTGACCAGCTGGGAGTGACTATCGGGCGATAGATCGGCATGCCTGAGAAAACTCCAGCAGCGACGAACCGACCGTATCTTTTCCCTCAAGCGGCTGACGCCAGAGTCGCTGGCTGTTTTCTCTTTCTCGGCTTTGCTTTTGGCCGCGGCGGCGGAGTGCGCACCTGAAAGGGTTGGCCGTTTTTGTCCACTGCTAGCAGGTAGGCCACCAGCTTGCGCGCCACTTGTAAGGTCGCACGATTGGCGTGGCCGCGCTCCCGTTGCTGAGCATGCAGTGCCGCCAGTTGTGGATTCCAGCGCGGCGCCAGCTTGGCGGCTTCGATCAGTGCGGTCTGCAGCCAGGCGTTGCGCTGCTTGGAAATCGGACCCCGTTGCTGTTTGCCCGCAGAGGATCGAAACGCCGCTGTTAAGCCACAGTAACTGACCGCATCCGCTACAGAGGAGAAGCGGTGTGGATCGGCGACTTCCAATGCCCATGTCAGCGCCGTGATGGGACCGACTCCGTCGATGCTCATCAATCGCTCGAGACGCTGCTCCAGGACGGGATCGCAAAGCAGTCTTTTGATCAGCTGTTTCTGCGTAAACTCGAACATCTCCATAGAACCGCGACTCATACGTAGCAGATCTTTGACCGATTCCGGTACTTCCCGCAGGCTCTTCATCAGGTCGGCGAAGTACTTCTTCCGATGCAGCCGCTCTCTGTCGAATGGAGCGCCGCTCTCCATCAGCAGACCAGCCATCCTGTTCTGCATGCGCACCGATTGCCGTACGATCAGGTTTCGATAACGCAGCAGACGTCGCAGATCGCGCAAATGCGGCGGCAGTACGTAACAGGCAGGCAACAGGTTGCACCGCAGCAGGTCGGCAATGGTACGTGCATCGAGACAATCGCTCTTCTTCTTGCCCGCCGTGATGGCCTTCATCTTGGCCGGATGGCCCATCAACAATTGCTGGGCATATGGCTTCAAGGTGTCGTAGATCCAGGCGCTGAAGAGGGTGGCTTCCATCGCTCCTTGCCAGGCTATTTGGCGCCCGTCGCCCAGCACCGCAACTCCACGCGCTGCGCCTGCAGTGTGCCTTCTTCCACGATCTGGCCATCCGCGGTCTTTACGCAATAAGCAATGGTTTTCTTGTGAACGTCGAATCCGATATAGTGAATAGCATTCATGCGGTTCTCCTAATTGAGATTTCTGAATCGGCTGCTGCGAACAGTCGATTTCAGCAGTGTAATCTCGGGGAGAACCCTTTCTCATGTAGCCTCTTTGACCGCCTATACATTCAAACAGACGGAGCTGACAGACGGAGCTGACACTTTCATCGTTGGTAGCGTAGCCAAGGGGCCCACGCCGAACGTCAAGGCGCGCATGTTTTCTAGAAGTGTCGGTTCCGTCCACGAAACTCCTGCCGGTGGCAAGTGTACGAAATGCCGACTATACGGCCAAGTGGAAGTTATCCACTGGAAATCAGTGAACACTACGGCGTTTTGCGGTATCTATCTTGGAAGAGGGCGGCCGTCTCGGTCTCAAGTGTTTACTCTTGAGTTATTTCCGGATAGACGACCATACGCCAACAACGTCGATCCATGCATTGCTCGTGTCGCCGTTGTACTCTTGCAGTGCGTGCATCAGTCAACACTGGCCGACTTTCCGGTATTAATCTGGCTCGATGAGCGCACTGGCGCATTGGCGCCAATCAACGTCCAATTCGCTCTTTCAGGTTCAGGGATACATGATCGCGGAACACCGGGGATAAGCTATGCGTAGGGTTCGATGCTGGCGAAGAGTTTGTACGCAGCGATGGAGGCACGACCGGGGTGACGACTGAGACGAGAATTGCCGAGCCGCAGGAATTTACCGCGGTATCGGTGAAGGGCGCATTGTGGCTGGCGGTAGGGTTTGGCCTGCTGAAGTATGTTCTGTCAACGCTGGGCCAGATAACGATCCAACATGCAGGGTACGGCGTTTTTCGTGACGAGTTGTATTTCATCGTGTGCGGCCGGCATCTGGCCTGGGGCTATGTGGATCAGCCGCCCGTCATTCCTTTGGTCGCGCGCATTTCGGAGTCGCTGTTTGGCTTGCAATCGCTGGCCCAGTTCCGGACCTTTGCCTCGCTGGCGGGCGCCGCGGAAGTTACGATGACGGGGCTGCTGGCATGGCGGATGGGCGCTTCGCGCTGGGCGCAAGCGCTGGCAATGACGGGGATTCTGCTGGCGCCCATGGTGATGGGCACCGATGCGACCTTTTCGACGAGCACCTTTGAGCCGGTCTTCTGGATGACGGTGGCGCTGGCGACAATCGAGCTGGCACGGCTGGCCGGTCGCGGCATTCGCAGTGGCCGTACAGTGGCGTTGTGGTGGGTGCTGCTGGGCGTGACGGCTGGCCTGGGCCTCGAAAACAAGTGGAACGAGGTTTTCTTCCTCACCTGTCTGCTGGCGGCGCTGTTGATGACCAGCCAGCGAAAGTTACTGGCTTCGAAATGGTTCCCGATCGGCCTTGCGCTCCTGGTCGTGCTGATTCTGCCCAATCTGCTGTGGGAGATGCACCACCACTGGGCAACGCTCGAGCTGCTGCACAACGATCAGATTAACGGCAAGAACGTTCGTGTGGGCCCCCTCGCGTTTGTGCTG
>JBEKNJ010000118.1:0-9830 GCA_049522955.1 Acidobacteriaceae bacterium
GATAAAGCATCTACAACGAGCTTAGCCACCTCGTCTCGGCTCTTGTCAGCCACGGCAAGGGGGCCGACCAGTGGCAAGGTGATTCGCCCATCCGGCCCAACGACCCTCTTTCCACCTAGCTCCGGCCGGCCAGGAAAATCAAGGCTGATCTCGTCCCCGGAACCGAGCGTGTACTGCTCGTTCGCTGCAGGCTCGAAATTCTGCAGAATTTTGCTGGGACTCAATTTCAGCTGGGGATTGCTCGCCTGGGTTTCACCGGTCGTGCTTGTTTGGCCCAGAACTGAGGCCGCACCCACACCAAGGAGTAGTCCTGAAAAAAGCAGCCGCGCCCCTAAAATTGATTGCTTCATACGGTCTCCACTGAACTTCTGATACCTACTGCGTGTTCCAGAGTGTTTGCCTGGCTAATTTGCGCGACGCCTTCCAAAATGATGGCCGGCTCACGTTCCGTTCGAACCCATGCCGAGTCGGAACGAGAACTGCGAACCAGGCTTGGAAGCATGCACAGTTTCCAAAGAATATAACCCGGGGCGCGAGCGAGCACGCGCATGTCTCCAGCAAAATCTGTTCCTGACGACGCTGCAATCAGCACGTGACAGGCTACGACGAGCATCCCGATCAACGCGTAGATCCGTATCCAGGTTAAGGGGAGTGCCAAAGCAACCAAGAGCAAAGCGGCGCCATAACCGATGGGTAGAGATGCCAGATCCAGCGCCGGTTCCAGTGCGCGCAGCCGCCCTCGGGTTATCTGCCTCAAAAGAGGTCCCAGCCACGTTCGTGCCGCGTTGGCTCGACCACCCTCCCATCGCGAACGTTGTGTGGCTTCCCCCTGCTGAGTGGATGGTAGCGCGGAAGAGACCTTGGCGTCGTTAAGAAAATGAACCTTTTTTCCGCTGAGCACCAGCCGGATATGAAACTCAAGATCTTCGACAACAGAAAGAGAGTTGTAGGAGTTGTTCGCAACCACCGCCTGCCGAACGGCAAAGCCGTTACCCAGAATCCCGGCAGAAAGTCCGAGCCGATCGCGGCCCGCAGGGCGAACGACATTAAAGCCGCGAAACGCGAGCGAGGTTAACCGGGTCGTCGGGCGCTTTGACGAGCTTTCCATTTCATATCTACACTGCACTGCTTCCGCACCATTGGCGAGCGCTCTTCGGACGGAACTAATGAGGTTGGGGGAGACAGTCGAATCGGCATCAACGATGACACACGCATCCATGCCTTGCGAGCCGGCATAGGCAAAACCGTGAGCCAGCGCGCGACCCTTTCCCGTTGCCTGAAGGTCGTCATAAACGACTACCTCTGCACCGGCCTCAGCGGCTCGCTCCGCCGTGCGATCAGAACAATTGTGAGCGATAGCGATAATTCGGGTAGGATCTCCATCGCTCGACATTTGCAAACTCTCGATGCAAGAGCCGATGAGACTCTCCTCGTTGTGGGCCGGTATGATTACGGCCAAACGAATCGGCGCGGAACTTGCAGTGCTTTCCCGGGTTCGCCTCGGAAGCTGGGAGGCAAACGTCAGAACTGCTAGTTCCACAAGCAAGGGCAATGTGAGTAGAGCAAGTGCTGCCCCCATGGGCTCGTATAGGTACGTTGTCATCAGCATGGTTTTCCTACAAGGTCAAGCAGACTTAGGAACATTAGGGGGTCGCCGGAGTTCCCGCGCGCCGACGTTCTTGGGAGGCCCTCACTTTTTGGCCTAGATAAACGATCCTCCGACAGAAATCCTTTAGAATTTCCACCTGAAGGGGAACGTCGCGGGTCGAAGGATTGTAGGTAATAATGGCGCTTTGAGCCAAGAGTCGGTCCTCCGATTTCCTCATCCGGTAGAGAGCGTCTCTTACGCTTGGGACGCTCACAAAATAATGGTTCATCCGCGCAGCCCGAAACACCCTCTCGACATGTGCCGGCACCCCAGCCAACCAAAAACGGCGGCTGTGGCGTTTCATCATCTTGGCCAGGTGGACCAGCAGTGCGACTGAATCGAGGCCAAAGTAAGCACTCTCTGAGAGATCCAGGATGATGTCGCAATCCTCATGCTGAGCGCGGCTCAAATGCTCTTCCAGGTCAGTAAGCGTTGACGGATTCAGGTCGCCGTTGACCGCGATCACTGAGGACGTTGTAAACCGTTCCGTCTGGATAGAGGCGTTGGAATGCTTTCTGGGCTGAATCGCGTTTGCCGCAACCTGCGCCGGCAGGTGACGGGCCAGCCCGAATGCGTCCGCAACGTATCGCCGCGCGAGCCGTTGAGGCTCTTGTGCAGCACGATACAGCCATTCGAGACCGGTCTTTTGCATCCAGAGGGGCGCTCGTAAAACCGCACCTGCGAGAAAATCAAGCGAGGCGCCCACGCCCATGCAAAGGGGAACCCTCAATCGGTCGCGATGCATGGCGAGCCATCGTTCCTGCTTCGGGTGGCCCATTGCGACGAGCAGGATGTGGGGTTGGGCCAGCTCGATTTTGCCCAGGATCTCCTCATGATCCATGTGCTCCAGGTCGGATACTGGAGGGCAGTAGCGACCCACAATCCGCAGCTTCGGAAAGCGCCGAGTGAGCATCTCGGCAGCCGCCTGCGAGCTCGACTCGCTGGCGCCCAGTAAAAACATTCCCCACCCTCTTCTGGCTGCCAGTTCCGCTAGAAGAGGAACCATGTCTATGCCCGATACCCGTTCCTTAAGCTTGCATCCCATCAGACGCGATGCCCATACGATGGGCATTCCGTCCGGTACGATCAGGTCGCAAGAGCAGAGCACCTCCTGCAGAGTCTCGTCATCCATCGCGTGGACGACGAAGTCAACGTTTGCAGTCGCGACTTGGTGAAATCCTTGCTCGTCGATCTTCTCCTCGATCAGTTCCATGGCCTCGTGCATGGTGACGTTATCAAACGGCACGCCCAAAACGGCCACCGACCTGCGCTTCCATCCAGACATCTTGCACCCCGCCGGTATCAAATTAGGAAGTCTTCAAACTGCTCAATCGTTCTTGTGATAGAGCTCTGCCCATGTCAGTCCCATAAAGCCAGGAATCTTACCCTCGACCTGGGGTAACTGACTGCTTGCTTGCTTTGCAGGTAGGTAGCCCCGAAAGCTAGCTAAACCTCGCGAAAGGGAAAGCCATCGGTGGTTACTTTTCTGTGTCGGAAAGCGCATTCATAGGGGGAATACAACGGCAGAAGCAATTTGGTGGCCAAAGCCAAAGCCTCGCCGCAAATCAGCGAATTGCTTCCGTAGGGCTAGTCAGATAACCAAATCTTGGCCGACTATTCCGAAATTTGAGCAAGTGTTCCTACTAAATTTCGTGCCACAGCTTGCGATTTCATGCCAACCGTAGTAACAGGTATCAAGCTTCCCAAAGTAACTGCCGGAAAACTCTAGTAAGAGTAGCCAGAATAATATGAAAGGTTTTCCGCGATCGTTATAGGATGGGCCATCCCCCTAAGATTGTTCGCGAGTTGCGTACGGCCCAAACTGAACCATTAAAGTCTCTGACTTCTGCCTGAACCTTAAGTTGTACCGAAAACCCATTATGAGAACGATGTGAGGAGAGATTCAGCATCGCCGCTAATCTCGACCGAGAGGGGAAATGATCCAAAATTTTATCTTGATCAGTGAAGCTCCTGAAACGCATCAGCGGCTAGTGCGTAGCTTGGCTGCCGAGGGAGTCCAGGTCATACACTTGCAGTCGATCGGCGCGGCAGCATCGCTGCTGAGCAATCTCGAGATCAGCTTTTTTGCAATATTGCTGGACACGCAATCAATTTCCGAAACGGACGCTGGCTTGCTCGTCGAGCTCAGCACAAAGCATCCTGCGCTGCCGCTATTGGTCTTCGTCAATCGGCAACCTCCGGCAGAAACACTGAATCTGTTGCAGAGCGTCGGTCATACCTGGGTATTCAGCAGGCCGCTGTCCGATCCAGCCTCACAATCAGCAGTCTTACAGGTGATTTCGGTTCCCGCCCACGAACAATCTTCGGCACTGGCGGATGCAGTCACAAGCGTGAGGAACTTCTCTTCGAGCTCCGACAAATCCGAACGTCAGCAAATACATTCGATGCGGCAAGGTCCGTCCAGTTCACTTTACGACGAGGACTTTCTGCATCGGGTTGGACTCTCGGATGTTCCTGTGCTCCTGCACGGAGAGACCGGTGCGGGCAAAGAGGTGATGGCGCGTAAGCTATGGTCCTACTCCAGCCGAATTGGCAAGCCGTTTCTGAAGTTGAATTGTGCTGCGCTACCTTCTGAGCTCATTGAAAGTGAGCTCTTCGGCTACGAAAAGGGCGCTTTCACCGGAGCCATGGTCGATAAGCCGGGTAAATTTGAGCTGGCCCAGGACGGAACCATCCTGCTGGACGAAATTGGAGACATGGATACCCGACTCCAGGCCAAACTGTTGCAGGTCTTGCAGGACGGGGAGGTTCAGCCACTCGGCAGCAGCCGCACTATCAAGGTAAATGTCCGCATCATGGCCGCTACCCACCGCGATCTGCACGCAGCCATCGCGCAGGGCCACTTTAGGGAGGATCTCTATTACCGGCTCAGTGTAGTCAACATTACCATCCCGCCACTGCGCGAACGTCGCCACGAAATTATTCCCCTTGCTGAACAATTGCTCTTACGGCACATCAGTCCAGGCTCAATCACTCCCTCCATTCCAGAGACGCTGCGGCGCGCGATGCTCGAGCATCGGTGGCCCGGGAATGTCCGCGAACTTGAAAACGTGATGAGACGCTACCTGGTATATCAGGACGCCGCCTTGCTCGCGGCAGAACTGATTGACCCGTTCGACTCGCCCAAACCCCGTCTGGCGGTCGCCAGACCTTCAAGTGCTGCTCAAGCTCCACAATATAAAGGCAGCGTGAGCTTTGACCATTTTGCCGAAGCCTCCCGCACCGCAGAATCCAAATTGCTTCTTGACACGCTCGAGTCCGTTCGCTGGAACAGACGCCAGGCTGCGGTACAGCTGAATATCGATTACAAGGCACTCCTGTATAAGTTGCAAAAGCATGGAATCGTGGAAAGCAAGGCCAAGCGAAGAGAAGTCAGTGCCTGACGGAACCCTGAACGCCAGCAAGGGCCCTCTTACTTAGGCTTTATGTTTGATAACCTGCGGGAAGATTGGCGGACACACGACAGGCAGCTCTTGCGGCAGGGTTTGTGGGTGATGGCAGTCTACAGATTCGGTAGATGGCGCTACAAGATTCGTGCTCGTTGGATAAGAGCGCCCTTTTCGGGCATTTATAAACTTCTCAGGCTACTCTGCGAAATACTCACCGGCATCGAGCTGCCGTGCGAAGCAGTCGTCGGCCGGCGTTTCCGGATCGATCATTTTGGGGGAATCATCATCAGCGGCGACGCGGTGTTTGGAGATGATTGTGTGGTGCGCAACGGTGTAACTGTAGGCCTGAGGAATACCGGCAAGCGTGGTTCTCCTGTCATCGGAAACCGTGTTGATATTGGCGCTGGAGCCAAAATCCTCGGCTCGATTCGTATCGGAGACGATGTCGCGATCGGTGCCAATGCTGTGGTGCTGATCGATGTGCCGCCCAATTCTATCGCGGTAGGTGTTCCTGCTCGTGTCCTTCCCCGCACCGCAAAAACGGATCAATCGGACGCGGAAATTTGATGAAACAACCTAAGCTGGCGATCGTGATCATCGGACGCAATGAAGGTGACCGTCTGGCTTCCTGCCTGCAGTCGGTAGCCGCAATCAGTGCGGAGGCGGAATTGATCTACGTTGATTCTGCCTCGACAGATGGCAGCGCACAGCTGGCAGCCAATTTCGGCGCTGAGGCCATCGTTCTTCATGGGGGAACCCAGACTGCCGCCCGCGCACGGAATGCCGGCTGGCAGAGGGCGAGGGCTCCCCTTATTCTCTTCCTCGATGGCGATACCATCCTGAACCAGCACTTCCCGGCGGCTGCTATCAAGGTCCTTGAATCCGAGCCTGCGATCGCTGCGGTTTGGGGCCATCGCCGGGAGCTCCACCCGGAACATTCGATATATAACCGCATCCTGGACCTGGATTGGATCTACGCTGCTGGTGAGACTGATTACTGTGGCGGAGACGTGCTGATGCGGCGTAGCGCCCTTGCCGAAGTCGAAGGCTATGATCCAGGCTTAATTGCCGGCGAGGAACCGGAGCTTTGTCGCCGTCTGCGCGCGCGGGGCTATCGTATCGTCCATATCGACTCCCCGATGACCGGCCACGATCTGAATATGACGCGTTTCAGCCAATACTGGCGCCGTGCCGTCCGGGCCGGTCATGCTTATGCTGAAATGGCCGTCCGCTACCGAGGTACAGCCGATCCCATGTGGTCACAGGAAAGCCGCAGGAATCTGCGTATCGGCGCCTTTTGGATCACTTGGCTCCTGATCGCCCTGCTGTTCGCGGTGCTCAGGAGCTTGTGGGTCGTCCCATGGCTCGCCCTTCTGCCGGTCTTGTCCGCCCGTTCGGCATGGAAGGCCCGCTCCAAAGCGCGGGGACAGACGATGCTGCTCTTGCTTTACGGCCTCCACTCGCAGCTTCAGCACATACCAATATTAATTGGTCAGCTGAGATGCTTACAGAGTCGCCGATCACGTGAGCGACCAAAGCAGATCGACTATAAGCAGGGAGCGAGCGCCTGACTGGCTGTTTCGCACCGCATACTCACCAATGGTTGATTCTTCCCTCCGGCCCCTCTCACCTTCACCAGCCGGTACCTCGCACAACTACTTCCGCGGTCTTCACCATGATCTTCAAGTCCAACCAAAAACTCCAATTCTCGACGTACGCCAAATCCAGTGCCACATAGCGATTGAACGACGGATCCTGGCGTGCATGAACCTGCCACAGGCCGGTAATTCCGGGTAAGACCTCTAGTCGGCGAAAATGTTCCAGCTCATACTGCCCGACCTCCGTCGCCAGAGGCGGCCGTGGTCCAACCAGGCTCATATCACCGCAGAAAACATTAAACAGCTGCGGCAATTCATCGAGGCTAAACTTTCGCAGAATTCGTCCTATTTTGGTCAAGCGTGGGTCGTTCCTAATCTTGAAAAGGATTCCATCGCGCTCGTTGAGTGCGGCCAGGGTGGACTTGAGCTGTTCCGCATTGGCAACCATTGTCCGGAACTTACAGCAAGGAAAGACGCGTCCTCTTTTCCCAATGCGATGCGAGACATAGAACACCGGCCCCGGCGAATCGAGTTTTATCAGCAGCGGGATAATCAACAAAGTCGGTGCCAGCGTAACCAGCAAAACAGAAGACAAGACCATATCGCAGAGTCTCTTTAACAAATGGCCAAGAAATTTGCCGTTACGGCGATGTAAGGCCACCACCGGGAAGGTGCCCAGATACTCGATGGGTACATCGGAGGTGAGCTCATCGTAAAAACCGGGAATTACCAGCACCTCAACATCCAATTCGCGGCCTATTTCCATTAGTTCGATCACCAACGGTGTGGGACAGCGTTCTGCAATGATGATCTCGTCGACAAAGAACTGTCTCGCAATGGGCTTGACCTGCTTCAGATCTCCGAGCACAAACTGCTCAGCTTCCGCGACGGAACTGGCACTATGGGTGTCGACGAATCCTTTAAACACGCGTCCGAGGTGACTGCTCCTGTTGAGCGTTTTGCGCACCGCGTTACCCATGTGAGACGTGCCGACAATCAGGACGTTTTTGGTGTCAATCCCCCGTGCGTACTTTCGGTAAAGCGACCGGCGCCAGAATGCACGTAGAACACAGAGAAAAAAAGTTGTCAGTGCAATGAAGTAGGCGACAAACTCTCGCGAGACTGTCGCGTCATGCACCATGTACAAACCGCCACATAACAAAAGACCAGCGCCGAAGCCGGCTTGGATCGTCTTCCGCTGCTCGTGTAACAATCCTTGGGCCTGGAGGGGACCGTACAAGCCATCCCGCCGGTTGATCATCAGGAGTGCCACAGCGAAGACACAGAGATACCCGGGGCGAATGGGAAAATCCCCCCCGTGCAAACCCCCCATTCCGTGAAGCCACATCGTTGGCGAAAGGTCAAAACGAAAGACGGAGGCTAAACAAAACGACAGAACAATAGCCACCACATCAGCCACCATCATGATAGACGTCTTCAAGACCGCTTCGCTGGGCGACCGGCGGCGCGTCTGGGGCGGGCAGAGTGCAGGAGCAGGGTACCCAGCTCCAATTGGTTTCGAAATAGATTCTGATGCAGCCATCTTGATCTCGCTTGGGCCAACACCTGGAGCTGCGTTTATGTCCCTGGCCGCGCCATGGGCGCCTGCTCGCTATTCGGCAAGACGCATGGCGACGACGATAGGTCGAAGTTTGGTTGCGTCCCTATGCAGTGTGAACTCCTCTTGCGAGGACTCCACCATGAAATGCTCGCGCAGTTGGCTCGAATGCTCTTGCGTGGCCCGAACAGGAAAAGACAGTTATAAGTGCGGTCAAGTTATAGACTAATCCCAGAAAGCAGAAATTGGAGCTATACAGCCATCTAGCACTCCGTGTTTGATTAACAAACGGCTCGCCCGTACTGCGATCCTCTGCGGACGCCGAATATCTTTTTCCGAATGCCACGAGTCTATCGTCAATTGTGTGGAATGCCAGCTCATTTTGGTAATCCCCAGGACTCTGAATCATTGGTAGAGCGCTCAGCTGTCGTGTGGGATAAGTGGAAATGTTATTGGAAAAAAGGATAATTTGTTGCCGTAGAGGCTCACGTGCCGGATGACATAACTCTTTCAAGAGCGTGTAGAGCCTGGGCATCGATTCTTTGCCAGATGTCCTTGTGGTCTTGTTTTCAACTGCGGTCTTTTCTGCGATTCGCATTCCAGCTCCCGTTGCTGCTCCTTCGCCCCGTTATTGCTCTCGGGTTCGCGATGCCTGCTGAATGCGACTGACTGAACTAAACGCAGTACTATCGCAAGGTTGTTTGTAAACAACGATAGGCTCTTCGATGAAGAGTTCGTCTTGCAAACGCCTACAGCGGCCCATCAACGGTTCTAATGGTTCAGCAACAGTTAACCTGCAAGCTCTCTGGGGCGTGGGATTGCCTTCGTCAGACTTTTCGCTGTAGCCGTTTCACGCCATCGACGCATGTCGAAATTTTCGACTTATCGAGGGTCCCTACAATCATCAAAGGCCGTTGGCGCCAGCGGCGTTCGTGGCCGGATCCAGTGATACAGCCGCGCCGGCCACTGGCGGTCCGGCCACTCTTCCTTGAGTAGTTCCCGCACCAGCGCGGGCTGCTCCCGTGGCAGGTCTTGGTATCCCTCACCCTGATAGCCGAACGTCGGATTGCCGGAGAACGCCTTGGGGAAGAAGGCGATCGTCTCGCCAGGATTCAGGCCGACGGTTTCCATCGGGTTGGGGGTAGTCGGTGAAGATACGCCTAGTTTCCTGCACAACAGGCTGGCAAGACTACCCTGGCCTGAGATCGACAGGTGTCCCAGCTGAGTGCAACGTGGATTCATTTCGATCAGGTGGGCTGCTCCTGAGTTGGCCTCGAGTATGAAATCCAGGCCATGAAATCCCGATAGTTCTAGCCGCTTAGCCAATTTGCAAGCCGCCCGCGCAATCTCACTGTGGTCGATCAGCCGCACCACCATCGCCGCTCCCGTCGCCCCCTGAGACCATAAGACCTCGACCATCACTGCGCCCAACACTTGTCCCTTCCAACAGGCCATCATGAGATTAGCCGGTCGACCCGGGATAAACTCCTGTACCGTCACAGTCGGGTTCTCATGCCTCTTGTTCCACAATGCCAGTGGGTCACGATCGACCACCATCCGCTTGCAGGCAAATGTCCAGGGCATCGGCCGCAGCATGCGAGTTAACACTTGTGCAG
>JBEKNJ010000119.1:0-8287 GCA_049522955.1 Acidobacteriaceae bacterium
GGACGGGCTAACCCCCAATGCGCGTCGGCCAGATCCCGACAGCTACAAGAATTGATTACTTCGAATCTCTCGTAAGCGTCCGGTTTTCACCGTATAGACAGATGTCCTGGTCTACCCCAGGATGACCTTGTGAGCGATACCGTTGCAGTTGGGTCAGTAGCCGCTTCCCGGAAACGGTTGCGGAGAACACCAGAAGAGAAGCGTCAGATTGTAGAAGCGACGTTTGTCCCAGGCGCGTCGATCGCGCGAGTGGCTCGTGAGCATGGAGTAAATGCTAACCAGGTGTTCCAGTGGCGATATGAGTATCGCAAGGGAACCCTCGGTGTTCGCCAACAAGCCCAGAGCAAGCTGTTGCCGGTGACCGTGACGGCAGAGCCGAACAGTGACACGTTGCCTGGGATTGCTCCTGTCACAGCTCCGTCAGGATCGATCCATATCGAGCTGCCAGGTCGAGCAGTGATCAGCGTAGAGGCCGGCGTTGATCCGGAACTTGTGCGAACAGTTCTGGGGAGCCTACTGCGGTGATCGAGCTGAAGTCAGGGACAAGGATCTGGATTGCCGCCGGGTTCACGGATCTGCGCCGCGGCTTTCAGGGGCTCTCGTCGATCGTTGAGACAGTGCTTGAACAGGCACCCTTCTCCGGCCATGTCTTCGTCTTCCGCGGCAAGCGTGGCGATTTGATCAAGTTGCTGTGGTTCGACGGCGATGGTCTTTGTCTCTTTCAGAAGAGATTGGAGCGAGGACGCTTCATCTGGCCGCAGGCAACGAGCGGAACAGTGTCGTTGACGCGTGCGCAGTTATCGATGCTTCTGGAAGGCATTGACTGGCGTCAGCCGCAGAGGACGTGGGAACCACAGTCGGCAGGATGAGCGGGGATATTTGATCTTTGACTGCGATGTAACTATGGCATACTCCGTGCCATGGCTGATGCGCATGCCAGTGTTGTTGACCTGAGCCGACTCGATCGAGAGGCGCTCGAAGCTCTGGTTCTGACGCAGCAAGAGAAGCTGCTTACTCGCAACAGTGAGATCGAACACCTGAAGCTGATCATCGCCAAGCTTCGGCGCATGATGTTCGGTACCAAGAGCGAAAAGATCGCCCGCGAGGTCGAGCAGCTGGAGTTGAAGCTGGAAGAGTTGGAGACCGGTGAGGCTGCGCGTCCTCCAGCGGCAGCGCCGACCAGCAACAGCCCTCGGCGAAAACGGCAGCGTCGTCCACTGCCTGAGCACCTACCACGCGAAACTCACACACATATGCCTGCTGAAGAGGCATGCACAGCGTGCGGTGGTCAGCTGTCGAAGCTGGGTGAGGACGTCTCCGAAATATTGGAATATATCCCGGCCAGCTTCAAGGTCATCCGCCACGTACGTCCCAAGATGTGCTGCACCAGCTGCGACGCGATTGTGCAGGCCCCGGCGCCGAGCAGGCCGATCGACCGTGGACTTCCCGGACCCGGCTTGTTGGCCCATGTTTTGGTGTCCAAGTATGCAGATCATCTTCCCTTGTATCGCCAGTCAGAGATTTACGCTCGCGAAGGCGTTGACCTGGATCGCTCGACACTGGCCGACTGGGTCGGAGCTGCCAGCTATTTACTTTCGCCTTTGGTCGATCAGCTGCGTAAGCACGTGCTTGCGGCTTCGAAGATACACGCCGATGACACGCCCGTTCCGGTGTTGGCACCAGGCACAGGCAAGACCAAGACCGCGCGACTCTGGACCTATGTGCGCGACGATCGACCAGCAGGCAGTGATGAGCCACCAGCTGTGTGGTTCACCTATTCGGAGGATCGCAAGGGAGAGCATCCCAGGCAGCACCTGAGCCTCTTCTCCGGTGTACTGCAGGCCGATGCCTATGCTGGATTCCATCATCTCTACGAAGGCGGCCGGATCGTAGAAGCCGCCTGCTGGGCTCATGTACGGCGCAAGTTCTACGACATCCATGTGGCCCACGGATCAGCCATTGCCAGCGAGGCCATCCAACGTATCGGAAGGCTCTACGACATAGAACGTGAGATTCGTGGCCAGGCGGCTAGCCTGCGTTGTGAGATCCGTCAGGCACGAGCGCGTCCTCTGATGGATGATCTGCATCTCTGGTTCCACAAGACTCTCGCGGGTCTCTCGCGCAAGTCTGACACCGCAGCGGCCATCCGCTACGCGCTCTCCCGCTGGCGTGCGCTTGGCCGTTACCTCGACGACGGTTCCATCGAACTAGACAACTCAGCAGCCGAGCGGGCACTGCGCGTGGTCGCTCTGGGACGCAAGAACTATCTCTTTGCCGGATCAGATGCCGGCGGCGAACGTGCAGCGGCGATTTATAGCTTGCTCGGTTCAGCGAAACTCAATGATCTCGACCCGGAACTCTATCTACGCCATGTCCTGGAGCGCATCGCCGATCATCCGGTCAACAGAATCCACGAGCTCCTACCCTGGAACTTGGCCTCAGAGCTTCCAACCCATATCGCAGCATCTCAAGTGTCCACTTAAAAATAGATGGACACTTGAGCCCCACGCTAAATTACGCCGCGGTTCAAGACGGCCTTGAAACGACGCTTACGAAACTCAAGCAATTGCCGCTGCACATAGTAGCGAGTTGGTGAATCTGCATTGGATAGGTCTAAGGCTGCCAGCGCCTGGTAGACGCTCCGATTGAGTGACAATGCGGTCGCGGCGACGCTGACCTTGGTCGTCATCGCCGTTGCATGGTCGCGAAAGGCTGTATCCGGATGCACCTGCTGATCAGGCCCGAGAAGTATACGCCGCGTTTAGCTGGCGAATCGCTTCATCGTAGGGCGGGAGAGTGTTCTCGATGGTTCTTTCGCCCTTGACGTCGACGGTTTGGTCGACGGCAACCTGTGCTTTTTCCAGCCGGTCAGTCTCCATCTTCTCGAAGGCTGCTATATCAGGCTTGTTGCTCCACACTGGCGGCTGCGTCGCTAACAAGTCTTGCGCACGACCTATGCCCACCAGGGCAAGTGCACAGGCAAGAAGTGCAGCCTGCTGAGCCCGAAAAGGTCTGCCCCACATGATTGCCTCCTGAAGCGGTAGGGGAGGAATAGGGTGAGTACACTGCCGCCGTGCTTTCTAGTTCTCGCTGGGCTTTCCTGGGTAGTCGATTACTGGCATGGAAAGGCGTGGACCCCCGCGGACCCGGGGCGGGTATATCCATGATAGGTAACCGTCAAGGGAAAACGGTCCGTACGTGGGATTGCTTGAGTCAGTGAGGTTATTTCGTCCCCCTTCAGGCCTTCTCCCTCAGGCCTTCGGTGGGCGAGCAGTTGAATCTGCTGCAATAGGTAAGCTGTCACCGTATTAACCTAGGAGAACGAGCATGAAAGAGCTTTCAATCATCGCCACTCTTACATTGGCTACCCTCATCGTAGTTGGCTGTAAATCGACTCCTTCCTCGTCGTCAGGTGACAGTGAGGCGTCGTGTACTGAACCGCAAAATCCTTACGATGAGGGATCAGGACATTATGCCGGCTATCAATGGGCAGCGGAACACTCGGGGACCTGTGAAACCGGCTCAACCTCGTTCGATGAAGGGTGTGACGAATATGACAGCGAAGAGGATGCATACGAAAAATGTGTCGCCCAGCGGCGGTGAGAGGGCTGTACGCAGAGAACGCACACTGGCTGGTCGAAGATTGTCGTCAAAAACCTGGTGACAGACAGAGTCATCCCGGAGGAAGCTGATTGATGAAAATGAGAATCTGCCTGGTGTTCCTGTCGCTGTGTATTTCCACGGGCCGGGGAGTTTCCCAGGGGCTCCCCGAAACACACCAACCGACTGTGCCTGCCGACGCCGTATATCGCAGCGGCTATGTCTATACGGTGGATGCCAAGGACAGCGTGCAACAGGCTTTGGCCGTGCGTGATGGGAAAATCGTGTACGTGGGCAGCGATACGGGTGTGAAGTCATTCATCGGAAAGGACACGAAAGTCACGGATCTGCAAGGGCGAATGCTCATGCCGGGACTCATCGACGGTCACATGCACCCGCTCGCCGGCGGCACCGTGCTGTTGAAGTGCAACCTGAATTACGAGCGGCTCACCATCGCGCAAATGCAGGCGAAGGTCCAACAGTGCCTGGACCAGTCCAAAGACCAAGAGCCGAATGGTTGGCTCGAGGTCGTGAACTGGTTTCAGGAGGCGATGCTACCGGCCGGAACCGTGACCAACAGCGCGGTGTTGGACTCGCTGCATACCCGGAGGCCCATCTTCGTTCTCTCGTCTTTCGGCCACACAGGCCTCGCCAATTCGCGGGCCCTGGAACTGGCACACATCACAGCGAGCACACCCAATCCGCAGGGCGGAAGGATCGCCCACGATGCATCCGGGAAGCCATCGGGCATCCTCGAGGATGCCGCGTACCAATTAGTAGGGGCGGTCGTTCCGCCATCGACGCCTGCCGAGGAGATCCACGCAGCGGAGACGGCCCTGGATGCGCTGCGCGCTCAGGGCGTTACCGGGTTTTTGGACGCGGCTGCTTCGCCTGCGTCGCTCGCCGCATTCGCCGGGGCGGAGAAGGATGGCAAACTGACGCTGCGCGCACACTTCGCTGTGCTCGTCGGACCACCCGAGGGGAAGGATCCGCAGAAGGCAGTGGCCTACCTGCAGTCGATGGCGAAGCAATATGATCAGGGGCCACTCGTCCCTGAACCGCACTTGAGGGTGCACAACGTCAAATTCTTTATGGATGGGGTCATCACCGCGCCGGCGCAAACCGGTGCGATGCTATCCCCCTATTTCGTGAACCAAGGCACCGTGACAAGCCCGCACTGGGCACCGGGTAAGAACCGCGGACCGGACGTATATTTCCCCGCATCGGTGCTCGACCCGTTGGTGATCGCGGCAGCCAAAGCCGGGTTCGAGCCGCACATGCATGCCGACGGTGATCGCGCGGTCCACGAAGCGCTGAATGCCATCGAAGCGCTGCGCAAGGCTGGATTCTCGGGCGACGACATTCGTGCAGCGATCGCGCACGACGAGATCGTCGATCCGGCGGACTTCTCGCGCTACGCATCGTTGGATGCGATTCCCGTGCTGTCGTTGCAGTGGGAAAAGCCTGCACCCGATACCGTTGACGGCGCGCGGGACTATCTGGGCCCGGCACGTTTCAAGTACATGGAGCCAGCGGGTGTATTGGCCGCAGCCGGCGCGCGCATCGCCTACGGCAGCGACTGGCCGGTGGATCGGCTCGACGAATGGTTCGCGCTGAAGGTCGGCGTCACACGCACCAATTCTCCGGACGCCGGCAAGCAATACGCGGGGCGCCTGAGCGAGGACAGCGGTCTCACTCGCAAACAGGCTTTGCGGACGATCACGATCAACGCTGCCTATGAGTTACATGAGGACGCAAACGTGGGCTCTCTCGAAACGGGTAAGCTCGCCGATTTCATCGTGCTCGACCGCAATTTCATCGATGTCCCCGCCGAGGAGATCGCGAACATCAAGGTCCTGCAAACCGTGGTCGGTGGGCGCGTGGTTTATGAAGCCGGTGAAGTCGCCAACCGACATCCATGATGGAGTACACGAGTCCTGCCCCCGCGGCCTGTAAGCCATGGGTGCCAACTCCAACTCGTGTCATCTTCATACCAAACTCTTCCTGCTCCGTGATTGAGTGCCTACACACTCTCAATCTGGCACTAACGTCAGTTTCGCCGTCTTGCAAATGAATAAGGAACTGAATTTCGATTCCGCGACCTTCGGAATTGGGGCTGGCATCTTCTTCCTGGCTATGCGTGCTTTGAAGTACCAAGTAACTTGATCCTTGCTCGGGTAGGTGCGCGCCGTTGGCTCACGCGAATTGCGATGTCCTGGGGAGTACTCGCTTGCGTGATGATGGCACCCTCGCCTCCCAGGATGAGGTGTTTGCCTTCCTCGTGATAGTCGTATCTGTCTACCCGCCCCGAACTGCCTACCTATCTGACCTTGGTCGTTCCACGTTGTCACAACCGTCAGTTCAATCGGAAAATGACGGACACCTCGGCGTCGACTTCGACCGGCTCTCCGCAAAACAAGAAAGGCCGAAATATCCAATGCGAAACTGCCTCGCTTGCGGGCTGACGTAACAGGGCAGGGCCAGTCGCTGGGCCTACTTTGACGACGTGTCCCAGAGGGTCAATTGTGACCAGAACATCAACTTTGCCGTCGGAGCGTGTCTGTTTTGCGAGACTCGGATAGTCAGGAGGTGAGAGCTTTAATACGGTGAGCGCGCCACCAGGTAGAATCATTTTATCTCTCGTAAGAAGCGTGGCACTGGGCGGAGGCGCAAGCATCGCTGGATCGACGTCGCGGAGAGTCTCCATCGAGTCAACGGTCAATTCAAAAACTGTCCGATCATTCCAGGTCTCTTGAATCTCTTCGGCGATGTAGTGTCCCTGAAACTGCGCTATGCGGTTGTAGGTTGTCACATTGTGCATCCCGTGCAAAGCAGTAAGCCGCAGAACCGGTTGGCCTGAGTCGAAGCAATAGACAGGGTCTGTTGGTTTTGTAGCATCCGCTGCCACACGTTTATAGACGACTTCTACACAGCGAAGATTTGTGCTCCCGCTATAGGCAGCCGGCCGAAGTTCAGCTTCTCTTGCATTGGGCATCGCTGGTAAGGCCTGCGTGAGCTCCTGGTGGATCCATGCTTCTTCCCCGACCGGCCATTCTTGTTCCCCCATGCGAAAAAGACCAGCAGCATTGGCGTAGTCTGTTTGCGAAAAACCTTTGCGCGTGTAGCTAAGTTTGAACGTTTTCGGAGCTATCCACCACTCCTCGAAAGTGCCGTTCTGCATTTTCCCTGCTTTGAGCAGGGTATAGTGGGCTTTGACATGCCACGGCTTGACTTGAGGGAAATTAAGTCCTTGGCTTCGAAATACAGATGCATAGAGCACGTCCGGAGGGGTAGCTGTATCCGCGTTAACAACTTCAGGAGCCGATACCAACACAAGAATGCTTAACAGTAGCAGTTTCTTTTTCACTATTCTCGCACTGTACTCAGTCGAATGTATCTTTTCAACGAACAAACATAAGGTAACCTCGTTCGTCACTTGGTCGGAACGCATAGGAATGGGGGACGGCCTGACCCGCGTGATTTGTTTGTGGCGTGGACCCCAAATTTGAGACAGCTAGAATGAGGGACAGTTGCAGCGAACGGCAGTTCGGATGGGGGTTAAGCTCTCCGTCCCCGAAACGTCCCCGAAACTCCCCCGAAACTCCCCCGAAACTCCCAGTTTGGGGTCCACTACAGTCTGTCCACGAAACCTCCTTTAGGGTCATTTCCGCCTGAACTGCTTTAGTCGCCCTGCTTTGGTCTTGCTTTAGTCGTCCCTGCACCGGGTAAAAAGCTTTCCGAACTTCTTATTTCTGCTCTTGATCCTTCTCTATAGCCTGTATCGCATGTCGGATGCTGTAACCCACCAAGATGCCGGAGTTAACGAGTAGATTTGTCTTTACCTGCTGCCCGTTTATTACAGTCTCGGCATTGTCATTTTTATACCCTTTGACGACCCCGAGAATTTTATAGACATGATCTGTGAAGTCCCAAAATACGATGGGGCCACCTGAGAAGCCGTGATTATTAAACCCGTCGATGTACAGTACGACGGCGTCAGGATTGGTCGTGACAATCGCTGACATGGTCCCACGCTTGATGAATGGGAGTTCGCCGTTGATGAACTGGCTGCTCAGCCCTTCGATGAACGGATACCCCAAAAACCATAGTTGTTGGCCCATGGTCGCACCAGCCGACTTACCTATCGGCGCAATTGCGAACGGCTGCGATACCGTTTGGTTCGTTTTTAATACGGCTATGTCCACCTCGTTCGAGGACGGAAAGAGTGTCTTGATCGTCTGATAGTCAGACCAAGCACCATCCTTACGAATTTGGATTTTCAGGTTATCTGTGGGTAGACCTGCTACAACGTGTCGCGCCGTAATCAGATAGAGCTTGCCCTGATAGTCGATCTCAAAGGCCGTCGCTTGCTCGTTTCCCGCCCTTATCATTAACGTGCGGGACAGTATCTCCATTGGCACCGCATCCTGGGCCCTTGCGACCGTCTGAGAGGAAAAGAAAAGGGACAGGGTGAGGGCGAGGCTAAAAGCGGCGACTTCGATACGATCCTTCATTTTCTTGACCTCGAACGCGTACTAAACCACAGTGATGGAACCGAAACGGGACAGACTGAAATGATCCTAATGGAAGCGCGTCTCCTTGGCATTTTCATCCAGCGCGTTTCCTTTAGGGTCATTTCCGGAGTGTGTCGGAGATAGAATTTTGCACACTATATGTTGTAGCTCAA
>JBEKNJ010000120.1:0-8169 GCA_049522955.1 Acidobacteriaceae bacterium
GGCGGAAACGCGCGTAACCCTATAGACTTGGCCTCGATCCTTATCTAAGACGCATTCCTGCGAGGTCGAGATGTTCGTTTTTCCCTTGAATCGGGATGTACGGCCGCCGGGGACTCCATGGGTAACCTGGGGTCTCATCGTGCTCCTCTCCCTTTTATGGGTTGTGCCGGCCATTCTCGGGGTGAATAACCAGCTCATTTTCAAATATGGATACAGGCCCGGAGACTTCTCCCTTCTGACACTCTTCGCGTCCATGTTCCTGCACATCGGCCTGCTTCACGTGGCGGGGAATCTGTGGTTTCTTTGGATGTTTGCACCAAAGATAGAAGCTCGGCTGGGCAGCCTCTTGTTTGTGGTGGCTTACCTGGTATGCGGCCTGGGCGGTCAAGGCCTGCACACGCTGTTCTCTCCGGGGTCTCTTGTGCCTACCGTGGGTGCTTCGGGAGCGATCTCGGGTGTGGCCGGAATGTACTTCCTGCTCTATCCGCGCTCGCCGTTCGATCTCGTTCTTTATTTTGGCTGGTGGTTGCGCAAGAGCTTTCGGGCACAAACACGCGCAGCCGTTGGGGCATGGATCGGCGAACAGTTTCTTCTGGGATTGATTTCTCGTGGACTGGGAGCCGTCGGGGGAGTGGCCTTTTGGGCGCATGTCGGGGGATTTGCGAGTGGGTTGCTTTGCGCCGCCCTGGCGCTGCCAAAAGCAACAGCGGAAGAGCGTAGAGCCATTCTTCGACCGATGGCTCTTACCGATGAGGAGAAAGAGGAGTTGTTTGCTGATCGAGCAGAGAAGCGCTCGGAGCTTACTACTCTGGATCTGAATCGATGAGCTATTTCCCCTCGCGGGCATGCAAGAATCCGAATGCCAGCAGACTCCCGCCCCTTCCACTGCGAGCGTATTGCGATTCGGGCGGAGGCTGGTAGCTCACTGCCAAGTGCGGTGCCCCGGGTTTAGCCTGTCCCGCATCTCTCAGCAACTGAGCGGCTTCCGCTGTGAAGCCGCCTTCCGCCGCAAGCTTTAGGAGTTCCTCGTCGCTCAGGGCCGTATAGTGTTGGTCGAACGCTTTTGTGTCTGGCATTAAGTTGACTCGATTATATTGCTCCCGGTTTGTCGCCAACCCGGACATTACAACGGTTTGGGGTAATTTCCGGCTGCTCCGAGAGGTGAAGTCGCGATCAGCTTGTTTGCCCGTCAAGTTTGCCGAGAAGCGGAACAAAGGGCCAGCGGCTTCTCGTCACTTCGAGGAAGTCGGCATACCGGACAAGTGCGTCTCGCTGTCAACGAACTTGGGAAGTCCTCGCAAAAGCTCGCGGAAAGGACGACAGCTTTGCTGTGGTAACTTGTTGGCCATGACAAACCTACAGCCCACGATGTGGTTCTGCTTGGCGGCCTACAGCCTGCATGTCTTAGAAGAGTTTGTCTTCGATTGGCAAAACTGGGCACGCAATGTTCTTAATCTCCCTGCGCAGTGGAGCGATTTCTACATAACAAACGCAGTGGTGATAGTCCTTGGCGTAGTCGCTGCGGAAGTTGCTCCAACCTGGCCTGCTGTCGCGCTGGGTTTCCCTGCGCTGATGCTGATCAATGCGACGTTCTTCCATGTGGCTCCCGTGATCTGGACGCGTGGAAGGTTCTCGCCAGGCCTCATTACGGCGCTCCTCCTTTTTTTCCCTTTAGGAATAGGAAGCATGCGGGTGGCGCACGTAGACAGGGCGGCACTTGCGACGGCGTTCGCCGTCGGGGCGTTGCTTATGACAATGCCTATCGCTTTTCTCAAACTCAAAGGGAAGCCCTACTTCGATCAGACACGCTGATCGCGGCGGGCGCGATCTCTCCTGCCTGGACTTCCATCCAATAGAATTACCCATAAGTCGCTCAAGGAAACGACATGCTCCCGTCCGGGCGGATGGTCACCTATCCGGACAGAACCGCACTTTGGGGGGGGATTACTTCCGGGTGGCCGGTCACTCGCCCCACAAATAACTTAGGTTGACTTGGCGTTTCAGGGCAGCTCTTTATTGATCAGCAACCGCTTGAAATGCGTCGACATGATACCTATTGCAGCAATTTCAGTTGTACGCCGGTGAGACCGGCAGTGGGTTTGCGCCCTGGCGCGCGGCGCGCGATGGGTCTGCCGAGCAATCGTTCGAGAGCAGTGACAAAGTCTGCCGTACCAACTGGTCGCCCACTTCCTTCGGCTAGCCGGAGATCCCCGAAGTCCTGATCTTCCGTCGTCGATAGAAATTCAGCAAAGTGCGGGATGCGATCGAGCACAGGGCGAACAGTTACCAGTCCATCATCCGCTCCATTTATATGTGCGCTGACACTTGACCAGGACCAGTCCTCGGCCCGCGCGACCAGCCGTGCCCGGACAGGATTCAGGCTGACATAACAAACCGCCGAAATCAGATGCGATTCGTCCATGGCCACCGACGCGAAACGGCTCTGAAACAGGTGCCCTGTCCAGCGGCCCCGTGCATTGATGAAATTGGTGTAGCGGCGATGTGCTTCGCCCACGGCACGGCCCAGTCCGTCCGCTTGCCGCGGATTCAGGATCAGGTGCACGTGGTTTGGCATTAGGCAGTAAGCCCAGACTTCCACATCCGCCTTGCGCACCTGCTCCCCAAGAAGATCGCGGTAAATCTCCTGATCGCCGTCCTCAAAGAAAATCGGTTCTCGGCGATTGCCACGCTGCGTCACGTGGTGCGGGAGACCGGATACCACCATTCGCGCCAAACGCGTCATGAGCGCAAACTTACCACGAACTAAAACAGAGGGAAATAGGTATCATGTCGACGCATTGCCTTCCGCATCAGGGGTTCGACTTGTGGTTCTGGATACACTTGGTGACGGCCATCCTGGGGGGGGGCGGGGACAGACGAAATAACCACCGCCGAAAATGCGGCGCGCCTACAAAGGCAGCACGGAGCGGGCTCGATCAAGGGCGGACGGTCTACTAAGCACCAAAGGAAAAGTTCTCCTGGTTCTCACTCACCTCTCGACCACAATCCTGGTGACAGAACGTAACCGTTACAATTATTCGTCCGAGCGTTGCTCCTTCGCATGCGGCGATCGTTCCGTCACCAGGGTTCCCGTTGGGGTGGAAATCTCTCGGCGTTGGTCGGTCCGATGAATCCCGGGACGCCGGCCGACTTTATCGCCGCGAGACCGTTGACCAAATTAAAATCCGACTGGGGACAAACGAAAAATCACCTAATTGAAACGATGGTTGAGTTGTCAGGCTCGTAGAGAACAGAAGCGAAATCGAGAACAGTGGGAGTAAGATACATACGAATCCTAGCGGTGCGATCTTCCACGATTCGCTCCGCGCCGAACGTGATTACTGCAAACAACAGACCGATCAGGGTCGCGGCTGCGGCCGAAATGAGGAGATAGAAGTTCACCCATCGCTGCAGTTCGTTCATAAGCTCATTTGGAATTCGCGTAAGGGCACTCTCGGATTCTGGGGTTCGTTCACGATGCCTTTGAAACGAATTCCTTGCCTGAATCCCTCCAAGACCTCGCCCAGGTAGCTCACGGTGCCATCAAGCATCAGGTCCGTAGAACCTGCTATGTGTGGAGTGACAAAGATTCGCGGCTCCGTTAGCAGAGGATTCCCTTTGCTCACTGGCTCATCCTTCACCACATCCAAACCAGCCCCATAGAGATGACCGCTCTTGACCGCCGCCAGCAAGGCCGCTTCATCGATCAGGGTTCCCCGACCTACATTCACCAAAACGGCATTCTGTTTCATGGCGGCGAGGACCGTCGCGTCGATCATGTTCTCGTTGTCCTTTGTTCCCGGAATTGCCAGGATCAAATAGTCTGCGTCTGCGGCTGCGAGCTTCAACTCATCATGTCCGTACCCTTTGACTCCGTCCGGCGCGTATTCCGGGTGGTTATCCACGCCCGTCAAGATCATCCCGAATCCCCGAAGCCTTTCGATAAGCAAATCTCCGATCCCGCCCAAGCCCACGATGCAAGCGGTGTTTCCGAAAAGGGCCCTATTCACTTCCAGCTTGCCCGAAACCTGCGCGTGGCCCGTTGTCACAGCCAGCTCCTCATTGAGCCGACGAGAAGCCGCAAGCATCAGGAGCACCGCAAGCTCCGCCACCGACTCGCCGTTGCCTGTCTTTGTGGTCGGTGCCGACCCCACCCAGACACCGGCCTTTGTCGCCGCGTCAACGTCTACTCCCTCGTAACCCGCGGAGGCCATCTGAATTAGACCAAGCTTCGTCTCGGCTGCGATGTCTTTAGAATCGACCTTTCCGAAGGCAACGATCACTTCAAGCTCCATCGATGGAGCCTGATCTCCGGGCTGCCATGCCGAGAACTCGTCTTCGGCATGTTCGCTCTGAAGTCGCCTCAACATCTCCAGCGCAAACGCATTCTGCTTCCCCAGAAAACCGATCTTCATTGTGATGCCTCCTGTTCAAACACTAATAAAGAACAACCCCGCGCTAACTGCTGCGGCCGTCTTTGGTCGATGCCGCCCGGTTAGCCACACGTCCTCCGGTCTCGTCCAGCCAGTCGAGGATCACCTTCAGCGCTAGGCCCATATTGCCGATCTGGCAATGATTCTGGGCTGACTCGGCTTCAGTGAACACCCTGGCGGTGACAGAATGCGCGGTGGTAAGCGTCATCAGCTGGTCCGGCAGCATGCTTAGCGGCATGTAGTGGTCTTTGCTCCCGGCCATCAGGAGAACGTCCTGGGTGACCAGAGAGGAGATGTCATCCGTGCGATATTCGCGCCAGGCCGCAAACACGTCGGCCGGCGTGGCGCAACCCATGACACGCTCGCCTTGACCAATGACCCAGTCCGTCAGCAGGTCCGTCTTCCTGACCGAGGCAACGGCCGCGTTGACTAGCGGCGCCGGCATTTGATCGGAGTTCGCCGCGATGACGGAGAGCCCGGAAGCGGTGAACCCCTTCGTCGCCGCAACGAAGAGGCTGGTGCAGATGTCCATCGCGATCACGCGGCTGACCCTTGGTTCGCGAGCCGCGGCACGGATGACTAGACCGCCGCCGAGGGAGAAACCGATCAGGGTGAAATCCGAAAGGCCGAAGTGATCCACGACCGCGGCAACCGGTAGATGCCAGTCCGGTGTCATAGGAATGCCCGCGTCCAGCGCCGTGCCCTGGCCGGGCCCGTCGAAGATGATCGTGTCGAGGCCGGCATCGCGTAAGGCCAGCGCCGCAGGCAGCCATTCAACGATGTAGCTATCATAGCCGCCAAAGACGACGATCTTTCCTCGTACCACAGGCGGCGTAAACCGGTACGCTGACAGCTGCTTTCCCTGGTAGGGGACAAGGTGATGGCTTTCCGGCGTGACGCCGTTCTCCTCCAAAATAATGTCCATGAATCGTTGGAAGGCAGGCTCGACCCGCGCATCGGTGGGATCAAGGAAGAATATTGCCATTTTGGCGTAATAAGCGGCGGGTAGGCGACGGCCAGCCGCCAGGCTGCTATCGCTGAGCTCGAACATCTCTCGAGCCCAATCATCGTAATTCGTGATGCGGGTACCGACCGCCTTCAGCTCCTCCAGCATCTGCTTGTCACCTACCCAGTTCCAGAATCGATTCATCTGGAAATTCAGCGAGACATTGGGGTGGAATGAGTAGTAACCAACTGGAAAGCGACTTAAGATTGCTTCTTCACTGAGATCCATATACGCGGCTCCGTTCTCTGTTGAATTTGACGCCAATACCAAACCTCACTGCACTGTGCAGTGCCATTCAGTCGTAAATGCGTCCGACCGCCAGGCGGTGGCCTCGGAGAATCTTTGCGGCCCTGAGCACACCGTCCGACGGCAAGAATAGCCGGCTGTCGCCCATTTGCGGTTGATACAATTTGTGACGATCTCATGCTCCTACCTGGAGATCTTCGGGAACCCCCGCATGAACGCTACTCGCGTTTCGCGGGATAGACAGGAGTGACCGTGAACTCCAGACCGCAACCCTTCGGCTGGTATTGCGGAGATGTCACCGTACAACGAAGTGCTCCTCCGACGCTCAGCCTTTGGGGACCAAACTTCAGAAGCTTGGATACCCTGATGGGGTTCACGATCGCCGTCCAGCGACCTGCTGTCCAGTTGTAGGTGTCATAGGAAGTGGCGGCGAATGTCCAGGCTTTCGTGGTCGTATAGGCCACGAATGGTTGCGCATAGGTTTCGCTGACATTGGGATGGCTGTGACTGCCTGCAACGGACCAGACGTGGCTCGCAAGCAGACCGACGTTTGTGTGGCCCTTATGCTTGAGCGCCACTGCAGTCGGCCCCATCCCGAACTTGCGCGTGCTGAGCAGTCCATTGGTGCCCGTTGGAATCAGGAAGATGGGACCTGCTCCCCAGATAATGGACGGGGGATGGACCGGTGAAAGAAAAAGGCTTTCGGTGGAATCGCTCAAGCCGGTTTGGGTCGTTTGGCCAGAAACGTTTTGCTGATAAACAACTGGCATTGTTGTCCGGCTGAGCAAGTTCCAGTCCTTTGAAATCTGTGCGGGGTAGACCGGTTGCGCTTCCATCGTGTAACGGAATCCATCCTTTCTGGGGCCGAGGTTGAAATCAAACCAGTTTTGGAGGGGCACGCTGATCATTGCAGCAAGCGGATTCGTCAGCTTTTGAGCGATCTCAGCGGAGTCGTTTGCCTCCGCCGCGACCGGGGCCTGTAGAGCAGCGTCGTTGGGCTTGCTAGCATCTGATATGGGTGTTTGCGCCGCAAGCAATGGCGGGGTAAAAAGCAGAAATACAGCCATCACGAAGGGCAAAGCCTTCGTGATGGTCATTGGCATTGCACGCATACAGCCTCCCAAGGAGCTCGCGGATGAAGATCAAGCCGCGTGGGGGACCAGGAGAGGCGCAGTTTCAGGCAGATGGAACAACGCAAGTGTATTGGTCGAGAATATCTTCTCGCGATCTCCGGCAGCAGGGATCGTTTGGTCTACGAGGTCGATGTGCAACTTCGGACTCATAGGAACCGGACCGAAATCGGTTCCAAACAGGACGCGGTCAACGCCGCACATCTCAACCATGGCTTTGAGGCCGATTGCGCTTGGACCCATAGAATCGACATAGATGTTCGACTTGAAGTATTCCGAAGGCTTACGGAGGTTCTTGTCCACCTTTTGGATGGGTGGGTTCTGGATGCCCTTGTAGTTCAGCTCCCAATTCCAATCGAGCCTGCAAATCACCGGGGCGAGAGCACCCCCCATGTGAACGAAGAGAACCTTCAGTTTTGGGTATCTATCGAAGACGCCGCTGTAGATCATGCGGGCCGCCGACACCGCCGTATCGAATGGGCGACCTAAGGCTTCGATGAGCCTGTACTGCTGCAGTGCGGCAGCGGCTACCGAAACCAGTGGCGGATGAATATGAACCAGAACATCCTTGTCCTGTGCGTACTCCCATAGCCACTCGGCTTTGGGCGAGTCGAGGAAGACCTGATCTGCACCGGCGCCGTAGCTGCTTGAGATGCTGATGCCATATGTTTCCTTTCCGGAAATCAGCGGATCGATGACATCGCGCGTCTTCTCTTCCAAAGCATGCGCGTTGGCCATGCAAGCGATGTCCTTGGGGAACCGATCTCGAAGCTCGAAGGACTCGTTATGCAGGAACTTGAGCGTGTCGATGGTGCTCGCTTTAATAATGCCATTGGCGAACGTCTCTATCTCGCCGCCATAGCTGTTTAGACAGAGCGTAACTCCACTCTTCTGCTGAATCTCCATCGAATAGTCAACGTCAACCGACTCACGATAGAAAAACATTTCACCGGCATTGGCCTGCGGCAACGGTTTTGTGTCGTCAAAGCCTATGTTCTCAACGAACTTTTGCTTCAGCTTGGGACCGAAGATGTGCCGATGAGTATCGATGATGCTTCTTGTCGGCTTGGAATCAGACATTGGCAGTACCTCTGATGAGAGCTTCTACCCCATCCGTTCGGTTGTCTGTATCGGATGGCTCATCATGAGACAGACGACCGCTATCTTGGTGCGCAACTCTTTTCCTACCACTGCTAGTCGCCGATCGAGCTTTTGGTGCGGACAATCCCCGTGGCCTTTTCCGGGGACGGACGGGCTAACCCCTCATGCTCGTCGGTCAGATCCGCCCTCTACACGAATTGACTGCCTCGAGTCTCTCGGAGCTGCGCACCCAATGGTTGGTGATTGTTCCGTC
>JBEKNJ010000121.1:0-8062 GCA_049522955.1 Acidobacteriaceae bacterium
GCGGTAGCCGGTGTGGATCGAGAGGGAAGACGCATTGCATTGCTCGCAAACTTAACCGGCAAAAAGCAAGGCGTGGTGCTGGAAGCTGGGCAACAGCCTCATTCTGCATCGTTCCTCGACGAACAAAGTCTCATGGAACCCAGTACGGAAGCGTGGCGCGAAGAGAAGAGCGACTCGTCGATCCAGCTTTTGCCCTATGGCGTGGCTTGCCTGCGGTTCGCCGCTTTCTAGATGGGGAAGTTCTAACGGTATAGTATTTTCCTATTGACATTGCCTCATCGCCAACGCGATAGTTTCAGCCGAATGCATATCCGGTCTCCTCACGCTCTCAGCCGCGCCCCACTCCTGGCGATTGCCGCTACTTTTCTGCTTCCTCCCATGTTCGCTGCGCCCCCCTCGCTGAAGCCGGCGCACCTTACTTGCGACTCCCTTGATCAGCCACTGGGCATCGATACTGCTCAGCCGCTGTTCGCCTGGCAGCTTCAGGATGAAGGGTTTGCTGCGAGGCAGACTGCTTACAGGCTGGAGGTTGCCACTAAGCCCGCAATGCTGGCCAGTGGCAAGCCAGATGTGTGGGATAGCGGCCGTATTGCATCAGACAAGTCGTTTGGTGTGGCGTATGGCGGTCCGGCATTGGCTGCTTCCACGCGCTATTACTGGCGAGTAGAAGTTTGGGACAAGGATGGAAAACTCTACCCTGCGAGCGACGTAACCTGGTGGGAAACCGGTCTGCTCAAGGAAAACTGGAAAGCCCAGTGGATTGGCTATGAGGACCCGGAGCATCGCGCGGTCCGCGAATCCGGCGCTACCTGGATTACGAATGCCGATCCGGCGAAGGACCGCATTCCCCAGGCAGGCCCCGACACGCAGCACGATTTTCGCTTCAAATTTCAGCTCAAGGGTCCGGTGAAACGCGCCGACTTGTTCGTGACGGGCAAGGATTCTGCCGCTGCATGGGTAAACGGTAAGCAGGTGCTGGAGGCCGTGCCGCTCCCTCCCTGGAAACAGGCGCCGTGGAAGACCTACCTGCGCCAGGACGTTACCTCGGATCTGCGCCCCGGTGAAAACCTGCTCGCCGTAGGAGTCACGTTATATGGAACGCCCTCGGCGACTGGCATGGGCTCCTCTGACAGCAATCGCACCCCGATGAGCGCCTGTCTTTATGTCGAAATGGCCGACGGCACCGCCGTCGTCTTAGCCAGCGGCAGGGAGTGGAAAGCCGATCTCAATGCGCAACAAGGTTGGCAGGAACCAAAGTATGACGATTCCGCCTGGCGGAATGCGATCGACTATGTGCCCCCGCAAACCACAATGAGCGTGGACGCATTGGGGCACCCCTGGCAGACCGGGCCAGTGAAATTACTCCGCCACGGCTTCGCCATCGACAATCCCGTGTTCTCAGCGCGTCTTTATGTCACTGCCTTGGGTGCGTATCGATTCCAACTCAATGGCGTGCGCGTTGGCGATCAGGTTCTCTCCCCCGGCTGGGACGATTTTCGTACGCACGTGCCCTACCAGGCCTATGACGTTACCCAACAGTTGAAGACCGGGCAGAACGCGATGGCAGCATGGCTGGCACCGGGCTGGTACACCACGCCGTTGATGTGGTTCCGTCAGGGATACAACTACGGTGACACTCCGCCGGCTTTGAAAGCGCAGCTTCGCATCGAGCATGCGGACGGCTCGATCGAGTGGATCGCGACCGATGCTTCATGGAAAGCCGATATATCTCCGATTTCTCAGGCGGAAATCTACGACGGCGAAAACTACGACGCGCGCAAGCAGCAACCAGGTTGGGACACGGCAGCTTTTTCTGATGCTCATTGGAAGCCGGTCGACGTGGTCAAGCCTTTGGAGCCGGAGATCGTTCCGCAATCCTTCCAGCCCATCCGCGCCCACCAGGTGCTTACCGCGGCGGAAATGACCAGCCCCAAGCCAGGCATTTATATTTATGACTTCCGCCAGAACCTCGCCGGAGTCGCGCGCTTGCAGGTGCAAGGTCCCCGAGGGACTGACATTCAATTGCGCTTCGCGGAAGTGCTGAACCCTGACGGCACGATGTATGTGGACAACCTGCGCACCGCGAAGGCGACCGACCACTATATTCTCTCCGGAAACGGCCGTGAAGAATTTCAACCGGACTTTACCTTTCACGGTTTCCGCTATGTCGAGGTGACAGGCCTCAGTCGTAAGCCAGACCTCAATGCCGTGAAGGCGGTTGCTTTCTACACCGATGCGCCCTTTACCGTACAACTGCATTCCGGCAGCCCCATGATCAATCAGCTTTGGAGCAACATCCTTTGGGGGCAGCGCTCCAACTTCGTCGGCGTGCCCACCGATTGTCCACAGCGTGATGAACGTCTTGGCTGGACTGCGGACGCGCAGGTCTTCTGGCGAACCGCGTCTTACAACATGGACCTGACGGAATTTTCCAAGAAATTTGCCGGCGATATCCGAGGGACGCAAGTGGGCACACCCATGTACGGCATCTTCGCTCCAGGTACCGACACACCCAATCCCGGCTTCGGCGCCGGCTGGAGCGATGCCGGCGTCATCATTCCCTGGACAGCATGGCTGCAATCCGGAGACACACGTGTCATAGAGCAAAACTGGGACGCGATGGAGAAGTATCTGGCGGCGATTCAGGCGGCCAATCCAACTTACCTGTGGAAGACCGGTTCCGGCACACCCTTTGGGGATTGGCTTTCTCCCGAGGGTCCGACCCTCCAGCCCCTGGTTGCGACTGCCTATTGGGCTTACGATGTCACCCTCATGCAGCAGATGGCGCACGCCCTGGGCAAGACGGAAGAGGAAGAGAAGTATGCCGCCCTGTTCACAAGTATCAAGACCGCCTTTGCCGCCGAGTTCATTCATCCCGACGGATTTATCGCGGGTGCCGACAATGGCCCCTCACCCTTTGGGCAGATCAACAACCCCGAAGCCAAGGCTGCCGGTGGCGATACGCAAACCTCCTACGTGTTGGCGTTGAACATGAAGCTCGTGCCTGACGCGTTGCGCGCCGCGGCGGCCAACCGCCTCATCGCAAAGATAGAAGCCAACCATGGTCGCCTGGCAACCGGCTTTTTGGGTACGCCTTATCTGCTGGCGGTCCTCGTGGACACCGGACACAGCGATGTGGCCTACCGCCTACTGCTCAACACCGACTATCCCTCATGGGGATACCTGGTTGGCCACGGTGCCACCACCATGTGGGAGCGTTGGAACGGCGACCAGATGCGCGGCGACCCCAGCATGAATTCCTACAACCACTATGCCTATGGTGCCGTGGCCGATTGGATCTACCGTTACGCGGCCGGAGTCGATGCGTTGCCCGGCGACGCTGGCTTTCACACCATCTATCTCCATCCCAGCTTCGACGCCCGTCTAGGCAGTCTGGATTTTCGCTATCAGTCCTCTTATGGCGAGATACGATCTTCGTGGTCGATGAACGGAACGACTGCGAATTGGCTCGTCGTGGTTCCCCCAAACACCACAGCCCACCTTCCCCTGTCCACGAGTCAGCAGGACAAGTTCACCCTGGAAGGAAAACCCCTATCAAGCAACAAGAAGCTCCGCCTAATAAGTACCGCAGACGGGAACGGGACCTACGAACTGCCCGCGGGTACCTATTCATTTCGAGTGAACAGGCAATAGTGGGCGTGGCGGATGGACCTGCAGTTCCCATCACTCCCAACCAATCTCCACTGAGCGCTCGCCCAGCTTTCCCTATTGAACCCAACCCGCCCGGTACGCCTGATTGACATCTCCGAATCTAGGATAGAAACTATTACCCTATTGCAATTTGGCTGCGTTCAGCGTGGTTCGCGGATAGGGACACAATGGCACACGACATCGAAGCCTCCGTTTTTCAAGCCCTCGACCAACTCAAAATTGAATTACCTTCCTGGGGCTTCGCGAACACAGGCACCCGCTTCGGTAAATTCGTGCAGCCTGCGGCGGCGACCAACCTGGCAGAGAAATTCAGCGACGCCGGGATGGTGAACCAGCTAACCGGATCTTGTCCCAGCGTGGCCCTTCATGTCCTTTGGGATCTGCCCAATGGACTGAAAGATGTGGCTCAGGTAGAAAACCTCTCCAATAAATGTGGAATCGTCGCGGGATCGATCAACCCCAACTTTTTTCAGGAGCAGGAGTATAAATTCGGCGCTCTCGGTAACCCGGATCCGGCAATCCGCAAGCAAGCACTTGATCATCTGCTTGACTGCGTGGCAATCGCGAATAAATTGAAATCGCGTGACGTTGCCCCATGGTTTCCTGATGGTTCAAGCTACCCGGGAACACAAAACATGCGCCACCGCATCGCCTGGTTTGAGGAAACCCTCAAAAAGGTGCACGCCGCACTGAACCCGACTCAACGACTGCTCATCGAATACAAACCGTTCGAGCCCTACTTCTATCACACCGACGTAGCGGATTGGGGTATGGCGCTGCTGCTGGCCAAGGCAGCCGGACCTCAGGCCCTGGTGCTGGTCGACACCGGGCACCACTATCAGGCGCAGAACATCGAACAAATCGTCGCCTGGCTGCTACGCGCCGGGATGCTGGGTGGTTTTCACTTCAATGATCGGCGTTACGCCGACGATGACCTTACCCTGGGATCGATCGATCCTTACCAGGTTTTCCGTATCTTTCACGAAATTCGCAACTACGAATGGGAAACCGGAGCTCCCGTTGATATCGCCTACATGATCGACCAAAGCCACAATCTAAAAGGCAAAATGGAAGCCATGGTTCAGACCGTCTGCACCGCACAGGAGATTTACGCCAAAGCCGCACTGGTCGATCATGCGCGGCTCTCGGTGTTGCAGAACGAATGCAAGCTGGTGGAAGCCGAGGAGTGCTTTCGCTCCGCGTTCTGGCAGGATGTGCGGCCAATCATCAAGAACTGGAGACGATCGAAAGGGCTGGTAGAAGATCCGCTCTCGGCGCTCCGTGAAAGTGGCTACATCGAACAAATCACCCGCGAACGTGCCGCCGCAAACCAGGGCGCCGTTTCCAGTTATGCCTAGCCAACGATGGTCGAGCTGACCAGCAGAAACGTTACAAAGGCAACCAGCCCCTTTGTCCGCCGGCTGGTCCCATTCCACTCCTTCAGAACCATGCCCCAAGGGTGTAAACAGCAGCACAAGGAGAAGATGTATGCCCCTGCACTATCTCGCCGATCTTTGGGATGAGAGCCATGCCAAAACCCTCGACCCTGCCGCTCTTTTGCGCTATCGCTCCAACTTGCTCGGATCCGATTTGCGCATCACCAACTTCGGCGGCGGCAACACCAGCTCGAAACTCGAGGGGACCGATCCGTTGGATGGGCAGAAGAAGACCGTACTCTGGGTAAAGGGTAGCGGTGGCGACCTGGGCAGCATCAAGGTAGAAGGCTTTGCCACCCTGTACCTCGATAAGGTGCTCGCACTCGCGAGGATCTATCGCGGCGTTGAGTTGGAAGACGAGATGGTCGGCATGTACCCGCTTTGCACCTTTGGTAACAACCCCGCACCTGCCTCCATCGATACCCCGTTGCATGCTTTTCTGCCCTTTGCTCATGTGGACCATCTCCATCCCGACTGGGGAATCGCACTCGCTGCTTCAGCTAATGGCAAAGAAAAAATGGATGAGTTCAACCAAAAGTTCGGCCACAAGATGGTGTGGCTCCCGTGGCAGAGGCCGGGTTTTGAGCTGGCCATGATGCTCGATCGCGCAGTGAAGCAAGTTCCGGGCTGCGATGGCGTGGTGCTGGGTGGCCACGGTCTCTTCACCTGGGGCGACACCCAGCGCGAATCGTATCTCAATACCATCACTATCATTGACCAGCTCGGTCAATTCATCGAGGCCCATCGATCTCGGAAAAGCAGCCCATCGTTTGGTGGCGCGAAATACAAGCCTCATCAGCAACGTCAGGCAATTGCCGTAAAACTCATGCCCTTTCTCCGCGGCGCCGTCTCGGGCGAACAGCGCATGATTGGCAGCTTTACTGACATCCCTGAAGTCCTCGAGTTCATCAATGCGCATTCCGCGGCAGAACTGGCTCATCTGGGAACCAGCTGCCCCGACCATTTCATCCGGACCAAGATCCGGCCGCTCTTTATCGACTGGGATCAGGCCGGGGATGCAGCGCAAATCCAGTCGGCGGCGAAAACCGCCCTGGAAAAATATCGTAGCGAATACGCCGACTACTACAAGCAGCACGCATTGAAAGATTCGCCCGCCATGCGCCACGCCAATCCGACCGTCGTGCTGGTGCCCGGCGTCGGCATGTTCAGCTTCGGCAAAAACAAAGCCGAGGCGCGGATCACCGGCGAATTCTATGTCAACGCCATCCATGTAATGGAAGGCGCCGGCCATCTGGATGGCGGCAAGTGTCCCCCAATCCTGCCCCAGTCCGGCCCAGCAGCCGATACCAGCGAATTCAAAGTCCACTCCAATTACGTCGCGTTGCCCGCTTCCGAAGCGTTTCGCATCGAATACTGGGCTCTGGAAGAAGCAAAAATACGCCGCCAGCCTGCCGCGAAGGAGTTGAGCGGCCGTATCGTCCTGGTGGTGGGCGGAGCCAGCGGTATTGGCCGCGAAGTGGTGCTCATGGCCGCACAGCGGGGCGCGCATGTGGTGGTTGCCGATCGCGAACTCGCCGCAGCGGAAACGGTTGCTGGGGAAGCCCAAAAGATCGCCGGCCGCGAAGCTGCGGTAGCAGCCAAGATCGATATTCGCGATCGCGCCGCCATTCGGTCCGCGCTCGATGCGACCATCGCCGCGTACGGAGGGATCGACATCCTGGTCAACACGGCTGCGCTGTTCCCATCATCGCCCGACGGCGTCGTCAGCGATGCGCAGTGGGCATCGACGCTCGAGATCAACGTCACCGCCAACTACCTGCTGGCAGACGAAGCAGACAAGATTTTCCAAGTGCAGGGAATTGAAACCAGCATTGTGTTGACTAGCTCGGCCAACGCTGTAGTGGCCAAGCGTGGTAGCGAAGCCTACGACGTCAGCAAGGCGGCAGTCAGTCATCTGATTCGCGAACTCGCGGTCACCTTATCTCCCAGGGTTCGCGTCAACGGGATCAGCCCCGCGACCGTAGTGAAGGGGTCGACCATGTTTCCCCGCGACCGGGTGAAAGCTTCCCTGAAGAAATACAACATCGCGTTTCAGGAGTCCGCCTCCGACGACGACCTGCGTACGTTGCTGGCGCAGTTTTACGCCAACCGAACACTGACCCATAAGCCCATCGACCCCAAGGATTGCGCCACAGCAATCCTCTTCCTGGCGGGGCCGCAGGCACCCTGCACCACCGGCCACCTGATCCCGGTCGATGGAGGTCTGACCGAGGCATATCTCAGATGAGCGAAACCCGGCGTGCGATGATTGCCATCGATCTGGGCGCAGAGAGCTGTCGCGTTTCTCTGCTTCGCTGGCTCAATGGCGTGCCGCAGATTGAGTTGGTGCATCGTCACGCGAATGCTCCCGTGAGCCACAACGGCGACCTGCGTTGGGACCTTAGCCAGATCACGCAGCAGATGGATGTTGGCCTGCGAAAGTGCGCAGAGATTGCGACCGAAGGCATCCAGTCCATTGCCGCCGACGGCTGGGCAGTCGATTACGTCCGTCTCAACCAAAATGGCCAGGCCATCGCTGATCCTTTCTGCTATCGCGATGAGCGCACCATCCGCTCCCAAGCCGAAGTCTGGAAGCGGATAGCGCCGGCCCATCTTCGCTCCATTACGGGTACCGAGATGAGCCGCATCAATACGCTCTACCAGCTCTACGCGGATCCGGATGATTTGCAACCAAAACCGTGGCTTAATTTGCCTGAGTATGTGCTCCATCGTCTGGGCAGCGGAGCCGTGGCGGAATACACCAATGCCACTCATACCCAGCTGGTCGATGCCGAGAAGCGTAGCTGGTCACCGGTAATCTTCGAAACCGTGGGGCTGGTGATGTCGGCTGCGCCTCCACTCGTTCGCCCAGGAACCGTGATCGGAAAATTGTCGGGAAGCCACCTGAATCTCGGCACCCTGGAAGGGGTGGAGCTGATCGCGCCTGCCTGTCA
>JBEKNJ010000122.1:0-7991 GCA_049522955.1 Acidobacteriaceae bacterium
CCCTCCACTACGCTACGCTCCGGTCGGGATGACAATTCATCTTGGGAACAGTACTGAGCGTTCCCAAACGAAATTGTCATCCCGACCGGAGCGTAGCGTAGCGGAGGGATCTGCGGTGCGCCCCTCGGCCTTCCCGATTTCTCCGTGGGTACGCGTGATTTGCTACAACTTGATTTCTCCATCCTGAGCCACGCATTCGTATGTCCAATGAGATAACGGCAGCCGATTGCTCGTTCCGCTAATGTTAGACAGCTCTGCCTGAAAATAGCCCAGGCCAACAACGTGAAAGGCCCGCGCCATGTTGGCCGCGGGCCTTGATCACCGGTGAAGCTGTGGAGTTTGGCTGAGGCGTCCGCTCTTCGTACGAAGTGGGCCTCGGCGGACGAATTGCATTACCGCCAGGTCTAGAGCCGACGCTCTAAGCCTCAGTCACCTCACGTATAGATCTACTACTACCATCAGAATTTTTCATCAGTTGGATCATCCTCCTTTCCCGTGTAGCCATAAATTAAAACGGGACCCGGGCGGAGTCAAGCCCGATCGTTTGGTGTGATCACAACGCATCACCAGGAATGCCAGTACCCATGGCGCTCCGTCAATTCGATTTTCACCCCAAAGAGCTCCTCCAGCCGGGCCGCCTGCAACAGTTCCTGCTTGCGTCCATCAGCAACGATGCGGCCACCGCGCATCATCACCACGCGATCGATCTCGGGCAGAATATCCGCCAGGTGATGGGTCACCATGATCACGCCGGTTCCGCGCCGGTCGCCGGACCCGGCGGCCACGTCACGCAGAATCTCCCGCAGTTCGCGCTGCGCCGCCAGGTCGAGCGCATTGCTGGGTTCGTCCAGCAACAACATCTCCGGACGGTGCACCAGCGCCCGCGCGATCATCACCCGGCGCTTTTCCCCGGCAGACATCTCCCCTACCCAGCGGTCGCGCAAATGCTCAGCCCCGAGCAGGCCAAGTGCATCCAGTGCACTCGCGCGCATGGGCTCGGTGACCTCAAGATTTGGCCACAGGGTCGAGCTCGAAAAGAACCCGCTGACCACGGCGTCAAGCCCTCGCGTCACCATGGTCCGTTCGCCGGGGAGCTCCGTAGCAACGACACCCAGGTGCTTGCGCAGTTCCTGCACCTCCCATCGATCCTGGCCATACACTTTCATTTCCATCCCGGGACGCACGATGGGATAGCACTCGCACGTCATGGCCTTGATCAGGGTCGACTTGCCGCAACCGTTCGGGCCCAGGATGGCAATATGTTCTCCCGTGGCTATGCTCAGGTTCACATCCTGCAGCACCACTTTTTGACCTCGCGCAATATCCACGTTGCGCATGCTGAGAAACTCTACCGGGGCGCGAAATTCCTTTCCGTTCTGCATCGTCATCATCTCTTGATAGAGTAAAGGCCACATGGCTGATACGTCCCCCACTCCTCTCATTCGTGACGATCAGATCCCGCGCGGCTTCTCCTTTGCCGCGGTACGCGCCGGTTTGAAAGCGAGCGGGAATCCCGATCTTGCATGCGCGGTGGCCGACCAACCGGCCGCCGCCGCTGCCATGTTCACCAGCAACAAAGTCATTGCCGCGCCTCTGATCGTCGGACAGCGCCACCTGCAGCGCAGTCAGAACCGCCTCCGCGTCGCCCTGGTTAATGCCGGAAACGCCAACTGCGCCACCGGTGAAGCCGGCATCTCCGCAGCACAGCAATGCTGTGCCAGTGCCGGCGCGCTCTTCGGCTGCGAGCCGCACTTCGTCCTGCCTTCTTCGACTGGCATCATCGGTGTGCCCCTCCCCGTCCAGAAGCTGACTGGAGCTCTACCCGCATTGCATGCTGCGCTGGGCTCTTCCGCGGCTCACCTGGAACAGATGGCAGGTGCCATCATGACCACCGATACGCGACCGAAAGTTGCGGCGGCGGACTTCGAAGTGGAGGGAGTAACGGTTCGTGTTGCCGGAATCGCCAAGGGTGCGGGCATGATCCATCCGCAATTGCAATCCGCGCCCGGGACCGCTCTGCATGCCACCATGCTGGTGTATCTCTTCACGGATGCCGAGCTCGAAACCGCCGTTGCTGCAGATCTGCTCCACCACGCCGTCGACAGCACGTTCAATCGCATCTCCATCGATGGTGACACCTCCACCAACGACACCGTTCTGCTACTCGCCAGCGGAGCCAGCGGAATCGTCATCCGAGGCCACAACCACGACACGGCACGCACTGTCGCCGACCAGCGAACGACCGCCTTCTCCGCGGCACTGGGGACGGTCTGCCTGTCGCTGGCCAAGCAGATCGTGGAGGACGGAGAAGGCATTCAACACGTAGTCGAGTTGGTCATTGATGGAGCGCTCACCGATGCGGATGCTCTGGCCATCGCCCGCTCTATCGCTCACTCGCCCCTGGTCAAGACCGCGTGGGCAGGATGTGATCCCAATTGGGGGCGCATATTGGCTGCTATCGGCTATGCCGGCGTCGCGATCGATCCCGCTCGGATCAATATTTCGTTCGGCGAGTTGGAGATTTGCAGCGGCGGCTGTATCTCACCACACTTTGACGAGGCGGCAACGCACGACTATTTGAAGCAACGAAATCTGACGATTCGTGTCGATCTCGCTCTCGGAACGGGTGGGTGCCGCTTCTGGACCACGGATCTTACCACGGAATATATCCGTATCAACTCGGATTACTCCACATGAAATCATCTTTAGAATTGGAGCATCGAAAGCAGTGCAGAATGCTAAAACTCCCATCAATTCATGAAATGCGTCTCATCTAAGACCGGAAATACACAGGCTTTTTCACATTTCTGTGAAAAACTTCGGCGACTTTCCACAGCTCGATGAACCCTTAGGAGAACACCACACTGATCGCCGACGAAAAGCTGAGGCAACTTTACGCCACCATGCTGCGATGCCGGCTGCTCACGGAACATGCACGAGGTCTGCGCAACCAGGGCCGGACGCGCTCTCTCTTTTCTGCCTCTATGGGGCAGGAAGCGATTGCGACCGGTTGTGTCATCGATCTGCGGCCCCAGGACACAATTGCTCTTGCCCCGCATGACTCAATCGCCGGCATGGTCAAGGGAGTAGCGCTGAGTGACGTCGTCGCCCGACTTTATGCGCGCCGCAGCAGCGCAGGAAGTTCGACAGACGATATCATCGGACCGACCTCGGTTCCCGGCGAGCAACTCCAGTCAGCCACCAGGGTGGCCTTAGCCAACAAGCAGAAGAACGATCACAACGTCGTGGTCGCGTTCACCTCCAGGACGGCGGCAACCACTCAATCATCTGCAGGCAGCTACTGGCACGAGGCGCTTCAACTTGCCACCAGGCGCAGCCTGCCCATCATCTTCGTGGTCGAGAACAATCCCTGGACCGGCTCCCATGCGCGCAATGGAAGCGTCGACCTCACGCTGAAGTCACAGAAAGAACGCTTGACCAGTATCACCGTCGACGGCAACGATGTGGTGGCCGTCTACCGGGTAGCCTATGAAAGCCTCGAACGAGTACGCAATGGCGGCGGTCCGGTGGTGATAGAGGGTAAGACTTATCGTCCGGTTGGTCAAGCCTTGCTGGGTACCGAGCGCGATCCCCTAACCCACATGGAGCGCTACCTTAGGTCCAAGAAGCTCTTTACCGAGCGCTGGAAAAATCAGCTCATCCACCGCTTCTCGCGAGATCTGGACGCCGCCATCAAAGAGGCCCATTGAACTTGCGCCCCACCTACCCGTTATCTTCGCGCTTCACAGGCTGCTGCAAACGATTGACCGCTAGTCTGGGTTTCGTTAGCTTGAACACAGGTGAACGATTCGTCTCTCTGGCTGGCATATCCGGCATCAACCGCGTTGGTATCTGAGGTGTAAGTGGAATTCCGAGTTGTTCTGTGTTGGATGGTCTTGTTGACCACTGGAATCTCAGCCGCCTCAACCATCGCTGCTCCAGATCAAACCCTGTCCACGCAAGCGGAAACGCCTTCGCAGCAAACCTCTTCGCCGTCGGCAGCACCCACGCCTCCGCCTGCTTCTGCCGATCAGCTTCCCGCACCGCGCGAGACCATTCACTTCGTGCGCTACGAACCGCTCAAATCCATTGAGGGCATGAGTTCCTCTTACATCCCGTTGGACAGTTGGATCTACCCCGCGGTGATGCGTCTGTATGGGCTTGGTTTTGTCGATACCGTGTTTCTTGGGATGCGCCCCTGGACCCGACTGAGCGTGGCCCACATGCTGGACTTGAGCGCTGACCGGATCACCGGCAGCACCAGCGATGAAGCCATCGATATTTACGCCGCCATAGAAAAAGAGCTGCAGCCCGATATGCGGATCCCACTGGACCAGAAGTTTGGCCGCGCCGGCCTCGACTCAGTGTACGAGCGTGTCATGGGCATTGGGGGCACACCCTTGCGCGACAGCTTTCATCTCGGCCAGACTGACATCAATGATTTTGGCCGCCCGTATGCGAGTGGCTTCAACAACTACACCGGGCTGAGCGCGCGCGCCCACTATGGCATGTTCTCCGTGTATTTTCGCGGGGAAATCCAGCACGCCCCGTCATGGGAAGGCTATCCGCTCAGCCTTGCAGAGACTTTGGCCAGGATAGACGATTTCGCCACCTTCAGCTCCGTTCCCTTACCCGGCAATACGACCATCCCTCTGGGCCCAATTTCTTCTGTAAACAACCTCACGGTCCTTGAAGGTTACGTTTCGGCCCACATCGTCGGGCACGAAGTATCCTTTGGAAAAATGGACAACTGGTATGGCCCCGGCGTGGGCGGCGGTATGGCCTGGAGCAATAATGCGGAAAATGTCTGGAGCTTTCGCATCAACCGGGTCGAGCCGCTTTACATCCCGTATATCTCGCGCATCGCGGGGCTCATTCGCTACGATTTTTTCGTGGGACCGCTTAAAGGGCACAACGACCCGGTAAGCCCCTGGACGCATGCGGAAAAGATTTCCTTCAAGCCAACACCTAACTTCGAATTCGGTTTCCAGCGCACGGTCATCTGGGGGGGCGTTGGCCATGCACCCGTCACTTTCGGCACTTTCTGGCACAGCTTCTACAGCATCAGCGACACCAACGGAGGGGAAAAATTCTCCCGCAACGATCCCGGCGCCCGCTTCAGTTCGGTTGACTTCTCCTGGCGGCTGCCTTACCTCACCAAGTGGCTGACCCTTTACTCCGACTCTGAGGTGCATGATGACGTTTTCCCCATCACTGCGCCGCGTCACGCCGCTATTCGGCCTGGCCTCTATCTGTCCCATTTTCCGGGTGCACCCAAGCTCGACCTGCGTGCCGAAGCGGTATCGACCGATCCCGACACCGGCCTGAGCACCGGAGGCCAGGACATGTACACCGAGGTGGTGCAGAGGAATGGCTACACCAGCAATGGCCTGCTGATGGGGGATTGGATCGGACGTGAAGGCAAGGGCGGTCAGGCGTGGCTCACTTACCATCTCTCGCCCCGTGAGTGGCTGCAGGTTTCCTACCGCGGTGCCAAGGCCGCTAAGGACTTTATTCCCGGGGGCACCACCCAGACCGACTTCAGCTTTGACGTGGTCAAGCGTCTGACTCCCGACGTTGAGTTAAAGGCCAACGTGCAGTACGAACGCTGGCTGATTCCTGTATATAAGTCGGGCCGCCAATCTGACACGAGCACGACGTTCCAGCTGACCTGGTATCCGCGCATCGATCGTCGTTTCTAAAGTCCTTCAGAACCTGACAGGCTACAGCTCCGAAGGGACGTCCGAACGGGACTGGTTCGACTTCGTCGCGATTACCGAGGACTGCGATGTTTTCTCTCAAAACTCCCACAAAACCGTCATCCTGAGCGGAGCGCTTCACAGATTTATAGCGTGACAGAGCACTTGGCGCGCGGAGTCGAAGGACCTCGGTGGGACTTATCTTACCCATGCTGCTCTAAGCTTTTCAACCATTGAAGCCCGCACGTTTCGGACCCGCCACGGTCTTTCCCTAAGCCGACAGATCTCGGCCTCCGGTAGTGGAAAAGCTTAGAGCAGCATGGGTAAGGCGGAGCTCTTTCTCCCTTCCAAGAATCGTGGGGTGCCCCATATCTCGCTCGTTTTTCGCGAGATGTGGGAGACCACGAACCTTAACCTTTTCTCTTGACCTTCGAAAGATGCACGTGGAGTACCGTGGTCTCCCCACGATTCCTGGAAGGGAAAGAGCTCCGCTCAGGATGACGGTTTTGTGGTGAGTTGGAGATGTTACACCGCGAAAGAACACAATTGAGACAGTCCCGCAGCTTAGGGTGTGTCCAGTAGGGTGACGACGAAGGCATCAAGATTGCTGAGTTCGGAATATAACGATCGCCCGCGGTGTAGATCGTTGCGCCAGCCGTTGAATAGGTGCCGGTAGTGCTTACAGGGTCGGAGACGTCGATACCGTACACGTCCGCTAGTCTGAGCTCGGACGCACTCTCTATTGCATGCTGCGGACCAAGCGCGAATGGTCCGCGGTGCCTATGAGAGCTCTCGTATTTTCAATAACACGCGCGTGGGCTGCCCTGACTGAGGAGGCGGATGGGTAGCCGAACGGCTACCCATCCGGAGCGAATCGGTTCCGTCGAAAGGGACAGGCGGAGTGGGGAAAAGCGGGACCGGACGGAAGTACCCCCAGGAACTGCTCTCATCGGGAGGAACGCTCGGACACATTTCCTTCGGCCGGCAGATGACCATCTAAGACTTTTCACCGACGGAAGATCTCGTTGGGGGGTAGTTCCGTCCCTCCCCTTATTTCACCGACACCTACGACCAGGCCGCCCCCTCTGTTCTGTAACCGTACCTGGAGCGATTCAGATCAAGTTCCAGTCTCGTCCGGCTACAAATCTTTTGCGCAAACCAGTCCCGGTAGGGACGCAAGAATCCAGAGCCCGGCACGGGAGTGCCGGGAAAGGAAACCAACGGAAACCGAGTCCCCTTTAGGGGACGCCACAACCAACTTGCTGGTTCGCCTCGCTTTTCAGGCGAATGAAACGGCCGCCTCGCCCCGGCGTCGAAATAGAACTAACCCTATCACTCCGGGAATAGCGGCCACAATCAGAGCTTCTGCCACGTCACCCACTACTGTCCGGTAGTCTCCCGCTGGTCTTGAATGAATCGCCTGATAAACAAGGCCAATCGCTGGTATCGGGGTGAGGAGCATGAGCCAGAGTGCTGCGTATCTCATAAACCAAATCGCGAGGATGCAAGACGGGAGAATCGTGAGTCTCTACAGGAGAATCCCCAGGACTTAAGGCGCAGAGTCATTTGCTCCGATTGTGAACGAACTGAACAGCATGCCACCAAACGCAAAGAGACCCCAGATCGAGCCGAAACCGATGATAACTTTCGTACTATCCCGCATGCACGCATGATTTTACGACGTGCAGCGAAACATCCGTTCATCGACTGCCTGCAAAACGGGATTGTAGGTAACTTGCTGAGCTACCAGACGCCGCAATCTAACACGACTCGCTTCAAGGCTTATGGGTTGAGGGACCGATTGGCCCATCTGGTCACGGCCACCTGCAACTCGTTTAGAGTGTCGAATGCCTGCCATAGCCCCGCTGCCTTCAGCACTTCCTTGGGAAGGCCGGTAACCAGGTACTGCGAACGATCCTTGAGCAACCGCATCACGATGCCGTCTCGTTGCAAGTCTACAAACCAGTTGCCAAATACGGATGGGTCGTATTCTGAGGCAGAAACCTTCCACCCCCCTGCCCGAAGCTCAGCCAAAACGGGCCCGCCTCCGTCTCGACTTCGACCGGCAACTTAAAGCCGCTTTCAGGCATGACGCTTTCTCACGACGCTTCGGGGACAGACGAACTAACCCCCTTGATAAAAACTTCGGTGACGATGCCCGTCGCACTCGTGGGCGCAAGGCCGCGGCTATCCCGGTGGGCGAGTAGTTGAATTTGCTGCAATAGGTAAGCTGTCACTGTAATAGCTGACCATCAATTAAATGTTTAATGATTGGCCCTTTTTGGCAGTCGA
>JBEKNJ010000123.1:0-7957 GCA_049522955.1 Acidobacteriaceae bacterium
CGAGGGTATTTAGCGGAGAGGCTATACTCGACTGCCCAACCAAAGTCGATACGGCCGCTGTCCCGGCGGCTTGTCCAGCCTTCACAGCAAGAATTTTGGAGCCAATCTCCAAGGAATTATCAGACAAAAGGTGGTGACAGACAGGACGTACCCGATGAATCTATGTCTGATGACTTCTTGAGCTCCGCTTGAGTGGCGTATCATCTTTTTCGCGCCTCGCTCAGCCTCATCATTGCGGTTGAAGGCTCCTGCATGGCCGCTGTGAAGATGCTTAATATTAACTTCAGCTAATCCAGATTTCAACGAGAGTTTAGGCGGATGAGGGCAAACTGGGATTAAAGAAATCGGCGTCTCCGCGAAACCCTTTGTCGAGGGTTCCACAAGGTTATGCGGTGTGCAACGAGGCCTCATTGTGACGCGTTTGGCTCGAGTCATCGCTGTTGATGTTCCGCACCACGTAACACAGCGTGGCAACGGGCGGAGATTCATCCTGAATAGCGATGCCGACCGCATGGCGTATCTCAATCTACTACGCCAGAACATCGAACTCCATGGGGTGGGGTTGATCGGCTATTGCGTGATGTCAAATCACGTGCATCTGGTCGTCACTCCTCACAATGGTGAAGGCTTGGCATTGGCCCTGAGGCATGCACATGGGCGCTATGCGATCTATTGGAACGCGGTTCATCAGTCGAGCGGTCATGCCTGGCAGGGTCGCTACTACTCCTGCCCCTTAGATCGGGTGCATTTGTGGGAAGCGTTGCGCTATACGGAGTTGAATCCGGTGCGCGCCGGCCTTGCGAGCGAGGCGGAAGCTTGGATGTGGTCCAGCGCAGCGACGCACTGCGGAGCGGAATCGCGGAACGAGATATTGGATTTGGAGCTGTGGCGGAAAAATTGGACTGTCGGTGCCTGGCGGCAGTACCTAGCGGCTGGAGAGATGGAATCCAAGCTGACGGAGATTCGTCGGAGCACGCACACAGGGCGGCCGCTGGGTAGCGCAGAGTTTGTGCAGGCTCTCGAGGGGTCGATGAAGCGGCGGCTGGCACCACGAAAGGGCGGACGCCCCTCTAACACCGGTTTGAATGCGAGACAGAGCGTACTGGCCTTTGACCCAGAGTAGAGTCTGACCTACCATTTAACATTTGTAGCTGTAGTCATGACGTTATGGGGTACGTCCTGTCTGTCACCTGGTTTTTGTCACCTGGTTTTTCCCGGAGTAACACGAACAGATACGGTTGCATTAGGGTCACTTCCGTCTGGAGGATGTGAAAAAATTGGTTTTCGGCTTGCAAGCGATCTGCAGTCGAAAAAACTTCGCGTCAGGATGCCCTCTAAGCGATTACTCGGGTCCAGGCATACATTTCCTTTCAAAAACAGAACCCTAATAAAATCAGGAAAAACAATTTTTTCACATCCTCCTGTCCTGGTTTTCCTGACGCTGGCAAACACACGGTCAGCTGGTGATGCCTTGCAGACAAACTTCTGAACAGTTGTCATCATTTGCGTTTTTAGTTTGTTCTGTCCTAGTTTGTTCCTAGTTTGTTCAGGCCTGCTTACTCATCTCATCTGGCTTTCGAAAAGACTGTAGTGCTCGAATAGCTACCAATGAAGTAGCGGCGACAGCAATGCCTGTCGAGATTGCGAAATTTGCGGGCACGGATGCCCACCTAAAACCATAAGCAGCTAGGATACTCAGCATCCACAGAACACATACGCCTGTAGTGCTGATCAACGCATATTTTTCTAGGATGTTGTCCGTCTTCTTTATCAAGCTTGTGAAAAAAACTATACAGAACAGTGCTCCTATGATGTTAATAAATTGGGGGTGCTCGTTTGTAGTGTGCAAAAACCAGTCCCTTCGCATACCGGCTCGGATCATAGGCAATAGACATAGAACATATAAAATGAATGCAATGATGTAGGCTTGTGTGCTTTTAAATATTGTCAATGCGGTATTCCCTCCCTTCAATGACCATATACGGACTCGCTACACTCGATATTTGAGTGTCCGGCGATATTGATTACGTATAGACCTCCAGCGATAGCTCCTGTGATCCCAGTCCAACCGGGGAGTTTGCCCTTTAGGGCCCCGACCACAGCCACAGCCGTTACCACGATAGCTATTTGCTTAGGATTTTGCCCATCCTCTTCGTCGGTCAGTTGTTCTATATCGTGATCAAACTCACAACCGAGAAACGTCACATATTTCAGGATCGTTGACTGCGGCTTATTTGGGGCCTTGGGGGGCTGGCTTAGAATAGCTTTCCTTGGTGGTCCCAAGGAAGATACGGCGATTCCGACGCCGCTCGGAGGAGAAATGGGAGGCCCGTCGCAGCCAAAGATCGATCCGCAACTTTGGGAGATACACCCTTGCGTCCCGAAGGATACGCAGCCGGTGGGAGGGGGATTGATGGGGTAATAGGAGGTACACTCGAGCAAGCCTGTCTGCGGATCGGTATCGCATACTGGATCAAGCCCCGACGGGTCAGTAAAGGTGGTCGGATTGTTCAATGCATACGCGTAACGGTTCATGCTCTGTGGGCTGGCCAAGCCGTAGCTGCCCAGGTACGAGTCGGGCCCGAGCCAGCGCCCTTGCGCCGAAGCATAGTTGCGGAATTGCGCATGTTCCGTATCGCTCTCTGCATCGTGCTCCAGGCCGGCAAAATGCTCATTGTCCTGGTCGGCTCCGCTGTTGTTGACCGTCGCCGTATAGCCGTCGCCCCACGGTAGCGACTGATAGGTCGCCCCCACTGCCCCGCTATAGGTAGTCCGCAGCCGCTCCGTCCCCAAAATGTCCTGGTGGTCGAAATTCGTGCCATCCGACGAGCGGAAGCCAAGCTGCTGGCCGTCCCAATAAATTCTCCCCTGGTTACCGGAGTTGTTGGGCGACAACCAGCCCGAAACCCTCCGGCCCGCGTAGTCGTAGATGTACTCAGTGGTGGCGCTCGACGTCTGCACATGCACCCGCTGGTTGAACACGTCATAGACGTATTTCGCTGTACTGCCACCGTCCACCCACACCAGATTCCCCTCCGCGTCGTACTGATAGCTATGGACCCCGTCGTTGAGCATATTACCTGCCGCATCGTAGGTGTAACCGCTGGTGGTGATCTGGTTGTTGGCTGGGTTGATCGTCGGATTGAAAGTATACCCTCCCTGCAGCGGGGTTTGCGACACCCGATTGCCATAGCGATCATAGGCATAGGTATAGTTTTGCAGCGTGCCGCTGGTGACGGTACGGGAGGTGAGCCGGTTGAAGCCGTCCCCATAACCGAACGTGACCCCTTGGTTGAGCACGGTCTCGGACTGGGATTGCATCTGCGATCCCTTCCACTGGCCGGCTGTGCCGTAGATCGCCGTTCCACCGCTGCAATTGACCGCTGCCGGCCCGTTGCACACCCACTGCTGAACATAGCGCCCGAGCTGGTCGTAGGAGCGGTAGACGTTGAGTCCATTGCCCAGCGTATAGCTGACCGGACCGTCCGGACCGTTGACCGAAATGGCACGCCCCTGCCCTGCTTGGTGACCACGGGGATGGAAAGATGCACATTCAGGCTGCCGCGGTCGATGGTGTCGAAGCCGGGAGTATCGAAGGAGCCGTAAGGATAGAGCCCAGTTTGCGCACGTCCTAAAACAGACAGCGCACTCAGCGGCAACAAGAGACAAAGAACGACCTTTCTGATCACAGGGCCTCCGACGGTTAGGGGTGGAAGTCGAGAAAATCAGTTGACTTGGGCAGAGCTGACAGAGATCTCAAGCTGGAGGGAGCCGTTGACGTAACGCTGGATGGTGAACGGTATCTGTACACCGTTGACTGCCTGGTAATTCGAGTAGTGGATCTCGATGGCGATTGGTATGGGGGCGCCGTTGTCTGGCCGTATCGAGTAGGAAAGCACCGCGGGCAGAAAGGTCGCGGGATCAAGGCCCAAGTCGGCGGTGCTGCGCTGCATGATGTCGCTGGCGAGGGTTCCGGTTAGGCTGGGGAAAACCAGTTCGCCTTGAAGATGGCGGTAGGTCGCGGTACCAAAGCCGACGGTGCCGGAGCCGAGGTCGACCGCTCCCAGGTAGCTGGGCAGCAACGATGGTTGCAAGGACAGCGGCGGCAGGAACCAGACGACCGGCCGCCAGCAATTGCCGGAATCGATGGTATGTGCGACCGCGTCTTCACCAGACCAACTGCAGGTGAGATTCGTACCCAGCCCGGACTCGGCCTCGATTCTGGTGCCGGACGAGGATAGGGAGAGCTGTAACTGCGACGATCCAGTCGTCGCGGCAGAAAGCGTCGCCGACCCGGTGTCGTTAATGCTGCCGGCATGCCAGCTTGCGTTGCCGGTGAGCTGAACCTGATGAACCGGGTTTCCACCCGAGAAGGCGGTTGATAGCTGATTGAGAAGAGATGCCGCGCTGGTGCCTGTGGATCCGGTAGTGGTGGCAGTGGCAGCTGCGCCGAACAACATAGGAGATGCCGCAAGCAGATAACCACCTGCAGTCAACAGCAGAGCTTTTCTCGCAGATCCTCCGCTCGCCAGACGCTGGGTGTGTGATCCAGCGAGCGAGTGAAGGGAAGAGTAATTGTGACGGTTTTATTTACGCCAGAGTACGAAGGTGGCATAACGGGACGCTTGAAGTTATAACTGCGTCTATTATGGGTTGGCTCTCAGCTTGTCCCCTCAGCCGACGATGTCTGCCTAAGAATAAGTTGCGTGGTAAAAGGATTTTCTCGACGGAATTCGTTTGCAGCTCAAATGGAGTGCTTTCCTATTGGAGTATGAGTAACCGCACCCCGAGGGTCACCCTGAGGTCGGCCGTCAGACTTTCACTTTGACAGCAAGATTCGGAGTGTAGGGCAGTATGCACGTTGCTAGCATGTACTTGATATGTAAGTGCGCAGGGAGATGAAGTATGAGCGTTGCGACCGATACAGATCGAATGGGTCTTGTTTTCAAGAATATCGAGGCCCGCGTGGAGAAGCTCGACTGGCCGGCGGTCTCGGCGGATCTCGATGCTTATGGTTGGGCCGGGTTCAAAGAACTTCTGACTGCCGATGAGTGCACAGCTATCTCCGGGCTCTATGCCGACAGCCGGAAATTCCGGAGTCAGGTCATCATGGCGCAGCATGGCTTCGGACGGGGTGAGTACAAATATTTTTGTTATCCTCTGCCGGAGATCGTCGCCGGGCTACGCACAGCGATTTATCCGCACCTTGCGCCCATCGCGAATCGCTGGAACGAAGCTATGGGAATCCAGGTTCGTTACCCGGACTCCCATGGGCTGTTTATCGAGCGTTGCCACCAGGCCGGTCAGACGCGGCCTACTCCGCTTCTGCTGCAGTATGGTGTGGGCGATTACAACGCGCTTCATCAGGATGTGTACGGGGAGCATGTGTTTCCGCTGCAGTTGGCGATTCTGCTTTCGGAGCCGGAGCGGGATTTCACCGGGGGCGAGTTTGTGCTTACGGAACAACGGCCACGGATGCAGTCCAGGGCGGAGGTGGTTCCCCTGCGACAGGGAGACGGAGTGGTGTTCGCTGTGCACCATCGTCCGGTGAACGGGACGCGCGGAAGTTATCGGGTGAATTTGCGGCATGGCGTGAGTCGATTGCGGTCGGGATGTCGACATACGTTGGGCATTATTTTTCATGATGCCAAGTGAGGTTGGGATATGGATCGATCGGGATTGTTGAAGCAGCTGGATAAAGCGTGGGTGGCGTTCACGGAGTCTTATGTGGGATTGTCTGAGGTGGAGTTATTAGAGGGTGGTGTGGTTGGTGATTGGTCGGTGCGCGATGTTATTGCGCACGTTGCTACCTGGGAGGAGGAGGCACTTAAATATCTGCCACTTATTATCGAGGGGGGTCGGGCGCCGCGATATTCGGCTAGTTATGGCGGGATCGACGCGTTCAATCGATTGATGACGGAACGGAAACGAGAGTTGCCGATTTCGGAGGTGTTGAAGGAACAGGAGGATGTTCATCGACGGTTGGTTGCGTTTATCGTGGGGGCGCCTGAGGAGTTGTTTGTTCGCGAGACTCGGTTTCGTCATCGCTTGCGGATGGATACGTATAGTCATTATCCGAAGCATACCGAGGCGATTCGGAAATGGCGGGCGGGGCGTAGCGCCTAAGAACCTGCCGCGCTGTTTGGAAAAAACCAGGAGAGGCTCGCTGAACTGCCCGGTGCCGGCTTCGGTGGTTGAAAAGCTCCGAGCAGCATAGGTAGGTTAAGCAGAGCCGGGGTCCTTCGACTCCGCGCCACAAGTGCTGTGTCAAGTGATAAATTCGTGAGGCGCTCCGCTCAGGATGACGGTTTAGTGGGAACTTTGACGAAAACATCCTAAAGAAAAACTCTTTCCTGGAGCGCTGAAGCGCTCCTTCCCCGGCATCAATGCGGCGGCTTCCACCCCTTCATGGGGGGACTTGCGGTCGATTTCTATGGTTGAGGTACGAGCGGGGCGTTTGCTTGTGCTCACCAGCTAGGGGCGAAGCAAGGAGGTGTGGCAGTGTCGCCAGCGCTAAAGCGCGGGATCCATCTTGGAGGCTCTTTCCCGGAGCGCTAAAGCACTCCTTGCCCCGCATGAATGCGGGGGCTCCCACCAGCAGCCGGGGGCTTGATAACATCTCCTTGACCATGATGAGTTCATCGGCTTTTCCTATACTGCAGCATGCACATGAAGGGTTTTCTGCTTCCCGGGCTCTCGAAGAGAAGCTGCGGCTGACGGTGCGCGGGGAGGTTCGCTTCGACCAGGCTTCCCGGGCACTCTATGCTACCGACGCTTCCAATTATCGGCAGGTTCCGATCGGGCTGGTGGTTCCGCTCGATGAGGCGGATGTGGTCGCGACCGTAGCCGCGTGCCGGGAGTTGGGCGCTCCCGTGCTCTCGCGGGGCGGCGGCACTTCGCTCGCCGGCCAGTGCTGCAACGTGGCCGTGGTCATGGATTTCTCGAAGTATATGCACAAGATTGTTGAGCTGGACCCGGCACGGAAATTTGCCCGCGTGCAGCCCGGGATCGTGCTCGATCGGCTGCGCGACGCGGCCGAAGAACACGGCCTTACGTTCGCTCCCGACCCCGCTACCCATAGCCGGTGCACCCTGGGAGGGATGATCGGCAACAACTCCTGTGGCGTACACGCACTTATGGGCGGCAAGACGGTCGACAATATTCAGGCGCTGGAGATTCTGCTCTACGATGGCACGCGGCTCACCGTCGGCCCTACCTCGGAAAGCGAATTGCAAACCATCCTCGCCGGCGGAGGACGCCGAGGGCAGATCTATGCCGGGCTGGTCCGCATCCGGGATACCTATAGCGAGCTGGTGCGGCAGCGGTTCCCCAAGATTCCCCGGCGGGTTTCCGGGTACAACCTGGATGAATTGCTGCCGGAGAACGGATTTAATGTAGCCCGCGCACTGGTGGGCTCTGAGGGCACTTGCGTCACCGTGCTGCAGGCCCACTGCGAGCTCAAACATAGTCCGCAACATCGACGGCTGGTGGCGCTCGGCTTTGCCGACCCTTTCGTCGCCGCCGATCATGTGCCCGCAGTGCTCGAGTACAAGCCGATCGGCCTCGAAGGGTTCGATGGCATGGTGCTCGATTACATGCTGCGCAAGAAGCTCGCGGTCGAGGACGTACTGCTGCTGCCGGAGGGCCGCGGATTTCTGCTTTGCGAGTTTGGCGCCGACTCCGCTGCAGAGGCCGACTGGATCGCGGCAGAGTTCACGCAGGCGGCGCTTGGGTTCGGCAAGACATGCACCGTGCGGGGCTACTCCGATGTAGAGGCGCGGCGGGTTTGGCATGTGCGCGAATCGGCGCTGGGCGCGACCGTCTTCGTTCCCGGGGAAAAGCATGGATGGGAAGGGTGGGAGGATTCGGCGGTGCCGCCGGAGCAGCTGGGGAGCTATCTTCGCGAACTCTACACGCTGCTCGAACGCTACGAGTACAAGACGCCGATGTATGGACA
>JBEKNJ010000124.1:0-7866 GCA_049522955.1 Acidobacteriaceae bacterium
TAACAGGGACGATTCTATTAACCGAGCTCAGCGTGTCGCAGCCTGAAAGTGCAGTCCCAGTCGTTTCGTCCCTTAATTCCCCGGTGACTCCACAGTGTAGGTCCAGCTCTGTATGTTCTGGGTCACCACAGCGGCCCCGCTACTTCCTCCAAAGCCTACTAAGGCGGTATTGCCTCCGACCAGTGCTGGAATGTTCGCCGAGTAACTATTCCTATATGTCGCACCGGTCACCATATCAGTCACCGTTTCCGTAAGGACAGTACCATTGTATGTGAGCGTGGCTTTCATAAGGTGGCCGCTTTGCATATTGATGCCGGAAGGGGCCATTTCGTATTCAGGCTGGGGAGGCTGTGGGGCTACTCCACCTGAATAGAATCCGGTAAGATTCGCGCCACCTGTACCTGTCGAGTTATTGTACAGATCAAATTTGACCAGGATCGATTTTATGGACGGACAATCTGTGGTACCTGAAGAACACCGAGACCAGGAGAATTGCGAGCCAGAATTGCCTGAATAGTTATAGCCGAAAGAAGAAGGGTTCGAATTGCTGATAATCATGAATCCCAAGCCATCGCCGCATTGGGCGGGCTGTGCGGGACAGACGGCATTCCATGTAAAGGTGGTCGTGAAAGCCTGCACATTTACTGGAGTCTTGTACCATGCATTATTTGCCAGGTACCCCCCTGAGTTAGTCAACCCTATGGACGAACCAGAATAGACCGAGCCATTTCCCATCCACAGCTGGCTCGGATGGCCGGCGAAGCCACTGGAGTAATTAATAACTTGTGCATTTCCCGGGTCGGAGCTCGCTGGGGCCATCGTGTAGGCAGCGGAAGCGACCGTGCTGCTGGTATCGCCCGTGGCTACGGCCATCGCCTGCAGCGTCTCCGTCGAGCTAACCGTAATCGGGCCGGTGTACTTGTTCGCGGATGTGGTCGGCGTGGTTCCGTTAGTCGTGTAGTAGACGGTTGCGTTCGAGGTGGCATCGGAGATGGTCACCGACTGCGCGCCTGAATAAGTTCCAGCGGCGGGAGAGAACGTCGGGGTTTCAGCCTGCGTCGGCGACGCCGGGGCGGTAGGCTGCGTCGCCGATCCTCCGCTGAAGCTAGCCGAACCAATATAGAGCGGGTAGTTCGAAGTTTCTCCAGGAGCCGCAGTGAAGCCCACATAAGCTGTGTCGCCACCCACCCACGATGGTATGTCGACATTCCACGTGTGTGTGAAGCACTTCGCTCCCGGGCACGCTCCGCCTGCGCTTACATCGTACATGTTGAGCGTTAGAGTCGTCCCACTGTAAGTAACATTCGCTGAATAGGTATCCCCCGTACTTGTTCCCTGGGAACTGGCAGGTGAATTCAAAGGAACAGGTGAAGTGCTTATTTTATCGATGAGAACGTAATTTGGCCCACTATCATTAGGATTACAAGGTGATTGACCAGCCTGATAAATCTGAGCGGAACTGTACGTAAAGTCCTGGGCGGACCCAAGGTAACTCCAGGAATCTAACTCCAATGCAAAAATATTGTTTGGCGGCGGATATAAACCGAATGCCTGGAAAAACCCTGCTTCGCAGCCCGCGCCGGCAACGAAGTCGGTTCCCTGGTATCCAGGGGTGTCGCTCGTGTTCTGCAGGACAAATGCAACGTTCTGTCCATTGGGAACAAACGTGAAATTGGCGTTAAAGGCCTGTACATTCACCTTTGTGGTGTAGTTAACCGCTGACCCTTGGTGTGTCGTACCCGAAGGTACAAGGAGTATCCTCGATCCGGATAAAGATGGCGCAGGACCCACGGGGTTAAAGTTCTGGCTTCCGCCCACGCCACAGGCACCCGTGGAGGAGAAAGATGAGCAATTGAACGCGCTTTGCGCGGATGCAGAGCCAAGTGTCCCTAGAATTACTGCCAGTAGAAGCATGTATTGCTTCATCAGAATTTCCTTCCACTTTGACTTAGTGACAAATGGTTTTTCAGCCGCAGCTAACAATCCGGTGGCCTCAGAAGCCGAATCTTCTGGCCAATACAATAGCTGGGTATGACTTACTGTCCCCACCGAAAGCGCTTCGTTAAAGATGTTCGCTGTAAGATTCACGTGACTCCTTCGTAAAATTCATTGATTTAGTGGCTTCTTGCAGTGAATTCGCGGGACAAGCAGGCCCAACCCCGTCATCAACGATGACAGAACCTCTGTTATGCGATCGGGGCCTTCGTTTCTCAACCGGAGCCGTGACAGGCTGGCGCTGTCACAATTGGGCCGTGGCTCGATACGTGTTTGGTTGTTCCTTTTGTCCCTTGAACCCCTGAAGCCTCTGAATTGGGTTTGATGACCAAACTGCGGTCATCTCAGTCAGAGCAGCGGCGCGCATCGTGCGTTGCAGCCTTTGATAGCTGCTGCACACCGGATGACTTGGTCGATCATTTCATCCTTCGCTACCTCGCGCAATCCTTCAAATTTACGCATTCAAAGGGAACTTTTTGCACATACCGGTGAGTGCGCGCGGTGTAACAAGACGTTAAGAAATGAACGGTAATGACTAAGCGGTTTGAGCTCTCGAGACACGCTGATGGTGCAAAAACGCATGCCTGGTGATGCCTCCCCCGGTATAAAGTTTGTCGCTCCCTCCCGCGCCACCAGCGCCCGGAAGGGTCTTAGTTATCTGGCATATGCAATTTGTCGGCGCGTGTCCGAGATATCTGAGTTATGTGCACAGAGCAGACGGTTGCCTCCTTTCGGGACGCGACGGCTTGGTCGGTCCAATTCGGAACAGGATTGGTGCAATCCCAGGGGTCTTAAGCAAAGAGAGCGCTCGACGGGACGTATCCAGGTGGTTACTTGTCAAAACGATCTGCATCTGAAGGGCCGAACCGCCGGAGCGGCCGGAGGATGCGAAGGAAGAGAGGCTGTTTCGAACAGTCTGCATCCCTGACAGGTTGACGCCCGGTAAACGAAATTGCGTGCCCGCGCCAGATATTTTCCGTCTGACTTAGACAGCGCTGCCGCAGCTCACCCTGTGCCCTTGCTTAGATCGGCGATGCTCATGCTGAGACGGTGGACCGCATTTGCCCGTTTAGAGCCTGGATCCGTACCGTACAACACGCGCTGGAAGTATGCCTGCTCGCGATGCCGTCAAGAGCCGCGGTCGAACGAGGAGGAACGAGGAGGAACTTAGCTTTCTGCCGCTGCTCGATGAGCGCGGCCTGCAAGAGACGGTAAAGCACACATCCACAGTTAAGGCATCTTAATCGGCTCTGCCTACGGTCCTAATTAACCGTCAGCGTAATGGTCGCCTTTCCCTGTAGGGTTCCGGAGATCGCCGTCACGGTCACCATCGAAGTACCGGACGACGCGGCCGTGTTTGTCGTCCCGCCTGCCCCGCTGTTCCCCGAGCAACCAAAAAGTAGCCCCAGGCCCGCGTAAGCGACCACAAAGAGCAGCCAATGACGCCAGCCGCGCCGCTTTCTCCATCCGAAGAGACCCACCGTCATAGCCAGCGCTGTCAACGGTAAATGTGTTTGCGATCCCGGCTGCAGCGCAGAAGATTGCGTGCTGGTGTAGATGGTGAGCTGCGTCGATACCGCTCCGCTCGAGGGCGTCACAGTCGCCTGGTCGAAGGAGCATGTCGCCCCGACCGGCAGCCCGGAGCACGCCAGGACCACTGGGGAGTCGAACCCGTTCTCCGGCGTCACCGTCAGCGTAACTGCCCCCTGGCCGCCTGAGTTGACCGTGAGCGAACTTAACGATGCAGCAAGCAGAAAGTTCGGTTGCGGTGCGGTGATGGTGTAGGCCGCAGACGCGATCGCGCTATCGCCCGTCGCTACCGCGATCGCCTGCAGCGTCTCCGTCGAGCTTACCGTAATCGGGCCGGTGTACGCGGTCGAGGATGCGGTGGGCGTAGTTCCGTTGGTCGTGTAGTAGATGGTTGCGCTCGAGGTGGCGTCGGAGATGCTCACCGACTGCGCGGAGTTATAGGTCCCGGCGGCGGGGGAGAAGGCCGGCGTCGGCACTGTGGGTAGTGAAGCAGCAATGGTGTAGGCAGCTGACGTGACCGCGCTGTTGGCGTAGCCGGTGGCTGCCGCGATCGCCTGCAAAGTCTCCGTCGAACTCACCGTGACAGGACCCGTGTATTTGGTCGAGGAAGCGGTAGGCGTCGTTCCGTCGGTCGTGTAGTAGATCGTTGCACCGGACGTGGCGTCGGAGAGGACCACCGACTGCGCGGAGCTATAAGCTCCGGCAGCGGGTAAGAAGGTCGGCGTGGAGGCTGTAGGTAGAGTGGCGGTTATGGTGTAGGCAGCCGATGCGACCGCGCTGTTGTTGTCGCCCGGGGCTACCGCCATTGCCTCCAACGTCTCCGTCGAGCTCACCGTGATGGGGCCGGAGTACTCGGTCGAGGATGTGGTCGGCGTCGTTCCGTTGGTCGTGTAGTAGATCGTTGCGTTGGAGGTTGCATCGGACAGGCTCACCGACTGCGCGGAGCTATAGCTCCCGGAGGCGGGCGAGAACGTCGGCGTGGAGACCGTAGGTAGCGAGAGGTTGATGGTGTAGGTAGCGGACGCGACCGCGCTGTTGGTGTAGCCAGGGGCTGCTGCGATCGCCTTCAGCGTCTCCGTCGAGCTCACCGTAACCGGCCCGGTGTACTGGGTCGAGGAAGGAGTCGGCGTCGTACCGTCGACCGTGTAGTAGATGATTGCACCGGAGGTGGCGTCGGCGAGGGTCACCGTCTGGGCGTAGCCATAGTTGCCGGTGCCGGGTGAGAAAGTCGGCGTAGAGACCGTAGGTAGCGAGCTTATGGTGTAGGCAGCGGACGCAACCGCGCTGTTGGTGTCGCCCGTGGCTACCGCAATAGCCTCCAGCGTCTCCGTCGAGCTCACCGTAATGGGGCCGGTGTACTGGGTCGAGGACGTGGTCGGCGTAGTTCCGTTAGTTGTGTAGTAGATGGTCGCGCCCGACGTGCCATCGGAGAGGGTCACCGACTGTGATCCGGTATACGTTCCAGCGGCAGGAGAGAACGTAGGGGTGGCAGCCTGCGGCGTCGGCGTTCCTACAGTGTAGCTAAACGAACCAATATAGAGCGGGGCAATCGAAGTTTCCCCAGGGGCTCCGGTCATGCCCACGTAAGCCGTATCAGCACCCACCCATGATGGGATGTTGACATTCCATGTGTTGGTGAAGCAGCTGGCCCCCGGGCACGCTCCACCCGCGGTCACATCGTACATGTTGAGCGTTAGATTGGTTCCGTCGTAAGTAAGAGTCACCGAATATGTATCGCCCGTCGTTGTTCCTTGGGAGCTGGCGGGTGAATTCAACGGAACAGGGGAAGTGCTTATCTTGTCAATGAGAACGTAATTCGGCCCGCTGTCATTTGGATTACAGGGAGATTGACCAGCCTGATAAATCTGAGCGGAACTGTAGGTGAATGACTGGACGCTCCCAAGGTAACTCCACGAATCCAGTTCCAATGCAAAAATATTGTTCGGCGGCGGAAATTCACCAAATGCCTGGAAAAACCCGGCTTCGCAGCCCGCACCAGCAACGAACTGGGTTCCCTGGTACCCAGGGGTATTGTTCGTGTTTTGCAGCACAAATGCAACATTCTGACCATTGGGGACAAACGTGAAATTGGCGGTAAAGGCCTGTACATTTACCTTTGTGGTGTAGTTAACCGCCGTCCCTTGGTGTGTCGTACCTGTAGGTATAAATAGTATCCTCGAGCCGGAAACGGAAGGCGGGTTTGCGCCGGCGATGGGATTGAAGACTTGACCACTGCCAACACCACACGCGCCCGTAGTGGCAAAGGAAGGGCAGTTGACTACATTTTGACCATAGGACGGGATCACTAAACCCAGCGTCACCACGGCAAGAGAGACCACCACCAGCGGCCTGATTCTCCCAGTCTTGCGAAAGACATTGCTAACTGTACCTAACCATCCGGTTGCCTCAGAGGCCCGAGTTTCCAGGCAAAACCACAGCTGATGATGATTCACTGTCTTCCCCCGTCGAAAGGGTTTCATTCCACTCGAAGTATAGGGGCCCAAGTAACACCTCGGTATAAACCGAGGCTGTAGAGGTACCCGACAAAAGTTGCATTCAAACTCTGCGCCCGCTCGGATAACCGCGCCGCAACAATTGCACGTACCAACTACCGGCAACCGTCTCCTCTTGATCACGTGCTAAGCACGAGTCAACACCACTGAACAAACACGCGTCTGAACAAATACGCGTCTTGAGCGCTGGGGAATGACAGCAGCGATCAGATCCGGTTGGTTTCTGGTTGTCGTGAGACCAGGACCTATGCAGGCTAAACTGGTGACCTTCATGTCCGCCTGGGCCATATGAACATGACTTCGGTAATCCATAAGACACCCTCGGTCCCGTTACTCTGGTGCCATCGAGAAAGCTCGCCCTGAATCATTTGTTGCCTGAGTTTACTCGGTTTCCCGGTTAGATTTCTAGGTTCAAGATGGACGATTTAATGCAACTGAACGAGACGATCGTGGTCAAGGTTTAAGGTGTCACCCTTTCGAACAGGCGCGTTGCGGAGCACCGCGAATTTCGGCTTTGGTGCTGCGAACGACCTTGCTATTCAGTCGGCTGAAGGACGCAGCCTGATCCTGCTCAATGCGGATGCATTTTTGTGTCCCCGGCTGACCTAAGGCCGCCGTACACGACACGCAACCCAATTGACAAGAAGCATGACCTTTCCGGAGCATCCGGTCCCAATTCTTCGCGGACCCACTACCGAGGAAGAACATCGGCTAACTCCCAACACTGACTATAAGGGTCTGGCAGACGGCATCGCCACGTTTTCAACATGATCGGAAAATGCTTGTTCGGACGGCGATTGCGGCTCGGACCCGAGCTCTCAACAACACTAAGAGCTTCCCGAACCGTCACCGCGTTCTGGGAATTCCGAAACGCCAGATCCCGAGATCATGGTGGTTGCGTTACTTCCCACTTTCCCCGGCTGGATCGCCTTTGGGGCCAGCATCGCAACTCTCAAGAAACCTACTACGCCTCCCGCGGAGGTAACTAAAGTTACCCTCACCCCGGTACTTTTTATAGTCGTGCGCAATCTGGCGGTCGAGGATAAGCTCCTTCCAATGCCAAATAAGCTGCGTAGGCCTGGAATCTGGGTGGGTATTACAGTTATGCTCATCCTCTTGACGGCAGCGGCTGCCACGTGGCTCAAACACGTGCAGGAAGTCGATACGGTTTCCGATGAGCAGAAGATCGCAAGGACTTTAGAGATCATTCGCACCAGTACGCCCACCAACCACAAGGTGCTGAAAGTTCTCTTCTACGGGCAATCGATTACCCGTAGCGGCTGGCATAATGCGGTAGTTGCGCACTGGCGCGAGAAGTATCCTGATACTGTTTTCGTCGTGCAGAATCGAGCGTTGGGCGGGTTCGCCTCCCAGTCGCTGGTCCGTACGACTGCTCAGGATGTAGCAGCATTTTACCCGGATCTTATTATCTTCCACGTATATGGCGACCATCGCGCGTATGAAAAGATACTCCGCATGTTTCGTTCGCTGACGGCGGCCGACGTGATTCTCCAGACGGACCATGGTGACGTGCTGCCTGATATGCCTTGTACCGAGGGGCTGTCCCTCTCCCTCTACCGGAAGTCGGGCTGTGTGGGAATTTTGTGGGTACACCAGCGACTGTGGCACGACGAAATGTCCTATCACAAGATTCCGGCCCTTGGGAAAAAGTATGGGATGGCGGTTGAACCGCAACACCAATGGTGGCGCGACTATCTGCTACGAATGCGTATTCCGGCCGATTCGCTGCTGCGCGATGACCTTCATCCCAATGATAGGGGCAACGCACTGATCGCCGAATTCTTTAACCAGTATTTCGACAATCTCG
>JBEKNJ010000125.1:0-7721 GCA_049522955.1 Acidobacteriaceae bacterium
ATGAGTGACCGGTTGCGCGTGCCCACCCCAGAGCCGGCCACCACCAGGGCGGTGCTGGTTGCTCTGGATGAGCTCAAGGTAAGCGTGCCCCTCTTCGACCGGGTCTCGGTTGGGTTCCCTGGGGTGATCAAGCAAGGCAAAACTCTCACTGCAGCAAACCTTGACCCGGGATGGATCGGGTTCCCACTGGCGCGGACGCTGGAGAAGCGTTGGGGTAAGCCGGTACGCATGGCCAACGATTGCGCGGTGGGCGGTTACGCGGTGATCAAAGGTCACGGCGTGGAACTCGTCATCACGCTTGGAACCGGCATGGGTTCAGCTCTGTTCACCGAGGGCGTGCTGTGTCCTGGCCTCGAACTTGGACATCATCCCTGGCGCAAAAAGACCTACGAAGACTATTTGGGCAGACGCGGACTGCAAAAGTATGGGGTGAGACGCTGGAACAAGTTGTTGAAACGCGCGGTCGAGCAAACCGCCCATACGTTTAATTGGGACACCCTGTACATCGGGGGTGGCAACGCCAAGAAAGTAACTCTTGAGCACGGTTCCGAAATCAAGATCATCTCCAACGAGGAAGGTCTGCTCGGGGCCATGGCTTTGTGGAGAGATTGGCAATAAGGTTTGCGGCGTCTCCAGCTCTTTGAAGTCCTGGATCAGGTGTGGTGCCCACCAGCCGTCCGGCATGGAGCCACGGACTGTCTCGAGGCCGTCATCAGCCGGTCAGATATTTACCGCCCCGTCCAGGCGGAAATTTTTCAAGCCATTGCTGACTGCGGCGCCTTACGCGTAGTTGATCTGTGTTCTGGCGGCGGTGGTCCATGGCTGAGCCTGGGGTGGCGTGCGGCGCTGGACAGGCGTGCGCCGCTGAGCGTGGTGCTGACTGATAAATTTCCCAGCGATGTGCTTTCTGCCCGACTGTGTGGGGACTCGCGCTTGAGCTGTGTGGATTTCTCGGTAGATGCCGCCAGCGTGCCTGACTCTCTGAGGGGTTTTCGCACCATCTTTTCCTCCTTCCACCATTTCCCCGACGACGTCGCACGTGCGGTACTTGACGATGCGGTGCGGTGTGGGGATGGCTTCGCGATGGCCGAGGTTACCTCACGTACCCCGCGGGCGTTCGCAACCATGTTTGTGATGCCGGTCTTGGCTTGGTTGCTCGTGCCGCGTATGCGGCCGTTTCGCTGGTCCAGGCTGTTGCTTACTTACTTGCTTCCGCTCATCCCGCTGGTGGTTCTGTGGGACGGCCTGGTTTCTTGCTGTCGCACCCGAACACCCCGGGAGCTGCTGGCACTGACCGCCGGCTTTCCGGAGTACGACTGGACGGCTGGGTACGCCCAAGGTGGTTGGCTTGCTCCCGTGTACCTGATTGGGCGACCAAAAGGGCGTTAAGCGCTCGAAAAAACATTTCCAGTAAGGTCCGCAGAACAGCAGGTCCCTCCACTGCGCTTCGCTTCGGTCGGGATGACACTTTTGTGAGGAACGGACAAAGAACGAATTAGAAGCGGCTTTTTCTCCTTGATGGGCCGTAGGCCCATGACCTGCGCGGTACAACAGGGGTGTCATCCCGACCGGAGCGAAGCGCAGTGGAGGGATCTGCAGTTCAGCGGACCTCTCCTGGAAATGTGTTACTTTGCGGCGATATGAACACAATCTCAACTGTCGCCAGGCAGCGAGCAACGCAACGGACCTAAAAGGTTATCTCTCAAAGCGACGGTATTCGGATGGCCAGCGCTCCTAAACTCGTGTCCAGCGACCCGGCGCCAAGCGGAGAGCGGGTCGGCTCTCGCACTTTCCGCCAGCAAGTGTGGAGTTACGTCTCCCGCTCTCCCCTACAATCCCTTTGGAATCTGGAAGGTGTCCCTGCCAGGATCATCGCAAAGAACACCTGGAACGCGATGTTCGCCGATAACCTACTGGGTCGCTCCGCAGAGCTCGGCTTCTACTTCCTGTTCGCTCTCTTTCCCACTTTGCTGACCGCCTGCTCGGTTCTGGGTCTGGCCGCGCGGTCAGCCGTAAACTTCTACGAGAGTCTTCTACAGTATCTCTCCATCGTAGTTCCTCCCTCAGCACTAGGAACGGTGCTCCAAGCTTTTAACCAAACCACGGCCGCCGCCAGCAGCGGCAAATTAACCTTCGGCCTGGTGGCTGCCCTTTGGTCTGCCTCCGTCGGCTTCTCCGCGATTCAGGACAGCCTGAACGTGGTTTATCGGGTGAAGGAAAGCCGGCCCTACTGGAAAGCCAGGTTGTCGGCGATCGGGATCACGTTCATTCTCTCCATCGTCATCACCTTGATGCTCGCTTCGCTGCTGACGGCTGATTTTCTCGCCCGCCTCGCTCGTCTCCACATCTATCATCACTTCCTTTCTGTAATGGCAGCAGGATCGCTGCGCACGCTGGGTTGGCTTTGCGCGACTGCATTTCTGTCCCTCCTGTTTGCGCTCATCTACTATTTCGGACCGGACGTTAAGGTGAGTCAATGGCGCTGGCTCACGCCCGGTGCTGCTCTGGGCATGCTGGGCTGGCTCGTGGCCTCGCTCGGCCTTCGCCTCTATGTCCACTACTTCAATAACTACTCAGCTACCTACGGGTCCCTCGGCACGGTCATCATTCTGCTCACCTGGTTTTATCTCAGCGGGCTGATGCTGCTGCTGGGAGGCGAGATTAATAGCGAAATCGAGGCTGCGGTCCACGAGAAGAAGCTGACGGCCGCGGGCGTGCTGAAACCCGAGATCCTGGGCGCGCAGACGGTAACAACTCCGTCGGCTTCCTAGTTTGCCTGTTGTCTCATTTCAATACATCTGCGGATCAAACCGTGTCCCGCCATTCCTGCATCTCACAGTGAGATGGCGTGGACCGAGCTGCTCGTGGGACATTTCAGAATGACGGCTCAATCCAACGTCAGGACAGTAAGAGTAAACAGACTCCTATGGGCTCTCAGCGTGCTGGCCGTGTGTACCGGGTTATGGGCGCAGACTACTACCGAACCCGCTCAATTACCCAAGACAGCGCCCGCAAGCCAGGCAATTTTGTCCTCTTACGAGGGCCAGAATGTTACCGCGGTTGAAATTGCCGGGCGCCCGAATCTGGATCCCAGCAAGCTTCTGCCTCTGCTGCCGCAGCATGCCGGCGAGCCATTCTCGAAAGAAAAAGTAGATCAGAGCATTGCGACGCTGAAAAGTGCCGGCAAATTTGATGAAGTGCAGCTGCAGGTAGAGCCCGAGGCCAATGGCGTTCGGGTGCTGCTGATTGCGGAGCCTGCGATCTGGTTCGGGATCTTCGAGTTTCCTGGTGCGGAAAGGTTCCCCTATTCGAAGCTGGTGCAAATCGCAAATTATCCCCCGCAGGCCCCCTACAATGCCGGGGATGTCCAGAAAGACACAGACGCACTGATTCGCTACTTCCAACAGCAAGGATATTTTGAGGTGGAGGTTCGTCCCCAGGTAACCCTGGATACCGGCCATGACGTCGCTAATGTGAGCTTTCGGGTCAGTCTGAATCGCAAGGCTAAGTTTGGCACGGTGAATGTCGCAGATACCACCCCTGAAGAGGCTCAAAAAATGGCGAAGAGCCTGCAGGGCTTGGGAGCGCGGGTCAGAGGAGCGGCCATCCGCCCAGGAAAAAACTACCGCCGCGCCACCTTAGACAACGCCCAGAAATACCTCCAGAAAAAGTTAGAAAAGCGAGAAAAGCTATCCGCACAGGTGAAACTATCCGGAGCAGCTTACACGGCAGATACCAACCGCGCCGACATACACTTCGATGTGAAGGCAGGTCCCACCATTCATGTCGAGGTGAAAGGTGCGCACCTGTTCGGCTGGACCAAGAAAGCTTTGCTACCGGTCTACCAGGGAGTGGGTGTCGATCCGGAGCTAGTGGCGGAAGGCCGTGAGGCGTTGATCTCTTACTTCCAAAAGAAGGGGTTCTTCGACGTTGCCGTCGACTCACAGTTCTCCAAAAAAGATTCGGTAGACACCATCGTCTATACCATCAATAAAGGGAAAAAGCACAAAGTAGTCGACGTGGCAGTGACCGGCAACCACGAGCTTAAGACACCCGATCTGATGGCGCTGGTCACGGTAAAGAAGGCTCATCTATTCTCTCCCGGCGACTACAGCCAGCAACTGGTTCATGCCAGCCAAAAGAACTTGACCGCGCTTTACCAATCCGAAGGTTTCAGCGATGCGCAGGTCACTCCGGCGGTCAATCATAAGGAGGGAAACGTGGCTGTGATGTTCCACGTGACCGAGGGCCCGCGGGATATTGTGAGCTCTCTCAAGATTGAGGGGGACGATACATTTCCAGAATCGAAGTTTGCGCCGAACGGTCTGAAGCTTGCGCCAGGGAAACCCTACTCACAAAAGCTGGTAGCGACCGACCGCGCCAATATCGTTGCTAAATATCTTCAGGCCGGCTATCTGACCTCCAGCTTCCGCGAAACAGCCAAGGTCGCTTCCAAGGACGATCCTCATCACATTGACGTTGTCTATCACATTTTTGAAGGTCCGCAAGTCCACACCCATGATGTACTGACCCTGGGGCGCGTACGAACGCAGCAAAGGCTCATCGACAGAGACGTGGCCACCATTGTTCCCGGTCAGCCGCTTACGGAAACAGAGTTACTCAGCTCCGAGAGCCGGCTCTATAACCACACTGGCGTATTCGACTGGGCAGAGGTAGACCCCCGGCGTCAGATAAACACGCAGACAACTGAAGATGTGTTGATCAAAGTCCATGAAGCCAAGCGGAATACGATGACCTACGGCTTCGGATTCGAAGTGATCAATCGTGGTGGCAGTATCCCCAGTGGCACCGTGGCGCTGCCTAATCTGCCGCCCGTAGGACTACCTTCCAATTTCACGACCAGCCAAACGACCTACTATGGGCCGCGAGGGACCTTCCAATACACCCGTAATAATGTGCGAGGCAAAGGGGAATCGCTGTCCGCGACAGCGTTTGCCGGACGCCTGGACCAGCGTGTTGCAGGGTATTACATCGACCCGAACTTCCTCTGGTCGAGTTGGGGCTCGACGACTTCTATACTGGCGGAGCGCGATGAAGAAAATCCGGTCTACTCCTCCCAGGTTGAGAACGGAAGTTACCAGCTACAGAAATTCCTCGACAAGGCAAAGCACGATGTTTTCTTCCTTCGCTACAGCTTTAGCCAAACGGATTTAACCCGGATCCTGATCCCCCAGCTCGTCCTGCCGCAGGACCAGCATGTCAGGCTCTCAACCATTGCGGCTAATGTCACCCACGATACGCGCGACAATCCTCTCGACGCACACAAAGGTGTGCTGGGATCGATCGAACTCGACTTCACCGATACCAAGCTAGGCTCCAGCGTAAACTTTGCCAAAATTAATGGACAGCTTGCGTACTATCGCCCGACCTTTCACAACATCGTCTGGGCGAACAGCCTCCGCATTGGGTTGGCTCAGCCGTTTTCGAATAGCCGCGTTCCCTTGAGCGAAGAATTCTTCACCGGCGGCGGCAATTCATTGCGCGGCTTTCCGTTGGATGGAGCCGGGCCGCAGCGGCAGGTTCAGGTTTGCAGTTCCGGTTCGTCTACCAACTGCTCCTATATTCAGGTTCCCGCCGGCGGCAATGAGCTGCTGATTATCAACTCCGAAGCTCGAATTCCCCTGCCCATTAAGCAGGGCCTGGGACTCGCGGTCTTCTATGACGGCGGCAATGTGTTTCCTTCGGTCGGATTTCACGACTTTGCTTCTCTTTACACCAGCAGTGTGGGACTGGGGCTGCGGTATGCCACCCCGGTGGGCCCAGTCCGAGTCGATCTCGGACATAACCTGAACCCGGTTCCGGGAGTTAAATCAACCCAATACTTCGTTAGTATCGGCCAGGCATTTTGATGGGGGTCACCACGTGAGTACGGCAGCGTCTCATCGCAAGCTAACAGGACAGGGTGGCCGGAACTCGCGGCTGTGGAAGGTAGCCGCTTGGGTCGCCGGTATCCTGGCAGCTCTCGTGGTGGTAGCGGGCCTTGCCCTCACCATCCTGCTGCACAGTGCCCGGTTCCACAACTACGTTCTCAGCACCGTCGAAAAGAAAGCCAGCGAGAGCATCGGCACCAGGGTCCAGTTACAGAACTTTGCTCTCAACCTTTCGAACCTGAGCCTCGACCTTTACGGGTTGACGGTGGACGGCGCCAATCCTTACCCGGATCCGCCTCTGCTCCAGGTTGCTCACGGCGAAGTTGGGATTCGTATTGTCTCCGTCCTTCACCAGAAGTGGTATCTCGATAGCCTGGTCATCGATCAGCCGGTTGTGAAAGTGTTCACGGACGCGCACGGAGTCAGTAATATCCCCACGATCAAAAGCAGCGGCTCAAGCAGTAGTAATACCAGCCTGTTTGACCTGGGGATTCGGCACGCAGTGCTCGATCGAGGGACCGTCTACTATAACGATCGCCAGAGCGTTCTTTCCGCGGACTTACGAAATGTAGATTTTCGGGCCACCTTCGACAGTCTGCTACAGAAGTACTCAGGCAAGCTCAGCTACTCCGACGGTCATCTGCAATCCGGAACCTTCAAGCCAGTTCCGCACAACCTTAACGCGGAGTTCGACGCGACACCGACGACGTTCCACTTAACGCAAGCCAGGCTGACCAGCGAAACGTCGCAGGTCGTTCTCAACGCCACGTTGCAGGATTACAGCCATCCCAAGGTGCAGGGGAACTACGTTGCCGCGTTGGACGGGAGCCAATTCCGCAAGATTCTTGAGAACCCGTCCGTACCAGTTGGATTCATTCACGCAAGCGGTTCAATTCAGTACGAGCAAATAGCCAATCGCTCTCTTCTGGATACGGTCCTGATCAAGGGCGACCTCAGCAGTCAGCAACTGGACGTGCAGACGCCAACCGTTCGTTCGCAGATCAGAAACATCGCGGCGCACTACCAGCTTGAAAATGGCGACGCTACTTTGCAAGATTTTCGCGCCAGCCTCCTGGGCGGCGAGCTCACAGCTACCGGCAAAATGAGCAGCATCGACGGCGATGCGCATTCGAAGTTCAACGCCGGGCTGCGCGGAATACAGCTGGCCGATCTGAACCGCGCCATGAAGTCGTCGGCCCTCCCCAAGGGAGTGAGCCTCGGGGGAGTGCTGAGCGCCGACGCGAATGCGGCCTGGGGAAAGACCTTTGACGCGCTTGTGGCCCACGCCGACGCGACTGTACACGGAAAGGTGTCTGGCCAGGGCAAGGAAGTTCCCATAGAAAGTGCTCTGCATGGAAACTACACAGCAAAAAACCATGAGCTGGCGCTGAAGCAGAGCTTCTTGAAGACGCCACAGAGCACCCTGACAATGAACGGCGTGGTGAGCCAGAGGTCAAGTCTCGACCTAAAATTCCAATCCAATAACCTGAGCGAGTTAGAAACGGTTGCCGATGTGTTCCGGACTCCAGGGCCGCCGCTCGGACTAGCCGGAACCGCATTGTTTGAGGGTACTGTGCGTGGATCGACGAGCGATCCTCATGTGACCGGCCAACTGACGGCTTCTAACTTCCGTTTCAATGGATCACAGTGGAAGGTGCTGCGCACGAATGTGGATGTGAACCAATCCCTGGCCAGCTTGCAGCATGCGGATCTGGAACCCGCTTCGCACGGAAAAATTACCTTTAACGCCAGCACCGGTCTGCACAAGTGGGCCTTTACCGACGCAAGCCCGCTCCAGGTCGATCTCCAGGCTTCGCAGTTGGATGTTCA
>JBEKNJ010000126.1:0-7593 GCA_049522955.1 Acidobacteriaceae bacterium
GCCTGAATAGCGCTCACGCCGGGCTTGAGGCGGCCAACGACCGCAAGCGTGTTGCCCCAGGTGCTCCAGAAGTCCATGACGGCCGGAACAAACAGGTCGACCTTTTTGCCGGGAGCAAAGACAGCGCCGAAATCAAAGGTGGCGGGGAGAACACCGACGATGGTGACGGGGCCGTTGACGGCAGCCGGGCTGGTATTGATGGTGATGGTCTTTCCGATGATGTTCGGATCCGAGGCGAACTGAGTTTTCCAGTAGTAGTAGCTGAGCAGCGCGGCGGGCCGGCCCCCCTTTACGATCTCTTCTTCAGTGAAGTTGCGGCCCAACACCGGGATGACGCCGAGTGTGGGGAAGAAATTGCCGGCAACCTCAACAGCGTCAAGCTGCTTAGGCTCGCCAACCCCGGTGAGTTTGTATTGCAGCGAGTTGTAGAAGGTCTGGAATGCGGTAACGGACTGGAAAGATTGATTGTTGCGTTGGAACTCGCGATAGACGTCAACGGTATAGGTTTCACCGGAGAGACCGCCGGAGGCGCGGACTTTAGGATCGAAGCTTTTTCCGGCGGTGAACCACACGAGCTGCTGCGATTGCAGAAAAGGTAAAGGCCGCAGCAGGATGAGGTTGACTACGCTGAAGACGGCAGCATTGAGGCCCACGCCGAGCGCGAGCACCAGGATAGCGACAGCGGCAAACGCTGGATTGTTGCGCAGGGTGCGGAGCGTGTAGCGAGTGTCCCATAGCCACTCGGCGTAGTAGTCGCTGATGCGTCGACGTCGTTCCATGCTTTCTCCTATGCGCTCGCCCGCATGTTGCACGGGTTCCATCAAATGACAGGTACGAAACAGCGTCGCGAATTGTTCCCGCCAAACTCAGGGCGGCGAGATCCGCTCCCCGGTTCCCTACGCCAGTCGGGAGTTCATCAGCCGGCACCGCACGCCGGGGCCCAAGCCTACGGATATACACTGATGGATTGGATTTGTTCTTATTCACTCCTCAGGGCCTTAGCAGCGTCGATGGTCGCCGCTCGCTTTGCCGGAAGGACGGCGGCCGCACCAGCGGCCAACGCAAGGGCTGCGATGGCCGCCGTTAAGACGCCGGGGTCTCCTCCGGTTACCTCAAATAGCTGCGACTGCACATAGCGGGCACAGAGCAGAGCCACGGGAACGCCGATGAGCAGTCCAAGCCCCGCCTGCAGGATCGCTCCCTGCAAGACCATGCGCACGATGTCGCCACGTTTCGCTCCCAGGGCCATTCGTATGCCAATTTCCGGTCCGCGCTGCGCAACCGTGTAGGCAGTCACGCCGTAGAGTCCCACGGCCGCCAAGGCCAGCGCCAACAGTCCGAACAGCAGCGTCAACCGCGCCACCAACTTCTCCTGGCTTAGCCGGTCGCCAATCTGCGCTTGCAGAGTTTCGTAGTTGTTCACGTTCAGGTTGGGGTTGATTTGCTCCAAGGCTTGACGCACCCGGTGCTCCAGCCCTGGAATCGGTCCCCAGGTTACCAGGATGATCGAACCGATGTACAACGACGACACGTCATTTGATTTGGTGTCACTCTTCGCGCGCTGCAAGAGAGGCAAAAAGAACATCGGTTGCTGCTCTTCATGCGGGTTTTGATATTTGGCATTTTCTACCACTCCAACGATCTGCCAGTCGGCAGCGCTCTTCCTGCCTTCCATGCCAAAGTGTTGTCCGATGGGATCATCGCCGCGGGGAAAGAAGCGTTTCACGAAGGCGCGGTTGACCACAGCGACCCCGGGTGAGTGAGCGGTGTCAGTTGCAAGAATATTGCGTCCGCGGACCAGACGCTGGCCGATCGCATCGAAGAGCTCCGGGCTAACCCTGTCCCATGACGAGTGAACGTCATCGTTAGGTCCCGGTTGCGGCTGTCCTTCCACGAACACATCCGACTGCCAATCATCGCCATCGAGCGGCGCAAACAGGGCCATGCCCGCCTTGGTCACGCCTGGAAGAGACAACATCGTGGCGCGCATTCGATCGTAGAGTGGCTGCAGTTGTTCTGTCGTATACCCGGCATTTTGAGCGTTCAGGCGGACCACGACGCGATGTTCGACCTCGAGGCCAAAATTCTGATGCTGCAGATTGATCAGGCTCCTAGCCAGGAGGCCCGCGCCTATCAGCAGAATCACCGATAGCCCGGCCTGCAATACGACTAAGGAACGTTGGAGCAGCGAAGCGTGGCCGCTGCTCGTTCGATTCGATCGACGCAGCGCATGGGCCGGCTGTGCATGAGAGGTCGCCCAGGCGGGCGCCATGCCGAAGAGTAGTCCAGTGAGCAACGACACGCCAAAAGCAAATCCGAGCACCTGCGGCGATGGGGTGGCGTGGATGGGGGAAAACTCGGCATGCGGGAATGCCAGCCGGAGCATCATTGCCGAAACCAGGTAAGCGATCGCCAACCCGACGAGGCCGCCCATGCACGAGAGTAGAATGCTTTCCGTGAGCATCTGCCTGATGATGCGGGTCCGCGCAGCGCCTAAGGCAACGCGTACAGATATCTCACCGTTTCGTGCAAGCCCGCGCGCCAGGACCAGATTGGCGATATTCGCGCACGCAATCAACAGCACCAATCCGGAGATCCACATCAAGAGGCGCAGGCCGGCGATCATGTCTCGGGCCATCACGGCAATGCCGCTATGTCCCGGCGTCAACGAAAGATGAATGCGCCTGATGCGCTCCTCCCGTCCAGGGACATTGGAGAAATACGGCAGCTGCGAAAGCAGAGGAACTAACTCGGCGTTCATTTTTGCCTGCAGCGGCACCAGCGCCACCCCCGCCTTGATGCGGCCCAGAAGGTAGAGCCACTGCAACTCGGGATGATGGGTATAGTCGTTTTCTCCCAGCAGGGGCTCCGTTGACAGCGGTACAAATAGATCTGTGGGATACGCTGTGATGCGATCGCCGTAGAACGGCTTCGGCACGATGCCTACGATGGTCACCGGATGGGTGTTTATGATGAATACGCTGCCTACGATCGTAGGATCCCCGGCATATTCGCGCTGCCACATCGAGTCGCTCATGACTGCGACCATGGGCGCCCCTGCGATGTCGTCCGCAGGCTGCAATAGCCGTCCCGCGGCCGGCGTAATCCCCATCATGGCGAAGTAATTTCCCGACACCCATTCGCTGACCTCGCCGTGAGGTAACTCGGCCACTCCCTGGCGGTGGAGCGTGAGCCACGAGTTGTCGGGGGAGGATGCCTGCATCGCTGCCAGCTCTTGAAATTCAGGCGCGTTTTTTCTTAGCTGGTCATACATCCGGGTGGAGAACCAGGAGATGCCACCGCGATGACCGTCGCCCACGCGGATCAACTGTTCAGGATGCGGTACGGGCAGGTCCTGCAGCAGCGTGGCATGAATGAGAGTAAAGATCGCGGCGTTGGCGCCGATTCCCAGACCGAGCGTCAGCAAAGCGGTGACCGTGAATCCGGGGTGCTTACGTAGTTGCCTTGCTGCGTAGCGAAGGTCGGCAACCAGCGATACCAGAAAGGACAGCCCCCGCTCCGCTCGATAATGCTCCCGCGTTTGCGTCACACCCCCGAAGGAACGCAGCGCTGCGGTGCGTGCTTCCTCTTCCGGCATGCCACGCTTCCTGTTCTCCTCGGTCGCGAGTTCGATATGGGCCAGGAGTTCTTCGTCAAGGTCCGCGTCGAGCTTTTGAGTGTGGATCAACGCTACGCAACGGCTCAGCAGAATTCGCAGCCAATCCATGGTGCGCTCCTCAAGTGGATGGGGCCAGGAAGCGTGCCATCGTCGTCGAGATCCGCTCCCAGTTCTCAGTTTCGGTTGCGATCTTCTGTCGTCCAAGTTTAGTCAGTGAATAGAACTTGGCGCGCCGGCCAGTCTCAGAGATGCCCCATTCGGCTTTGATCCACTTGCGCTGCTGCAGGCGTAGGAGCGCTGGGTAGATCGTCCCCTGATTCATGATTACGGTGTTGTCGCTAATCTGTTCGATCCGTCGGGCGAGCGCGTATCCGTGCAATGGTCCCATCGACTCCAGGGTCTTGAGCACCATGAGATCCAGCGTGCCCTGGAGAACATCCGACTTTCCGACGTCCATCGTCCACCTGTAGATTTTCTACATAATCTAGTGTTTGGATAGGTAGAGTGTCAACAGGTGGGGGCAGGTACCCGGCCAAGTGAGCTTGCTGCTGTTTGTTCGTGGGCTCGAGTGATTTCACGCGGAGAGTTGTTTGCAATTGCTTTTGTGCGGCGTAAAGGTCAGCAGGGGCTAAAGCCCATCACTATTCAGGCCGTTACGGCACGACTAAAGTCGTGCCCTGATACAAAGCATTCATTCTTCCGCAGCCTGTAAAGTCGTGCCCTGATACAAAGCATTCAGTCTTCTGCAACCTGTAAAGTCGTGCCGGATACAAAGCATTCATTCTTCTGCAACCTGTAAAGTCGTGCCCTGATACAAAGTATTCAGTCTTTTGCAACCTGTAAAGTCGTTCCCCTAATACAAAGCATTCATTCTTCCGCAACCTGTAAGGTCGTGCTTGATATACAAAGCATTCATTCTTCCGCAGCCTGTAAAGTCGTGCCCTGAACAAAGCATTCATTCTTCTGCAACCTGTAAAGTCGTGGCTGATATACAAAGCATTCATTCTTCTGCAACCTGTAAAGTCGTGGCTGATATACAAAGCATTCATTCTTCCGCAGCGGGTAAAGTCGTGCACTATACAAAACATTCGTTCTTCCGAGATCGCGGCTTAGTTCTGGGCCACATCCGGTCACGGGATAGGTTAGATTGGGAATCCCCACTTGACATCCAAGTGCTCTGGAGCCATCCTGAATACGGGGAGATCACTTGAATGCCAAGTAAAGATCAGATTCAATTGCTCCAGGGCACGCTCGATCTCATCGTTTTGCAGACGCTCGCCACCATGGGTTCCCAGCACGCCTACCAGATCGCCACCCGCCTGCAGCAAGTTTCTGATCGCCTGCTCAATCTCAACCAGGGAACACTGTACCCCGCCTTGGTGAGGCTGGAACAATACGGATGGATCAAGGGGACGTGGGGCAAGACCGAAAACAACCGCGAAGCAAAATACTACGAAATTACGAAAGCCGGACAAAAGGCCCTGGGCGCCGAAACACAGAAATGGAGAACCATGGCAGCCCTGGTGGAACGGCTCCTGCTCGAGGAGTCATAGCGATGAAGCAACTCAGACGTGCCTTTCTGAAGATTTGCCGGCTGTTTACCAACTCGCGGGAAGAAGCAGAACTAGCGAGAGAAATCTCCGCGCATCTGGGGTTATTAGAGGACGACTATCTGCGCCAGGGATTGAGCGCAGAGGAAGCACGGCAAGCCGCGCGGCGCGCCTATGGGGGCGTCGAACAGGCCAAGCAAATGCACCGCAACGAGCGCTCCTACCAAGGGCTGGCGCAGATCCTGCAAGACACTCGCTACACCTTCCGCCAACTGCGTAAGTCGCCAGGATTCGCCATCACCGCCATTTTGATGCTGGCCCTGGGCATCGGAGCCACCACTGCCATTTTTTCCATCGTCGCCGGTGTTCTCCTCCGCCCGCTGCCCTTCCCCGACCCTGAACATCTGGTCATCCTGGGAGACACCCTCGAGGGCTCGGAAGATATGAGCGCCCAGCCCAGAGCCGGCGCTGCGGACATCCTCAACTACACGCGCGACACGCACAGCTTTAGCCAGCTTGGGGGCTACGGGTTTACACACTACGATCTGGCCACCACTGGCGTCCCCGAAACAGTCCGTGGCATTCGCATGAGCGCTGGGGTGTTTTCCGCGCTCGCGGTCGCACCGGTCCTTGGGCGCACCTTCACTCCGGCCGAAGACGAACAACAGCAACCGGTGGTTGTGCTCAGTTATGACTTGTGGCAGAGCCACTACCAGGGCAGGACTAGCATCCTCGGAGCCACAATACTTCTCGATCGCAAGCCCTATGTCGTGATCGGCGTCATGCCGCGTAATTTCGAATTCCCCCTCTTGCCCGGCCACGTGAACGCCAGCCGGTTATGGGTTCCCCTACGCCTGCGGCCGGAAGAATTCCTTGCCGGCAACGCCGCCTCATGGGACTTTCGCATGGTCGGACGCCTGAAGCCCGGCATTACGCCCGAGCAAGCGCAGAGCGACGCCGAGCGTGTCGCCCAGGCAACCGTGCGGAACTATCCAGCCTTCATGCGCAGCCTGCGCATTCATGCAGCGGTCAGACCACTCCACGAAGACACGGTCGATCAAGCGCGTCCCATGGTACGCACCTTGTTCTTTGCCGTGGTCGTCATCCTGTTGATCGCCTGCGTCAACCTGGCCGGCCTGCTGCTGGTGCGCTCCATCCGCAGGCGCAGGGAAATCGCGGTGCGCCTCGCCCTCGGCGCGCGCGCCGCAGCCTTACTTCGCCAAGCCATGGTGGAGAGCATGGTGCTCAGCTTGGCCGGCGGCCTGGTTGGGTTAGCATTCGCGGCCGCCGCGCTGCGCCTGGGCATAAGCCTGTTGCCGGAAACACTCCCACGCATTCATGAGATCGGCCTCAACTGGCCTGTGATGGCCTTCGCCCTGGGCCTCGCGTTGCTCACCGGCCTGCTGTGCGGACTGGCCCCTGCTTTCGCGGCCATCCACACCAGCGTCAATGGCACCCTGAAAGAGAGTGGGCGAACCGGCACCACGGGTAGCGGCCACGCCCGGCTGCGTTCCGTCCTGGTCGCCGCGGAGATCGCCATCGCCCTGGTGTTGCTCACGGCCTCAGGCTTGCTCCTGCGCAGTTTCGCAAAGATGCGGGCGGTCGACATAGGTTTCCGCCCCGACCACACGCTCACCGCGTTCTACGGCCTGCCCGGCTATCAGTATGCGACCCAGGCAAGCATCGACGCGTTCGATGAGCAAGTGCTGCGCACCGTCCGCCAGTTGCCGGGTGTAGACGCCGTAGGCATCACCACGGTCCTGCCTTCCACCGGAGTGTGGGATGGCCCGGCGATCACCGTCGAAGGCTATGTTCCTCCCAAGGGAGCGGGCCTGGATATGGCCATGGCTTCGCTGCTACGCGGCGATCCCATGCAGGCGCTGGGCGTCCGGCTGCTGCGCGGGCGAACGTTTAGCGAGGCTGATAACGCGAGCTCCCAATTAGTGGCCCTGGTGAACAGCAGCCTGGCCCAGCGCTACTGGCCTGGCCAGGACCCCATCGGCAAGAGATTACGCCGTGGTATGCAGGAGACCAAGACTCCCTGGATGACGGTGGTCGGCGTAGTGGATAACATAAAAATGGGATCTCCGGACGAACGGACCGCAGAGCAGTTCTATCAGCCGGTCGACCAGACTGCCATCTCTGAGGGAGACTTCGCCAGCGCCGGAGAAGTAAACGCCAACTACGGTTATATCGTGCTCCGCACTCACGTAGAACCGGAGCAGATGGAGAATGCGCTGCGCGCAACGGTGCACGGGATCGACCCGCAATTGCCACTCTACCGCATCGAGACCATGGAACACGCCATCGCCGGCAGCGAGTCACCGCGCCGTTTCAACACCATCCTGATCTCGTGCTTTGCCCTGGTCGCCGTCCTGCTCAGTGCGCTCGGCATCTACAGCATTATCGCCTTCTCGGTCGCCT
>JBEKNJ010000127.1:0-7591 GCA_049522955.1 Acidobacteriaceae bacterium
CGTTTTTCCCAAAGTGTAACTGCTCGTAACCTGGATACCCCGGCTCATTGAGCGCTGGAATTGTATAATTCCGGCGTTATAGAACGAATTGATGTTCGGACGGATAACAAAGATATCCCCGAACCTGCCGGCATTATTGGGACGAGCCGCATTGAAGGTGGAGTCCCCGACGCCGCCGCCATAGATCCAACCGGTCTGGTAGGGGGGGAGATTGATATTTACTTCATTCTGGCCTTTCCTGCCTTGTGATCCCATATACGAAACCGTGACGACGTTGTGGCTCCCTGCTTGCTGCTGAATGTCGAAGAGCATTCGTTGGTAGTACGGTAACGGAGTCGACTTCTGGTCGTAATATGTGACCTGGCTCAACTGACCGTCACCGTCGTATCCTTGTCCGACACCCGTAGAAACTGGGAATGTTCCTAACGTAGTGGTAAGAGGGGCTGGAAAAATATTCGAAAGATTGAGCACTGGAGTGTCAGGCAATGCGCCGAGCGTGACATTGTTGACGTTGTAATTAACAGAGGAAGCCGAAGTTCCATAGATCGCCAGGCCGACATTGTTGGAAATCTCACTGGCTCCGGTGTCATAGAAAATGCCATATCCCGCACGGATAACCGTAGTCGGCGTGGGACTGTAGGCAAAACTGAGTCGGGGAGCGAAGTCGAGTTTAGGCGCCCTGAGATAATGAGCTGGCACACCGGGGGCTATACCTGGGAATTCAATAACACCACCATCGGGCGTTGGCGTATAGATCCCGCAGCAAGGAGCCGCAGTAGGATTAGGCGTATAGTCCGGGATGCTCAAGTCATAGCGCAAGCCGGCAGACATCGTTAGTTTTGGGTTGATGCGAAACTTGTCATTCGCATAGAAACCCCAATAGGGGAAGACGATGTTGTAGTCGGGCGCTGTGGCGCTCCCACCCTGGATGGTGTAACGAACGTCCAGGTTGGCAGGGAGCCCCATTGCAAGATCCGCCATCGGATCGCCGCCGACATAACCAAGGTCCCCACCGCTCGTGCTGAAGCCACCAAATTGCACATTTCGTTGAACGTCCCAGTCGAGTTCGCTCTTCCGGAAATAGTTCATGCCGGCGGACCAAGTGTGTCGCCCCTTTATAAAATCAAGGTTGTCGGACACTTGATAAGATTCGTCCTCAGTACGAAATACCTCGCCTGTGCCAGGACTCGCGTAATTTCCCACTTCGACAGCAAAAACACCTTTCGTTATACCGGTGCCGGTGTTTTGAAACGCTGTATTCAAGGGATCGCTGCCGCTATTTAGAAAGCTTTGCTCGCTCGCACTTAATGTGCGATAAGCTCCATCGCTGTTGCCGAAGATGAACTCATTTGTGAGGTGCGGCGTGAAGATGTGAACGTAGTTGGCCGTTACGAGGTATGCCTGATCTTGACTCGGGAAGTTATAAAGCTGAAAGGGCGGTATACCCCCCGTGATCGTGTTCGTACCATTTGATCTTGACCACGTTACGAAGATGGAGTCATTTGCGGATATCTTGGCGTCGAATCGAGTATCGATGTGATAGTTGGAGATCCCCGAAGCTTGAGTAGAAGTGTAATTTACCTCATTGCTCGGTGTGTTTGAAACGTTTGGCAAGGGCCAGAGTGCTTGCTGAATGGCCATTGCACCAGGATCTAGAACCGGGCTGCCATCGGGTCGCCTGGCTAAGTCAAGCCGGTTGTTTGGGATCGCGGGCCGGGAACTGACGCCGGTGACAGGATCATAGGTAGTGTAGAAAGGATTATACAGTTGGACAGGACTTGGGTTCGTACCGAGTAACTCGCTGAAATCGCCGGTGCGCTCTGCGGCAGACGGCACAGAAGCAGTCACGAGTGTACTACCATCATGTTCGATGAAGTTTTCATAGTTGGCAAAAAAGAAGATGCGGTCCTTCAGTCCCGGCAGCAACTTGGGGATGTAAATCGGACCGCTCAGGTTACCTCCAAATTGGTTACGACGAAGCGTCGGCTTGGCAGACGGCGCTCCCGTAATAATCTCATTGGCGTTGGTCCATGGATTCACTGCATTCAGTGCGTCATTCTCGAGAAAATCGTATCCTTCACCATGAAACTTGCTGGCGCCGCCTTTGGTTTGCATGGTCAAGGCTGAAATGTCGTGGCCTACAGCTGCCGAAAAATCTGCTACTTGGACCGTTCCAGTGCCAAGTGCCTCAGCGGACGGCTCAAAACTGATGCTGCTCTCGTAATTGTCGTTGATATTCACACCGTTGACGTAAAAGCCGCCGTCCCGAGACCCTTCGAACGCTCCCCCCACTGTGAATTGCGTACCTCCCATGGCGAATACTGCGCCCGTAGCGCCGGTACCTGTTGGGTTCACATTGGCCTGTGGATATGTACTCACTGCCGGAGTGAGCGCCGCGATGGATGTGAAGTTGCGACCATTGAGGGGAAGATCCTCGAGCTGAGCCGTAGAGACGTCAGTGCCGATACTGGCCCGCTCAGTATCGACGCCTCCTCCCTGCTCGGTGACCGTTACAGATTCTGTCGCGGATCCCGGCCGCAGCTTGAAATCATAGTGTGCGCTGGCACCGATGTTTACTGTGATTGGTTCCGACTTCTCGGTTTCAAATCCTTGGAATGTTGCGGTCAGCTGATATTGGCCGGCAGTTAGATTGTCGAACTCAAAGTGACCCGCCGTATCGGCCTTAATACTGCGCTCCTGATTTTGAGCCAGATCTCGCAAAGTAATTTGCGTACCGGGAACCACGGCACCCATCGAATCGAACACTGTCCCGGCGACGCCGCCTCGCTGGGCAAATTGAGCCCGAGAACTGGCGGGCCAGAACAGGAAGAAGATGGTGATTGTTGAAAGCAGTATGCGTCGATTCACGTGGAGCCTCCAAAGTAGAGAATCAGATGTTTGAAAGCTTTTAATACGCGACAGCGGAATACCGTCATCGATCCAGTAACACTGTCAACCCAGAAGGGTTATCCCGGGGCTGGTTGTCATACCTTTCAGTGTTAGTGCACGATTGTGATAGTTCCCTTCGCAGTTCAAAGCTTCGTAGTTAGTGATGGCGAAGGCTGGCCCCGGTAGGCACAGCCAACAAACGGGTAAAACTCAAAATTGAACACGAACACCATTCGCGGAAACATTTCGATTGGCAAGCGGACGAGCCCCGCAACTTTTTCAGCATTGCGAGCGGATTCAGTCCTAACGAACTCAAGCAAAACTCCATTTCTGGTCTGGGAGCGACGCGTTGCTTTTCATTCCATGGATCTGACCTACACAGCTTCCCGCATCGCGCTCCTATCGGGGCTTTCCAATTTGTCCTTAACTCTCTGCAATCAGCAGCCGCAAGTCCCTGAGATTCTGTCCTGTGGCCTGTGTCACTACCAAATCACCGAGCGCGGTGAAAAACGGGCAGGCATCGAATTTAGCCAACGCCCTTTGAGCGTCATAGCCCAGCGCATGTGCCCGGGCAATTGTCGTCACGTCCGCAATCGCTCCAGCCGCCTGAGTGTTTCCATCGATTCCATCCGAGCCAGCGCTCAGAACGGAAAGCCGCTCTCCCGGATAACGATCCAACTCTAGAGCGCAGTGCAAAACGAACTGTTGATTCCGCCCACCGACACCCGGATTCTCACTCAGGGTTACCGTTACCTCTCCCACCGAGATCAAGCAGACGCGCGGATGTCTTTTCCGCAAGGCATGAAACTGATCCAATAAATAGTTCGCCGCGATTGCATAATCCCAATCGTCACATCCGTTGTCGATTACCACGTAATAGCCAGCCCTGTCCGCCATCGCTCGCGCATTCTCTACCAGGTCTTGACTCGAAAGCAATATCTCGAACCATGAATTGCGAAAAGCTTCATCATCCTCGGCTAGATTGAGCGTTGAACCCGATTCTGACGCAAGCCCTTTTCTCTTAATACTTGGGGAACAGGATGGGAGATCCTCATTTGCTCTAAGTTCATCAATGGGATATTGCTCAAAGAACTTGCGCACCGATTCAGGCAGTTTGGCGGCCAAGGCATATCTGTCAATCAGTACGCGCGCCTCCGCCAGGGTCGAACGATTAGGGGTTGTCGGGCCAGAGGCTAGTGCATCCAATGAGGGCTGCGGCACATCGGGCAATAGTAGATTCACCTTGGTCGCTTCCGGTGCGGCCATCGCCAACCGCCCACCTTTCACGGCGGAAAAATGTTTCCGTAAGATGTTCATCTCGATGATCGGAGCACCCGAACCGAGCAGGACTTGGTGAAACGCAATCGTCTCCTCGAGTGTGATTGTCGGGTTCAGCGGAAGTTCAAACATCGCGGAACCACCGCCGGAAATCAAGAAGAAGATGAGTGTGTCCTTCTGTGCCGAATTCAGAAGCGTTAAGGTTGCGCGCGCCGCAGCAAACGAGTCCTCATTTGGGACCGGATGACCGCCTTTAAAGAACTCGAACCGCCTATCCTTTGTTTTCGGGAGCTGGTTCGAGCAATAAATGCCATGGAGCCCCGCGCGTCGTTTCATCCGGCTCAGGAGCGCATCCAGCATCGGTCCCGCCGCTTTGCCTAGAGCCACGACAAAGACTTCTCTAAAGCTCTTGAGATTTATCGATGACGAACCGAATCCGTCTGCCTTTAGCCGACGTAAGACATCTCCGTCGAACCGGATACGACGATCGAGCGACGATGCGATATCGCAAGCTTTCAGCGCGCCGAAGAAAATCTCCTTCGCTTCCGCGTGTAGAACTTCGTATTCGCTCGATACCGTCAAGCAGCTACCCCTTCAGCCAAATCCAAGAGACTTTCGTGTCTTGGGCAGCGTTTCTAATGCAGTCGGTGCAAGATGCTTTCTCTGCACCGACTCAGATATTGCCTCTTCCGCGCTCCTGAAAAGGCCTATTGAAGTTGAGGCCTTTTCCAGTACGAATTTCCTGCCACGTGGCCTGGGACCAGAATGAGGTCATAGAGCCTGATCACGACCGACTGGTTCTTATACGCGCTCAGATCCAGATGAATGTGCTCCCAGTGGCGCGCTGCGTCAATGGCCTTCGTATCCGGTGGCCCCGCAATGTGCGTCCCTGGTGGCGCCCCTTCCGATGATGGCGCCCCTTCAGACACGGGTGGACGACGTGGTTGCACTACACTTTCCTGCGGAGTTGGTGGGCCCTCCATTGATTTGTCGAGCACCCTATCGTTGTCGACATAAACCTGCAAGTGCCAGGTCTTGCCAGGATCGACACCTGCGTCGAAATCGAGGGAAGGGCTTGCGCTGAGTTGAACTGTCCGACGCAGTAGCGCTCCGCGCACCTCATCTCGGGGAAAGACCGACAGGATATCTCCGTCTAAGAACGTGCCCCCCCGGATTCCTCGAATTCCCCCGGCGCCGCCGCCAAATCCGGCACGTTCCAGGGACCATTCCGGACCCCACCATTTTGTAAAGTCGGATAGTTTGAATAACTCGGGCGCCTGGGTTACAGGTTGCTGAATCGTAATGACAAGGTTATTGCCCTCGAGTTTGGCTCCATGCGCGAGAAGAATCTTCTCACCAATTTTTGCTGTCCGATCCCCCAGCGCCAGGATGCTTTCGTCAACCGGCGGCGTCAGTGGAACGCCTCCCATACTGGCTCCCTTAACCCGATCATTGAAAGAAGCCACCAAATTCGCCGGCATCGCGGCCATGCCATGCATAGCACCTATGACCGACGCGGCATTCGCTGCGTTGCAGTCGGTATCGGCATAATCTGCGACACTAAACGCAAGGTTTTCTGTCTTTGAAAAATCGCCGGCTCCGAACCACACGCTGATAGCCACTATCGATCCGTTCAGGACTGCATTGTTGGTTGCCGGATATTCGATCCCCCAGCGTTCATTGATGACGCGAGATATCTCCTCAGGGGACTTTCCTGCGTCGGCCATGGAAATCACCATATCCAGAGACTGACGATACGGAGACAATGGCGATATCAAGCGTGCGGCTTTACGAACAATAGTTTTGGTGTCCGTCTCGACAAAGCCCAGGCTAATCATGCCAGAGATGAATACAGCGCCATCGGTTCCCTCTGCATAGCCATTTACATGAGTCAATCGACGAGCCATTTCGGCTGCGACGTCAGGCATACCTGGGGCAAGGGTGCCATAGACATCGCTGCTGAACTCCGGTCCGATGGTCCACCAAAATTTGTTGTAGCGCGGGTTTCCAGTATCCGGAGCCTTCATTCCCTGCCGAAGCAAGCCAAGTGCTTCCGCACTGGAACCCCAGGAACCCGCGCTATTCTCGAGCCACTGGTCACCTAGCTGCTCCACTGTGAGATTAATTCCGTGCTTTTCGAAGGCTCGGATTGCCACCATCTCGTAGTAATAATCATCGTCAGTCAGTGCGAATCCGCTTCCGTGGACCATAGGAGTGTCACTCAGAACGGAGGCCACCTTGTGCTCAAAACGCAATCCGGTCAATTGACCGATCATCTGCCCCATCCATATCGCGTTGACGCGGTCTAGATACTCCGACTGGGAGATGACCAGGCGGTCTTTTCGCACTTCACTTGCTTGGGCTACCGGGGAGACTAAGTTCACATAGAAGGAAAGGAGGACAACCACACTGGAGAACCGTCTTATAACCCGAGAATCACTGTTCATTCTGCTGTCTCTCTCCGATCCACATTTGCTTGCACACCCGCATGCCCGACCAAAACCAGCCACGCACAAGAACGGTTTCCTAAAACCGAAGCGAATAATAAGGCGCTCGAAATGTAAATGTCAATCGTTATATTTTAAGTAATTGATAAAAAAGAAGATACCTTGTGGTATGACCTCGTACCTCCTACCAATTTGAGGATGAAGTAGGGAAATCTTATTGGAGATGATGTGGCCCTCGACGTGTCAGACCTCCTACCACTTACACTTGACTTGGTTTGAGATGAATCTATGATGAGAAGACGATGATGCGGATTAACGGATGACAAATTCGCCTGTGAAGCGTGCAACCCAATTTCGCTTTGGTGTCGTTGGCAACAAAAGCGCGTTGGTAGACAGAGTCGTGCAAAAGATCCAGGAGCAAATTCTGTCGGAACGATTGGCTGTTGGCACAAAACTCCCTCCGGAGAGAGAGTTCGCCGAGCGTTTGGGCGTTAGCCGTACCGTTCTCAGAGAGGCCGTGCGTGTCCTTGCAGCAAAAGGATTGCTTGAGACAACTCATGGGGTAGGCACGACCGTTCGTGCGCTAACCCGTGAGGAAATGGTCGCGCCGCTCAATCTATTCCTTCGTTCGTGGGGTCGAGATGTCAGCCTGAATCACTTGCATCAAGTCCGCTCTCTTCTAGAGGTGGAGAACATCGGATTGGCAGCAGAGCAGGCTTCAGAGGAAGATATTCAGGATCTTCGTCGCATACTTGACGAGATGGAAGCGGCAAAAGGAAACCCGTCACTGTTTGCAACAAAAGACTCCGATTTCCATAGGCGCCTTGCACAGACGGCGCATAATCCTCTTCTGACCCTGCTGCTGGATTCAATCCATGACCTGCTTGTGGGAATCCGTGAACTTGTCGCGGAGGAGAAGGGCCTAGTTGAGAGAGTAATGCCCGCACACATTGAAATGTTGGATTGCATTGTGATGC
>JBEKNJ010000128.1:0-7676 GCA_049522955.1 Acidobacteriaceae bacterium
AGCGCGATGCAAATCAAGGCCAGCGCCAGGAACACGCTATGCACATGCGCGGCGGGGATGCCGGCCAGAATGGGCAGGCAACTGACGGCGCAGACCCATAGGCGAGCGCGCACTACCGACATGCCGCGGCGGATGCAATAGCCGGAGATAAAGCCACCGGTGAAGTTACCAATATCGGCGGCGACAAAGGGCAACCAGGCAAAAAGAGCGATGCGTTTGAGACTGAAACCTCGCGCATCGCTCAGGTACTGCGGTAGCCAGAACACATAGAACCACCAGATGGGATCCGTCAGTGCGCGGCCCAGGACAATACCCCAGACATTACGGTTGCCGGCGAGATCAAGATACCGTCCCAGGCCTCGCCTTGCCGAGTCACGCGGTGTATCCTGGCCGGCATGTATAAACGTCACCTCCGCGGGCGTCACGCGGGGGTGACGATCCAGCGGATAGTAGACGCGCAACCACATCGCCAACCAGACAAAGCCGAGCACTCCGGAAAAAATAAAGGACCAGCGCCAGCCAAACTCGATCGCGATCCAGGGAATAACCAGGGCCGCCAAAGCGCCTCCGACGCTCGAGCCGCTATCGAAAATCGCGACAGCGACACTACGCTCCTGGCTGGGAAACCAAAAGCGGAAGGACGCAAATCCGAAAACAGAGCTGGCAAACCCGGTAAGGATATTGACGATCGACCAGAAGATGACCGCCAGAGCCAAACCAAGCCGCGTTCCAACGGCATCGAGAAAGATGCCGCCAAGAAGCCAGGTGGCAGCATACGAGATCTGAAACGCGCCAAGTATCTTGGCCAGGTCGGTGTGGCTCAGATGATATTGCGCCGTAATCATCGGCGACAAAACGGAGAAGGTCTGGCGGCTGATGTAATTGGTTACCGTGGAGAAAAACAGCGTCCAGACAATCCACCAGCGCACGCTGCCGGGCTTTTGGATCTTTATAGCCTGGGGCTTGGATGAATTCATTGCGTCTCGGTTCTGCTGGTTTCAATTATGCAGCGCGGGGAGCTATTCGACGTATTTGATCTGTGTCGGTTCTGCGCTGGCTGCAATCGAATCGATATCAAAGTATTTGTAGAGGTCCAGGCAAAAGAGATCCGGTGCGGCTCGATAGGCCACTGGTGTGTCCAACACATAACCCAGGCTCTTCATGGCGTGTTGGCTGGCGATGGTGGAGAATAGGCCCGGCTCCGTGGCCGCGGCCACAGCGGCAATCATAGAAGTACGGATGCCATCCGTTTCCACTTGCATCGGACGGTCACTATTGTTGGCGCGGAGCCACTTCGCAACCCCTGCGAGTTGTGCCGCCTCGAGTCCCAGAGGACGATCACCAGCGCTCGCCACCAGCAGGGGCCAATCTGCGGGATCCGGAGACTCTGGATAAGCCGACCCGACAAAGATAGTGTCGAGGGCAAGCACCTGCTCTCCGCGGTTCACATGCGCGGCAACGACGTCCCCCGCGGCAGCATAGCCCTTGTCGTTCAAGACGATGGTCAGCGGAGCATTGTCGGCCGCGCCGACGGCCTGCAGCCAGACCCCGGAGGCGCTAAGCCCGTTGCTCATATCGAAGCGGTAAGACACGGTGCGGATGGTCATGCGCTTGGTATTGCTGAACCTCCAGGCATGTTCAACCGATACCGGCGCGTAGCGGACGACTTGCCTGAGCTTCTCCCGCTGCGGCTTGGCCCATGCGCTTCTGGCCTCACCCGCGGGTGGAATCGCAGGCCGCGCGTTGCTGGCCGCTAATTTCCTGGCCAGACCAAGGATGGTCAGGTTATCCGTGGCAACGCCGACTCCTAGCTCCTGAGGAGTTCGAACCTCCGCGGAGCTTGGGATCTCATCGGGTACGGAGGGAAGGTGAAAATGCTCGTCAAAAAAGTGATAGGCCTGGAGCCGGTTGAACAGCTGGTAGTTGTGCGTGCCGGGATCGCTGCTCTCGAAGAATGCAAAGTCCTCTGTCTTGCCGTACAGCTTGAAGAAGAGACGCACCTGGTCGTAGGTGTATGGCTTGACTATGGCCGCGCGAAAGCAGCAATCGTCCTCTGCGTTATGGATCATGAGCGTCGGTCTTGGCGCCCGCATGGCGACGAAGAATGGGTAGTCTTCACCCTGGGTAAGGTCGGTAGCATCCTCTTCCACTTCGGATGTGTCGCCCGGGTGCGTAATGTTCGACTGCAGAGCTCCAAATCCCGCCACCTCCACGGTGACAGCGACACGCGGATCGGTGGAGCTGAGCATGATGGTTTGAAAGCCACCTCCGGAGAGGCCGGTTACTCCCAACCGGGTGGTATCCACCTGGGGCAGGGTCGCGAGGTAGTCCAGCCCTCTGCGCATTTCCAGGTAAAAGAAGCCCAGTGCGTTGGAGCCCACCAGGTCGAGTGAGGCCGCATCATCATGGTTGTCGCCTTTGATCGCCAGCTCTCCGAATCCGAACCAACCCAAGCTGAGGGCAACTATGCCCCGCTTGGCAAAGTTGATGCAGCGTTTCTGCTCATACTCGGCTGCGTTTCCCATAGGCTCATGGCCGAGCAGGTTCAGAATGGCGGGCACTCGGCCGTTTGTTTTGACCGGTTCATACAACAGCGCGGTGGCTGCCAAACCGGGCACGACCTCATAGCGTAACTTGCGCACGCGATATCCCTCGCCGCTTTCGATCACTCCAACTTCCTTAAAGTTCGGAGCGGAGTGAACCCATTCGGCCGGCCAGCCATGGAAGGCAACATCATCAAGAATGTGCTTACGCAGGCGCTCTTCCTGCTCTGTCCACTCGTTTGCGCTCCTGGGAGAGGGCAATGGGGTAATGCGTTTGCTTAGAAACTGCTCCATCTGAAATTTGCTGGTCGCCGCGGGCTCCACGCGTTCCGCGAGCAGGCCGTGCAGCGTCGACTCAGTGGTCTGGCCACGCCCAACAGGTGCCGTAAGTAGAAGAACTGTGACGGCAGCTGCTTGACAACGAGCTTTCATTGCTGACATCAACCTAACCGTCTCCCTGTTCATACGACCACAGACCCAGACGACACCGTCGGCCACCACGACGGTAGCATTGAGAACCCCGCTCAGCGGCCGGAATCAGACCGGTTGATCCACAATCTGTTCTTTACCCGGATTCCAATACAGCCGCTTGCCGCTCCAATAGGATTGCGTGGCCATGATGCAGACCAGTGCATGCGAAAAGCCGTGGTCCACCGTTGCATTAGGCTGCGTACGCGATTGCATGCACTGCAGCCAGTTCACCAGGTGACCGACATCGTCGTCGTCTGGGCCGGTTGAATTTGGCGCCGGCGCACCCGGCACGTGCACGATCTCTTGTCCATCCGCAGGCGGTCCGGTCAGCGGCAATTTCGAATAGACTGGTCCGACGTCGTATGGATCGTATTCTTTTCTGCCGCCCTCGCGTGTCACGATGAACAGGGATGCGCCTTCGCCCCCATAATTTTCGATCGTTCCGTCGCGGCCATCAATGCGCGAGAAGCTGCGATAGCTGTTATTAAAGATTGTCTTGTAGGTGTACAGAATACCCTTCGGGTAGGTGACGGCCGCTACACAGGTATCGGGGTTTTGGCGGCCGTCTTTCCAGGTGAAGATGCCGCCCGTCGCCATCACGCTCGCCGGATAGGTTTCGTCTGTCCAGAGATGAACCAGGTCGGAGCCATGGCTTAGCCACTGATCGAAAATCCCCGACGAAAAATCCTTATACAACCGAAACTCGAGATACACGTGGGGGTCGAACGAACGATGCGGTTTGCCCAGGAGCCAGCGGTTCCAATCCGTATCTTCTTCGCGCAGCTTCGACTGCCGGCCGTAGAGCCACTGCTTCCACTCCAGGTTGACGTCCATGAGCATCTCAGGAGTTTGGCCGGTATCCTCCGGCTTGAACCTCCATCGGCCCTCGTTGACATTCCATTCCTGTTCGATGTGCACAACTTTGCCGATGCGTCCGGAGCGTATGATGTCGCGGATGGCCAGGGGATAGGGTTGGCTGCGATGCTGCGTCCCCATCTGCACGATCTGCTTCGATTGCTTAACGCAATTGCGCGCCTCGATGGCCTCGGAGAGTACGTTAGCAAAGGGCTTCTCTACATAACAGTCTTTGCCCGCCTGCACCACATCCACGCACAACTTGGCATGTTGAAAGTCACCGGTGGCGATCATCACCCCGTCAATATCTTTGCGTGCCAACATCTGTTCTGAGTACTTATAGGTCTGTGGTTCGAGATTAAATGCCTTCTTGACCTGGGCGGCCCGATGATCGCGTGCGTAGGACCACAGATCACAGACCGCGACCGTCTCGACCGGCACCTTCTTGGCAGCCAGAGCCGTCATATGGACATGCCCCTGGCTACGATCGCCGCAGCCTAACTGCCCCAGGCGGATGCGATCGTTCGCACCCAATACACGCGCATACGATCGCGCATCCATGCCCACCGCCAGCATTGCACCGGCTGCTTGTTTCACAAACGTGCGGCGATCGACACCCTCGTTGCTGCCCTCGTGCATCACAGCTCCCTCCTGCTACCTTTATCCGAGTTAAGACCGTATACACCCTTCAGCTCGGCCGCGGAATCCGTGTCCAGGTAAATCGTCACATCGGGATGTGTGCGCAAAAGTGTAGACGGCCAACGGGTCGTGATCGGGTCGTAGAGCGTCCGGCGAACCGCCTCGGCCTTGCGGCTCCCGGGCACCGAGACAATCAGTTTGGGCACACGGAATAACGTCGGTATGGTGAGCGTAAGCGCGCGTTCGGGTACCTCTTCCCAGCTTCTGAACCAGCCCTCGGCCGCTTGCTGCTCCCGGCATTGACGATCCAGGGCGACCACTTTCATTGCCTCGGGATCATTGAAATCCGCCTCAGCCGGATCGTTAAATGCCAGATGACCATTTTCCCCAATACCCAACAGGCAGAGCTGCGGGTTTGCGAAATTCAACGCCCTCACGTATTCACGGCATACGGCATCGAGGTCGTCTGCCGTGCCATCGATCTCGTGGAATGCGCGCATCGGGACCAGCCGCACCACCTTCTCCCGCAAATAGCGGCGGAAGGAGGCTGGATGGTTTTCATCGAGGCCGACATATTCGTCCAGATGAAAGCCCACCACACGGTCCCACGGCAGGCCGGGAAGGGCTGTGAGAGTGCCCAGCGTATCGAACTGCGAGGCGCCGGTGGCAAAGATGACCGCGATGTCTCTTCCCGCTTTCGCTAAACGCTGAACCTCGTCAGCGGCCGCCTGGGCGGCTGCTTCGCCCGCACTCTTCCGGCTAGGGTGGATCCGGACCTTGATTGTCCCTGCATCGGAGTGAATCGCCTCGTCCCTCATAAATCCCTTCCAAGAAGCTTTCTTCGAGCGGTGTCACGTAACTTAGAAGAGCACCTTAAGAGCTGCCAAAACCGCGGGCTCATCGTGCAGGTTCGCTGCCCAATATAGCGTTAAGCATTTCACATGCAAAGAATATTTTCCTCGCGGCAAAAGAATATTTCTTGATTAAGCGGAAAATTCCAGGAAGGCCCACCGTGGGTGAGCGCGCTTTCAAGCTTGCCCGCGCTCCCAGGCTCGCTCGCCTTCCATCTAACAGATTGAATATAAACAATTAATGCGGATTCTCGGCTGGCCTGGCTGAATTGGCGGGGTCGTGGTTGCCGAGTTGGGCTGTCCAGCGAGAGCTCTCTGAAGTGCTTTCTGTGAAATTTTTCTCGCTGGCGGCCCAAAAAGTCCTTCGTTTCGGTACGCATGCGAAGAGATGGAGGGGTCTTAACCGCATGCCGCGTGCTGCAACACAGCGATGACGTTGCCGCCGAAGCAGCCTAATCAGACGCCTTCCAACTCAGCAGCGGAGTCAGTGTCCAAATAGACGGTGATGTCCGGATGGGTGCGGAGAAGAGTCGATGGGCACGCGGGAGAGATCGCTTCGAGAACTGTTCGCCGGATGATCTGCGCCTTGCGAGGGCCCGGCACCGAGGCAATCAGCTTCGGTACTCGGAAGACCGTTGGGATGGTTAATGTAAGCGCTCGTTCCGGTGCTTCCTGCCAGGTTGGGAACCAGCCCTCTGCCGCCTGCTGCTGACGGCAGGTCAGGTCTAGGTGGACGACCTTCATCTCCAGGGGGTCCTGGAAGTCGGCCTCGGCCGGCTCGTTGAATGCGATGTGCCCGTTCTCACCGATCCCCAAAAGGCAAAGTCGGGGCTCAGCCACGTGCATCTCCTTCATGTATTCCCGGCACACGGCGGCAAGATCCTGGGCGGTGCCGTTCATCTCGAAAAAAGCGCCCATGTCTACTCGCTGGGTCAGCCGTTCGCGCAGAAAGTGGCGAAAGGATGCGGGATGGTTCTCATCCAATCCAACATATTCATCCAGGTGAAAGCCGCGCACTTTCTTCCAGGGCAAACCAGGAGTGGAGGTCAGGAATTCGAGCGTATCGAATTGCGCCGCGCCTGTGGCAAAGATCACGCCGATCTGGTCGTGTAGCTTGTCCAACCGTCGAAGCTCGTCCGCTACCGCAAGCGCAGCCGCTTCGCCGGCCGCCTTCTTGCTGGGATAAATCTTCAGCTTCATTTTGCCTGCGGTGAGTGAGCCGACCGTGTCCTTTGTCGTCGCCATAACTACCTTCCGAGTTTTGAGTCTGGAGATGGAGTGCGCGGAATTCCGGGCATTTTGCGCCAAATGGCAGGCTACCACCCAGTCTACCGTCCGATGTCACTTTTACCACGAACCAACCATCCCACTCTACAAGAGGAGAATGAAATTTGCGCGACGCAGGATCCACGCGAGGCGCGCGAGACTGTCACCCGCTTGTGTATGCAATCGCGATGGAAGTGAAGTCGAGGATTAACAAATATGGATCAAACTTCGATCCGCTACTTCTCTTTGCCTCGCGCGGCGTGCGAATCACTGATGAGATGAGCCGCGTGGGTAACCGCCGCACCGGCACGCAGGGCCGCAGCCACCAGTGCTGTTTCTGCCAACTCCTCCCGCGTCGCGCCCGCCGCTTCCGCCGCTGCGCGGTGAATCTCCAGGCAGTAGGGGCATTGCGTAGTTAAAGCTACCCCCAGGGCAATGAGTTCCTTGTATTTCTTGGGAACGACACCGTCAGCCAGGGCGGCTTTATCGAACGCCCAAAAAGCGGCCATCGCCTCTGGAGCACCATCACCAAGGATCTTCAGATTCTTTAACTTTGCCTTGTCGTACATCTTGTCTCCTTCTCGTCAGAATTCTGCGGATTGCCGCTGCTCATTGAGAATCTCATGACCACGTCAAGTGCGCCCGCGAAGAGCTTGAGCCTATTTGCAGAGGATGCGCGTTGAGGAGGTAGCCTTGGCCCAAGTTGAAGAATTCGTGACTCTCCTCAGTACTCTGGGGAGCAGCATAGCCGCTCCCCTCCCAGGAGTGTTGATCAATACGGGTTGAGGAAGATCTGCAACGGATGTGAATCGTTGAAGTATCCGTGGCCGGAGTTCAGGATATCGAGCGCTCCGTTACCGATCACGTCGCCAACCGCGTCGTTATGCCCCTTGGCGTTGGAGATGACGTTCTCGGTTAGATTGCCCTGACCGTCGTTGTAGAACACAACCACCCGGTCCAGGAACGACTGGTCCTGTTCTTCCACGACAATATCCGTCGTTCCGTTCTTATCCATGTCGGCCAGATCAATCTTGTGCACATCGATCATGTT
>JBEKNJ010000129.1:0-8639 GCA_049522955.1 Acidobacteriaceae bacterium
TCCTGGGGTAGACCAGGACATCTGTCTATACGGTGAAAACCGGACGCTTACGAGAGATTCGAAGTAATCAATTCTTGTAGCTGTCGGGATCTGGCCGACGCGCATTGGGGGTTAGCCCGTCCGGTCCCCAAGTTTCCCCGTCCCCAAGTTTCCCTGGTTTCCATGTCCTGGTTTCCTCCTGGTTTCCTCCCCAATGTTCTAGTCCCGTCTGGACGAATAAATCCCGGAGTGGTTTGCTTGACGCAGCGGCTCGCCTGACCGCGGAAATCGAGCAGAAGGCACGAAACGAGAGAAACGCTGCCCAAGAGCGGATGGTTCTTCATGAGCAGAATTGTGCGGTCTGCAAACCGGCCCAGAAATTCGCCAAAGTCAGCTAGCGCGATCCGTGTCGGATATACAAACCACCCTGCGCATTCTGCACACGTATTGGAGCTGCTTGCGCCAGCCAATTCAGGACGTTCGCTGACCTGAAAAACCGGGACATGGAAAACTGGACAGACGGAGAGTGTGTCGGGGATTAGCCTACATCAAGATCGCCTGACTTCGATCTGCAGCAGCTGCGAAGGTATCATTCGATCTTCCACACAGAACTATTTCGGTTACTGCAACTTCCTGTACTCCGCTTTGGCTTGCTTCAGAACAGCAATGTCCGGGTCGGCATCTTTCCAGAGGGTAAGGAAATCTTTGTAGGCTGCGCGCGCCTTGACCTTGTCGCCTGCCAAGACATAGGCACGTCCAAGTTGAAGATGCGTCAGCCCGCCGATGGGGTCTGTGATTGTGATCCCACGATGATCGAGGATTTTCTGGAATTCGATCGCGGCTTCTCGACCCTGGCGTCCGGCTAGATAGGCCTCGCCACGCACATAGGCAGAGTAGAGATTGCTTGCTCCCAATAGGTTTTCAGAACCACCTGAAGACAGAATTCCGCCTTCAAATGGAATTGCGGTCTGCAGTAATTCGACCGCACTGGAAGGCTCGCCATGGTTCAGTGCAAGAAGTGCGCGGAGTGTCGGCGCAAAAATAAATCGGACCTTCGTATCTTCAGGGAAGCGCCTGGACAAATCGATCACAAGCGACTGCGTCCGGGAAGAGTCCCCTGAGGCGGCCAGCGCAAAAGCAGCCGCATATTCCACGTCGCGACTATTGGAAAGCCCCAAAGCCGCGATCGCTCTTTGCTGCGCCACCGATGCATTCCCAAACAGGACTTCCCGCAATGCCGTATCCGCTTCGTAATATGCTTCTGTCTCCCGCCGCTCCTCGGCCTGAGCGAGATCCACCGCCCGGCGTGACATCTTCCCTGCCTCCTCCCGTCGACCGCTATAAGCCAGGACAAAACCCTCGGCATTGGACATCCAGTCTTGCGCTCCCGGCTTTTCCCGGACCTGGGCCGCTTCCCGGTCCATGCCCGCACGATCTCCTTTCAGGAAGGAAAGGGTGTATCGCTGGATAGCAAAATCAGGGATGTCCAGCTTGCGCTCGGAGGCTCGCCGAACGGCGTTTTCCGCTTCATCGATGCGCCCCAGGGCAACGTAACCGAGGGCGAGATTGCTGTATGAGATGGAGACGTCCGGATCGAGTCCGATGGCAATTTCCGCTTCTTCGATCGATTTCTGGTAGTTGCCGCGGTTGAGAGAAATGTTTCCCGACAGAAAGCTATGCGGAACAATCGCCCGAGGATAGCTCTGGATCCACAACTCACAGGTTTGCTCCGCTTTCTCCAGGTTTCCTGTCACCTGCTTATCGTAGGAAGCAGTGATAAAGAATTTTTCTTCGTCACTGGCTCGATTTCGCAATTGATATGCCTGGCTGGTGCTCTCGGCAGATAGGGTGGATTCGCCAATGTCGCCGTACATCCGTCCGAGCGCCGCATACGACATAGCGAAGCTTGGGTCGATCTCAATCGCCCGCTTAAAGGAGGGCACGGCCGCAGCCGATCCGATTGAATACGCAACCTTCCAACCCGTGCTGTAGGCTTTTAATGCCTCGAGCGACGGCGTTGTAGCTTCGGCCAGCGGTGTGTCGTACCTTTGCAGCGTGGAAAGGGATTCGCCGAGCCGGGTTCTGGTTTTATTGGCAATGTGAGTGAGTGCATTCAGTACGTCCTCTTTTCGCGACGCCTGCACCTGCTCCTCATCGATCAGGTCTCCGCTGTGGCAGTTTTCTGCCCGTAACGTCAATACGTACTGGCTTCCGAGGCTGGCGATTGAGCCATCCAGAACGGCGGCGCTGGCCGTTCGTTCGCAGATCTCCCTGGCTATCTCATGGGTAAGTCGGGCATCGGCTGGCTTACCCATCATTCGCAGCATCTGCTGGATGCGGTCATCGGGCACGAGGCTGAGGAAGGGCGACTGCTCAAGCTGCACTGCCATGCCTTGCCGCAGGGTCCCGTCAAATACCGGATCGCCGGTTGAATTGGTGAAGTCGGCGAGAACGACCTTATCCTTGCCGGTCAGTTTCGGCGTGCGGCGAAGATAAAAGTAACCCGCGACCAGCAACACAGCCACGATGACAGCCATCGTCATCAGCCAGGTTCGTGCTTGCCAACGTCGTGTCGGCCCTTCCCGCGGAGGGCTCGACATTTGCATCGGTGCGGAAAGCGGGGACGGCTCAGTGGGCGTCGGTTGCGCATCGCTTTCTTCGCGAATGGAACCAACGAACCGGTAACCGCGGCGGGGTAGGGTTTCCACGAATTGGGGGCTTTCCGCTGAGTCGCCCAGTGCCTCTCGAACCTTGTTGATCGCACGGTTCAGGCCCTGCTCAAAGTCGCCGGCAGTCTCAGAAGGCCAGATCTTCTGTTGCAGCTCCTCCCGTGACACCAGCTCCCCACGGCGATCAAGCAATGCAACCAGGACCTCGAAGGGCTGCCCCTGCATTCGCACCCGCCGTCCGTTCTTGAAGAGCTCGCGGGCATCGAGATCTACCTCGAAAACTGAAAATCGGATGAGACGGTCCCGTCTGGTGGCTGGATTCACGATGGAGGCTCAATGGAAAAACAATAGCACTGTCCTCTGGCTGGGAGCGGGATATGTTGGACAACCGCCGTATCCGCGAGAGATCTGCTTCCAACCCTAAGAAACAAAGACGCTTACATGGAGAGTAGGAGGAGAGCAACAAAGCATGTCCAGGCCATCGACCGAATCGGCTCGTGGGGTCAAAGTTTCGATGGTGACGAGAGGAGCAACATGAAACATAGATTACTGATCCCCCCTTCTACGGTAAGCTTGCTGGCTCTGCTGGCGATGCCGATCCAGACTATCGCGCAGGAACGACAGGACACCCATCACCCTCAACACTATCGCGTCACCGACCTGGGCACGTTAGGCGGGACGTCTGGCCTAGCCTACGGCATTAACGATAGAGGACGGGCGGCCGGCACCGCAAATCTGACTGCTAAAGGTCCCCTGCACGCTTTCATCAGCTCGCGGGAAGGCTTAACGGACCTCGGTACACTGGGCGGGCTAAACAGTGTAGCGGACGGCCCGAATGCCGGCGACGAGCTGGCAATCTATTCCGAAACCTCCGAGCCGGCTTACAAGGACGAGGATTTTTGCGGTTTTGGGAATCACCTTCAATGCCTCGCAGCCATTTGGAGACAGGGCAAGATGACACCACTGCCCACCCTGCCCGGAGGCGACAGCGCCCAGGCCCTTGCTGTGAACAATGAAGGCCAGCTCGTCGGGCTGGCCGAGAAGGGCACCCTCGAAAAACCAGGCTACTGTGCAACGCCTTTCCAGGTTCTCGATTTTGAACCTGTGATCTGGGGCGCAAAGCCGGACGAAATCCGCGAGCTCCCACCACTCCCCGGCGACACGGTCGGAGTCGCTCTCGCGGTGAACGACAAAGCCCAAGTGGTCGGCACGTCGGGTTTGTGTTCCAACACCACAGCGAATGGGCTTGTGGATGGGCCGCACGCCGTTCTTTGGGACCCGGACGGTTCGGTGACTGACCTCGGCAACTTAGGAGGCACTATGGCCAACGTTGCCGCCGGGATTAATAACCGCGGTGAAGTGGTCGGAGGATCATCCTCGAAGGACGGCAACCTCCATGCGTTCCTGTGGACGAAAGATACAGGCATACAAGATCTTGGCCTCCTCGGCGCCGACGTCGTCACCGCTCCGACCTGGATCAACAACAGCGGACAGGCGGTTGGTGGATCATGCCCCGCTGCCGGCAACTGCCGCGCCTTCCTCTGGCAGGACAAGGTGCTGATAGACCTAAACACCCTCATCCCCGCAGATGGGCCGCTGTATCTGCTGTTCGCTTTCGGAATCAATGACTCTGGAGTGATCGTAGGCCAGGCCATGACAAAGAGCGGTGAGCTTCACGCTTTTCGGGCCAGCCCGTCCGATTAGCGGTAAGCGATGTCACCCCGCGGGCCGTTTCTCTTGCGATTCCGGCCCAATGCAAATTCATCTCCGCCACGTTACACGTTTTACGGGCAGATCCCGCTATAGAGAGTGAAGCACACAACAGGCGCGGCGGTTGAGCCAATCGGGCCGCCGCGATCACACGGAGGAAGGTCATGACTAAAGTTCGTTCGGCACTCATCGTTTGCGCCTTAACAGTAGGAGCATTTGCATCCACCAAACCCGCTGTAGCCCAATTCGCCGTCGGCACAGTGAACGTTCCTTTCGCTTTTCACATCGATCAACAGGAGATGCCCGCCGGCGTGTATCGCATCGACCATGAATCGAGCAGTCTGTATATGTTGCGCGGGTCCAGTCGTTCCGGCATGGTGTTGACCCATCCAACGGCCATTAGAAAGGCGCCCGCCCAAGGGTTTGTTGTCTTCCATCGTATCGGCAACACCTATTTTCTGGGAGGGCTTTGGTCAGCCGGCGATAACCATATGATGCAATGTTTCCGGGGCAAGGCCGAGACACAGATGCTGCAGGAGACGAACCAACAAATTCCCAGCGTAACTATGTTAGCCGTAAGCTCTACCCCGCGAAGGTAGCCCCACCGGAAACTCACCGATCGTTTCGCCCAGTCCGGAATCGTCCGGCGGCCGACGTTTGGTTAGGAAATAGGAATTCCATGAACGGAGGAAAGATCATGATTTGAGGATGCACGACGGCAGTGAATTGACGGAAACCTGGGGACGGGAAGATGTGAAAAAATTGATTATGCTGATTTCATTGGGGTTTGATTTTTGATACGAAATGTCCACCCGAGCCTGAGTAATCGCTTAGAGGGGATACTGGCGCGAAGTTTTTCCAACCGCGGATCGCTTGTAAACCGAAAACCAATTTTTTCACATCCCCCTGACAACCAAACTGAGAAAGTCTGTTTGCCAGCCAGCAACTTCCGGATAGGCGACAAACCGGAAGTTCTATGTAGTGGCTCAGCTTGACAGTCTAATGGAAGGGTGATTCTCCGGACTCTACTGCCGCCGCCAAGTCATGGCCACGCCGTCGTTGGCGCAAGGAAAATTCTCCTGGTTGCGTGATCGGCGTAATGGACAACGTTGCACAATGCGCAACGGCGACGATCCTCCCCACCTGCCATCCTGAAGAACCAGCAAAGGTCCAGGGTCTATCGATACGTTACAGAGGCTATTTAAGCGCTAGCAACACTTGTAGCGTATCTTGTTTAGGTCAAGCCAATCGAAAGCACAGGGAGATTGCTATGTCTTCGGTCGTAAAAAATATAGTCCTTGTTCACGGCGCGTTCGCGGATGGCTCCAGTTGGTCGAAGGTCATTCCGTTGTTGCAAGAACTTGGCTACAAAGCAGTCGCAGTACAGAATCCAATGACTTCGCTGGCTGACGAAGTGGCCTTCACGAAGAGAATTATCGCGCTACAAGATGGTCCCGTGATTCTCGTGGGCCACTCCTGGGGCGGTGCTGTCATTACCCAGGCGGGCGACGATTCTAAGGTCGCCGCTCTTGTGTTCGTAACCGCCTATGCGCCAGAAACGGGGCAATCCGCAAACGATGCAAGCAGCCCGTTCGGATGGACGGAAGGACAGAAGCAAATTCGTGTAGACGGAGAAAAGTTCGCAACACTTACTGCCGAAGGCATGCGGGAATACATTGCAGAGGGACTCCCAATGAAAGAGCGGGAACTTGCGCTTGCGGTACAGGGCCAGAGCTACGGTCCCATGTTTGACGAAAAGCTAACAGTTGCCGCCTGGAAGACCAAGCCCACATGGGCCGTCATTTCCACGAAGGATCAAATGCTCCCTCCGGCCATGCAAGAATCGGCCGCAAAGAGAATGGGCGCGAAAACGACCATTCTCTCGACCTGCCACATGTCCATCCTCGAGGAGCCAGCAAAGGTCACAGCGGTGATCGACGACGCTGCGAAGAACGCATTAAACAACCAATAAGCAATCGTGTCCTCTTCTACCGGACCGGCAACCCATCTTCGCGTTTGTTCCTTCTGGTTTACCGGCTATCCGGAAGTCCCCAAAAATGCGGTTCTGTCCGGATGGGCGACCATCCTCCCGGAACTCACAAGACAGTACGCAATCGGAGCTGGAAACGTGCCTCAGGGTGTTCTTGTCAACCCAAGATCATGACCAGAAAGATCGGCCGACCTATCGTTACAACCACTGAGCGTCGATGGAGTATGCCAGCGATTTGTCGCCAGGTGAGAGAGTTGACGTTCCCAGAGTCGGGTTAGCTACTCGGCGAACCAAAGGAAGAAGGACCTCTGACTCGCCGAGCAATTTGCGTTTACGACTTTATAAATTCGAGAAGGTCAGCATTGATCTGGTCTGCATGTGTGGTCGGCATCCCGTGCGGCAGGCCCTGATAGACCTTCAACGTGCCGTTCTTCAGGAGCTTGGCAGCCAGCGGGCCTGCGTCGGCGAACGGCACGATCTGGTCGTCCTCGCTATGCATCACCAGCACCGGAACGGTGATCTTCTTGAGGTCGTCAGTAAGGTCGGTCTCCGACAAGGCCTTGATGCAGTCATATTGGGCCTTGGTCCCGCCCATCATTCCCTGGCGCCACCAATTATCGATCACCCCTTGCGAAACCTTCGCGCCGGGCCGGTTGAAACCGTAGAAGGGGCCCTCGGGGACATCGCGGTAGAACTGCGCGCGGTTAGCCATCCCAGCGCGAAAGCCGTCGAAGAACTCGATCGGCAGGCCGCCCGGATTCGACGCCGACTTAACCATGACCGGAGTGATGGAGCTGATCAACGCCGCCTTCGCCACGCGGCCGTTGCCTCCGTACTGGGCCACATAGCGGGCCACTTCGTCCATGTCGTTACCGAGATCGGTCTGGGTCGACCGTCCATGGCCACGACGGTCATGCGCAATGACGCGGTATCCGCGCAGCAGGAAGAACAGCATCTGGCTGTCCCAATCGTCTGCGCTGAGGGGCCAGCCGTGGTGGAACACGATCGGCTGACCTTTTCCCCAATCCTTGTAGTAGATCTCTGTACCGTCCTTCACTGTAATGCTGCTCATGAGTCATTCTCCTGTCGGGTTGTGTGCTCTTGTGGATTAATAGCCGGATACATGACTCTTTACCGTCCCTATGGTCAACGCCGGGTGAGTTGACGATAACAGAGACTGATGGAACCTGGGTTAAGATCCGATCTTCAGTTCAGTCCTAACAAATGCGCATGTCGTCGGGAATGCTGTTTAATTCACACAATCGCCTAGGCACGCATCGAGCCGTTCCGTGCGGAAATTCTCGGTTCCGACCCTTTTCAGGGACGGACGGAATTTTCCCTAATGCGAGCGAGGTCGCTGCCAAGCATCCGGAGGTTAGACGCTTGGTCTTGGGTCAGCCCTGACAAGTTGCAGGGGACAGACGAACATAACCCCCCTCCGAGAACTTGCAGCAGAGAGCCATCCTGAGAACGTATGGTCCCCTGTGCCACTGCAGGAGAAGTTTGGCATAAGAGTACGTCGGCGTTGGCCTGCACCATCGACTTCTGCTCGCATCCTACCCGCACATCGCTCAAAAAAGATCCGCCTCGCCATGATTCGTTGTGGGCATCCCCATCAGCGCGTGATAATCCGGTTTATCACGTGCGCCAGACGGGGACCGAGTGCGACTATCAGGTAGTGCGTACACTCATCACCCGAGCTAATGGACCACACGTCCAGTCTGATTGACCTAAAGCGGAGAGCCGCTTATAGTTCCGTTGTTTGGAGGTAACACCCTTTGTCACGCCACGTGACCCGCTCACGGTTGTTCATCGTCCTTGTAATCGGCGCTGTAGCTTTAGCCAAGGTATTTGCACAAGCACCCGCTGTGCAAAGTTCACCGTTTCCCCTGCACCATGGTATAAACCTCAGCAACTGGTTTGCATTCCACGGACCGGGAGCTTTCAACACAAACCGCGATCTCGCACCCATCACAGATGTAAAGAAGTTCGATTACGTGCGCCTTCTTGTGAACCCGGAGTATCCAGCAGATCCCCATCATCCGAGCCCATCGGAAGTGCTGTTGCTTCCTCTAACTGCGCAAAACGGGCTGAACAAAAACGCAGATCACCTCGACACAGAAATCAAACAAATCATCGACTCGGGCCTCAAGGTCGTAATCGCCCTCGATCCCAGCGACGAGTATAGATGCCAACTAAACGACCGGACGATGTGGGACAGGACGAAATAACCCCCATTTGCGCCGTTGTATCTGTTCGTTGGGGGTTGTTTCGTCTGTCCCACATCGTTC
>JBEKNJ010000130.1:0-7141 GCA_049522955.1 Acidobacteriaceae bacterium
CGGCAATTGGGGACAAGCGCGGGCTGTGGACCACCGTGATCGCCGCCGCGATCCTGATATTTGAGTAAGGAAATGGCAACCGAAAAAAATTACCGTGTTGGTCTGGTGCAGATGTCCTGCTCTCCGGACCCCGACGCCAACCTTGATAAGGCCGCGGACCGGGTTCGGGAAGCAGCGCGGGGCGGTGCAAACATCGTCTGCCTGCCGGAGCTTTTTAACGCGCAGTATTTCTGCCAGCGTGAAGATATCGCGCTCTTCGATCTGGCGGAGCCCATTCCTGGCCCGTCTACCGAACGGCTTTCGGCCGTGGCGCGCGAGGAAAAGGTAGTGGTCGTCGCTTCCCTCTTTGAACGCCGCGCGGCCGGACTTTATCACAATACAGTGGCCTTATTGCAGAGTGATGGATCGCTGGGCGGAATTTACCGCAAGATGCACATTCCCGACGACCCGCTGTATTACGAGAAGTTCTACTTCACACCCGGCGACCTGGGTTTCAAAGCCTTCGATACTTCTGTGGGCCAGGTGGGCGCGCTTATCTGCTGGGATCAGTGGTACCCGGAAGCGGCTCGCATCACCGCCCTGCGCGGGGCGAATCTGCTCTTTTATCCCACCGCCATCGGCTGGCATCCGGCGGAAAAAGAGGCCTTCGGTGCGGCGCAGTATGACGCGTGGCAGACCATTCAACGCGCCCATGCGATCGCCAACGGCGTCTATGTCGCTTCCGTCAACCGCGTCGGTCATGAAAATGGAGACGTACGCGGCAATCGTGCCCCCGGCGTTGGCCTGGAGTTCTGGGGCGGCTCTTTTATCGCTGACCCCTTCGGCCGCATTCTCGCCAAGGCGCCTCATGATAGCGAAGCCATCCTGATCGAGGAAGTCGATCTGAAAAACATCGAGGATACGCGCCGCAATTGGCCCTTTCTGCGTGACCGGCGGATTGAAGCTTATCCGCCGATTACCGCCCGTTTTCTGGACCATGGCAACTGAATCGGCGACCCCGCGCAGCCTGGGTTATCGCATGCCGGCGGAGTGGGAGCCACACGCCGCAACCTGGCTGGCGTGGCCCCACAACGCGGCTGACTGGCCAGGCAGATTCCACCCGATTCCCTGGGTCTATTGCGACATCATCCGCAACCTCTCCGCGGTGGAAGACGTTCACCTGCTCGTCCAGGACGAAATCGCCGAGCAGCGGGCGCGGGGTATGCTGGCCCGAACCGGTGCACACCTGGACCGCGTGCACTTTCATCAGTGGCCAACCAATCGCGTGTGGATGCGCGATTCCGGACCCATCTTTGTTACCCGTACCGATGCGCAGGACAACCCCGTCGCCATCACTAACTGGCGTTTCAATGCCTGGGCGAAATACCAGGACTGGCAGCTCGACGACCAGCTCCCTGTAAAAGCAGGCGAACTGCTCCAACTGCCCAGCTGGACGCCGGAAAAGTCGTTGCATCGCGTGGTCCTGGAAGGCGGCAGTATCGACGTCAACGGGAAGGGCACCCTGATTACCACCGAAGAGTGCCTGCTGAGCCCCGTGCAGCAGCGCAATCCAGGCCTTAGCCGCGAAGATCTGGAGCAAGTTTTCCATGACTACCTGGGCATCGACCAGGTGCTGTGGATGGATCGCGGCATCGCCGGCGACGACACCCACGGCCACGTAGACGACATCACACGTTTCGTCAGTCCCGTTACGATCGTCACCGTAACGGAGCCAAATCCCGCCGATGAAAACCACCTGCCACTGGCCGAGAATCTCGAGCGGCTGCGCGCGGCCCGCGATCCTTCGGGGAAGGCCTACAATATCGTCGAGTTGCCAATGCCCGCCCCGGTCATCTTCCAAGGCCAGCGGCTGCCCGCAAGCTACGCCAATTTCTACATCGCGAATGGCCTGGTGCTGGTGCCCACCTTCAATGACCCCAATGACCGCAAGGCGCTCAACGTACTCGCCGATCTCTTCCCTGACCGTAAGGTGGTGGGCATTCACAGCGGTGATCTGGTCTGGGGCCTGGGGACGTTGCACTGCATGACGCAGCAACAGCCCGCCGCCCCACCACTCTGATGACAGACGCTGAATTGCTTGCGTTGGCACTGGAAGAAGCGCGCGCTGCTGCCGCAGCCGGCGAAGTTCCGGTAGGCGCCATTGTCGTGGAAAACGGCGTGGTTGTTGGCCGCGGACAAAATCGGGTTCTGCGCGATCTGGACCCAACCGCGCACGCCGAGATCGTCGCACTCCGTCAGGCAGCCCGCGCCCTGGGCAACTATCGTCTCGCGGGCTGCGAGCTCTTCGTCACCCTGGAACCCTGCGCGATGTGCGCCGGCGCGATGATTCACGCCAGGCTTGCGCGCCTGATCTACGCCGCCGCCGATCCTAAAGCCGGTGCTGTCAGCTCAGTGCTGGAGGTGCTGAATCACCCCCGCTTGAACCATCAAATGGTGGTGACCAGCGGAGAGTTGGCGGAGGAAAGCGGGGAGTTGTTGCGCTCCTTCTTCCGCGAGAGACGAACGTAACGTTACAGCGGCAAAGACCCTCTCGAGTTCGTGCTTTGTATCAGGGCACGACTTTAGTCGTGCCACTCCTCGATTAGGAATGATCTGGGCTTTAGCCCCCGCCAGCGTAAGAATCCACACGAAATTCGAATAGAAAAAAGACGCAGGGGCTAAAGCCCAACTTTGTTTTGGACCTGTTACGGCACGACTAAAGTCGTGCCCTGATACAAAGCATGCAGCGCAAGGGACTTATGTTTCTTTCTTCACCCCGCGCCCCAGGGTGGAAGCTTGGCAGGGGCGGCCCAGGGTGGTGCGCCCTCGACACGAAGCCTCCGCCGATACACCTTCCCGCCGCCAGCAACGTAGAGCGTATCGAAGTTCTTCCCGCCGAAACAAAGGCCTGTAGCTGCTGCATTCCCAGGTAGAGGAAGAATCGCAGCCACCCGTCCATTGCGATCGAAAACCTGGACGCCTATCCGCGTGGCTACGTAGGCTCGTCCATCGCGATCCATAGCAATTTCCGCCGCGCCGCTGTCATCCGCCCAGGCGGGAACATCGAAGTCGTAAAACGGTGCTCTTGCGTCGAGGGTTCCGTCGGAACGTACCCGATAGCTCAGCCCGCTTCGGGACAGACGCTGCGCGACAAACAACCAGAGACCATCCGGTGTGAGGGCCACCCCGGATGCTCCCTTCAGCCCCTGGTCCAGCTTGACCTTCTCCCCAGTGGCACGGATCAGCCATAGGTCGCTTCCCGTCACCGCGTACATGTCGCCATTGTTCCGAACTGTCAGATCGTGGACATCAAGATCCTCGCTCAGAATCGAGGCGCGACCGCTGACCTTCACCCCGCCACCTGGGAGAGCTTGATAGCTCCTGCCGTCCGCTGCAAACGCAAGCGCCGCGGATTCACCGCATCGAATTTCACCTTGCGGGTTGGCAGCCAGCATCGACCCGCAGCCTTGCGCCTCAACCTCCCAATCCTCGCCCGGCGCCACGATCGATTTGAGTACCGGGTTGCCCGGCGGCTGACTACGGATCGGCTCCCGCCAGTCCCTCCAGAGCCAGCGCATGGCGTCGGGAAACACCGCTGCTGCCTGGCTGCCATTGTGGGTTCCCGCACCCCAGACGTGGCGAACATCGTACCCGGCAAACTCCAGCGCACGATTCATGGTCTGGTTCGACATCCACCAATCGCCCATCTCCGGCCCTCCGGGCCATTCATCGTGCACCCCATCCTGCATGAAGATCCGCAATGGCTTGGGCTCGGTTTTCCGCACCAGGACGTAATACTGCTCACCGCCGCGCATGCCCACATACGTGCCGATTGCGCTGAAGACCCTTCGAAAGGCATCGGGGCGCTCCCAGGCAACCGTGAAGGCAGCGATGGCTCCGGTGCTCCCGCCACCGATGGCTCGATCGTTGGGGTTGGTAGAGAGCTTGATTGCGTGTCCGTCGGGAGTGGGGTGGCGTTCCACTTCCGGCAATACTTCCTCCAGTAGGAAACGGACAAGCCGGTCATTGAGGCTATCGAACTCGAGACTCCGATCGAACCGAGGATTGTCCGGCGAGCTGGCCGAACCAACATTTCCGGGCGAAACGCCAATGCCGATCGTGACCGGCATCGCATGCTGCGCGATCAGGTTGTCGAAAACGGTGGCTGCGTTAAAGCCGAGACCATCCAGACCCACGTAGACGCAAGCCGGTTTCTCCCCTTGGTACGCGGCAGGGATATAAACCGTGATGGTCCGAGCGGTACCTGGAAAGATTTTCGAATCCGCAATCTGGAAGGTGAAGGTCTTCCCTGCAGCAACCGAGGCGTGGGGCTTTGAGTCCTCTCCCAAGGCATACTGATCCGACGGTAGAGGCACCGTTTCATTGATAGCTGGCGGTGCTGCGGAATCGTTGCTTTGAGACCACATCGGCAGCGAGGCCGCCAGGAAGAGGAGCCACAAAAATCTCATGGATGGACCAGCTACTGAACCGTGCCCTGGGGACGCAGTTTGCGCAGCTCCTGCGCGCATTCCACCGCATTCAATGCAGAGAGTTCCAGATTATCCGCGGAGGCCCAAAGCCACAACCGTTTTGACTGTGAAACCCCCGGCTCATCAAACCGCACTCTCACCGAAACATCCTCGTCGCCGATGGAATTGAGATTGCCAGGCGCGTCGGCATCGCCCAGGACAACCTCCACGTGCGGAGCGGAAAGCGTCGCCTCGATCTGCTCCAGCGTCACCGTGCGCTCATACTCCACGGCAATCGAGAACGTGTGACCATGGAACACGGGGGCGTGGATCAGTTGCAGCGAAAGCTGCGGCAGCCGGCCGCCGGAAAGTAAGGCATAGTGACGCCGGATGCGCGCTTCGCTGTCCGCCAGGTTGATCTTTGCGGCGTCTCCAAAAGCGGCCACCGTGTTGAAAGCTACCTGAACGTCGTACACCTGGGTGGGGATACTTTGAAACGAAAGCAGGGCGACCGTCTGCTGATGCAATTCGTCGAGCGCGGGCCGGCCATACTCCGAAGCCGGCTCCATCACGGTTGCAGAGACCTGGCGAATCGCCCCGATGCGCTGCAGGCGCTCCAGCAATAGGGCAAGCACCAACGCCGCGGGATGGGCGGAAACCACGGCCGGCGTATGCAAATTGGGCGCCCCAGCAACCGACGTCTCTCCCATCGCCTCCTGCACCCACGGGGCACACACCAGCACGCCGGCTTCACCCTCCAGTCCGGCGGAAAGATCGATCAGGCTGGAACCGGCACGCTGCGCGGCTTGCCAATGGAGGCGAGTTAACTCCGCTGCCCCGGCGAAAAACGTGAAGTCAATGCGCTCAAAGGAGTCCGCCGTAATGGGTTGAATAAAGGTGATCTCATCGCCCACCGCTTCCAGTTGTCCCAAAGCTTGCTGATCGTCCAGCAGCAGAAACTCTGCAGCCGCAAAGCTTGACTCGGAGAGTGCCTCGTTGAGCTGTTTGCCGCGTATAGAGGCGGCGCCGACAATTGCTATGCGGTAGTTAGTGGTCATCGAAGGTTAACGGGGTAGCTCATGGGTGCACCGGCGGTTGCGATGGGGGATGTGCAGGGGGTTCGCCGAGCACCGCCGCCTCGGGACTGATCCGCTGCCGGGCTTTGTGGCGGCGCTGCCAGGAATAGGCAGCGCGGGCGAAGATGCCGGAAAACATATAAAAAAACGCGATCGCGAGAAGAACGTATTGAGAGAAAACGACGGTAGCGTAGATCGCCAATCCCAGCAGGACGATGCGCTGAAACGGATGTCGATCGGAGAGATTGATTTCTTTCCCGCTCCAAAAGCGCCAGGTACTGACCATCAGCAGCCCCACGATGAAGACCAGGACCATCCACATGACGGCGACCCGCCAGTTGGGCACCGGTGTTCCGGAAAAGAAGTGAACCACGGCCGCAATGACTCCGGCGGCAGCCGGAATAGGCATACCGACAAAGTATTTGCGGCCAGGCCGCCCCGGATTCTTGGGTAACAGGTTGGCGCCGATGTTAAAGCGCGCCAGGCGGCCGGCGCCGCACAGGAGAAAAAGAAAACAGACGAATGCGCCCCACTCCACCACGTGCTGGCGTCGGACGGGATCCATGGCTATGGGCAGCGCCTGAAAGCCCCAGGTGTAAGCGAGCAGACTGGGAGCCACTCCAAAGGTAATGACATCGGCCAGCGAATCGAGTTCTTTACCGAAGTCGCTGGTGGTTTTGGTCATGCGCGCGATACGGCCATCGAGGGCGTCGAAAGGAATCGCGAAGCCGATGGCCAGAGCGGCGTAGTTGAAATGCCGAGGCTCCTGCACCGATCCCTGCAGGCTTTGCGTAATGGCGAAGTAGCCTGCCGCGATATTGCCCGAAGTGAAGAGCGAAGGCACGATATACATGCCCCGGCGCAACCGCCCTCTCCTCTTGAGGCGAGGCGCTCCGACGGCATCTGGCTTCAAGCGAAACTCTCCTGCAGGACTTCGAGCGACGGATCGTCTTCCGGCGGATGGATATCGGCCAGGACGGAGGCGCCTCCCTTGACCCGCTGCCCCATAGCCACCCGAACGTGCGCATGGCCAGGCAGCAGTACGTCCACCCGGGAGCCAAACTTGATCAGGCCGACGCGCTGGCCGCGCTCCACAAAATCACCTACCTGAAAGCGGAAGACAATGCGGCGCGCGAGCAAACCGGCAATCTGTTTGAAGGTGACATCGAACTCGTCGCCTTGCACGGTCACCAGGTTCTGCTCGTTTTTTTCCGCTGAGTCGGGGTTAAGCGCGTTCAGGTACTTGCCTTTCTGGTAGCGCACCTCGCGCACCGTCCCGGCGATGGGCGAGCGGTTGACGTGCACATCGAAGACGCTGAGGAAGATACTCAAGCGGATCCGCTCTCCGGCCGGCGTTTGGATGCGAGCGACCTCGGTGATTTTGCCGTCGGCCGGTGAAACGACCAAGCCTGGCTCGATCGGCACCGGACGCGTGGGATCGCGAAAGAACCAGAAAAAAAAGCACGCCAGCAGAATAGGCACCACTGCCCAGGCCCACTGCCCAGTTACCAGCAGGACCAGAACACCAGCCGCGATAAATCCAAACCCATAGAAGTATCCGTCACGCACCATGGATGAGACCAGACCCTTGGAGAATTATAGAGGCACGGGGATCTG
>JBEKNJ010000131.1:0-7101 GCA_049522955.1 Acidobacteriaceae bacterium
ATAGGCGCCCCGCGAAGCAAGCGCTTGATCAAATGTGACCAAAACGCCCTCGGCCTGCTGGGCAAATGCGAGTAGCCATGCATCGGCCCAAAGTTTGGGAGATGCGGTTCGCCCCAAGGCCTTCTCAAGAAACCGCTTCTCTACCTCCAGGGGTTCCGAGACAAAGGCTACCCGGTCGTCTTGGTAGAAGCGGTCATAGACGCGCCAGGCTGCCGCGATCGTCAGGGGCTTGCCGTCCATCACCGCAGCCGTCGTCATGAGACGCAGGAAGCCAAGCTGCGTCAGACGAGAGAAACCGATCGTGCCGGTTTCTTGTTCCCACCAGCGCCTGGCAATCGCCGCATGTACGTGTTCCGGTGCCGCCAAGGCAAGCCACACGTTTATGTCAGGGAAGCTCAATGAGCTCATAAGCCTGTTCGTTGGTGAGACGGATACGCCGTCCCGCAGGACGAATCAATGGCGGATCGAGACTGAGCCGCCTGCTGGGTCGCGTTGATTTGACTTCTTCCACAGCGCGCTCGATGCCCGCGAGAATGAGCTTTCGTGCGGAACAGCCCTTTCGGGCAGCGGCCTCATGGACCCGGCGGTGAAGCTCGCAAGGGAGGTCGATCGAGGTACGCACAGAATCAGGCTTCATTCCAAAGATTTTGCGCAGGCGACTTAAATAAGTCAAGGCAGTGCGGACCTCGTCAGAAGCTGGATCGCTTTATGGTAGTCCGTGCCCTCCGGGGCTGGGGAGAAATGGGTGGCTTGCTCGGTTAGCTGGATGTCCAGGGATTTGAGCATCAGGGCTTTGCCTTTCAGGTTTAGCTTCAGGGTGGTTAGCTGCCAGTCGTGGTTAGCGATGTCGGATTGTTCGAGCTGGATGGTTCCGCCTTTGTCCAGCTTGCCCAGGAGGCCCCAACCGAAATCTACGTTGGCGATGACGTGGGCGTCGAGGCGGGTCAGGCGCTCCTGGGCTTGGTCGATCCAGAGGTCACCGGCCAGGCCGCGGAAGATGTTGGCTTCCACATCGGGGGGCTCAAAGGCTGGGTTGGGAGAGAAGGTTAGATGATGGCAGGTGGCTGCTCCCGATGGGCAGGGGGCCGTGCCCTGGTCGCGATAGAGGAAGGCGTCGGGCAGGAGACGCATCAGGCGGTTTACCCGGTCGGCGTCTTTCTGCTCGCGCTGGTGACGATGCTCCTGGATCTCGGGGTGGTTGGCTAAGGTGTTGAGCCGGTCGAGCTCGGCCTGGTTGGCTTCGGGCGTCAGGGGCTGGTTGTTGATGGCGATGAGACGGGCTACGTCGCCTTGGCCGGTTTCGATGATGTCTTTGGTGGTGTCGCGATGGTCGCTGGTTTTGCGGAGATGATAGCGGAGCGGGCGGTGGGTTTTGGCGGCGACTTCGCGGTTTTGGATGGCTCGGCGGACCAGGGCGACGGCGTCTTCGGGTTGGGCGTGGGTGGGTGGGGTTAGGGTTAGGAGGGTTAGGAAGAGGAGGAGGCTCCCCCGGTTGGTTGCGGTGGCTTTTGGGCGAGGGAGCACTGGTTGTTAGACGGTGGTGGGGTGTTTGGGGTCTTATGGGTGGAGCACCCTGTGCTAATCTGACTAGTTAGATGACTAGTCAGGAAGGAGGCTTTCTTCATGGTTTGGCCGGTCCAAGACGCAAAGGCGCGATTTAGTGAACTTCTGGATGCTAGCCTCCGGGATGGCCCGCAGGTGGTGACCCGGCGGGGGGTAGAGGCCGCCGTGCTGGTGCCTATCGAAGAATGGCGGCGGCTTACGCAGGCTGCTCGCCCTACGCTCAAGGAGCTTCTGCTCTCACCGGAGAGCCGGTTCGCGATCGCCGTCCCTGAGCGCGGTAAGCTTCGCCGCCGGCCGGCAACTGAGTCGGCCTAGATGTACCTGCTGGATACCAACGTCGTTTCTGAACTGCGCAAGGTGCGGCCCCACGGGGCTGTTCTGGATTGGATCAAGGGTGTCCCGGATCGTGCGTTGTTCCTGTCCGCTCTCACGGTGGGAGAGTTGCAGGCCGGCGCGGAACTCACGCGGAAACAAGATCCAACCAAGGCTGCGGCGATTGACGCCTGGATCGATCAGCTTGCCGCGGCGTATGAGGTGATCCCTATGGACGCCAGCATGTTTCGGGAATGGGCGAGGCTGATGGCAGGGAAATCGGATCACCTGCTGGAAGACGCAATGATCGCGGCGACAGCGCGGGTTCGCGGACTGGTGGTGGTGACGCGCAATGTTCGCGATTTCGAGATGTTTCGCGTCGAGGTATTGAACCCGTTCAAGAGTGCTTAGGAGGGTTCGCTTGCCGGTTGAGAGCCGTGGTATCCCACCCTTTGCAAAAAGCGCAAAGGATGGGGCACCCGATCCTTCGCTGCAAGGACAGAGTCTTCCGGCCGTTTTGAAGGGGTCGAGGGGATGGTCGACGGGACAGGGTGGTGGGCGCAGGGTCCGGATAGGCTTGATGACAATCCAGAATGTGGACAGCTATCATGGAGGGGAGAGGTTGATTTGGCTACGGCTTCCTACGAAAGCGCTCTTCAGATCGCGGCATCGCTTAGCCGCGAAGAGCAGCTGCGTCTGATTCGGGAATTGACGGTGCGTGCTACCCAGGGAGCCTCTCCTGAAGAGGGGACAAGTCTGCTCGCGCTCTGCGGTCTCGGCCAGGAGATCTGGCAGCAGATGGATGCCCAGGAGTATGTCCGGCGTGAACGCTCCTCATGGAATGGCTGAGAGCGCTGCACGGAACTATCGTTGGGTTGGACACCGCTCCTCTGATTTACTTCATCGAGAAACATCCCATCTACCTACCTCTGCTGCTACCGTTTTTTGAGGCAGTCGAGAGCGGCGACATCCAAGTGGTCACTTCCACGCTGACGCTTACCGAGGTGCTTGTACACCCTTACCGGGATAGAAATCCGGACTTGGCCGAACGCTATTTTCAAATACTGCTGCATGCGCGCCATCTGAGGACGGTCGCCCTGTCTCCGGCAATTGCGGCGGAAGCTGCCCGGGTTCGTGCGGATTTCCAGATGAAGACGCCCGATGCTATTCAACTCGCCACGGCCAAAGAGAGCGGCGCTACTTCGTTTGTTACGAATGATGGTGAGCTTGCTTCGATTCCGGGACTGCGCGTGATTGTTCTGGAGCAGGTTCGGCGAGGGTCCCAGGTTTAGCGCACGATGATTGCTGGTTGCAGATAAGAAGGCCCGAATCTATCAAGGACGGCCGCTCAGTTGTCCTATGGGTGTCGTCCACCGAGTACGCAGTTATTTCTGCTCACCAGCGAGGGACGAAGATTACGGTCAATGGGGTTTGTGGCCAATTCAGAAAAAGCGATCGTAGGCTTCGCCCATCTTTTCCGGCCCAGGTATCCGGATTTCCTGCACGGGGCACCACCAATCTCCGCGTGTGCGGCTTTCATTCAGGAAAGCCGCATGTGATGCGCCAACGCCAGAAAGGTCGACAGGAAATCCGGAGTACGCTGGGGCGAACCTGGGGCACCCTTCGCGTTTTTCCTGAGTCTTTCATCGGAAGGAAAACGAACAGCAGGTCCCCGTTCGACTTCGCTCAGGGCAGGCTCTCCACTTCGCTTCGCCTCGGTCGGGATGACACTTCTGTAGCTAGGCCAGATTCGTGGATGTACGGGCTGGAGGCCCGTACCCTTCAGGGACGGATAGTCGGTTTCTTCCATGGATGGTGTCGAGCGAGTGCGCAGTTATTTATGCTCACCAGCGAAAGGTTAAGCGACCCAGCGCAGGGTAAAGGCCTACCAGAGCCGTTTGCGAATCCACCAGGCCAGCATGGAAATGGCCAGCCAGGCTACGGCTGCAGCCGCAAGGATGAGGAGACTGGAATGGCTGGGGAGGAATCGCCAGACCAGGAGAGCGAAGGCGATCAGACCCAACGTGCCCATCGCGGCGCCCGCTGCGTCGATACTCGCCACAACCCTGCCTCTTTGGCGTCCGTCCAAGCCGGCCTTGGCCTTTTTCTGTTTTTCGTGTTTCTCGATCAACGTCGCACCGGCAGGAAAGATCGCCGGAAAGGCCAGGAAAAGGCCCGCTACCACGGGACCATACCTGGTCGCGATCCATCCTGTCACCGCTGTCACGATTCCGCCGAAGATGAAACGGAGCCCATAGTCGCTCCAGCGGCTCGCTTCGATCGAGGAGATATCGAGTCCGATTCTCATCGGGCGGGCCCTATCGCAGCCATACCAGCCAAAGCCCATAGGCGGTCGCGAACCATACGGGGATGAGCGCGAGGGTCGCGGCCAGGGCCGGCGGCTTGTAGCGCATCAGCACGTTGCTGACGATCGAGGCATAGAGGAAAAAGGCAATTGCCCCGGCAATCATTGATCGCCCCTCGAGCGCCGCATATTGTTTGCCCTGGGTGGCCATGGTGAGCGCGAGCGTCGCCAGCGCAATCGACGGCGCGGCGCCAAAAAGGCCGGCGAAGCTTTTGGGACGAAGCAGATCGCCGATCAAGGCAAAGACCGATACCAACGTGCCGCCAATCAGAAATCGGAAGAGAAGCTGTTTCATGAAACGCACCTAGGATTTTCTGTAGCGTTTCCAATCCTTCTCGACCAGCTGCGCCATGCGCGCCGCTGACTCTTGAAGCCACTTCGGCTTTCGCTTGCGCAGATCTTTTTGAATGTTGGCTGCCTGGCGCCCCGTGCCGAGGTGGACATTGGCCGCTTCTGCGCCCATCGCATGCAGCAGCATGCGCTCGTCGGCATGCTTGGACAGGGTCTGAATATCGATGGGATTGGAGTCGGGAGAGAGACGGCGAATCAACCAAGGTCCTACGATCAGTTGGAAGGGGTCGCGGGAACGGATCGCGGAGCGGATGGCGGTCTGGTAGAGGGATTGGTTTTTTCCGGGTTCCCCGGCAAGCCAGACACAGGCCGAGGGCACCATGGCCTTCGCTTCCCGCGCGATCAGGCCACCTTCCCAGTCGCCTATGGCGACGAACCGTTCCTGACCGAGACTGCCCAGGCCGGCTTGCCGGCGAACTACCTTGTATTCCATTTTGGGATCGGGGAGAGTCTTTTCGAGCGCCCGCTTCACGTTCGCGGCCAAAGGGTGCCGAGCTGCCGGGAGCCGGTCGAGCTTGCTCCAAAAATCAGGCGGCGGCTTGAAGCTGTCGATTCCCAGCTTGCCCAGCTTTTGTTCACGCTCGGCGAGGACGATCGGGCTTCCTCCCATCGCGAGAGATTGGCGGTATCCATCGAGAATGGCTTCGCAACCATCCTTGAACTTGATGGAGAGACTTTCGCCCTCGAGGACGATTTTGAGGCTGGCTGCCAAACGAACCAGGTCGTTGGTGTACGGCAGCGGGTAGGCCTCGTCGAAGTCGTCCACACCCCAACAGAGGCGGCCCTCCGCATCTCGCCAGGTGCCGAAGCTGTTGACGTGCAGATCGCCCACCGCGAGGACCTTGGGCGCATCGCACACGTCGGCGCAGACGGACGGCCAGATTTGCGCCCAACGGTAGAAGGTGCCGCGCAAAAACAGGAATGGGTCTTGTTTCATCTGCTCGTGCTTCGTTCGCAGATCGGAGGGGATGACTGTTGTACAGTTGCGCATCCATGCTTCGTAGCTGGTGGTCGCGCGGTCGAAGGTTAGTTCTTCGTTTGCGGATGGATTGTTGTTGGCTTGGTGCTTGTTGGTGCGCTTACTTTTCATGGTCCCCTGGAGATTATTAAAGGAATGTGAATGACCCATGCATGGGACGCGCTTTGACCGGCTTGAGTTGTTTTGGGATTCTTCATCAGTTGCTAGAAGCGCCGCGGTTCGGCCGCCATCGAAGCGATACTATTGGGCCGAAGGGAGGGTGTTATGGACTACGACCGCAACAAAGTGGATGAGATGGTGCTGGCGCTACTCACCCTGACGATGATGAAGGATGGCTCGGAGGTGCGCGCGTGGAAAGGGCATGACTGGGAGGTTCTCGACCGTCTGCACGCCGCGGGGTACATTTCGGACCCGAAGAACAAGGCTAAGTCCGTCGTGTTCAGCGAAGAAGGAACGCGCCGAGCGCACGAGCTGTTTGCTCAGCACTTCGGTGGGGATCGCTGAACGAAGGAATTGCTGACCAGGGAAGGGCGCTTTTGGTTAGAGTTGCTGCTGATACAGGAGAACTGCAGATCCCTCTACTTCGCTTCGGTGTTTGAAAAGCTTCGAGCGGCATGGGCAAGATGAGCTCCGCCGGGGTCCTTCGACTCCGCGCCAAAGGTGCTGTGTTACACAATAAATTTGCGAGGCGCTCCGCTCAGGATGACGATTTTGTGGGTGAGCAAGCTTCGTGGAAGTACGGGCTTTTAGCGCGTACCTTCCAAGGACGGTGATCAGTTGCTCTATGGATCCAGTCGACAGAGTGCGCAGCTATTAGGTTCACCAGCGATGGGTGAACGATAGAGGTGACCAAAATAGAAAGCCCGCCAAGGTTTCCCTTGGCGGGCTTTAGTTAATGCCGGCAATCACCTACGCTCCCACACACTTACGCGTGCAGTACCATCGGCCCAGCGAGGCTTAACTTCCGTGTTCGGGATGGGAACGGGTGTGACCCTCGCGGTATGGTCACCGGCAAATCTAGGTGTGCTGCAGGATCTGTTTACTTCCTGCGTGTGCTCCGACAACCTTAACCGAGCTGTAAAAACACACCTTTGAGCTTTTGGGGCGCTTGGCGGAGGGTCTCCCCCGCAGTCGCGATGAGTTCAGGCTAGTTTTCCTGAGGTTCTCACGCGGCAAGCTGGCGCCATGCAACCTGATTTTTCACAACGAAACCGATTGGGCTAGATCTTTTGTAGATCATTTAGATCATACAAGGCTTGTTGAATATCTCTCTGATAACTGCGCAGAGTTAATTCTATGGACAAGCCGAACGGGCGATTAGTACTGGTAAGCTACACGCATTACTGCGCTTCCACCTCCAGCCTATCAACCAGGTGGTCTTCCTGGACCCTTCTTGACCCTTTTGGGTTGGGAGATCTCATCTTGGGGCGTGCTTCCCGCTTATATGCATTCAGCGGTTATCACAACCGAACTTCGCTACCCAGCCGTGCCCTTGGCAGGACAACTGGAACACAAGAGGTTCGTCCATCCC
>JBEKNJ010000132.1:0-7063 GCA_049522955.1 Acidobacteriaceae bacterium
CCTCCTGCGGACCGGTAAATATGACGTCGTCGCTCACGCTTTGCCTGAGCAGGCGCTTCCGCTCATCTACGGAAATGTCGGAGTAGGCGTCCAGGTAGCACTTCCATAACTGTTGAAGTTTGTCTGTGTTCATATTTAATCCTTATCTGTTTTTTGTGCTGACGTTTAGTGCTGATGGATTGTTGTAATATCTTTGGCGCGCGAGCCTTCAGAGCTTGAATGCGCCGCACATTCTCTTCCGGGTGTTTCTTCAGGAAAGAAATGCTCGCAATCTTCAAGCACGCTGCTATTCACGTTCTTTGCGACCGTCACTTGACCTCGAGGACAATCTTTCCGCGAATGTGTCCACGGGCCGCACGCTCATGCGCTTTATGCGCATCCGCCAGGTCGAACTTGCTGTCGATCCAGACACGTAGCGTTCCCTGATCGAGCAGGGGTGCGAGTTCTGCGAGCTGCGCACCACTCGAGCGGACCTGGGTGGTCGAGACCGTGATTCCGAGCTTTTCAGCCTCTTCGGCGCCGTTGAATCCCAGGCCGAAGATGGGGAACAGCGCTCCGCCACGCTTGAGCGTGCGAAGGAAGCGAGCCGAGGTCGGACCGCCAATCGAGTCCACGACCAGATCGACGTTGCTGACGGTGTCTTCAGGCTTGCTCTTGGTGTAGTCGATGAACTCGTCCGCACCGAGCTCGCGCAGGAAGGCCTCATGGGTGCCATCGGCAACTGCAATCACGCGAGCGCCTTTCCACTTGGCCAGTTGGAGTGCAAAGTGGCCGACGCCGCCAGCGGCTCCGTTGATGAGGACAGTCTTGCCATTGAGCTCGACTGGCTGATGCTGAGCGGGCTGGATCGGATTTGGGATGTCGTGTCCCTGCTCGATCAAGAACTGCCAGGCGGTCAGCAGCGACATGAGCGCGCCCGCTGCGTGCACGTGGTCGATCCTGCCGGGCTTGATGGCAAGCTCGGACGCCGGCACGCTGACGTATTCAGCATACGCGCGGCCGTCGACGCCGGGGAATCGCACCATCGAGTAGACCTCGTTGCCGGGCGCGAAAGCCGCCACGTCTCCAGCGACGTTCTCTACAACGCCGGAGACATCGGTTCCGGGAATCACGGGAAAGGCGATCTTTGGCCGCATCTCGGGCGGGAGCATCTTCATGCCCTCGCGCAGATACCAGTCGGGCGGATTGAGTCCGACAGCATGGACTCTCACGATGACCTCGCCTGGGCCGGCAACGGGCTTCGGTGCATCTTCGTATCGCAGAACATCCGGGCCACCGAACTCGTGCAGCCTGATCGCTTTCATCTTCTTGTCTCCTTCGGTAGTAGTTTTCATATGTTTGTGTGTTTTGGTGGTTTCTATTCTGTGTATTCGTCGCGCGTCATTGGAGTTTTTGAAAATTGCTGGCGCGCGCAAAAAAGGCCCGCGAGGGTGATCACGGTTGCGGTGAAATGGTCTATTTGCGAAAACTCGTTAGGGGCGTGATATCCGAAAATCGGCCAAGGCAGCCACCATCCTACGTAATAACCGAGAGCTGCTATAAGCATCACATTCCAGAGGGGCCTAATGCGTTTGACGCAATTTTTGTAGGCGTCGGGCAAAACCTTTTGGAGCGATTGCGCAAGCGGCCCTTGGATGTGATCCTCCTGGCTGGTGGTGAGGACGACGGGCATGCCGAAGGCAATCGCCGCCTTCGCGAGGATGACCACATTGCGGAGCGAGACGTCCGAAGACATGCTTCGGATGAGTTGCAGCGTGCCGACTTGGTAATCAATCAGCACAAGGGCGCAGGTTTCAGGTTTGAATTGTTTCATGATCGAATTTTTCCTAATTGAATTGTTTGCTTTCCGCTCATGGTAGATCGTTCACATTTACTTCTTCTAAAGGGTTTGGCTGAGTTGGCCTCAATTATCCTAGGGGAGTTTTTTTACTGCCGATTTTGTCGCTAGTCTCCAGTGGCACTCGGCAACTATTGAGAAAAAGACTTAGGAGACTGAACCAGGAAATGATCAGCAAAATTTTTCGTGTGCTTGTTATCCCGAAGCGGTCCAGAAGTGTTTGTAGAACAAAGTCTGTCAGCGTTCCTGCTTGATACATCTCATCCGTCGCTTGACAAACAAGTTCGTAGTCTGAATGAATTCCAGTAACGGGACCGTCATTTGCTGCGGCTTCCACCTCCACTGCGCTCAGGCCGTTATTCAAAGACATCGGGACATTGGCCTGCCACTCATAGGGCACATTGAGAACCGATGCTGCGCGGAGAATAATGATCTGCCTAATTTTTGGATCGATTCCCTCGGCTGCAAAAATAGCTTTTACCAGCCCAGCAATGGGCTGAAATAAATCTTCTGTGCCAGCCAGCATTTTGACGATGTTTAGCGTCTTAGCCGGATCATAAGTAGCGCCCATTAATCTTTTTATCTCGGCATCATTAGGAATGGGGACAGACACTTTAGAAGAATAGAGGGTGGGTTTTGCCATGATCGTGTTTTTTTCTTAGTTGAGTTTTTTATTCTCCGCCCAGGGTGGATTGGTCACATTTACTTCTTCCATTCGAGGGCCGCCTCTTTCGCAAAGTTTTCATAGCGGCGCGGGGCATGACTGATTGTCCATTGAAGGTCATGGCTGTTGAATTAATTCCTCCGAATGCGTCGGCCAGCGTCACGCCCTTTCAATTGAGTGAATGTATTTTTCAATCGAATAATTTTATCCTGTCACGGCGTTCAAGCTATGGGGTGAACACCCCATTTTTATTGCTTTTTGCGTTGTGTTTTGAGTTCGTTTTAAGTATCAGTCTTCAGTATAAGCGTTATGGATTTTTTCTCATTTACGCTCCTTTGTCGCCGTCGTGGAGGAATTCTCCTTCCGCCGGGCGGCTGAGCGTCTGCATCTCAACCAGCCGCCGCTCAGTCGTCAGATCAAGACTCTGGAGAAGGAGCTTGGCGTGCGCTTGCTGGAGCGCGACCGTGGCCGCCTGTCACACGAGCACACTTTAATGCTTTGTTTGGTTCGCACGGCGCATTGAAGGTAGGCAACCCCGAAGAAGTGTCAAAAAAGATTCTTGAACACAGCGAGGCGTTGGGCGGCATCAATCGGATTAGCTTCCAAATGGATATGGCTTCATTACCACACGCGAAGCTCATGCAGGCCATTGAACTGCTTGGCGCCCGTGTCGCGCCGATTCTGCGCACCGCCTGAAAACCATATTACTGGAAAAGTTCACCTACTCTTACGCCAAAAACTTCGGTGAAATATATTATTTCCTAGCCGGTTGCGGAGCAGCGGCAAGTTTCGATGTTGGCTACGGTGCCGCAAGTCATGCAACACCCCAACAGTTGCATTTTGACGACAAGCTCGTCCTGCGTCCAATTTTTGCGGTGCCGAAACTTGATTACATTTCGTCCAATTAAATTTTCGTTGCCGTGCGTGTCCATTACGTTGTTTCCGAACAAGCTGATGTCCCCTTTTTGCCCATCTGCTCCTTCGCAGCAGCAACGACCAGGTCTGGTTCAAGTCCGAACTTCCTCTGAAGTTCCTTTAGCCGTGCCGAAGCGTCGGGTTTGCTCGCCCAGGTCATTTTGGGTTTATGTCTTTACCATCTCCGTGCGATATTTTGGAAGGAGTGCGATGGCTTTCGCCATCATTGCCGCCGCAGCGGCTTTGTCGAGCTTGGGAGGCGGCGTTGTCCGAGTAGCTACCGGAACCCCAACCGCAAGAAATAATTCTTCCTGCCCGGCTGGCGAACAGATGCAAAGCAACCGTGCCGGTTCCTTGGAGGCGTTTGTGAAGGAATGAGGCGCGTTAGCCGGAATGCTTATGGTCTCTCCTGCTTGCACGACTGATTTTTTGCCGCGAAAAGTGGCTTCGATTTCACCTTCGAGGATGGTAAACGATTCCTCAAAGTCATGGCGATGATACGGCGGGCCGCCGCCCGGGGGAACGTGCATGTCAATGAGGCAATAACGACCGGCAGTGTCATCGCCGCTCAGCAGAATGGTATAGGTGTCTCCCACGATGCCAAGGTGGCGAAGGCTTTTGTCTTTGTTATAATCCGCAACCCTTAGCTTGCGGAGGAGGTTGTCCGCCGGAATCGGCGAGATGGGTTGCGCTGTGATAGGTTTGTCATTCATGGTGTTGATTTATCCAGTTGGTATGTTTTCGGTTTGTTGTCAGTCGCTGCGCTAAGCTGGGCGAACTGCGGACAGCCACTCGGCGATTTCGCGACCGATCAGATCGGCATGATCCTCCTGGACGAAATGGCGACCGGGACCAAGCGGCACAGACTTACAAGCCTTCAGCCGGGTCTGTAGCCAAGCGGCAAGCCTGGGTGAGATCAATGCGCCGGGCTCCGCCCAGAAGAACAGCTTCGGCAGTTCGGTCTCGAGCAGCCAGGCGCGATAGGCGTCGGCCATCGCCCATACATCCGCCGGCGCACCGGCGATCGGAAGCTCGTTGGGAAATCGATAGACCGGTTCGCGAGACGCGGGATCGAGAAAAGGCTTGCGATAAGCCGTCATTTCCTCGTCGGTCAGAGTCCGCAAGATCCCACCGGGCAAAATCCGTTCGATGAAGCTGTTCTGGTCGATGAGGAGCTTGCGGCCCTGGTCGGACCTGAAAGCGCGAAAAGCTTCGGCGCCTCCGGGATCAACATCGAGCCAAGTCGGTATCGGCCACATGAACTCCATCAATGCGAGGCCGCGGACCCGGTCTTCGTGCCGTCGCGCCCAGTCCAGGCCGAGCGCGGAGCCCCAATCATGCAAAACCAAGACAAGGTCTGTCAGGTTGAGCGCTTCGATGAAAGCCTCGAAATAGCGGGCATGGTCCTCTACCCGATATGCGATGTCAGGCTTGTCTGACGCGCCCATGCCGATGAGATCGGGGGCGATGCAACGCGCATATGGAGCGACCTGCGGAATGACATTGCGCCAGAGATACGAGGAAGTCGGGTTCCCATGCTGGAAAAGGATCACAGGTCCTTCCCCGGCCTCAAGGTAAGCCATCTGCGAGCCGAGAACTTCGATGCGTTTTAGTAAGATATCCATATTTCGATAGGTTTTCAGGTGTTCGAAGATCTAACTAAAATCATTATTGCGGTGTTGTTAAATTTAGTCGATCCGACTTTTCTAAAATGAATTATTAAATAGGTGAAGTTCGGGTTATTTTTTTGGCGCGCGAGCCCTCAAAGCTTGGACGTGGCGCACAATCTCTTCCGGGTGTTCTTCGGGAAAGAAATGCCCGCAATCTTCAAGCACGCTACTATCCACGTTCTTGGCGACCAGCTTGACCATTGCGCCAACCTTGGCACCGAGGCCTTTTTCGCCGCCAAGCGCCACGACAGGCACGTGAACCTTGTGGCCGACCAGCGGTGCCGTTTGCGCCATGCTGATGAAGGCTGCCCGATAAACTCCCATTGCGCCCAGCACACCTTCGTGACCGGAAAAAGTGCGCAGATATTCAGCCACGGTTTCGGACTCGATTGAACTCCGCCGAGCGGTGTGACGATCATAGAACCAAGTGAGAAAGGCGTGCTCATGGCCGACGACCAGGCGTTCCGGCACATCGGGTGCGAGCGGAAGGATCCACCACCACATTGATCCTTCTTTCATGGCCTCCGGCGTGTAGGTGATGATTTTCGTGAGCACCTCGGCGAGCATGACCGGCGCTTCGATGTAGAGCAGCCCCGCAACTTCGTCTGGATGGTCGGCGGCCCAAAGTAGTGCTGGCGGCCCGCCCATGTCGTGGGCGGCAAGGATGATAGACTTTCCACTTCCAAACCCGATCTGGCGAACGAGCGCGCGGAACTCTTCGGCGAGAGCGCGGGCGTCGTAGCCTTCGGTGCCCGCTGGTTTGTCGGAGTCTCCGAAGCCTCGCATGTCCGGCACCAGCACAGCGAAACCAGCATCAGCCAGTGCGGGTGCAACTTTGCGCCATGCGTAACTGGTGCTGAGAAATCCGTGCCACAGGAGCACGGGCGGTCCTTCCGGATTGCCGCCCATCCAGTAATGAAGGCGGACGTCTCCTAACTTCGCCGTGGCTTCCTCGAAGCCTGCAATTGTGACTCTTTTTCCGTTCACAATGCGGGAAGCATAGGTGGGTTGGCCGCAAGTAGTAGCTGTATGAGCACCCCCCCGGCTGGCGAGACCCAGTCGTGGACAAGCTCCGCGATAGCAGTTGCCGTCGTCGTGAGGATTACGCCGGCCTGCTCCATTCGGCGGCGCGCCATTTCTTCGGAGAGGTCTGAGGGTGAACCTGAGGCGTCTAGCACCGCAAGAACTTCGAAGCCCTCGCGGACAGCGGATATCGCCGGAAATACGAGGCAAACGTCGGTTGTGACACCCGCCATGACGAGTTGCTTGCGTCCCGTTGCAAGCACAGCAGCTTTGAAGTTAGCGTCATCCCACGCGCTCACGATGCCCTTACGCTTCACGCGGGCGGCATACTCTTTAGGTAGGACTCGTTCCAGCGCGGGAGCTAGAGGCCCCTGGAGGTGATCCTCCATGCTGGCGGTGAGGACGACCGGCATCTTCAACTCCTTCGCTGCTTTGGCGAGGTTTACGGCATTGCGGAGCGCTAGGTCGGGCGAGATATTCTTGATGAGCTGCATCGTGCCGATTTGATGGTCGATAAGAAGCAGAGCGGCAGTTTCGGCTTTGAAAGTATTTATCATAATATTTACTTTGAGTTGGGGGTTTTTGCGAGGAATCTCTATTCATTACTTCTTCCACTCAAGAGCAGTGTCCCGCGCAAAGTCTTCATAGCGGCGTGGAGTATGTCCGAGCAGCGTGGTCAATGTTTTCAAATCTTCATCGCTCGCGACGAAGCCGCGTTCGAGATAGCCTTGGAACATCATTCGGAAGTCATAGGCCGCCCAAGTCGGGGCCTTCTTACGCAACTGTTCTTCAAAGGCATCCATGTTTTCGCCGGGGTAACGAATGGTTTTGCCCAGATGCGTGCTCCAGATGGAGGCTGCCTTGGCACCGCTCAAAATGTCTGGCCCGTTAAGATTGTAAGTTTTCCCATAATGTCCCTCGGTGGTCAGCACTTTGGCCGCCGCTTCGGCAATG
>JBEKNJ010000133.1:0-7026 GCA_049522955.1 Acidobacteriaceae bacterium
CAGATGGTGCGCCGGTTTGAGGATGGAAGCGCACATGACAACAAAATGCGGGTTCCTCTGCACCGCGTTTGGATCGCCGGCGTCAGTTCAAAGGAACAGAAGCCTGGGCACAGGAACTCCCATAAAATGACCATCAAGGTTAAACCTCAAATTTCCAGCAGAATTCGCCAAACAGCTTTCTTCGCCTTTGCAGCGATCGTCATCCCGGGCTCAGGCTTGGCGTCTCCCCTCCCGGGCGGGTCACCCCAGGAAGCAGCCGGAGCGCAAAGTGCGCCTGCCAAGCCCTCCACCGGCACGGCAAGCAGCAGCACGCCGGCCGCGCAAAAACCACCGGACCGCTCCGCGGCTTACTACCATTTCGGCCTGGCGCACATGTATGAGGAAATGGCCACAAACTATGGCCGCCCCGAGTACGCCACCCGTGCCATCGAGGAATACAAACTGGCGCTGGCCGTGCCATCGAGGAATACAAACTGGCGCTGGACGCCGACCCTGGCTCGAAGTATCTGAACAGCGGGCTGGCTGAACTGTATCTGCGCACCGGCCGGGTCCGCGATGCCGTACTGGCCGCCCAGGAGATCCTCAAGACCGAGCCGAACAATCTGGAAGCCCATAAGTTGCTTGGCCGTGTCTACCTGCAATCTCTGGGCAATGTTCAGAATGGCGGTCCTTCGGAAAAGGTGCTGCAGCTTGCCATTGCTGAATACACCAAGATCGTCCAGTTGCAGAGCAACGATATTGAAAGCCGGCTGCTGCTGGGGCAGCTATACACGCTGGCCCACGATACCCCGCATGCGGAAGAACAATTCAAGGCGGCGCAGCACATTGATCCGAACTCGGAAGATGTAGTGCTCAACCTGGCGCGGCTGTACAGCGACTCCGGCGATATGACGCATGCGATCGCGGTCCTGAACGCGGTTCCCGTGGATGACCGCACAGCGAAAATGGACTATGCGCTGGGCATGAGCTACGACCAGCTCAAGGAAAACAAGAGCGCCATCGACGCCTACAGCAAGGCGTTTGACATGGAACCGGACAACCTCGATGCCGAGCGCGGCTTGGCACAAGCGCTTCTGAACGATGGTCAATTAGCCCCTGCACTCAAGCACTTTGAGGCCATTTCGACCGCCGACCCGCAGGACGCCCAGACCTATCTGCGGATCGCGGAGATCGAGCGTCGGCAGGGTCACTACGAGCAGGCACTCACCACACTGAAAAAGGCCAAGGCCCTGGCCTCAGATTCGCTGGAAATCGGTTTCAACGAGGCCCTGATCGACGACTCGCTCGGGCACTACGATGAAGCCGCGCAGGCTCTGCAGCTGCTGGTCAAACAGACCACCCATGCTGACGGACAATACGCGGAAGCAGAGAAAAACAATCGCTCCATCTTCCTCGACCGGCTGGCGAATATTTACCGCGAGCAGAACAAGACGGAGCAAGCGGTCCAAAGCTACCAGCTGATGGTCGCCATGGGCGGGGAATATGCCGAGCGCGGGTACCAGGGGCAGGTGGATGCCTACCGCGACGCCAAGGAATACGACAAGGCGACGCAGGTGGCGCAGCAGGCGGCGCTTGCCATGCCCAAAGACAAGAGTGTTCAGTTGATGCTCGCCGGACAACTGGCTGACACCAGCAAGTCGGAAGACGGGATCAAGCTGGCGAAGGCGCAACTGAAGGGTAATGCAGGCGACCGCGAGGTACACCTGGCACTGGCGCAGATGTATACCCGTTTGCGCCGCTGGAAGGACGCCTCCGACGAGATTGACGCGGCCGACGCTCTCTCCAGTAAAGCGGACGGCCAGGCCTCGAAGAATCAGGACGACAAGATCTATATCTACTTTTTGCGCGGTGCGCTGGCTGAACGGCAGAAGCACTACGATTCCGCGGAAGAGGAATTTCGCAAGATTCTGGCCATCGATCCCAACAACAGCATGACCCTCAATTACCTCGGCTACATGCTTGGGGATCGTGGGGTCAAGCTGGATGACGCGCTGGCCATGGTACAAAAGGCGGTCCAACTGGATCCCCAGAACGGCGCCTACCTGGATTCGCTCGGCTGGGTGTATTTCAAGATGGGTCAATATGCGCTGTCGGAAGCCAATCTGCGCAAGGCAAGCGAGCGCATGGGCCAGGACCCGGCAGTTCACGACCACCTGGGCGAGTTGTACGAAAAGACCGGCCGGCTGAAGATGGCCGCCGGCCAATGGGAGCAGAGCCTGCAGGAGTACGCCAAGACAGTGCCGGCGGATGCAGAGCCTGGGGACGTGAACAAGGTGCAGAAGAAGCTGGATAGCGCGCGAGTCAAGTTGGCAAAGGAAGAATCGGCCGGCGCCAGCCCGAAGCAATAGGGTGGCAACGGCCGGAGGCGTGACCGGCGAAGCTTTTAGCCTTGCGCCCGGCTGTGTGGTTCCAGAGGATGGGGCGAGCCTGCTGGCGCAGCGGGAGCATCCTGAAGCAGCCCATCCCTATCGAACTCCCTTTCAGCGTGATCGCGCCAGGGTGATTCATGCCCGGGCATTCCGGCGCCTTGCCGGCAAAACGCAAGTCTTCACCCACCGTTACTCCGATCACTTTCGCAGCCGCCTTACCCACACGATGGAAGTGGCACAGATCGCGCGCGCGATCGCCTCTGCCCTCAAACTGAACGAGGATATGACGGAAGCGCTGGCGCTGGTGCATGACATCGGCCACCCGCCCTTTGGACATGCCGGTGAGCGGGCGCTGGACGAAGCCATGCAGGAATTTGGACTCCGCTTTGACCACAACCTGCACGCCCTGCGCATCGTCGAGTACTTCGAGGTTCGTTATGCCTCTTTTCGCGGGCTGAATCTCACGCTCGGGGTGCGCGAAGGCATCGTCAAGCACTCGCGCAGTTATTCCTCGACTGAACACCCGGAACTGCGCTCCTATTTTCTTGATCTGCAACCGCCTCTGGAGGCGCAGCTGATCGATTTGGCGGATGAGATCGCCTACCTCACGGCCGATATGGATGACGGGATGGAAGCGGGGATGCTCGATGCGGAGGGGCTCCGCCGGCACGTGCGCATTTTCGATGAATCGTTGTGCGCTGTGGAGCGCGAGTTTCCCACGGCTGCCAAAAAGCTGCAATCCAACGAAGCGCTGAAGAAGATGCTGAATACCCTGGTGGGCGATCTTATTCGAGAGACTGCGCGCAGAGTCTCCGCCGGAGGGGTGATCACCTTGGAAGATGTTCGGCGCTCGCCGCAACGGCTGGTGGCCTTTTCGCCGCAAATCGAGGAGCTTCGCCACCAGGCCAAGCAACATCTGTACGCGACTCTCTACAGCAGCGAAGAGCTGCAGCGAGATCTGCAGGAAGCGGCCATGGTGGTACGAAATCTCTTTTCCTGCTGGGTAAACGATCCGGCGCTGTTACCGCCGGCGAACCAGTCGCAGATCGACGCCCAGGGCGTGCCTCGGGTGGTCGCTGACTACATTGCCGGCATGACGGATAACTACATCCTGCTGCAGTATGCCGAATGGATTAAAGGTCGACGATCTGTGTCGGGCTGAGGGTGCCGGCGAGAAGATCGCGGAACGCGGCAAGATTTCCGCAAAATCTCCCCAACCGGTCGACGTGTGCTTCTGGAGCCAGACTTCGAACCAGGTTCTTCAGGCAAGGGCCGACGATGAACTTGAACACATGGGACCAGGGGAAGGTGCCCTTGCGAGCGAGGTAGATCGGATTGGCCACCTGCGCGTATCCCATGCGGACTCCGGTGATGCGGCCGACCTTGGTACTGAGATGAACTCCGCATGAATTCGAGATGTGAACGACCGCCCCGAAAGCTGCCAGCTGCCGGGAGAAATCCCAGTCCTCATACCATCCATACAGCGGGAGGGTCTCATCAAAGCGAAGATTGTTCTCTCGGATGGGAGCCAGGCGCAGGCACATATTACATCCGTAAGCGAAGAAGATAGGGGTGATCTGCTGCTCGCACTGAGAACCATTGCTAACTGCGATGATCGATTTTGCCTGGGCCACGGTGAGTCCGGGACCTTTTACATCGTCTGCCAGAACCCTACCGGTGGAAGCCACCACATCCGGGTTTTCCATGAAAAACCGTTCGGCGATGGTTAGATATTGCGGGTCGAGATAGAAATCGTCATCGATGAAAAGCAGAAGATCGCTATCGAGAGCCAAGCTAAGGATCGCATTGCGTTGCCGGGTTAGACCGAGTGGAGCCTGGACAAAGGTCACGTGCGGGAACCGGTCAGGGGCATCTCCTATGTCCGCCGGCTCTGCGTAAGCCACTAAGGTCTGGTCGGGTTGCCTTTTCTGGGCTGCCAGGAAGGCGATGGTTTCTGCGAGTATTGTGCAACGACCACGAGTAGCAATACCAACAACCAGTCTCGTCTGGCTTTTCATGGTCCCAGCTTAATGCGGAAGTTTGCTCGCTTCGATAGTTACCTATTCGTGTAGTACTCCGAAAGTCATCATGGGTTGAGAGAGAAACTGCATAACCGTCCACTCGACCGTTTGGCTTTTCTGTTTTTCGTCAAAATTCCCACAAACTCGTCATCCCGAGCGAAGCGCCGTCACAGATTTATTCCGTTGCCCATAAAACCGTCATCCTGAGCGGAGCGCCTCACACGGGTTATCGCGTGACGCCCACAAAACCGTCATCCTGAGCGGAGCGCCTCACACGGGTTATCGCGTGACGCCCACAAAACCGTCATCCTGAGCGGAGCGCCTCACACGGGTTATCGTGTGACACAGCGCTTGTTGCGCGGAGTCGAAGGACCTCGGCGATGCCTAACTTACCCCATGCCGCTCGGAGCTTTTCAACCACCGAAGCCCGCACCGGGCGGACCTGCCACGGTCTTTTCCTGGGGCCGAGATCGAGAACTTGCTAGCATCTTGCTTCGATGGTCGAAAAACTCCAAGCAGCATACCTAAGTTAGGTATCGCCGAGGTCCTTCGACTCCGCGCAACAAGCGCTGTGTCACACGACAAACCCATGTGACAGCGCTCCGCTCAGGATGACGATTTTGAGGGATTATGACGAAAAACATCCCAAACAAATCAGCGCACGCTCTGTCTTCTCCAGTCCAACGTCCTCTCAAACGTCCCAACGAGACTCATTCCCCGGCCAAGACAGTCTTGAGAGCGCCAAACTAGGCGCCAAATAGAGGGGTTGATATGATAGAGGGATGCATGTGTTGGTCTATTCCGCTCCGTGGTGCCGCGATTGCCGCGAAGCCAAACGTTTCCTCGAAAAGCACTTGATCCCCTATACCGAGATCGATATCGAGACCAGTCCTGGCGCCGCCGAAGAAGTTATCCGGCAGGTGGGCAAGCGGGCCATCCCCCAGTTCGTCATTGACGGCAAATGGGTTCAGCCTTACCGTCCAGGCCAAGGCTTTCTCCACCAGGAAATGGCCGAGCTATTCCAACTCAACCCGCGCTAGCTTTAGGAGACTGAGGCTACCTTGCCATCCGGCGGCCCTGGGTCGTTCAGGATGCTTCGCGCATCCGCTTCATCCTTCGTGCTTACTTGTAGCTGAAGCGCTCCCAGCGTGGCACCGTAAAGCATGGCAGCATTTTCTCCCACCAGAAAGCTGGTAATCCCCGCAGACTCCAGGCGAGTCCTTGCCATGTCTGCCTCCATTGAGTCGCCATACCGTTCGATTGTGATCAGTTCCGGTTCTTCTTCCATGAATTGTCCCTCCCAACGCAGTGAGATGCAGCAACGATAGAATAGTAGATTGTCACTGGAGGCTTTGGTTGATCGCTCGTTACACCCGTCCGGCCATGGGCCGGATCTGGACGGAAGAAAACAAGTACCGCATGTGGCTGGAGGTGGAAGCTACCGCCTCTGAGGTGTTGGCCGACGCCGGGATCGTCCCACAATCGGCCGCCAACGCGATCCGCGCCCATGGCGAGGTCGACGTCGACCGCATTCAGACGATCGAGGCCGAGGTGAAGCATGACGTCATCGCCTTTACGACAGCCATGGCGGAAAAAATCGGGCCGGAATCCCGTTGGCTGCACTACGGCCTTACTTCGAACGACGTGGTCGATACGGCACAGGCACTGCAGATCAAAGAGGCCTCGGGGCTCATCCGTCAGGGTATTCTGGCGCTGGCCGAGGTTCTCCGCCGACGCGCGCTGGAGTTCAAGCACACCCCCACCATCGGGCGCACCCACGGCATCCATGCCGAACCGACGACTTTCGGGCTTAAACTGCTCAACTGGTACGCTGAGATACACCGCGACCTGATTCGCTTCGATGCCAGCGCAGAAGACATGCGCGTCGGCAAGCTCTCCGGCGCGGTCGGAACTTTCGGCCATCTCAAGCCTGCGCACGAAGCCAGCATTTGCGCCAAGCTTGGACTGCGCGCCGATCCGATCGCCACTCAGGTCGTCCAGCGCGACCGTCATGCTGCGTACATAGCTACGCTCGCCGTGCTGGCTTCGACACTGGATAAAATTGCGGTCGAGATCCGCCATCTGCAGCGTACCGAAGTCCGCGAAGCGGAGGAGTTCTTCTCTGAAAAACAGAAGGGCTCGTCGTCCATGCCGCACAAGCGGAACCCCATCACTTCGGAGCAGATCAGCGGCCTGGCGCGGGTGATCCGAGGGAACACCCAGGCGGCCCTGGAAAACGTGGCGCTCTGGCATGAGCGGGACATCTCCCACTCGTCGGTGGAACGCATCATTTTTCCCGATTCCACCATTCTCATCGATTACCTGCTGGCCAAGACCACCTCCCTGATCGAGAAGCTTCTGGTTTATCCCCAGCGCATGCTCAAGAATCTGGAGAGCACCGGAGGCCTGATCTTCTCCGGCCAGCTTCTGCTCGATTTGAGCGAAGCCGGTATGTCTCGCGAAGAGGCTTATCGCCTGGTGCAGGAACACGCAATGCGCGCGTGGAAAGAAGACCTGGTCTTTCGCGACCTGGTGGAGCGGGACCCCGCAATCAAGAGTCGCCTGCCCCAGTTGGACAAGACTTTTCAGATAGAGCGGCAGCTTGCGAACGTAGACGCAATCTTTGAGCGGGTTCT
>JBEKNJ010000134.1:0-9525 GCA_049522955.1 Acidobacteriaceae bacterium
CTGGGTGACGGAAAGCAGGTTCGCCATTACACCTACGGTGGCGATTTAGCCCGTGGCATCCGTGTTTGTGTGGAGCATCCGGCCGCCCTGAACCAGGATTTCAACCTTTCCACCCCGGTACGTACCACCGTGCTGGAACTGGCTGAGTTGATCTGGAAGAAGATCCATGGTTCAGGGAAACCGTTCCGCTACGTGAGCGACCCAGCTTACGAGTACGATGTTCAGGAGAGAGCGCCGGCGGTTGGCAAGGCGCGAGACTTACTCGGATTCGAGGCGGCCACTCCGCTCTCAGACATCCTGGACGAGGTCATTCCATGGATCGCGGAGCAGGTGGAAATAGGCCAGATGTGAACTGGTTCGCCCGCTGTAACGAGTTTCGACAGGAGATCAAATGGATAAGTTAACCATCGTTATTCCAGTTTACAACGAAGGCGCAAATTTCCCCGGCCTCTGGTCGGAGATGACCGAGCACCTTAACTTTCCGTTTACGGCATTAGTGGCCTATGACTTTGATGGCGATGACACGCTGCCGGTGGCTCGCCAAATTATCGCCCAGGGTGAGAATCGATTGGAGTTGGTCAAGAACACTTACGGGCGTGGAGTCGTGGGCGCAATACGAACTGGATTTGATGCGGCGCCGCCCGGACCTGTCCTCGTAGCAATGGCTGATCTGTCGGATGATCTGGGACAGGTTTCCAAAATGCTTGAGCTTTACCGGCGTGGAAGTCACATTGTCGTCGGCAGCCGCTACATGAGAGGTGGTCGGCTTATCGGAGGCCCCTGGTTCAAACAACTGCTTTCACGCCTGTCCGGACTTTCCTTGTGCTGGCTCCGAGGAATGCCCACCCATGACGCAACCAACGCCTTCAAGATCTATGATCGCGCTATGCTGGATGCCATCTGCATCGAGAGTAAAGGCGGATTTGAACTCAGCCTGGAGATCACCGTGAAGGCCTTTCTGGCAGGCTACACGATCTCCGAAACTCCCTCTACATGGAGGGATCGCACGGCCGGAAAGTCACGATTCAAACTTTGGAATTGGCTCCCTCACTACCTCAAGTGGTACCTCATGGCCTTCCAACCGAGGTTCCGGAATCGCAGCGAGAGGGAGAAGCTGGGACTCACGTGAAGTCTACCAAAACGACTCTCAAGGACATAGATCGACCATCCGCACAAAAAGCTTCGGAGGGAGAAGTTTTCGTGCTCTCCTGCTCTTTGATATCTCTGGTTCTTTCGTGCATTCTTTGGTCAGCGCACAAACAGGCGTGGATGGATGAGTTATTAACGTGGAAAGAAGTTAGCGATCCTTCGCTGTGGCATCTGTATTCCGCAATTCAACATGGCGCTGACGGCGGGATGCCCGTTTTCTACACAACAGCGTGGCTCTGGGCAAAGGCTTTTGGCACCGACGTTCTGACCCTTCGCCTGTACTCCTGCATCGCCATGTGCGGAGCTCTGCTCGTCGCCTGGAGCACCATGCGCCGCTTTTACGGTATGTGGGCGACGGCATTTGGTGTGCTCGCGTTTTGGGGCACTTCGGGCGTGCTGCTCGATCAGAATGCGGAGGCGCGCTTCTACGGTCTCTTCATGCTGGCGGTCGCGGTCGCAGTCAACGTTTATGTGCGGCTTGTCATGCAACCGGCGCCGAACCGCCGGCTGCTGGTCTTGTCCTTTCTGTCTCAAGCAGTTCTAGTTTTGACTCACGTCTTGGGCATCTTTTACGGAGGGTTGATCCTGCTGGCGTTGATCGTATCTGATGCAACCAGGCGTTGGTTTCGGCCGCGAGTCTATCTCTCTCATGCGGCTGGTTGGCTGGCGCTTCTTGTTTGGGTTCCTGCGATCCGAGCTTCCATGGCAGCGGGCAAACCCCGCGTCTGGATGGTGATGCCAACCGTGAAATTCCTCGTCGTCAGCTACATTTTTGACGTTTTCGGACCCTGGTTTGAGCTTCTTCGGCATCAGCCCCATCAAGCACCATTTCAACTGGTTCGTCAGGCGACGGAATGGGGCATTCTTATCACTCTTGCGCTGATCTTTCTGCTCGGGCTCCGAGAACTTGTGAAGTCGGGACCACGATCCGGCCCCGCTCCAAGGAAAGCTCTCTTGCTCATTGCCTACCTTCTACTCACTATCCCGGTAGTGTTGTTTGTGCTCTCTCACCTTATCAATCCGATCTTCGTTCCCAGGTACTTTCTGCCGTGCGGTATTGGTGTGGCCATCATCCTCGCAGACTTCGCGGATAGGCTCGGCGCAGACAGCCCGGCGTCCTCACGCATGGTGTGGGGATCGATCGTAGCGTTTTTCGTGGTTTCTCCTGTAGCCTTGGCCCTGTCCCTACCACCGGTCGCTGCGACTCCGGACTACCTGGACGTGGCGCAGGTGGACCACGTTGTCACTCCCAACATTCCGGTGGTTGTAGGTTGGCAGCAGGATTTCTCAAGACTTATGCGCTTCTCCCTCAATCCGCAGACTCGCTATTATTTCCTGTTGGACTGGCCAGCGGCGCTGGCCGGGCCAAGAGCGTTTGTGATCGACTACCATCTGATGCGAGCTTACCGCGATAATGATTACTACTCGAGGAACATTCAGGATAGCCAGGGCTTCCTTTGTTCCCATCCCGATTTTCTGGTGCTGAACGCCGAACAACACAGCTGGTTTGACCTGACCATCAGGCGGATGCCGCAATTCGAATGGAAGGTCATCGATTTTTTCGATGCGCTTGACCCTAAGAGAACCCTGATAGCCGTCCATCGAAGAGTGCCCTTGGACTTTTGTAACCAGCCGTAGTATGCAGGATTAGCGCTTTGCCAGCGAAATCTCGCACAGTACCTTTTCGGGAGTATCTGTGAAGAAACCATACTTCGCCGCCCTCGATGGCTTACGAGCCGTCAGCGTCTTCTTGGTTATCTCTTATCACGTTCAATACAAAGCGCAGTGGCTGACCCACGTTCAGGGACAGCTGGGCGTCGAGATATTTTTCGTCCTTAGCGGATATCTTATCGGCCTTCTATATACGGCGCTTTTTCCGCATCGTGCCCATCTATCTCCTGATACTAATCGTTTACTTGGGTCTCTGCTATCACGACTCGTTCAAATGGGGCCAGTTAAGGGCCGCCCTTCCTTACTACTTTACATTTACCAACGAGTGGCTTCCATCCGGCGCCCCGTTCGGGTTTTCGTGGACCCTTGGTATTGAAGAGAAGTTCTATTTGATCTGGCCACTTCTGTACTTTGTTGTTCTGAGAGGCCGTTTACGCCTGATCGCATTGCCATTTTTGTATCTGACCTTTGCCACGCTTCTTCCTTATCGTATGGGTAGATCCTATTCGGGGCTTCTGGTCGGCTGTGTCCTGGCCATTGTGCTGTCAGCCCGCGGCTTGGTCCCGCTCAAGCGTCTGTTGTCGAAAATACCGGGGTCTATTTTGGCTGGCATCATTGTCTTCGGTTTCTACCTGGTTGATCGAGATCTGAAATTCACATTCCTGTTCAGTTGGATGGTTGCTGCGCTTATTGCCAATCTGCAGCTTAGTGAAAGCTGGTTACGCGGGATGCTGGACGCCAAATGGCTGACATGGATTGGCCGCCGCTCATATGGGATGTACTTGGTTCATGGGCTGGTGATCGATGCTGTACAGTCGGTCGTCCGGCCAACTAACTCGCTGCGCCAAGTGACGGTAGTAGTGCTTACGTATGCGGGAGCCGCCCTGGTGGCCGCACCCATTTTTAATTTTGTAGAGGAGCCGGCGCGCCGGTACGGCAAGGCGCTCATCGAGCGAAGAGTTGCGCACAAGTCGCGAGAGCCGGAAATGTCCCAGATGCCCGGAAATCTGACACAAGCTCAAGTGAAGCCGAGAGGGGCTTGAGCCGACCGCTGTGACCCGGCGCGAGGAAAACCTTGTGAGCGATATTTCCGTGCCAATGCCAGAGGTCAGCGGGGCGGTTGTGGTCGTAATCTTCAACAAAGAAGAGATCTTATGTGAATGTCTCGACGCCCAGTCTACCCCCACTGGTCGACAACGCCAGCACGGGTATAACCACGTGAAGTCCCTCGGTTACAATCTGCTGTTCGCGCTATCATGAATCTAATCAAGCACTTTCATCCAAGTTGGGTAGCAAAAACATCACACTAGTACGAGGTTACGACTATGCGTGTTCTGGTTACAGGAGGTAGCGGCTACGTCGGTTCGCATGCAGTCCGCGAGCTGGCTCGGCAGGGGCACGAAGTCATCATCTATGACAACCTGAGCACCGGCCACCCTGCACTGTCCGAGGGCTTCCAGCTGGTCGTCGCGGATATCGCGGACAAAGAGAAGCTCAAACGCTGTCTCGATGGAGTCGACATCGTCATGCACTTTGCAGCCGCCGCGTATGTTGGGGAGTCGGTCGCGAACCCGCGGAAGTATTTCGCCAACAATGTCGAGGCCGCCCTCAAACTCATGGACTGCCTGCTTGAGTGCTCGGTAAAAAAGATCGTCTTCTCTTCGACTTGCGCCGTGTACGGAACCCCCTCACACCTACCGATTGTCGAAGAGAGCGTCAAAGAGCCCATCAACCCGTATGGAGCGACGAAACTATTCTTTGAACGTGTGCTTGCCGCGTACGCTGATTCTCACCATTTGCGCTATGTGGCACTCCGCTACTTTAACGCGGCGGGCGCTGAACTGGATGGAACCATCGGTGAGTATCATGATCCGGAGACGCACATCATTCCCCTGGCAATGCGTGCCGCACTGGGAACGGCACCCCCGCTAAAGATATTCGGAGGAACTTTGCCCACTCCGGACGGCACCTGTGTACGCGATTACATCCATGTAGCGGACCTCGCACGAGCTCATGTGCAGGCCGCTGATTACCTGATGAATGGCGGTGAGCCGGTCGCTCTTAATTTAGGCACCGGGAAGGGCACTTCGCTTAAGCAGCTGCTGGCCGAGATTGAGACTATTACCGGACACACGGTTCCCTACACGGTGGTGCAACCTCGGCCGGGAGACCCGCCTGTCCTTTTCGCTGATCCGACGAAAGCGCGCAAACTGTTTCAATGGCAGGCACGGCACGACCTTGCAGAGATTATCCGGACGGCCTATTTTTGGGAACAAAAGTGCTCCTCTGTGATCGATCGTGTACGGCTGGAATCTGTAGGCGCCCGCTTCTAGAGGACGCTCCTGCAAAGGCCCGGAGGCCGAAGCCCAACCGCCTCTCGCGAACTTGTTCTCCGGGATAGTGTGCGTGATGTTTATGGGACGGGCGCGGGCTGCCTCCCGAGCCCCAAGAACTATATAGAGGAGAGTTTATCGTGGCGTTGCAACCAGAAGGCAGTGTTGCGGCAGTGGTCGTCACCTTCAACCGCAAGGAGCTTCTTTGTGAATGTCTCGATGCGCTGCTTGCTCAGACATATCCTGTAAGCCGTATCGTGCTGATTGATAACGCGAGTAGTGATGGAACGGCGGAACTACTCGCGGAGAAGGGTTATCTTGAAAACGAAATATTTGACTACCTTCGGTTGCCGGTAAACTCCGGCGGGGCCGGAGGGTTTCATGAAGGTGTCAAGCGAGCCTTTGAGGCCGGCTTTGATTGGCTGTGGTTGATGGATGATGATGTGGAGCCAGTTCCGAACGCACTGAAGAAGATGCTGTCGCATGCAAATGTGTCTCAGTGTATTCAGGGCTGTAAGGTGTTCAGCGACGGGCGATCGGAAGATTGGGAGAGATGGGCCAACATTGATGAATCAGGCCGCCGCGCCGCCTCGCAAGAGTCTCAGACGCTTGATTACATTAGCGCGCAGATCGGGTGTTTCGAGGGAATGTTGATCCACCGTCAGATCGTGTCCAAGATAGGTTTTCCGGATAAACGCTTTTTTGTTGGGGGCGACGATGTAGCGTATGGATACCTTGCAAGCAAACACACCCGGGTGATCTATATTCGCGAGGCCTGTTTTCTAAAGAAGATTTATAAGCTCGGATACCCTGGTCTGCTTCAGCGGATGCGGGACCGTTTCCTCAACCGTCGATCCTACCGGTTTTATTTTCTTTGCGTGCGCAATGAGCTTTTGCTCTACGGCTACATGCGCGATCAAGTCCGCGCAAGCAGTTTCGCAATTCGAATCGGAAAAATGTTGCTGATGCACTCGGTCACTACGCTGATTTTCGAGCGCAGCCTCTCCAACTTTGCCGCGTTGTGGAAAGGCACATTCCAGGGCTACGGGCTTCTGATGTCACCCTGGAAAGAGTTCGACTTACGAACTCTCTCGCCGGCTAAATAACAACCAACAGGCCAGATTCGAATCAGGGGATAGATGGGTTTTCCAGGAGATTCGTCATGCCGATAGTAGAGACGCCGAACAGCGCACACGAGTTGCTCATTCCTGAGGAGCTAAACTTCCTTGCACCTTTGGTCGTCACTGACCTGATACGAATCGGCCGGGAGAACGACGGCGGATACGGAGTTCCGGAGACACTCATTCGAGAAGCCGAGATTCTTGTGTCAATGGGCATCAATGATGATTGGTCCTTTGATGAGGAATGTCGGAAACTCAATCCCGACCTTCGCGTTCACGCATATGATTTCACGATCTCCCGGCAGTTTTTCGTCAAAAGGCTTCAGATGGCGATGATAGGCGTCTGCCTGGGCCATACGTCACTACGAGTGTTGCGTAAGCGATGGCACGTTCTGAAATCGTATGACAGGTTCTTCAGGGGTCCTGTCAGGCACTTTGAGGAGCGAATCTACAATCGCATTGATCGTCCCTATGACACTACCCTATCCAGGGTGTTTGAACGTGCCGATTCGAACAAGATAGTGCTGAAGGTTGATATCGAAGGGTCCGAATACCGAATTATCGATGCAATAGTTGAGTTTGCCGATCGCATCGTTGGGCTTATTGTGGAGTTTCACGATACCGATCCGTTACGGCCTGTATTCGTGGACGGCATACGGAAGTTGCGGCAACATTTTGAGATCGTGCACGTGCATGCGAATAATACTGAAGGAATCGCAAGCGACCAACTCCCGGAGCTCTTAGAAGTGACGTTTGTAAAGCGGACTCGGCACCAGACACTCCAAAGACGCACCGTTCTGCCCCTGGACGGTGTAGATGCACCCAACATCCCAGGCCTACCGAACTACCAGATGAGATTTAGCGCTTAGCGGGTGAGCGCTAACAATGCGGGCAAGAGCCATAGAGTCCGCGAAGACCCTCAAGGACAGGCACCGAAGTCGGCGGAATGAACTGCTTCAGGTCGGAGAGAAGGCTAAAACAATAACGGCGACTATCCTTGTTCCCCTTCATCGAGTCCCTCCCCCGAAAGAATCGATGAAAGCGTTCCTGGATAATCGCCGCTTGAAAAGAGCATACTTCTTCTACAGAAATTCGCCATAGTTCTTGAGTAATGAACCACCGACTTGTGGTAATAGCAGATGGTAATGGCCCTCACCCCCCGCCTGCATCTGCACGATCTGAAAGCGCGATAGTTCCCGATCCAGCGTCGATGACGCCCAGGTGCTATTACCATCACAGCAGGGAGAATCTGCTGCATGCATGTGGTTGATTTGATTCGAAAGAAACGTGACGGCGGAGCCTTGGATGATGCCGAAATGGCTTTTCTGGTTGCCGGGGCGGCGACGAATTCCATTCCCGAGTACCAGCTTTCCGCCTGGCTCATGGCCATCTTTTGGCGCGGTCTCAACCCGGAAGAACTGCACAGTCTCACCACCCACATGCGCGATTCCGGCCGGGTGCTGGACTTCCGGAGCCTGGGCGCAGCCCGGGTGGATAAGCATTCCACCGGAGGTGTGGGCGACAAAACATCCTTCCTCGTGGCGCCGATCGTCGCGGCCGCCGGCTTGTATGTGCCCATGATTTCCGGTCGCGCCCTGGGTCATACGGGCGGAACCCTCGACAAGCTGGAAAGCATTCCAGGCTACCGGACCCACTTGCAGGAGGAGGAGCTATTCGCCGTCCTCAACGCCTGCGGGCTGTCGATCGTGGGTCAGACAGAATGGCTGGTTCCCGCAGACCGCACTCTATACTCTCTACGCGACCGTACGGGAACCGTCGAGAATCCCTTCCTGATCTGCGCCTCCATCATGAGCAAAAAGCTCGCGGCCGGCCTCGACGCGCTGGTGCTGGACGTCAAAACCGGATCGGGAGCTTTCCTCAAGCAGGAGGCAGAGGCGATCCACCTCGCCAGGCTGATGGTAGCCACGGGAAACCACGCCGGCACCAGGACCGCCGCGCTCATTACCAACATGAATCAACCGCTGGGCCGCATGTCAGGCAACGCGGTCGAGATTGTCGAATCGGTCGAGTTGCTGCGCAACCAGCGCCATCCCCTCACGGAAGACGTGCGCAGGCTTACGCTCGAGCTTGCAGGATGGATGCTCTACCTGGGAGGGCGAGTGCCGACTCCTGAGGACGGTGTGCAGCTGGCAGAGGAGCTATTGGTCAGCGGTCTTCCGTTAAAGAAACTCAGCTGCATGATTGCCGCCCAGGGCGGAGATTTGGCGTGGTTTGACAGTCCCCAATGGCTGCATCAGCCAGCCTATCAATACTCGATAAAGTCCCAATCCGCGGGCTTTCTATTCAGCATCGATTGCAACCAGGCAGGGTGGGCTGTGCAGCGCTCAGGAGCGGGAAGGAATGTGCCCGGGGAAGCGGTGTCTGCGCACGCAGGCGTCGAAACCCACAAAAAGGTCGGCGACCACGTCGCTGCGGGCGACACACTGTTCACCGTGTATGTGGAGGACGAGGCCCGCCTGGAGCCCGCAGCGGCAATCCTGGACCGGTGTTTCACCCTGAGCGACCAGCCGCCGGCTCCGCAACCACTCATCTACCAGGTGATTGCGTAACCTTGCAGTTTTTCCTTCCCGTTCGACAAGCTCCGGGCAGGCTCTTCGGGACTGTTTCCACACGCCCCGATTTGCGTCCTGGACACATTCAATCGTCTTAGGGGGTCGACATTACAGCTTGACAGCGCGCAGAGCCACAATGACCGGATACGCTGAATCATATATATCCAGCTTTGACTGCTCGATCTCCTCAAGTGCGAGACCCTGAAGGAATGCTGTCGCGCTGAACACGTTCCCGTAAGCTTCGATGGTGAGTGCGCTCTCGCCGAACAAGGGCTCAAAGAGCTTGGTCACTGAAATCGGCGAGAGACTCCAGTACCAATTTTTCCCCCACTCGCCGCGGTCAATTGGACTGATCCCCGGCACAGTGAGGAGGAGAACGCCACCGTGTCGGAGGGCAGAATGGAGGCGGGCGGCAGCTTGCGGCAAATCGAAGATCAAGTGCAATGTCTGGGTTATGACTATGCAATCGAACGCGTCCTCAGGCAGCACACCGGGCTGAGTCAGGTCCCCCACGAGAGTAGCCTTTGGGCTTCCGGCATTGAGATGCAGGACGTCCTGCCTCGTGATTTGAGAGCCGCCGAAGCGGGAGCTGTACCCGTCATCCGCAATCTCCAACACGCGGCCTCTTATGTCAGTCGCACGGGCCTGAAGGAAGTTTTCGATGTAGTAGCGATCGAT
>JBEKNJ010000135.1:0-6435 GCA_049522955.1 Acidobacteriaceae bacterium
CCCGCTGGTGATCGTATCAGCGCCTTTGCCGCTCCCGCAGTTGCTCTGCCAGCCGAGGCCCTGCTGCTCGATCGGCGCCGCGGCGGGTTCCGAGCTCCCGCACTTTGAAGGATCGGCCGCGCCATGGGCCTTGCCGAAGCTGTGGCCACCGGCGATGAGCGCGAGCGTCTCTTCGTCATTCATGGCCATGCGGCCGAAGGTTTCGCGGATGTCCTTCGCGGCGGCAAGCGGGTCGGGGTTGCCGTTCGGTCCCTCGGGATTCACATAGATGAGACCCATCTGCACGGCGGCGAGAGGCTTCATTAGCTGGCGGTCGCCGCTGTAGCGTTCATCGGCGAGGAATTTCTTTTCCGGACCCCAGTAGACCGTGTCCGGCTCCCAGTCGTCTCTGCGGCCGCCCGCGAAGCCGAAGGTCTTGAAGCCCATCTGTTCGAGGGAAACATTGCCGGCGAGAACCATCAGATCGCCCCAGGAGATTTTCTGTCCATACTTCTGCTTCACGGGCCAGAGCAGGCGGCGGGCTTTATCGAGATTGGCGTTGTCGGGCCAACTGTTGAGCGGATCGAAGCGCTGCTGACCGCCTTCACCGCCGCCCCGGCCGTCCGTAACGCGGTAGGTGCCGGCGCTGTGCCAGGCCATGCGTATGAAGAACGGTCCGTAGTTGCCGTAGTCGGCGGGCCACCAGTCCTGCGGCGTGGTGAGGACTTTGGCGATGTCCTGCTTGACCGCCTTGAGGTCCAGCGTGGCGAAAGCTTTCGCGTAATCGAAGTCGTTGCCGAGAGGGTTGGATTCGGCGGAGTGCTGGCGGAGCGGCGAAAGATCAAGCTTTTCCGGCCACCAGAACTGGGCGGTCTGGGGAGGCTGCGCGACAGCGGATGACACAAGGATCAGCGGGGCTGCGGCCATCGCCCATCGAGAATAGAACGATCTGGGATTCATAGTTGCGAGTCTAGGGCCGGACTTGACATAGGTCAATATGGCGATGACTATCGTATATATAGGATTGACCTATGGATCAACCGTCGCGCTCAAGAGGCTTTGATTTACGGCAGTTGGAGTATTTCTGCGCGGTGGCGCGGACGGGCAGTTTCACCAAGGCTGCCGAAGATCTGGGGATGGCGCAGCCCTCGCTTTCCGAGCAGATTGCGCGGCTCGAACATAGACTGGGTGCACCGCTGTTCGAACGCTTGCACAGACGCATCGAGCTGACGCCGCTGGGCGAGGCGATTCTGGGCAAGGCGAAGGCGCTGGTGGAAGACGCGGCGGCGCTCCCTGACTTGTTCGACCAGGCGCGGGCAGGCGTGCGCGGCCCGCTGCGGGTGGGCTCGATTCCGACGATTCTCCCTTACTATCTGGCGCCAAAGCTGCGAGGATTTCTGGATCGGTATCCGGAAGTGGATCTGCAGGTGCGCGAAGGCAGGACGGCGGAACTGGCTGAGCAGGTGATCGACGGGGTGATCGACGTGGCGGTGGTGAGCCTACCGGTGGCTGGCGCGGGGCTGGTGATGAAAGAGCTGTTCCGCGATCCTCTATATCTGGCGGTGCCGGAGCACCATGCACTGGCAAAGGCAAACACAGTGCATCTACGTCAGTTCACGGAGGAGCGGCTACTGATTCTCAAGGACGGCCACTGTCTGCGGGACGAGACGCTCTCGCTCTGCGATCACGCGCGGATGCGCTTCGTGGCGCAGTGCGAAGTGGATCAGTTTCTAACGATCTTTGAACTGATCCGCGCCGGGTTCGGCGTGAGCATCGTGCCTGATATGGCGAGAAGCCTGAGCCACGGCTGCCGGCTGGTCGAACTTGAACCGAAGGCCAGCCGGAAAGTGGGTTACATCCGGTTGGAGAGACGCTATGTGTCGAAGGCGATCGAGGCGTTTACGGCATATCTGAAGGGGTAGAGAAATTCTTTAAAGCTAGGCCGCTCTTTCTAACCCCGCTCCGATGCTTCCAGCAACGCCACCATGTCCGACACTCCCATGGTCGATCTGTCACGCCAACTCCATAGTGGGCGACAAACTCGGAAGGCATAGCCGGACTGACCGATTCGGGGTCGCACGCCACACCATTCGCCGTCGAAACTGAGTGAGGACATCATCGCCCGAGTCGTCGCCGCAAGCCAGCGGTGGAAATGAGACCGGCGGCGATCCGGGGCAGCAGAAATTAACACTACTGATGGAATATTCTCGCATCGTGCACAGTCTTCTGCTGTACAAGGAGAACGTGCTTGCAGGATATAGGTGTAGACAAGTGAGGGCGTCCTTTCAGCACTTACTGCGATGAAAAGCTAGGATTCTGATAAATATACGTGGCAATTTACTGCCACGCGACGTTCAGTTTCACTTACAAGGTTGAGTTTCACTTAATTCAATGTCTGAGGAGACGTGTGTATGCGCTCAGTGTCTGTAGCTGCTGCTTCCCTACTAATTTTATGTCTGCTGCCCCTTGCGCCCCTGGTTTTCGGCCAAGGGGGTACCGGAACTATCACCGGGACGGTTACCGACCCCACCGCGCTTGCGGTTGCCGGAGCGAACGTGCAAGCAAGGAATACCGAAACGGGAGTGATTTATTCCGGGGCATCCACTGCCTCTGGGAATTACACGATCCCGAATTTGCCGGTCGGCACCTACGAAGTGGTTGTGACGGTGTCAGGGTTCAAGACTTACACCCACACTAATCTCACCATTGCGGCGGCGCAAACGCTCAGGGAAGACATCCCTTTGCAAGTAGGCGCGACAACGGAATCCATCACTGTCGACTCCCAAGGCTCGCTGCTTCAAGCGGATACTGGTGACGTGGCCCACAACGTCACCTTGAATCAAATGGACAATCTTCCCCTCTTAGGCATCGGAACAGTTAACTCCGGCACCTCCGGCTACCGCAACCCGTACAACACGCTTCTCACGCTTCCAGGTGTGAGCGATTTCGCCACCAGCGGACTGTTCACCATCAACGGATTGGGCGGGTCGATACCGGGCAATCCCTTCGTCGCCTCTCTGACCGAGACCATGCGCATTGAAGGCCAGGATGCGACCTCTCGCATTTTCGCGACTTACGACTATACTCAGATCGCTCAGCCGAACGCGGACGCCGTTCAGGAAATCGCGTACCAGACCAGCAATTACGCCCCTGAGTTCGGACAGGCCGGCAGCGTGGTCATCAACATGACCATGAAGTCCGGAACGAATCAATATCACGGCACTGGCTTCGACTATTTCGTTAACGAAGATCTGAACGCCGGCGATCCTTTTAGCAGTAACGGAGTTGGAGGCAAGGAACGGCCCCGAAACCGCCGCAACGATTTTGGCGGCACTTTGGGCGGCCCGGTAATTATCCCCAAACTTTATAACGGGAAGAACAAAACCTTTTTCTTCTTCGCCTATGAGCAGTACTTGGAAGGCACACAGTACAACTTTGTCGATACGGTCCCGACCACGGCTTTTCGGAACGGCGACTTTTCCGCGATCTCACCGAATGGCACCTGCAGTTTGTGCGCGCAATACGGCATTCCGACCACGGCACTGGGCACCGACGCGTTGAACCGCCCGATATACGCCAATGAGATTTACGATCCCACCACGCGCGGGGTGAATCCCACTAATGGTCTGGGGTTCGCCAATCCCTATCCGGGCAATATCATTCCGAAAAGCGCTTTCAGTGCGAGTTCCCTGGCGTTTCTCGCTCTGTTCCCGCAACCGCAAAACGCCAATCTCGTCGGTAACTACAACGGAACTATCGCGGGCGGAAGATATTCAGCGATCCCATCGGTGAAGGTTGATGAGATACTTTCCGACAAAGACAAGCTGTCGTTCTTTTGGTCGAGAAACAACACCGAAAGCCAGATCTCCTCTCCTCTTGGGAACGCGGATGGTCTACCGGAGGAGATCGGTGGGTACCGCGGGACATTCATTCCCACCTGGACGACGCGGTTGAACTACGACCACACCATTTCGCCGACCATGTTGCTCCACCTGGGCGGGGGCTACTTTCACACCAGCTTCAACGACCACGCACCGTTCCTCAATTTCAACCCCACCGCATTCGATCTCTCCGGATTTCTTGAAAACCGGCAGTTTCCGAGTCTCACGGGATTGTGCGGCCAGCTCATCGGGCCTCCTGGCACTCCTACGAATTGCATTCAGGGCGCGATCGGCAACTATTCCGGCTTTGGCGGCATCCAGAATATCGGCACCAGTGGTCAAATCCAATCGCAGAATTTCGAAGAGAAGCCAAGCTTTAACGCGAATTTGACCTGGGTCAAGGGCGCGCATACTTTCAAGTTCGGCGCCGAGATGTATCTCGAGCAAGTCTACACAGGAGCCTTTTCGGGGGTTACTCTATCGGCAGTGTCGCCTTCGGGCATTCCCACCGCAACCGCCGAGCCATTCACTCCGACCACGAATTTCAATGGATATAACATGGGCTTCGGCTTCGCCAGTTTCCTGTTGGGCGACTACGCCTCAGTCACGCAGACTCCGAGCGAGTTTACCCGTGAGGGAAATCAGCAGTGGGGAGTATTTGCGCAAGACTCCTGGAAGGTGACCCGCAAGCTGACCGTCACTTATGGTCTGCGATGGGATTACGCTACTCCGGAGCGCGAGCAATTTGGACGCCTGGGACAGTTGGATCCAAACTTGCCGAACGCCAATGCCGGCGGTCAACCAGGTGCAGTACAGTACGCCTCCACCTGCAACTGCAACTTTTACAAGTCCGCTTATCCTTTCGCCCTTGGCCCGCGCGTTGGCGCGGCTTATCAGCTCACACCCAAGACGGTGCTGCGCGGCGGTTGGGGATTCACCTACCAGTTCGTTGCGAACCCCGCTGGAACCACGATTGGCACCAACGGCGTCTTTCCTCTGTCCGGAATCAACCCCTACGTAAACATCGCCACTACTGGTTCCGTTGTGCAGCCGACCTGGCCCGTTACGAATCCGTATGTCTATCCTCCGCCTGGCACCGTGGGGATACCGGGTGTGTCGGATCCCTATGTGCCTGACGCGAACGAAAATCGGCCGCCCCGCATCAACCAATTTAGCTTCGGCTTCCAGCAAGAAGTGACCAAGGATTTAATTGTGGAAGCGTACTACGTGGGCAACCGGGCCGTTTGGCTGGGCAGCGGACCTCTGGGCTCCGTGGAGGGTACAGGCGTCAATTCTTCCGGCTCCGCTCAAATCTCAGCGCAACAATACGCTGCGTTTGGCTTCTACCCTTACCCGGGAACCGGCCCTGCCGGCACCAACAATTATGCCGACTACCTGTTGACCACTCAGCCGCTCAACAGCTCCGCGGTGCAGGCCAAGCTAGCCACCGTCGGGAAAGCCGGCTTTGTACCCTATGCGGGCTTCCCGGTCACCGATTCGCTTTCCAGCGCCCTTTACCCATTTCCTCAATACGGCGGTATTGTGGATGCGAATTCCCCAACCGGCCGTTCCAAATACGATTCCTTGCAGATAAAAGTTAGCAAGCGACTCTCGCGCGGATTCCAGGCGGGGGGCTCCTATACTTGGGGCGTCGGCTACGTTGAACCGGAACGCCAGGACTTTTTCAATCCCCAGAGCACCTTGTGGCAACTGCAGCAAATTCCACTGCAGAATCTGAATTTCAATGCCATCTACACCGTACCTGAGGCATCGTTCTTGCCTAAGGCAGTCCGCTATTTGGCCAAAGATTGGCAGATCGGATGGTTCGCGAATTATCAGAGCGGCCAGTTCCTGGCACCTCCCGTCAGCACCACACCGAATTTCTTCCAGAGCGAGGACATTCGAGTCGCTGGTCAGCCCTTGTATACGGCAGGGGTAAACATCAACGATCACGGCAGCTTCAATCCAGCTAATACCCAGGTGCTGAATCCCGCGGCTTGGGCGCCATGCCCGCAGAACGTAGCTTGCGCGTCAACCTCCGTGTACTACAGAGATTTCCGCGGTCCACGCACACCGACCGAGAACGCCAATATCGGCCGCAATTTCCGGTTTGGCCCGGAGGGTAAATTCAATCTCTCTATCCGAGCCGAATTCGTGAACATCTTCAACCGGACCTTGTTGCCGAATCCTAGCACAGGGAATCCCGGGAACGCGCCGGGCGCATCGAGTGGCATCTTTAGCAGCGGGTTTGGGGTGATCGATACCTACCTCCCGACTGGCAGTATATACGGCACGGCACCTTACCTTCAGGGCCGCACGGGCACGCTCGTGGCCCGGTTCTCGTTCTGATGTCGTGCACTGGAACTTTCTCGCACGATGACCACGAAGGCGGTGAAGACACGTGAGAGCGTTTCCCGCCGTTGTGGAAAACCAACTCTCGCCACCGTTCTTGAAAACATGAATGCGTTCTTAATCGCCGCGAGTTGGGTAAGGAATTCGGCTGCTAGGGTATCTCCAGGTCAGAGTGCGCGCAAGCCCCGAACGAGGACACGGTCGAACCTTTCAACCTGATGCT
>JBEKNJ010000136.1:0-6257 GCA_049522955.1 Acidobacteriaceae bacterium
AGTCCGGCGCGCCCTCGACGCACTGATCCTTCCAAATGTCCAGTCGGGCTTGAAGTGCAGCAAAACGGCAGCAGAGGTGGCCAGTGACGCATAAATCTTTTATATACAATAGTTACACGACCATTTTCGATTGCCCACCGGAGCAACGAAACGCACTGAATCCAGGTACAACGTGGCACCAAAATGCCACGGTTCGAGGACGGTACTTCACCGCGATTACGCGAGTTCAAGTCTCGCCGCGGACGCTACCAAACGGAAAAGTTAACCTTCTTAAGGGATCACTATTCGGAGACCCGATCGACATTACATTTGTAACCACGAAGGTGGTACAGATCTCAAGTTAGAGATCCACGAACTAGCTAGAGCGATGGGGAACCATGATAATATTTGCGTGCGTTGGGCGATTCCGGATGAAGGTAGACCGATAGCAGCCGCGTCTATACGTCAACGTTTTATTATCGCCTGATGCTGAAGGGCTGGATGGCGAGGAAGGGTTTGCAAAACACCCTATTGCCAGACTGACGAAATGCGTTATAGATCCTCAATTCAGAGGACGTGCTTATTGAAGATCATGGTTCAAGCCCGCCTAAGCTTGGCTCGCACGGAAGATTAGGCATCTATTGTCGACGTTTCTGATGAGGAAGCTGAAACGTTTGAGATTTGAACAACTTGGCCCGGTTAAGATCCGTTATCTCCCCCGATGTTTCATCCTAATTGTTCCTGAAGGCCCGCGTCGTTCTTCGGGTGGTCGAAGACGTTTTCGCCACCTTGGCTGATTAACGATCAAGACCCTTTGCAGACCCAGGAACAACAGCGAAGCGCTTCGGGCCGTTTTGGTTGCGCGGCTATTTATACGCAAGGAGTACTCGAATATGTCGTCCAAGCTCAACCCACTCGTGTCTGAGGTTGCGATAGATCACAAAAAGGTTCGCGGTTCCCTGATCTCTCTGTTGAGGGGTTCCTTCTCGTCTCCGACTATTGCTGCATTAGCGGAATTGGGCTTGATCGAGCGAATGCTTGCAGGACCATTCCGTGTCGAAGACTTTCCGATCGCAGTGGACAAACGCGTCTTGTCGTCTGTGTTCCTCTACCTCCATTCGCTCAACCTGCTGAAGGAGATGCCCGAAGGAAGGTATGGCTTGACCGACGAGGGGCGCACTGCGCTCAAGAGGAACGGGGCCTTCCTGCTTCTATTCTCATATAGGGGATACTTCGAGAATCTTGCGGGTCTGCTGACTGGAGACTCGGAGGCTGTAACGGTTGACCGACGCCACAATGTGCTGGGCAGCGGCTCCCTCCACAGCAAGAAGTTCTTTCCTGCGGTTTGGGGGATGTTCAATGGAGCGCATCCTTCTGCCCTCATCGACGTCGGGTGCGGCGACGGGCAGTTTTTAACAAATGCTTGTACCGAATGGCCCGACGTCTCCATTGCCGCCGTCGATCTCTCTCCCATAGCCGTGGAGACCACCCTCAAGCAGCTCGAAACCTTTGGACGCAAAGATATCGTGGGTATCGTTGAAAGCGGGGTGAACGTTGCCGAGTGGATCGCACATCTACCGGAAGCGCTGAAAGCTGGATCTCCGCAGGTATTGTCGCTGTGGTTTGTCGTCCATGAATTCTCAGGTGGAGATCCCAAGACTGTCATCCGTTTCTTCCGCGAGGTGTGGTCGGCTCTCCCTAAGGCAGACATCATCCTCGGCGAGATCAACGCGCTGCCGCCAGAACTTCTCGCCGAACATCATGAGTCCTCCATCATGCCGGAACTTCTGTTCTTCCATGAGCTGTCTCGACAAGGTGTGCTCAAGTGGGAGACCTGGCACCAAGTACTCGATGAAATACCGTACTCGCTGATCGGGGAACGACAGTTTGACGTTGTCGGAGAAGTTGGGGAGCAAACCACTCCGAGTAGCTTTATTTGGCACTTGAGACCGAAATGACTCACTTGCCAAAGTCGACCAATCATTAAGACAGTGCTTGAACAGGCATCATTCGCCGGCCATGTGTTCGTCTTCCGCGGCAAGCGCCACGATTGGATCAAGCTGCGTGGAACCGCAGTCGGCAGGATAGGCAGATTAAATGTGATCTGTGACTGCGACGTAACTATCACATACTCCGTGCTAGGGCTGATGCCCATGCCAGTGTTCAACCTAGTGAGATGAAGCGATGTTGTTCCCGCCAACCTGGTCGGCTGTTGAAGTTCCCGAGGAGATTACTGCGGACCAAATCCATGTATGGGCGTGGCTACTCGACTCTTCCAGTGGTTTCGGTGACCACGACAAATTGCAGATCGGGTTGCTCGACGCCAATGAACTAGAGCGTTTTCACCGCTTTCGTTTCGAGTGCGATCGGGCCCGCTTTGCTATTACCCACATGAATGTGCGCCGGATCCTCGGCGCCTACCTGGGTCGAGAGCCGGAGCGCCTTTTGTTCCGTGCCAATCGATTTGGGAAACCCGAATTGGTAACAGAGGCGCAAACGCCTCCCCTATATTTCAACTTAAGCCACAGTCGGAATATTGCTTTGCTTGCTCTCTCGATGGATACAGAGCTTGGTATCGATATTGAATACCTCAGGCCGATTGAGCCCGAGGTAGCGGAAAGCAATTTTTCCCGAACCGAACTCGCCGCCCTTTCTTCGTTGGAAGGAGAGGCCTGGTTGAAAGGCTTCTATCACTGCTGGACCCGCAAAGAGGCGATCCTCAAAGCCGAAGGGGTCGGATTGACTATCCCGCTGGACTCCTTCGATGTGTCCTTAATTCCAGGTTTGCCGGCGAAACTCCTCGGGTTACGACCGCCGGCGGCTTTTCGGCATCCCTGGACACTACACAATTTAACTACTCCTTTGGAGACGGTCGCGGCACTGGCGGCCGGGAATCCGCGAGCTGACGTGCTGTGTTTCCGGTTCCCAGACCGAACCTGCGTTGAGGAGCTGAAGTAAGTGAACGGCATCGGTCTGGCCGGGACAGCTTTGTGAATGTAGAGTTCGAAATCACGTCTCACACAGAACTTCGTGGGAGCGGTCGGTTTCAGAGCGCTCATTGAGTGAATCGCTCTCTCATTTCAGGTCGTCCCGTGGTTGGTAACTGGCTTGTACGAGTGTTGGTAACCAGATTGTGCCGGAGCTGGTAACTGGCTCGTCCGCGAACTGGTAACTCCCTTGTGCGCACTATGGTAAAGCGCGGGTGCCACCGTGTTAGACTGGGTGACCCCCCTCTAATAAGAAGTCCGCCAGAAAACCAAGATTTGTATTTGAGAGGCAGAGTTGAGCAAAGAGCTGTGTCAGCCGAGGTCAACCGGCGTCGGCCCGACAACTACAACGCGCCGGCCGGAAGGCTTTTCGATCGTCCAGAACGCGCCGTCACGAAATCGCGGCGTGATCCAGCTCTTCTGCGTCCCCCACGCTGGGGCGGGACCATCGGCTTTTCGAGGCTGGAAGGAACGGCTCGGCCCGGAAATCGAAGCAATCATGGTCCAGTTGCCGGGCAGAGAAGGGCGCTTTCGCGAGGAACCGTACCAGAGCCTCGAGCTTCTTGTCAGCGACCTGTCAGAAGCGGTCCTGCCCTACCTTGACGCGGGGCAGAGATTTGCCTTTTTTGGTAACAGCCTGGGCGCCCTGATCGCCTTCGAGTCGCTGCACGAGATCCGGCGCCGTACCGGATATGAAGCTGCACATCTGTTTGTCTCGGCCACAGACCCACCGCACCTGCATCCGGTTCTGCCGCCGATGGGACATCTGGGCAATCGGGAGTTGATTTGTGAAGTCTCCGAGCGTTATGGAGGAATTCCGCTTGCGATTTTGGAAGATGAGGACTTCCTGGCGGCCGTCGTGCCTGCGTTGCGGGCCGATATTTGCATGCTGGAGGCATACGAGAGAGCAGTGCCACAGCCGCTTTCCTGCCCCATAACTGCCTTCGGCGGCAAGCTGGACCGGACCGTGCCTCTTGCTCATATCGAAAGATGGCGCGATCAGACGACTTCCTCGTTTACTCAAATCCTGCTCGATGAAGACCATCTCTACCTGCAAAGTGCCCGCGAGTACCTGACCGGGTATATCCGCGAAACGCTACAAGCGTTCGCCTGCCTGCGCTGAAAGGGAAGGAATGAAGATCTCCACGAATGCCGACCGGGAGCCGATCGCGATCATCGGGATGAGCTGCCGCCTCCCGGGAGCGAAAGATCCTGACTCATTGTGGGCGATGGTTGCGGATCGACGCGAAGGCGTTGCGGAATATCCCGGCGGGCGCACGCCGGAACTCGACGCGTTCTACGGAAGGGCGGGAATGCCGGATGGTCCGGCGTCGAGCCGCGGTGGTTTCCTGCCGGATATCGACAAGTTCGATGCGGCCTTCTTCGGAATTTCCCCGCGTGAGGCCGAATGGCTGGATCCCCAGCAGAGACTACTCCTCGAAGCCGGATGGGAGACCCTGGAGGATGCCGGCATCCCGCTCCATGCTTTGCCGAAAGACAAGACCGGCGTATTCATCGGCGTCTGGAACAATGATTACGAACGGCACACCACGGCCAATGCGCCTGTCGCGGAATTCTTTCTCATGACCGGCGGCCCGTTGTATGCCGCATCCAGCAGGCTGGCGTTCCACTTCGACTTGAGTGGACCGGATGTGTCTATCAATGCTGCTTGCAGCTCTTCTCTTCTCGCCGTCCATCTTGCCGCGCGATCGCTTCGCTACGGGGAGTGTTCTCTTGCGTTTGCGGGCGGAGTCAATGTCATCCTCAGGCATGAGTCCACCCAGGCGCTCAGCCGGGCGAAGGTGCTGTCTCCCGAGGGCCGCTGCAAGTTTGGATCCAGAGATGCCGACGGGTACGTTCGCAGCGAAGGCGTGGGAATGCTGCTGCTGAAGCGGCTCTCGGACGCTCAGCGGGATGGTGACCGAGTGCTCGCTGTGGTCCGCGGGACGGGAGTGGCCAACGACGGACGGGCCAGCGGATTGCTGACCAGGCCAAGCATGGAGGGGCAGAAAAAGGCCATGCTCGACGCCCTTGCCGATGCAGGAGTCGCCCCCGCAACCGTAAATTATGTTGAGGCCCACGGCACCGGAACGCGGGCAGGCGACCGGGTTGAAATTTCCGCCATCGCTTCGGTTTTTGGATGCCCAGGGGAACGGCTCGAGCCGTGCAGAATTGCATCGCTGAAGTCGAACATCGGCCACCCCGAGTCGGCAGCCGGTGTGGCCAGCATCATCCGGGCCATTGAGGCTATGCGGCATCGAACCTTCCCGGCAACGCTGCACGTAACTGAGCTGACGGCAGGGATCGACTGGGATGCCGCCGGAGTCGTGCTGGAGCGTGCTGGAAGTAAGTGGATCAAACCCGATAACTTGCCACGCAGAGCGTCCGTGAATGCTTTGGGCCTGACGGGCACGAATGCGCACGTCATCCTGGACGAACCGCCGCAGACAGAAAGGGTGATTACCGAGCCCCGCACTGCCTATCTGTTGCCGGTCTCTGCGGCGACTGGAGCCACTCTCAAAGATTGCGCCAAAGGTTTTGCTTTTGCTCTGCGCGGGCGGGACGAGGGAAGAGAAGCATCGGAGTGGCTGAGCGATTTCTGCTATTCGGCCTCGGTTCGGCGGAGTCACCTGGGGCATCGCGTTGCCGTGACCGGAGCGAATGCGGCGGAATTGGTGGAGGGGCTGGAGGCGTTCGTAAAAGGGCAGGAGTCTGCATTCGTTTCAGCGGGGGCGGTCGAAGATGCAAGAAAGCCGAAGATCGCCTTTGTTTTTCCCGGACAGGGATCCCAATGGATCGGCATGGGGCGCGAACTGCTGCGCACAAGTCCGGTTTTTCGCCGGTCGATGGAAGAGATCGATGAGACGATACGGCGGGAAACGGGATGGTCTGTGCTTGAACAGCTGGAAGACCCCTCGCTGGAGGAGCGGCTGGCGCGAATCGATGTCGTGCAACCGTCGCTGTTTGCCATGGAAGTGGCGCTCGCAGAGTTGTGGAAGTCGTGGGGAGTAACTCCCGACGCGGTAGTCGGCCACAGCATGGGCGAAGTGGCGGCAGCATGCTTTGCCGGTATCCTGTCGCGCGAAGACGCGGTTCGGATCATATGCCGGAGGAGTGCGCTCCTCATGCGAGTAGCAGGCGCGGGCGCGATGGTGGTTGTTGATTTGCCGCGTGCTGATGCGGAGCACCTGATCACGTCTGAGCTGGCGCAGAAGATCTCAGTCGCGGTTTCAAACAGCCCGAGATCGACAGTGCTCGCGGGCGATCCGGTGGCGTTGGACGGGATCGTCG
>JBEKNJ010000137.1:0-5918 GCA_049522955.1 Acidobacteriaceae bacterium
TTACGGTTGGCTACACCGGGCGTCAGGCTGGCAAGCGCTGAGGCTTTCGCGGTGGTGGGCGGCAGATGCACGGGTAGAGCGCATGGGTGCAAGGCCAAACAGGGCAGTCGTGGTAAAGACTGTGCTGACGTGTGGTTCTTACTCCCACAGTAGTACGGTTTTGGGATCTCGTCCAGAGCTAGTCTCTTCCAATGCAAGATGAGCCTGAAAGATTAGGCATGCTGGGGATTGAACATCAGCGTGCAGGAAGCGGAGAAGTTAAGTCTGGAGGAGATTCGCCGGTTTGTAGAAGCCAGCGAAGCAATCCAGTTTGCGGGGGAGAAGCGCGAACAGGTGTACGGCTGGATAGAGCGGGTGCTCTGTGAACAGCAGTACGCGAGACAAGGTAAGGCCGCGCGCGGTCTGCTGCGGCGGTATATCGAGAAGATGACTGGCATGAGCCGGGCCCAGGTGACGCGATTGATTGGCCGTTATAAAGCCAGCGGGAGGGTAGGGGGCAAAGTCTATCGCCGACACCGGTTTGCCCAGCGCTACACTCTGGCCGATGTCCAGTTGTTGGCCGCAGTCGACGAGGCGCACGAGACGCTGAGCGGGCCGGCAACCCGTCGTATTCTGAGCGCGAGTATCAGCAATACGGCAAGCAGGAGCATGCGCGGCTGGCCGCGATCTCCGTTTCCCACCTATACAACTTGCGCCGGCACCGGGGCTATCGGCAACGCCGCTTGAACTATGTCAAGACCAAGCCCACCGTGGTCACCATTGCAGAGCGCCGGTGCCCCGATCCCCAAGGCCGGCCCGGCTATCTGCGCGTGGACACGGTGCATCAAGGGAATCAGGACGGAGTCAAGGGTCTGTTTCATATCAACGCCGTCGATGAAGTGACACAGTGGGAAGTCGTGGCCGCCACACAACGTATTTCCGAAGCTTGGCTACAGCCTGTGTTAATAGCCATGCTGGAGCAATTTCCCTTCCGCATCCTCGGCTTCCACTCCGATAACGGCAGCGAGTTCCTCAATGCCCCGGTGGCTAAACTACTGGGCACGCTTCTGATCGAGCAGACCAAAAGCCGGCCCAGGCAAAGTAATGACAACGCTTTGGTGGAAACCAAGAATGGCGCCGTGATTCGCAAACACATCGGCTACAGCCATATTCGGGCCGACCATGCCGAGCCCATCCAGCAGTTCTATAAGGAGCACTTCAATCCGTATCTGAACTTCCATCGCCCTTGCGCCCAACCCGAAGTCGAAGTAGACCCAAAAGGGCGCACACGCCGCATCTACCGTCGTTATCAAACCCCACTGGAAACCCTGCTCAGCCTCCCCCAGCCAACGCAGTACCTTCGCGCGGGTGTCAGCCTGGCGGCGCTTCAACGCATGGCCGCCGCCATCAGCGACACCGATGCCGCACGCCGCATGCAACAGGCCAAACGCAAACTCTTTGATCAGTTAAACTGCGATGCCTGAGGGGCGGAGCAAATGACGCTTTGTGGAAAGCCCTCCGGCCTTCCCACAAACCTTGGAAATCGCTCCGCGATTCCCACATTCCCTCCGCCCCGACGGCTGCTAAACTCGGTCCAATCTTCAACCAAAAGGAGCATTCCTCAACTGCCTAGTCCCCTCCCTTCAGGCTCATCTTTCGATTGGAAAAGACTGAGCGGGGGAGGATTTATTTGGTAACCATGTCTGCGCGCTTTTAGGTGCTTGACCGCTGCCCTTTGGAACCCGGGGCAGACGGTGGACAGATAAATCGGGGATGGGCGGGACGTGATCTTTGCAATAGCACTCGTAACAAGCAAGTAAAGGTCACTTCTGGTCCCGCCTTTGTTCCAGCAACTATCTTGGGGGTTCGAGAGGTGACGGTACGGGAGCCGGTGTCGCGCCCAGAACGCGATCTACCTCCGCGTCATCTATCCATGTAGATCGAATGCCTTGTGGTGGAATTTTGATGTGCGCGGTCCACGCGATCGCGTTGAGCACCAGCTTGCGGTAGTCATCGTTTTGCCAGGCAGCGTAGTAGTGCCCGAAGGTGGCTCCGATGCTGCGGCCGGCTCCGCCGGGGCGGTCGTAGGCCCACATGGTGACCTGGTCCCTGGGGTCGGCCAGTGGCCCGGGGTAGACCTTGGGATCCGCCGGCAGTTCGGGCACACGGAGAAGAGGCGTAACGCCGTCGGGAACGAAGGTGGCCCGGTAGTAGAACTCGTCCATCACCTGGAATGGCTTTACCCCGTTCAAGACAGGATGATGCGGGGACGGAAAGAGTACGTTCGAAGTAAGCGTCTTCTGGGTGAAATACATATGTGGGTATTTAGGCCCGTCGTATTCAACATAGCCCCCGTCCCATGCGAGCCCCTGCTTTTGAAATCTGTACGGGATGTAGGTTGCAAAGTGGAACAGCATGAGGCCGCAGCCGCGGTCGATCTGCTTCTGCATGGTTGCGATGCGTTCGGGACTCAAGGACCAGGGAGACCACTGCATGCCATCGCTGATAAAGAGGACAGTGTCCGCCGTGTCGAGAACGGAGGTGTCTGATGGCCAGCCGTCATAGATGATCACCGTCTGGACACCCTCGAGGCCGGGGGCGCGGTCGAGCAGAACCTTCAGGAGCCGGACTGACTTGAGATACTCCTCGCCTCCAGCAGTTCGCGGGGCCCGCGTGCCGGCGACAAGGACAATCCTGGTGTGTCCATCGGGGGTCTTGGCCGACAAAGGCTCCATACAGAAAAGGACGGCCAGGACGACGGTGAGCCATTGGAATCTACTGCTCAAGGTGCTCCGAATACCATTTTGGATTTGACTGATGACTTGGCTCCTCTGGTAGGACCGAACCTACAGCCCTTCGGTTAACAGGGCAAGTGTACAGCCTGGAGCACGTGACTTCACGAATGCGCGGGTCCCTGCCAAACTGACGTCTTCATTTTTTCAAATGCAGTAGTGTGGGGGCATACACACCCCAGGGTAAAAAGCATCGTCGGCTTGGCAGACCGATTGCCCGTCGGGTTCCGGGGCGCAAGGCCGCCGCGATCCCAGTGGGCGAGCAGTTGAATCTGCTGCAATAGGTAAGCTCTCACCGTATTAACCTATTAACCTGGGCCGGTTAGCCCACGTGACCTATGTAATCGGGTGCATTCACCTGAACCTGAAATCCATCTGGATCATAGAACTTGAAAGATTCCTCTGAAGTTTTATCAGAGAACTTCAGATTGAGTTCTGACAACCGGGCGCGAACTTGATCCGCATTGAAGTTTGCGATCCCGAAGTCATAGTGATCCACGGTCGGGGTCTGATTTTGGCCCTGCTCGATCCCGAAAAAGGAGTCGCCGACTCCGAGGATATGTATCGTCGCCGACTGCTGCCGGATTGGCATCCCGAAGAACTGCTGGTAGAACTGTGACGTGCGGTGAAGGTCAGGGACCCGTACGGTGACATGGTTCAAGCTGACCGCACGGAAGCCTTGCGGCGCGGGCGGAGAGGCGAGCGCACCCGGCGAGGTGAATGAGCCGGCGGCCAGCGCGACGAGTGAAACGGCAAATTGACGGCGGCTTAGCTTGCCGCGCTCCAGGTCACCAATCATTCTTTCTATGGTTTCAATCATGAAATCCTCCGTCTCGCCGGAATAGCTTCGCTATGCCGGATGATTATCGGTGTTACCCCATGCGGGATCGGGCAATCAAGCCCAGACCGTTTCCTTCTGCATCGTTGCGTACTTCGCAAGATGTGTCAAAGTACATGGTGGCGCGGTTATTGGTGGTGTATGCCGGCCAATGCGGCAGGCCGCTGTGGTTTGGGTTTCCGCTTCGCGCGAAATTCACCCAGGCCGTGCTGATCTGCTTCGACAGCGCAAACGCAGCTGGAGAACCGGCGCTGTAATGGTCACAGATTTCGGCGTTGTCGAAGGTGAACGCAATTTCGCAAGCATGAAATGGACCGGGCCGATCATCCAATACAGGAGTGCGCCAGGCATAGACGTAAGAGTATGCGGGTGCGGCACCTAGATCAGCTTTCCTCGCGGCTTGCGCGAATGCGGGGACGCGAAGCCGAGAAGCGGCAATGGTCGCGTAGAGGCCGAATGAATTGGCCTTTGGATAATCGAGCCGGTACGCTCGAATGATCGCCTCAGCATCGTCACCAAATGCCTCGCGAACCAAACGGGTCAACTCCTCCGGTCCCATCGAAGCGGCGTCGGGATGGTCGAGTCCATTCACAAACTCATGCAGATTCGTGCCCGTAAGCAGCGGAACATCTGCAGATAGGGTGGGCGCTCCTGGATCGAATGGATGATGGAGCAGAACACGGCCGTCGACTGTCGGTCCCCAGTCCCGCTCCCCGAATTTTTCCCGAAGGGAGGCCGGCGGCCGGGGCATCTTCTTCATCGCCTCCACTGCGGCGCCGGAAAGGCGATCGACGGGAATTCTCTGCAGTTCCCGCACCTGCGATTTGGATAAGCCGAGCTGCTCGATCGTGAGTTCGGCCACGCGTCCTGAGTAATCAGGAGAAAGCGCCTTGAGGAATGGCCCACTTTGCACGATGGCACGATGAAATAAACCTTTGGCCGACGGCATGGCCATGAGTGCGATCACCTTTCCGCCGCCGCCCGATTGGCCAAAGATGGTTACACTGCCAGGGTCACCCCCAAACGTTGTGATGTTGTCACGCACCCACTCGAGGACAGCGACGATGTCGAGCATGCCAACATTGGCGGAAGAGGCAAATTCTTCTCCTCCGAGGCCGGCAAGGTTGAGATAGCCATAGACGTTCAGCCGATGATTGTGCGTAACCACGACGACATCGTGATTGCGGGCGAGACTTTCCCCATCGTAGGAAAGAAGATCATGCCCGCTGCCACCGGAGTACCCCCCTCCATGCATGTACACCATGACCGGGCGCTTGCGGGTGGCATTGATCTGTGGTGTCCAAAGATTGAGGCGCAGGCAGTCCTCGCCAGGCACGGTGGCGGCAGAGCCGCGATGAAGGACAAATGCGTCTTCATCGGAATTGGCCAAATTCTTCCCGTCCGTATCAAAGTGCACAGAGTCGTGAGTCGGACAGACGCGGCCATATTGCAGGGCATTGCGAATCCCTTTCCAGGGCTCCGGCCGGGCAGGCGGCATGAAGCGCCTCTCGTCGGCGGTCGAAGCCCCGTAGGGTACGCCCTTAAACACGTAGACGCCGTTCCGCGCGAATCCACGGATCTTGCCTGCAGTCGTTTCTGCTACCGTTGCGGCATCGGACGCAACGACCGTAGCTCGCCCGCAAGGCATTTCGGCATCCGCAGCGTGGGAGGGCTGCGCCATCACTTCTGTGGGTAAGATGACCGTACTGGCCAGCCCCGCTCCAAAGGCTGCCAAACCACCGACGAAAGCGCGACGCCCGCGGCCACAATCGGTTAAGCAGGTGTCTGTTGTTTTTGCGCTCGATTGCTCCTCGGACTGTCCCACGGGTCTTATCCTTTGCGCGGAGATATTTGGAGTCGCACAGTGTTACCTGACCAGAAGACCGCTCGCTCCATTCTTGACAGAGGCAGATGGACGTGAGTACCCCCGCTACTGTGCACCAGCGATTGCACACCACGCAATAGCAAAGTAACCCAACTCAAGCGGGTCTCCCACGTTTACACGTAGGCCGCATGTTGAAGCACGCTTAGAGCCCTTTTCGGGGACGGAAACCCCAAAAGTGAGACACGGCGGCGGACGGGAAAATGGGGACTGGACGGGACGTTTAACCGCAGTCTGTTACGTCTCAGTCGAGGTATCGGTCCGTTCGTCCCCCCGGTTTCAGGAGCACTCCCGGCGACATCGATGTTTGTAGGGACCAATCACAATGCGACTCCCGAACTACGGAACGGGGCGAGGCGCGCCGAAATACACCAAGACGGACAGAAGGAGATCGGAAAATCGCTGCTCTATATCGTTCCTGCGCAAG
>JBEKNJ010000138.1:0-6358 GCA_049522955.1 Acidobacteriaceae bacterium
CGGCAGGCGGTGAACGCCTCTGCACTCGATCTGGTGCATGCATCGAATCCGGATGACGAAAGTTTTGTGGTGAATTTTTCCGACGAGGCTTATATCGATCAGGATTTCACCGCCAACGTCAACAAACTGCGGGACGGGCTGTCGCATATCGATTCCAAGGGCGGAACGGCGCTTTACGACGCCATCATGGCTTCGGCCGATTACCTGACTAAGAATGCCAAGCGCTCCAAGCAGGTTTTGCTGGTCATCACCGACGGAGAAGACAATGCTTCCAGCACCACCCTCGAGGAGACGGTGCGTCGCATCCAGGATTTGCAGGGGCCGATCATCTACTCCATCGGGCTGCTGTACGACGACACGGGTGGCGGCCGCGAGGCCCGCCGTGCCAAGCGAGCGCTGGAAATGCTGGCCAATGAGACTGGGGGCATCTCCTTTTTCCCCAAGAGTCTTGCCCAAGTGGATGAAATTGCCGGAGAGGTCGCGAAGGATATCCGCGAGCAGTACACGATTGGTTATCACTCCACCAAGCCCGTGAGCCAGGGCGGTTTCCGCGCGATTCATGTCGAGGCGAAGGCCAAAGGCTACAACAAGTTGATCGTCCGCACCAAGACCGGCTACCAAGAGGGCCAGCACGTCCGCTTCGCCGAACGGGGCCGCGTCCAATTGAGGACCCCGCTGCTACACTAGTCTGTTGGCCTATGACCCTTTTTACTCGTGAGGTTGCAGCGCGCGCGCTGCATGTTGCTGAGGATGTCACGGAGTTGATGGGGTCGACCCCCATGCTCCACCTTCACCAGGTGGTGCCCGCAGAAGCGGCCGACGTGTACGCCAAACTCGAGTTCCTTAACCCAGGGGGCAGCGTCAAGGACCGGGCGGCGCTCGGCATGATTCTGGACGCGGAGCGTCGCGGTCTACTGAAGCCGGGTGGGACCATCGTTGAAGCAACAGCCGGAAATACAGGGGTAGGCTTGGCCCTGGTTGGCGTGCATCGTGGCTATAAGGTAGTGCTTTTCGTGCCGGAAGGGTTTGCGGAGGAGAAATGTATCCTCATGCGGGGCTTTGGCGCCACCGTGATCCGCACTCCGGAGGGAGAGGCGATGGCAGGGGCTATCCGCCGCTGCCGCGCCATGGCTGAGGAAACCCCGAACAGCTTCGCCGCACTGCAGTTCGAGAATGGCGCTAATCCCGACTTCCACCATGACACAACCGCCCATGAGCTGTGGGAGCAAATGGAAGGACGTGTTGACGCCTTTGTCGCCGGCATCGGCACCGGTGGCACGTTCTCAGGGGTCGCTCGCTTTCTCAAAGAGCAGAACCCAGGCATTCTCACCGTGGCGGTTGAAACCCAAGGTTCCGTGTTGCAGGGCGGTCCCCCGGGTCACCACAAGGTGGAGGGAATCGGCGTTTCCTTCATTCCCCGGACGTTTGATCGTGAATCGTGCGACGAGATTATCGCGATCCATGACCCGGAGGCCTTCGCTATGGTCAAGCGGCTGGCGGCAGAAGAAGGCTTGCTGTCTGGTTCGAGTGGGGGCGCCATGGTGGAAGCAGCGGTACAGATCGCGGTCCGTCTGGGCAAAGGGAAGCGGGTAGCTACGATCATTCCCGATTCCGCTGAGCGTTACCTTTCGAAGAAGATTTTTGAAGGCGGGCTATGAGCGGTCAGGGCTTCTCCACTCGGGCCATCCACGATGGCCAGCCTGCCGATCCGCTGACCGGTGCGGTCAATGTGCCTATCTATGCTTCTTCCACCTATTCGCAGGAAGAGATCGGTAAGAATCGCGGATACGAATATTCCCGGGTTTCGAATCCCACACGGACGGCCCTCGAAGAAAATCTGGCTTCGTTGGAGGGTGGTTCCTCGGCGCACGTTTTTTCCAGCGGCATGGCGGCGATTGCGGCTCTGGTCACCATGCTCAAGACCGGCGACCACGTCATCTGCGGTTCCAACGTGTACGGGGGCACGCCGCGGTTGTTCGATCAGATCATTGCCCATTACGGCATCCGCTTTACCTACGTGGATACCACCGATGCGGAGCAAGTCCGCCGGGCAATAGAGCCCACCACCCGGCTCGTACATATTGAGACGCCGACCAACCCCATGATGCAGATCACCGACATTCGCGCCATTGCGGATGTCTGCCATGAACGGCCGGGTCAGAAGATCGACCTGAGCGTTGACAATACGTTCATGTCGCCTTATTTCCAGAGGCCGATCGAGTTTGGCGCGGATATCGTGATGCATTCCACCACCAAATTTCTCAATGGTCACAGCGATGGTCTCGGTGGTGTTCTGGTGGCGACTACGCCGGAGCAGAAGGAGTCCTTTGAGTTTGTGCAGAAATGCACCGGCGGGATTCTTTCCCCCTTCGAGTGCTTTCTGGTGCTGCGCGGGGTCAAGACCCTGGCAGTGCGCATGAAGCAGCACGAGCTGAATGGCCACGCGATCGCGAACTACCTGGTCGGGCACCGCAAGATCCCACTGGTTCTGTATCCCGGGCTGCCCGATCATCCTCAACATGAGCTTGCCCGGCGGCAGATGTCCGGCTTTGGCGCGCTCATCACGTTTGAGACCGGTTCTCTGGATCGGGCGAACGCGATGTTGCGCCGGCTCAGGATTTGCACGGTCGGCGAATCGCTGGGCGGGGTGGAAACACTGATCTCGCATCCCGCGACCATGACGCACGCGGCGCTGGGCGAAGCAGGCCGGGCGAAGATTGGCTTGACCGACGGAATGGTGCGCATCTCGGTTGGAATTGAAGATGCCGATGATTTAGTAGAAGACCTGGAGCAAGCGCTGCAGGTGCTTTAAACCGCAATGGTAAGATTTAGGGTTTACTCGACGGAGCCCACGCAATGAGTACCCACGCAGCCGATACCGCTCAGAACCATTCCTTTGCCCTCACCGACGAGCAGGAGCAGCTGCGCAAGGAGATTCGTGATTTCGCGGCGCGCGAGATCGCCCCCAATGTGATGCGCTGGGATGAGGCGAGCGAGTTCCCGCTAGAGGTGGTAAAGAAGCTGGGCGAGATGGGCCTGATGGGGATCATCTTTCCGGTAGAACTTGGGGGCGCTGGTCTTGGCTACGTGGACTATGCGCTGGCGGTGGAAGAGCTTTCGGCGGTCGATGGCTCGATCGGTATTATCGTGGCCTCGCATAACTCGCTTTGCAGCAACCACATTTTTGTCGCCGGTAATGAAGCGCAAAAGCGCAAGTACATACCGAAGCTAGCCTCGGGCAAGTGGCTTGGCGCCTGGGGATTGACCGAGCCCGGTTCTGGTTCCGACGCAGGAAGCGCCCGCACCACCGCCGTGCGTAAGGGTGACAGCTGGGTGTTGAACGGGAACAAGACGTTCATCACGAACGGCCATTATGCTGATGTTTCTGTCATCATCGCGGTTACGGATAAGAGTCAAGGTACACGTGGGCTTTCGGCTTTCGTGGTGGAGAAGGGAACTCCGGGGTTTCGCGCGGGCAAGAAGGAAAACAAGCTCGGGCTGCGCGCCAGCGATACGTCTGAGCTTATTTTTGAGGACTGCGAGATTCCGGCGGAGAACCTGCTGGGCCAGGAGGGAAGTGGGTTTATCGATTCCATGCGGATTCTTGATGGGGGCCGCATTTCGATCGCCGCCCTTTCGCTGGGCATTGGGCGTGGGGCATTTGATGCTGCACGGCGATATGTGAAGCAGCGACACCAGTTCGGCAAGGCAATCTCGGAGTTTCAGGGGATACAGTGGAAACTTGCCGACATGGCAACCCAGTTAGACGCCGCGCGCCTGCTTACGTTGCGCGCCTCGGTGATGAAGGACGCTGGGCAGAAGACCACGCTTGAATCCTCCATGGCCAAGTTGATGGCCAGTGAGGTTGCGGTGAAGGTATGCGATGAAGCCGTGCAGCTTCACGGAGGTTATGGGTTTATCAAAGACTACCCGGTGGAGAAGTTTTATCGCGATGTCAAGCTCTGTACGATTGGCGAAGGTACCAGCGAAATTCAGCGGCTCATTATCGCCAGAGAGATTTTGAATAAGTAGAGGGAGGGAAACAGCAGGTTATTGCAACCTCCAGAGTGTGCGTGAGAACTGATCTTTCCCAATAAAGTCCCGAAGGGACGTCTGAAAGTAGCCCAGGACGACAGTCCTGGGTACAAAATCAAACCCTGAAAAGTCCCCGCAGGGACGGCTGAATGCGAGCGCGCAGGATTTCAGCCGTCCCTGACGGGACTGGCCGAATTGCTCGTTGTGAACCCAGGACTGTCGTCCTGGGCTACTTTCAGCCGTCCCTTCGGGATTCAATCCCCGGAGTCTGGGTTCACACGCAGGGGCTAAAGCCCTGACCATTTTGGCCGGTGGTGGCACGACTAAAGTCGTGCCCTGATACAAAGCAAAAAGCCTGTTTTTCTTGCCTCTTCCGTCACACGTATGATCGGTGGATGGACGTGGCGGAGCTGATCGGGCGCATACGCCAGGGCGATGTACGCGCGCTGGCGCGGGCGGTTTCGCTGGTGGAAGATGATGCACCTCCCGCGCGCGAGATTCTTTCCGGTTGTTTTCCCTATAGCAGTTCCGCGATCCGCATCGGCGTTACCGGCTCACCAGGCGCCGGCAAGAGCACGCTGGTCGATGGGCTCGCTCGCCGCTACCGTGCGCAACCATCCACCGTGGGGGTAATCGCCGTCGATCCCACCAGCCCCTACAGCGGCGGAGCCATCCTGGGCGATCGCATCCGCATGCGGGAACATGACGCCGATCCCGGCTTCTATATGCGCAGCATGGCGACCCGCGGCTCGCTGGGCGGCCTGGCCCGCGCATCAGCAGACGTTGCCGTGGTCATCGAGGCCAGCGGCAAGCAGCGCTTGCTGCTGGAGACGGTTGGTGTCGGTCAGGACGAGATTGATATCGTGCGCCTGGCGGACGTCACCATCGTTGTGCTGGTGCCCGGCATGGGCGACGATGTGCAGAGCCTCAAGGCCGGCATTATGGAGATTGCCGATATTTTCGTGATCAACAAAAGCGATCGCGAAGGCGCCGACCGAGTGGAAAACGAGGTGCGATCGATGCAGGCGCTGGCGGCAGAACACGGAAGCTGGATTCCGCCCGTCGTCCGAACCGTCGCCACCACGGGCGCTGGCATCGAAGAACTAGAACAGGCGGTGGACAAGTTCTGGTCGTGGCTGGCACTGGAGGGAAGGCTTACGGCCCGGCGGGAGGCACACTGGCGGGCGCGGGTGATGGAAATGGTGCGCCACGAACTGCTGCGTGCCATGCGTGGACATGGCCTGAGCGACCGGCAGCTGGCCGACATCAGCCACCAGGTCGTGGGAAGACAACAGGACCCCTACCAACTTGTTCCCCGGTTGGTCGAACAACTGCTACAAGGAGAGAAACATGGCAAGAATTGATCACCTGGGCATTGCGGTCAAGAGTATTGAGCAGGCCCGGCGCTTCTATCAGGCTCTCGGCCTCACGGTGCTGCAGGAAGAAGAGGAGGACGAAGGCGTGCGCAGCGTGATCATTCCGTTGGGGGAAAGCCGCCTGCGCTTGCTCGAACCGCTGGATAAGACAACACCGATGGGCAAGTTTCTCGAGCAACATGGAGAGGGCCTGCATCACCTGGCGCTGCATGTTGACGACATTTCGGGCACCTTCGAAGAGATGAAGCAGGCGGGCGTGCGACTGCTATCCGATGAAATCGAGATCGGCGCCGGCGGACGGCTGCATTTTTTGGTCGACCCTTCGGCCGCGAACGGCGTGCTGCTGGAAATCTGCCAGGATCCGATTTCCGGGGTCTGAGGATCCACATGCTTCTAGCTCTCAATACTTCCGGCAACACCGCCAGCGTGGCGCTTGGTGTGGTGGACTTGCATGGGGTCAAGATCGTCGCCACGGCCGAACTCGCGGGGCGCACCTACTCGGCACGGCTGATACCTGAGATCGCCGCCTTGCTGGAGAGCCGGCAGGCTACGCCGCGCGACATTGAGGCCATCGTAGTGGTGAACGGACCAGGGAGTTTCACCGGCATCCGCGTAGGCTTGAGCACCGCTAAAGGGCTGGCCGAGGGTGCCGGCATCCCGCTGATCGCGGTTTCGCGCCTGGCGCTGCTGGCCAATGCGAGCGGGCTGCCGCATGTGCTGGCCGCGGTGGATGCAGGCCGGGGTGAGTACTACGTCGGCGAGTACCGGAACGGCAACAATCTGGGCGAAGTGCTGCTGAGCGGAGAGGAGACAATCGCGGTGGCAAGGCAACCGGGAGCCGGTGTGCTGGTTTGCGATGAGAGCCGCTCCGACGATGTCTCGGCCAGCGCCTGCTCCGCGCTTGCCATCTGTGGCCCGGTCTACGTGCAGCCACCCGATGCCGCTGA
>JBEKNJ010000139.1:0-6196 GCA_049522955.1 Acidobacteriaceae bacterium
AACATTGCGGACGGCTTTCCTAGGATATGGCCCGGCACAATTGACTCAATTGGGGGCGCCGACTTCAACACCATCATGCCCGGCCACGCCGCCCTGCAAACTGGTCGCACCGTGATGACCAATCTGCGGAACTACATCGAGGAACTGACCGGGAGAGTCGAGCAGGGAAAGAAAGCCGGCCAAACCCTAGCCGAAATGCAGCAGCGCATCACCGTGGCCTCTCTGAAGTCGCTCCAATCCAATGGCTATGAAGCGTACCTGGCGCGAATGAGCGAGCAGAGCCACGCGCATTTTGCCAAGGTGCCCCCATTGCAGCACGACATAAGCGCGAATGTATCCGACATCTACACCAACCTCGACCGATCTTAAGCAGGGACCTGCTGTTCTTCCGCACAAGGTAGGAGGAAATCGACGGGTGCCCCACGTTCGCCAAAGCGTACGTGGGACGAAAATGATGGGCGCAGCCCAGCGATCGCTTTCACTGCATCGTCCCGTAGGAACCTGATTGACGGAACACCCGGCGCAGCCGCCAAGCCGCGCCGGGCAACCGAAAAAACCTAACTGGCGCTCACGGGTTGGTGACCGTGATGCTTCACATACTGTGTCAGCGACTCGAATTTCGTTTCCTTGAGCAGCTCACCAAGCGTGCGCTCGCCATCCCAATCGGGAGCGAAGTGATGGCCATAGTGTTCGCGCAGGTGTTTATTCTTGGGGGCGTCACTCATATCAGCTCCTTTGCAACGCGGTGATGGTTCGGATTTGGGCGTGGCACGGAGCCACGTCCCCGCATTGCCGGTCATTCTACGCCTAGTCGCGTCCGCGAATCTTGGTCAGCAGCCTCAGAATCTCGAGATACAGCCAAACCAGCGTAACCATCAACCCAAAAGCCCCATACCACTCCATATATTTCGGAGCTCCCATTCGCGCGCCATTCTCGATAAAGTCGAAATCCAGCACCAGGTTCAGCGCGGCGATGCCCACGATAATCAGGCTGAAGCCAATCCCGATCGGCCCTGATCCATTGATCGAACTGAAGTGGATTCCAAAGAAACCCAACACAAATTCCAGCAAATAGAACAGCATGATTGCGCCAGTCGCGGCGACAATCCCCAGCCGGAAATTCTGTGTCACCGGAATCAGCCCGGAGCGATAGGCGAGCAACAAAACAAGCAATGTGCCAAATGTCAGGCTCACCGATTGAATCGCAATTCCCGGAAACCGGATCTCGAGCACAGACGAGATCGCTCCCAATGCCAGCCCTTCCAACAGCGAGTAAAGCGGAGCCGTGACCGGGGACCATTCCTTTTTGAAGACCGTAACCATCGCGCATACAAACCCGCCGATCGTTCCGATCCACAAATAGGGCATCACATCGGCAGCCGAACGCGATTGCATAAACAAATGCCATGTCCATGCTGCGGACGCCATCGCGCAAAGCAGCAGAATGCCGGTCTTATTGACCGTACCCTGCAGTGTCATCCTTTCGCCGAGTGTAGCGAGACCCTCGAAACGCTTCTCGTTCAGTACAGGATTCGATGTCCTCATCAGTTGAGCCACTGCGCACGCTCCTCGTTCCAATCGTTCTAACCCTAGTTTACGGCAACTGGAGTTGCGCCGCTCTACAGAGTCCCTTAAACTGGTCTCGTTCGATGGAATGAGGTGGCTAGGGTTCCGGAGGTAGTTTTCATCTCCGGTCCAAGCGCCACAAAGGACCGGGCGGTCCGCACCCAAGGGCAAAAATCCCAGAGGGAAAAGTCGACAAGCGACTTTGTGTCTCCTGGAGCGAAGCGACTTTGTGTCCTTGGAGCGGATCTTGCCACCATCAGCATTTCTTCTCGTTACTTTGGCTGCCCTCGCGCACGCCACCTGGAATTTTCTAGCCAAGCGCGCGGCCCACAACCAACACCTCATCTGGTTCTCATCGGCGACCGAAGCGTTGCTGCTTGCGCCCTTCGCGGTCTGGGTTTTGCGCGATTCATGGTCCACCCTCCGTCTGTGGTCCGCACTGTTTCTGCTCGCCACCGGTGTACTGCATGTGCTGTATACGGAGAGCCTGCTCCGCGGCTATCGCTCCGGCGATCTCACCGTGGTCTACCCCCTGGCGCGTGGAACCGGACCCCTGCTCTCGTTCTGCGGAGCGGTGGCTTTGTTGCACGAGCATCCATCGTTGCTGGCCACGTCGGGGGCGGTACTGATTACGTTTGGGATCCTGCTGGCCTCAGGCGGCTTTTCCGCATTGCGCGACCGCCAGAAGCATCCCGCGCTGTTCTGGGGGATCGCAACCGGCTGCACCATTGCAGGCTACACATTAGTCGATGGCTACTCGGTAAAAACACTGCTGCTCTCGCCGATTCTGGTCGAGTATGCCGGCAATTTCTTTCGCCTCGTCGTCCTGTCGGCGGGGGCTTTGCGCCGTCGTGCTTTACTCTTGCAGGAATATGAGCTGTGCTGGAAAGAAGCGTCGAGTATCGCGCTGCTCACGCCGCTGGGATACATCCTCGTGCTGTTCGCCATGAGGCTTGCCCCCATCAGCCATGTCGCTCCTTTGCGCGAGATGTCGATGTTGGCCGGCATGTATTTGGGAGCCAGGTTTTTGAGTGAGGGACAAATCATTCGCCGCATCGTCGGGTCGGTCTTGATTGCCGGCGGCGTCGCGGCGCTGGCGTTGGGCTGACAGAATCCTGCCCCTTGCATTTACCTGCGGTTAACCGAGGGTGAGTTAGGCTGCAGCAGCGTAATCTTTGTTTGGGCCGGCTGCGAACGGTGGAGGAAAAATGACCGGCAGAGCAGCCGATCTCGATGTTACCGAAGTGAAATGCACGCCCGGCGAGATCGTTCTTACCTGGCAGAATTCTTCGTTCAGCGTCTACAGCGCCCTCTGGCTGCGAGACAACGACCCTGCCAACCGTGATCCTCTCACCGGTCAGCGGCTGATTCGAACCGTCGATCTTCCCCGGGAGCCACGGCTGCGGACCGCTGACCTTCGCCCTTCCGCCCATATCACGTTAAGCTGGGAAGACGGCGTAATCAGCGTGTATCCCCTCCGGTGGCTGCGAGCCTTTGACCGCAGCCTGCGCATCGGTTCACGTCCCACCCGCATGCCGTGGATGGGGCAACCCGCCACCGCCTTTGCCTGGTGTGACTACACCGAGTGGGTTGAGAACCCAGCCAGCCGCCAGGACTGGCTTTATTACGTGGGTCGCGATGGATTGGCTTTCCTGCGCGACGTTCCTATGCAACAGGACGCCGCGCGGAAGGTCGCAGGCCTCATCGGTTTCGCACGAGAGACCCATCTGGGACGTACCCTCGACACCAGTCGTGGTCTTCACACAAGTGATCCTTATTGTGATCCCGTGCCCGGCTTTCAGTTGCTCCATTGTCTTTCCGCCGACGGCCAGGTCGGCGAGAGCGCCTTTGTCGATGGAATGGCGGCCGCAGAACGTCTCCGTGTCCATGATTCCGATGCCTTTACCACGCTATGTCAGATGCCCATTCTGTATCGCTTTCAGGATGCGGCAGTCGACCTGGTCGCCGAGCGAACCATGCTCGACGTGCACCCATCGGGAGAATTCCGCGCCATCCATTACGACGATCGCTGGATAGCGCCGCTGCCCCTCAAGGGCCCTCGCCTCAAAAAGTATTACCCGGCCTACCGCCGGCTGGCGGAGCTGCTCAGCGAGCCCGCGCGAACCGTGGCCTACCGGTTACTGCCGGGCGATCTCGTCCTCTTCGACAACACGCGTATTCTTCATGGCCATACTTCTGTTGGTTGTCTGGATGGCCAAACAGAAGTGTCATCCCGACCGGAGCGGAGCGTAGTGGAGGGACCTGCTATGGCTTTTCTCACCGCCTCTTCTGTCGATGGCCACCTGCAGGGTTGCTACCTCGATGCCGACGGACTCTACAGCTCGCTCGCAGTCCTCTCGCGTCCACGCTGAGTTTCCCACCACATCGTGTCCGCCAGAACCACTGAGGTCTCAACCTGTCGTTCTGGAATGTTCCAATACTTTTTGAGGAGTCGATCTTTGTCCTCACCGCTCACCATGCGAAAGCCATGTCTTTCATAGAAGCGAATCGCCCAGACGGCATCGGCCCACGTTCCAATCAACACTGGATCTTTTGTCAATTCGCGCAGATGAGACAGCAACTGCGATCCGACGCCTTGTTTCTGGCTGCCGGTTCGAACGTAGGCGTGACGAATGAGGGTGACGTCCCGCACCGGTTGGATGCCCATCACGCCCATCAGCGTTTCGTTTTCCTGGTAGCCCCAAAACACAACGCCATCCTCGATTTCGTGCTGCAGCTTTTCCCTGGACATGTATGGCTCCGTCCACCGATCAGCCGGGATAGTTCCCCGATAAGCTTGCGCGCCATCATTAATGATGCCCCAAACAAGATCAAAATCCCGATCGTCACAGCGACGGATCATGATGCTCAACCCCTTGGTGGGAGCCCCCGCATTCATGCGGGGGAAGGAGCGCTTCAGCGCTCCGGGAGAAAGCCTCGACGTTGATCAGCGCTTTAGCGCCGGCAACCAACTGGAAATCGCTCAACTCTAGCGCGCGGCGGCCTCCAGCTTGGCCACGTCCATCTTGATCATGCCCATCATGGCTTCCATAGCCTTGGGATGACTAACCAGCTTGCCGATATTCCGTGGCACAATCTGCCAGCATAGGCCGAACCGATCCGTAAGCCATCCGCAGGCCATGGGTTTCCCGCCTTCGATCAACTTATCCCAGTAGCTGTCGATCTCTTGCTGCGAGTCACAGCGGACGAAAAACGAAAACGAGGGATTGAGCTGATGCGCGGGGCCGCCGTTGAGAAAAACCATCTCCTGACCTTCAAGCTCGATCGTAATTGTGGCAATCTTACCCACGGGCCATGGACCGACGCCTTTGGAACGCAGCTCATCGAGCCTGCGCGCGTGCGGGAAGACGCTCAAGTAAAACTGGGCGGCTTCTTCGGCGTTGTCATTGAACCAGAGGAATGGCGCAAGTTTATTCATAGCTGGCATGGTACCAGCCAGCAGGTCACAAGCCACGGGCCGACTTTGCGGTGAAACCGGTACGTCGCGCAGATCTAAAAGCGCGCCGTACCGGGATCCAGGCCCAAGTCGAAGAGACAATAGGCTGCATGGCAAAGTGCGATGGTCACATTCACTTGGGCGTGAGCACGTAAAGATGACCGTTGAGGCCGCTGGCGACAAGGTGGCCGTTGTCGCTTATGCCGCTGGCGTTGATGAGAAACGTAAGTGACGGATCCACTAGATCGTTCACATCGATCAGCCTCCCGTCCCTGTACAAGGCAGCGTGACTGCTCCCACTGGTCGCCGTATAGGTGCCCGCAATGTGTCCGCTGTTGTTGAGACCGGCGGCCACCAGGGGAATCTTTTCAAAGGAATGCCCGCGGTAAAAAAAACTGCTTTCCGTGCCGGCTGAGTTGGTCGCGGTGCCGACAATCTCGCCACGATTGTTGCGGTCTTCTCCTTCTCCTTTCAAAAAGCAAAAGCCACTATGTGACGATCGAGTACAAAGACGCACAGGGGAGCGCCCAGTCGGTCGTCTTCGAAATAGGCAAGGACGCCATCCGTCCGCTCCTGAGTTCCCTCGAGACACGAACCGGGAAAACCGTTGTAGACCAGCCCGATCCAACCAAGACCAATAATCAGATCCTGTCGATCTGGGACGCTTCCGACGCCATTGTCTACGGAAGGTCCTTGTTGGCATATCTTGAAAAGGAAGTTTTGAGAGACCGGTAGGTGCTGTGGGTCCAGGGCCCAAACGCTCAGGACGCCTTCCGCTCGCAAAACCGAAACTGCGGTAACTTGCCCCGCCGTAGCCTTCGGCCATCGGATTCCCGGCTTCTTGATGGCATGCCAGGAAGCTGGCATTTCGGATAAGATCCAGGACATTCAGCTCAAGAGAAAGAGGGCAATCTGGTGACCTCATCCAGTGATCGGCCGGCTTTCGACCGGCGCCAATTCCTTACGCGAGGTGGCATGGCGATGGCAGCGACGGCGGGAGCCGCGTCGTTGGCGCGGCGCGGTTTCGCAGGCATCCGTGAACACGCAGAATATGCGGAGGTCAGCACCGCGTACGGCCGTGTGCGTGGTCTTCGGGAGCCCGGCCTGCTTACCTTCCTGGGGGTTCCGTACGGTGGTGCCGTGGCTGGAGCGAATCGATTCCGGGCGGCGCCG
>JBEKNJ010000140.1:0-5608 GCA_049522955.1 Acidobacteriaceae bacterium
CATGCCGCCGGGAATACGAAAGGGCCGCACCATCTCCGGTTGCTTGATGCGCAGCGCGATGAGCGCTGCAAACTCGAGCACCAGGCTGGCGCCATACAAGATCAGATCGATGGAGATGAGCCGCTCGTAGGTGAATCCGAGCGCCAGTGCCCAGCCGAGGCCGCACAGCAGAATGGCTACCCAGGGGCTGCGCCGGCGGTTGCGCCGCGCCAATGCGGAAGGCATCATGCGGTCCTCCGCCATCACCACCGGCAGCCGGGTATAGGAGAGGGTGAGCGCATTGAACATTCCCACGCCGTTGATGATGCCGCCGATGACGACGGCGACCGCCAGCCACGGTCCGGCAAGCAGGCGCGCCGCATCGGTCCACGAGCCTGTTGTGAACTGGTCTACGGGGATACCGGCTGCAGCGATTGCACTGAGCGGAAGAATGTAGGACAGCGCGACGATTCCGCAAGTCGCCAGCATCGCCAACGGATAATTGTGTCGCGGATTCTCCACCTCCTGCGCGACGGTCGAGGCGTTGTCCCAGCCCATGTAGTTCCACATCGCAACCAGCAGGGCTGTGGTGATCGTGCCGTGCGGCGCTGCCGAATGCGGATAGGAAACATGCTGCAGCAGGTGATGCCATCCAACCCAGTAGCCGCAGCCCACCAGCACGACGAAAGGAGCGAGCAGGGCAACGAAGAGTACGACCGCGCTCCGGCCGACTGTGCGTGCTCCCCCCAGGTTCCACAGGCAGCACAGGATCACAAAGGTCACCGCCCATAGAGTTGCGCGGCCGCCTGCGGTCCATGTGGGAAACAGCCGCCCGAGATAGAGGACGGACAGCGTGGGATAGATGGCCATGTCGAAGATGCTGGCAGCCAGCGAGAGCCACGCCTCCTGGTAACCCCAGAAGGGGCCGAAGGCTTGCCGCACCCAGACATAGAAGCCGCCCTCGGCGGGGAGGGCGCTGGCCAGTTCGCCGATCATGAGGGTCGTGGGCAGACTCCACACGAATGGAACGATGGCGAGGATCAGCAGCGCGCCGAAGTACCCCGCGCCGCCGAGCGTGTCCTCGATGCCATAGGGGCCACCGGAGACCATAAAGAAGGTCGCGGCGATCAGAGAGAAAAGGCGCAGCCGTCCGCCTTTGTGCAGCGGGTCCGGTGGATGTGAGTCGGCCATCTCAGCAATATACTGGAGAAGTCGAAACGCTTCCCCTAACGTTAGCTACGGGGAAATTCGGGGTCCACACCAGGACGATGAACTGCACCCCTGACCATGAATCTCCCAGCTCCGTCTGACCACGAATCTCGAGCTGTAAACAAACCGAATTGAATCGAATTCAAACCCAAAGCAACGACCCTCTGTTTTCGTCACCGGTTTCGGATGGCGAGAAGGAAAAAATGATCGGTTCTCGTTTATAGAGACGATGGAGATGCCGGTTCGGGTACTCTACGTCCGTCCCCCGAAGACGCAACCGGCTTAGCTCGCTGATTCTACTATTGGAAGGTTCGTTGCCATTCTTGACAAGCCTGCATAAAGTAGACGAAAGTTCGACGAGTTGGACCATCAACCCAAATTCCTTTGAAAGCCATTGACAATTTACTGCCTTGTTGCCCTTGCCGGGGAGGCGTTCTCATCCCGGTGTGCCGCCGGGGAGGCGGCTGCATCATGAAGAACCTGGTTACGATCGCGTGCCTATTCCTATCGGCTGTAACCTATGCTCAAACCGCGCCGAAAGTGGTGTTCACTGGAGACCAATTCACCGGCTACTGGCAGGTGACACCGTTCTTCGAAGCGAATGCGAACTGGATAGGCGCCGCAGTCAATCCTTGCTGCCTGGGAAACTCCTCCGCGGTCGCCGCCTCCTTTCAGGCGAATGTGATCAACCGGCATCCCGCCTTTGTTGTCATCACCACGGGCGAGTCCGACATCGAAGCGATCCACGATGCAACCCCGCTTGGCGTTGCCTGGACCGTCTACGCACAGTCCATCGTGGAAATGGTCGACATGGCGCACAACGCCAATATCAAGGTCATCCTGGGTAACACGCCGGCCACCGGATACTATGCCCAGTATTTCAACGTGTGGCTGGGGCAATACGCAGCCGCGAGCGGACTGCCGGTGCTTAACTTCCATGATGCTCTCTGCCAGTGTGCGGGCCTGGCCGACAGCGCTTCCACCTCCTATGCAACCCTGTCTCAGGATGAACCTACTCCTACGCTCGGCCCAACCCGTCAGGGATATGCGCTGATCACGCAGATGGCCCAGACCGCCATCGCAACCTACGGCCTCACCATCAAGAGCGGCTGGCTGAACAATGTGACCATCACCAACGCGTTTCCTGGGAACGGGCCGCCGGCATTGGTCCCGGTGAACAACGTACCCCAGGGCACCCAGGTTCTCTTTACGCCGCAGGCGACGTGGAGCGATGGTGTCAACCGGCCGATGTTGAACGATGACTACAATGGACTGAGGGGCGGCACCTGGACGTCGAGCAACCCGTTCGTGATGACCATTAACCAACAGGGGCAGGCCTATGCGTATGGACCCGGCACTGCAAGAATCAGCTTTAAGACAGCTAATGGCATCATGTTTTCGCCCTGGGATATGACCATCACCGCGATTGAATAAGCCGGGTCAACCGGCAGTTCGGGTTCAGGCGACCTGCCGGTTGGCCGCGACGTTCGGTAGTCGCGGGCTACCCCTATGACCAATACCGAAGATACCGTCAAAGCTGCCGACAGACAGAACGTTTCCGCGTTTGTACGTGATTGCAGGTAAACGTTCTGTCCGTCACCAGCTTTACCGTCACCAGCTTTACCGTCCAAATCTTGCAGTACATTTCGATAAGCGCACGATCCTCTATCGCAAGGTACTCGACAAAGAGCCTACGCTTACGGTGCACCCCTGACAGTAAACTCCGGCCTGGCTGGTTATCCTTATCAATTGTTTTTCAATCTCTTGTGCATCCGCCGGACGGTGTGCCTCAATTAAGTAGGACCGGTATTGCGACATGACCCCGGCCAAGCGAGGATCGGTAGCGGACAGCCTTGTGCGCAGTATCTGGAGAGCCTGCAGCAAGGTTTTCCCCGCATCTTGGGACGCCCCGCTCTTCCACTCGGCAAACCCGAGCGACTCCAGCGCCAACCCGTTGGCGGCAGATTCTGATTCGAAGTTTTTGTTTGCGAACGTAACCGCTTGCTTTGCGTTCATCAGTCCTTCCCCGCAGTGCCCCCGTGAGCACCGTGCAAACGTGAGAGCAATGAATGCGGAGAGGATCCCCGCCCTAGGTGGGTTCAATGAAGATTCCATCATTTGAAGTGCCTGTAGGGCGAGTCGCTCTGCCTTGTCGTACTGGCGCCGCATGAGGGCTATATCCGCCAGGTGTACTTCACTCTGCCCGGTCTCGGCCGGGTTGCCCAGCTTCTGGCGCACCTTGATCGCTTGCTTGCGGGCGCTCTCAGCATCGTCCAGACGACGGTAGATTATGTACAGCGAGGAGAGATTGTCGAGTGTGAAGGCGTATTCTGCCCTGGCTGATGGTGCAGTCTTCAGCAGATGCAGCGCCCTCAAGTAGGCATCTTCCGCTTTCAGGAAGTCTGTTCCAATCTCGTATTGCGAGGCGAGTTGTTCCCACAAAGCCGCTTGTCTTGCTGGGGGAACATGTTGCTGTTCACCGATGCGAATGACCTCAAGATCCCGAGCGACCCGCGCTTGCGACGAAGAGATTTCGGCATTCGGCGCCTGAGCCCAAACGACGCCAACGCTCAAGACGTGAGCGATGAGAGGAAGAAGGAACAGTTTCGAGCGAACAGAAGAAAATACGGCGTTCATGCGTGACCCCGCGACAGGAATTTGGAAGAATGCACGGAATGACGACTACTTGCATTGTGATTACGCAATTGTTTCGCGGTAAGTTCCGCAGATAGATCGCTGCGCAAACATTTAATGCGCGGCAACCTAAAGGCCACTTACCAAGGCAAATGTTGCTGAGCAAAACATTTACATTCAGCTATGAAGGTGGGGCGACGACGGGAAGCTCGGCAAAAAGGTGAAAACGTGTGTTCACGAACGACCACTCGCTAGTTGTCGTGAGTGTTCGTTTGTGAACGGTCGCTAGGGAAAGCCCAGTGACACAGACGAGATTATGCGTCAGACGGGAGTGGAACTTTTAGTTGACACAGTTTCCGAAGTGCCAGTGCCGTCTGACGCACAAATTGCGAGTTCATGCGTCCCCGAGTTCATGCTCCTGTGTTGAAGGGGACTGCAATGGCAAAAATCAAAGGTCAGTTCAAGGTAGATCCGCCAGGCTGTAGGCACGAAGTTCGGATCATGGAGTTTAATTCAGTCACCATGAAAGCTGAAGGCAAGTGCGCCTTGTGTGGCGCGCCGGCGAATGTTGAGTTCACCCTAGATCCGCCTCCGGCTACGCTTCAAACAGGAGTGAAGCGTTGGACTCGGCGGGGACAGACTCGGCGGGGACAGACTGGAAACGTACCCCATCAAGAAGGGATGTTGGGTAACGTGGCACGCCTAATTCATTGGGGTACTTTTCGTCTGTCCTCTCAAGCCTGTCCTCTCAAGCCCAGCGGAATCGCCACCCCAAACTGATTCCGGACAGTGCCTGCTGATTGCCTGGTAAACAGGCAGGTCTCGCATGTTTGCACCGCGCCGAAAGAAGTATAATTCCGCGCATGTCTAAGAGTCGTCTCAGCGTCGCAGCGGTGTTAGGCATAGAAATCGCTCTTGGTTGCGGTCAACCTTTGGCTTTTTCTCAGTCATCCGCTCCCGCTCAGCCTTCAGTCCCGACCAAGGAAATTCACGTTGACCGCAAATGCAAGATTTTGCCGGATGAGAGCGACGCGCTCTCGGGCCTTACAGAAGCCGAACTGCAAAATGACCACGCTATCTGCCACCTCGAGAGCGTATTGACCTCACACCACGTCGAGGAGGCTCTTAGGGACGGCGTGATGCTACGCAACGATGTCACGGTTAGAGAGCAGGAATACCTTCTCCAGAATGTAACCTCTGAGCCGGTGACGTTCGTCGTTGAACACGTTTTACCGGATGACTGGCAGGTCGATTCCGATCCCCAACCGGTAAAGATCGTGGACAACAAGGCGTTTTTCCGGGTAAATGCTGTGCCTGGCCAGATCGTCCGGATGCATGTGGGCGAGCACCACGCTGATCCCATTAGCGATACCAATTGAGCTGACGGCAAAATCTGAAGCAGCCCTCAGGCGCGTCGGTCGCCCACTTGATCCAGGGGCCTTATGAAGAAAGACTAGCTTCGAAAGCGCTGTCGCAGGCGGCTGAGCGCGCAATCCAGGAGGTTGACAGAGGGCTCCCGGTTTATGACGTGCGCACGATAAGGGAGAAAACCGCGATGGCGAGTACCTTCGTCGTCATGCAGAGCACGTTCGCGGGGATATTCGCGGTAATCGCGCTGGTGCTGGCGGCCACGGGCATTTATGGCGTGATGGCATACCGCACCAAGCTCAGGACGCACGAGATCGGCATCCGCGTAGCTTTGGGGGCTTCGCGAGCGGATTTGATGAGGCTGGTGCTGCTACAGGGAATGCGGCTGACGGCAATTGGGCTGGCGCTGGGACTGGCT
>JBEKNJ010000141.1:0-5288 GCA_049522955.1 Acidobacteriaceae bacterium
AGCTCAGGACGCACGAGATCGGCATCCGCGTAGCTTTGGGGGCTTCGCGAGCGGATTTGATGAGGCTGGTGCTGCTACAGGGAATGCGGCTGACGGCAATTGGGCTGGCGCTGGGACTGGCTCTTTCGTTCGGGCTGACCCGCGTCATTGCCGGTCTGCTGTACGGCATCGGCGCCAATGACCCAGTGACGATCTTTGCCGTGCTGATTCTGCTCGCGGCGATGTCTTTGCTGGCGTCCTATCTTCCGGCACAGCGAGCGATGCGGGTGAACCCGGTGACGGCGATCCGCGAGCTTTAGGCAATGTAATCCGGGACGATGCGGGACAAGATACCGTCAAAGCTGCTGACAGACAGAACGTTTCCGCGTTTGTACGTGATTGCAGGTAAACGTTCTGTCCGTCACCAGCGTTACCGTCACCAGCGTTACCCGTCACCAGCTTTACCAAGTTGGCAAACGTCCTGCTCGTCCCTCCTCAGCTCCCGAAAGGTCTGCAGGCTAAGGCATGACACCGTTGTATCAGGGTAAACTTCTGCCATGAGCCCCTACACTGAACCAACGGATCTCCTCCTGCTGGAACCGGCGCATTTGGCCAGTCATCTTCGTGCAGTCGTCGAGAACGGCATGGTAACGCTGGCCGCGCGTTACGACGAGGCTTCTGCCTCCAGGCCACCCGGGAATGGTGGTTGGAGCGCGAAACAGGTTGTCGGCCACCTGATCGATTCTGCGGGCAATAACATCCAGCGCGCGGTGCGCCTTAGCATTGATCCGGAGCTGCGTATGCCAGGCTACAAGCAGGCCGAATGGGTGGCAGTGCAGGGCTACCAGGACCGACGATGGGCGGAGCTGCTTTCACTTTGGCAGATGCTTAATCTTCATTTGGCGCAAACCGTCGAGCGTGTTAACAAGGCGCACCTTTCCCGCATCTGGTTCCTTGGAGAAGATCGCATCACACTGGGGTATATGCTGGAAGACTATATCGCTCATATGAAGCATCATCTTGAGCGTATGCCTTAGGGAAAACGGCGACTCTACTCCAGGTACGACCGCCGCCATGGCCAGTCGTGGAAGCTGCCATCGCCCACACGTATAGCTCACCAGCGTGCCACATAGCGGCTGAATCACACTCACGCTGTTACTCCGCGTGGTCTGAGCCCACGATTTGATTTGTGTCTGGCCATCGTCTCATCCCTTTCTGCTCTAGCTTTCAGCATCAAGGTGCATAGCGAGTAAAGACAAGATCGGTCGCTTTGGCCTTCTCGTGGCAGGGGAAGCAGCTTTTCATAAACGTGGCGTCACCGGGTTTGCCGTTTGCGAAATGGCCGAACCCCCATCCGCCGGTCGCAGCGTACTTTTTTGAGTCCTTGATCATAAACTGAATGTTCGTCGGAGCCCCGGGAACGGAAGATTGAGCCTGGCCGAAGATTTTGTTGTTTTCCTCCGATGGCACGTAACGGTAATGCAAAGCAACAAGCATGGTGCCGTCCGGGAAGGGAAGCTTCCCGTCCCGGTATGCCTTGGTTGCTACATCGTTGCCCAGCAGGGCACCTATACTGTTGAGGTTTCCTGCTTCATGAGCCGACGAGATCCATTTCCAGTCGCGGTATCCGTGCGGGATTTCAGTCACGAAGGCCGGGGCAGATTCTCCACTCGCGTGTCCTGGTGCAGGGGCAATGAGGGCGACGAGGCTGACCATTGTTGCAATTGCAGCCAAGAAGAATGTGAAGCGTTGCATAAGGCTTCTTCCATCCAACATGCTTAGGTTCCTTTACATGAACTGAAATCCGCAGTTCATCCGGCAGCTGGTTTGCCGAATTTCTGGTGCGGTACGAATACCCCTGCGCAACATTGGAGTTCCGATTTCCAGGAAAGGTCTCGCCGGGAATTGTTAATAAGCCATCCTTAATCGCATATCTTTAGATAGCCTGCGGGATTGGACCACTTCTGTGTAATAAGTGGGATTAGGAGATCCTCCCAGCCATGCGCAGTTTGGTTAATCTGACCGTGTCCGTGAGAGGACCCTTCTTTGCCATTGTTCCCCGAAGACCCCACCCTGTTGACCTCCGGCCCCGATCCAGGGAAGACAACGCCGCTGGATGAGAGCGGCCCGGCTCAGTCCCGGGCGCAGATCCCCGCGTCCATCGGCCGCTATCGCATCCTCCGCCTTCTCGGCGAGGGCGGCATGGGCGCCGTCTACGAAGCGGAACAGGACCTGCCGCGACGGCTGGTGGCGCTCAAGGTCATCCGCGCGGCCTGGGCCGGTCCGGAGCTGATTCGCCGCTTCGAGCAGGAGTCGCAGGCTCTCGCACGCCTGCATCATCCCGGCATCGCGCAGATCTACGAAGCCGGAGCCGCGGAAACCCCCTTCGGCGTGCAGCCTTACTTCGCCATGGAGCTCATCCACGGCAAACCGCTGGTGGAGTACGCCGAGGAGCACAAACTCAGCACGCGGCAGCGGCTGGAACTGATGATCGCGGTATGCGAGGCCGTTGAGCACGCGCATCAGCGCGGCATTATTCATCGCGATCTGAAACCGGTGAACATCCTCGTTGACGAGACGGGCCAGCCGAAGATTCTCGACTTTAGCCTGGCACGCGCCACCGATGCCGATGCGCAGGCCACACGCCAGACGGACATGGGCCAGCTTCTCGGCACGCTGGCCTATATGAGTCCGGAGCAGGTGCTGGCCGACCCGCTGGCGCTCGACATGCGCAGCGATGTCTACGCGCTGGGCTTGATCCTGTACGAGCTGCTGGCGCACAAGATGCCGTATGTGCTCTCGAATCTGCTGCACGAGGCGGTGCAGACGATTCGGATTGCCGAGCCGGCGAAGCTCAGCGCTGTCGATCGCTGCTATCGCGGCGACATCGAGACCATCGTCGCGAAGGCGCTCGAAAAAGATAAAGAGCGGCGCTACTCGTCGGCCGCGGCGCTGGCCGCGAACATCCGCCGGTACCTGCGCGACGAGCCCATCGTTGCCCGTTCTCCATCCACCGCCTATCAGCTGCAGAAGTTCGCGCGGCGCAACAGGGCGCTGGTTCCCGGCATGGCCGCGGTGTTCGTAGTGCTTGTGCTGGGCGTGGTTGTCAGCACGCGAGAGGCGTGAGCCGCAAGACTGATTTGTGAAGCCTGTGTCACGAGCACCTCTCCAGTGAAATCCTGGAACCTAGTTGAGGCTGCTCTAATCGTTGCAGAAGCATGGCTAATGGGAACGACAAAACCGCGCAATAAGGGATCAGACGCCGCGCGCACGGAAACACCATCTGTTATCGATAGCCAGGATGACGCCCCGAACCAGACGGGGATAGCTGGTAGTCATGACCAAAAAGTGGTACGTCGCCAATCGGAAATCAGCCGAAAGACTAGACAGGACCGCGAAAATTCGGCGCTTTCGCTCGTGCTACAAGAGCATTCCGACATCAATATGGATGGGCATTCTGATGAAACGATACTTACTCCTGCTCGGCGTGATTCTGGGGACAATTAGCTCTGCATCCGCGCAAAGCGTGATGAATTGCTCATCTTTCTCCTCCACGGGTATTTGTGGCGTGGGCGGAGGCCAGAACTTTAACCCCGTGGGTCCCGCGCCATCTTTATCCGGAACGAGGATACTCCTTGTACCTTCAGGTACGACACACCAAGGATCAGCAGTTAACTACACTACAAAGGTAAATGTTCAGGACTTCACCGCCAATTTCACATTTGTCCCGAATGGCCAGAATGTTGCATTTGTCCTGCAGAACACGACCGATACTCCCGGGTACCAAGGAATCGATTTCGTTGCTGGTGCGGGCTGCGAAGCCGGGTTTTTCCAGGCATTCGGTTTATATCCGCCGCCAAACAATATTTTTGCACTGGAGTTAGATTCCTGGAGTTACCTTGGGTCCGTCCAGGACTTTACGTACAGCTCCGCTCAGATTTATCAGGCTGGTCAATCACCTTGTAATCCGAATGATAGTGCGCCAAATTACGTTCTCATCGACAAAATAAGCACTTCTCCTGTTCCTTTGAATTCACCTGCCAGTTCCCAAGGAACAAGTACGGGGGATACCTATTCAGCGACTGTTACTTACAGTGGGACTACCCTAACGCTCAAGATGTACGATGTAACCGAAGGAGGAGCGTGCCCGGGGGCGAAGTGCTTCACGCACACTTGGAATGTCAACATACCATCGTGGGTGGGCGCCAATACAGCTTACATGGGCTTCACTGCGGCCCCTGGAGAAACTTCGGACTACCCGCTCTATATCGGTTCGTTTAGCTACGCCGAAGGATCGACTACAGCCGGGCCGGTTGCCACCCCGACGTTATCTCCTGCCGCGGGAACATATGCAGACACCCAGTCTGTCACCCTCTCGGATGCAACCCCAGGAGCAACCATCTACTACACGACGAACGGGACGACCCCAACCACGTCCTCGACTGTGCCCACCGGCCCGATTACGGTCAGCTCGACGGAGACGCTGGAGGCTATCGCAGTAGCTCCGGGCGACACCAATTCCGCGGTCGCGTCCGCGACCTATACCATCTCGCCCACTGTCTCGACGACAACCTTCTCGCCTGCTGCAGGGAGCTACACCTCGGCGCAATCTGTGACCATTTCGGATGCCACCTCGGGCGCGATCATCTACTACACGACAAACGGAAGTACGCCGACCACATCCTCGACCAAGTACACCGGCCCGATTACGGTCAGCTCGACGGAGACGCTGGAGGCTATCGCGGTAGCTCCGGGCGATACCAACGGCGCGGTCGCGTCCGCGGCCTATACAATAGCCTCAACAGGTGTGGGTTCCGCAATGACCTGTCTGCCGTTGCAATCGGTACCCGGCCAACCTGGGACGCTACAGACAGTCTGCACTATTAGCTTGACGCAGTAGGGACCGTAATTCAGTTTTCGGAACTAAAGGGTGGCGCTTATTGGATGCTGTGATAGCATCCGCGGCATGGCACGTCGAACATGGGGTATTTTGTCGGCACACGCCGTTACTCGGCCATTACGACAAGGCACGCCAGTTGCTCGCTGACCCAGGAGAAGTTCTTCGTGACCCTTCTTGGCAGAAGGTCCGTCAGACTGCACGTCCATTCGAGTCCGCATTTGAACAGCAAAACTGATTGAACACCGTACTCCTGCAAAGTCTGGCGGTCTCAATGGGTCGCTGCAACGCTGGCTTGGAGTTTACTAGCGGGAGTTTCAAAGCCCAAAGTTTTTCGTGGGCGTTGATTCAGTTGCAAAGCTACTTTGTCGAGATCAGCTTGAGAATAGTCGGATAAGTCGATCTTCTTAGG
>JBEKNJ010000142.1:0-5216 GCA_049522955.1 Acidobacteriaceae bacterium
AGCGGTGTGATCATCTCGCCTGACGGATACATCGTTACCAACAATCACGTCGTTGAGGGAGCAATGGAAGTCCGTGTCACCCTGCATGACCGCAGGACCTTCGCGGCCAAGGTAATTGGCACCGACAAGCTTACAGATTTGGCCGTGGTCAAGATCGACGCCAAAGACCTGCCAGCCATCGCCTGGGGTGATTCGACCAAGCTGATCCCCGGACAGTCCGTTTTAGCTATCGGTAACCCGTTCGGCCAGTTTCAGTTTTCCGTCACGCGCGGCATCGTGAGCGCGGTCAATCGGTCCAACCCGTTTAGGGATGATGCGCGCAAGCCGGGCGGATTTATTCAGACCGACGCGGCCATCAACCCCGGTAACTCCGGTGGACCGTTGGTCAACGCGCATGGTCAGCTGGTCGGCATCAATACCTTTCTTATCTCGGACACAGGAAACTTCTCCGGCGCGGGCTTTGCTATTCCCAGCCAGACAGTGCGTCCGGTCGTGGATGGGCTGATGAAGGATGGCGTTGTTCACCACGGATACCTGGGAGTTGGGTTGAACGATGTCACTCCTGAGAACGCGAAGTTCTTCAATCTGACCGGAAACACCGGTGCACTGATTGCTTCGGTAACTCCTAACTCTCCTGCGAGCCGCGCTGGCTTAAAGGAAGGGGATGTGGTGACCGCCGTGAATGGCCAGCCGGTAGAAACAGGTAGCGATCTGCAGGTGATCGTCAGCGAAGATGCACCTGGCTCGAAGATCGCCCTGGATGTGATCCGCAACGGCCGCGCCGAGAAAATGGACCTGACGGTTGGCGAATACCACAAGGACCAGGAAGTCGCGGCAGCCACGAGTGACGAGTCTGGTCACCCCAGGTTGGGCATCGCGATTTCCGATCTCACTCCGGATGTGCGTCAGCAGCTGAATCTCCCTACGGATGTAAAGGGGGTTGCAGTTGCGCAGGTTCAGCCTGGCAGCCCTGCGGAAGATGCAGGCTTGACTGGTGGCGATGTGATTCTCGAAATCAATCGCAAGCCTGTGACCTCGGCCGACCAATTCCGCAACGATGTGAAACAGGCACCCGCGGATAAGGACATGCTGCTGCTGGTGTGGGCGAACGGTGGTTCCAGCTATCGCGTCGTTCATCCCGAGGCGGCTTCTGGCTCCAACGGTATGTAGTTAATCGGGGCTTGAGGGAGCAGTACATCGCTCCCTCAAGTGCCATACTTGGACATGCTGCTTCGACCAGCCGAACCTGAGGATGCGACCGCTGTCGCTCGGGTGCACATCCGATCGTGGCAGGCAGCCTACCGCTCGCTCCTGCCTGCGGATTACCTCGATAACCTCCGTCCCGAAGATCGCGCGCGACAATATGATTTCGTGACCCGTGACCCTCTGAAGCCGCAGACCATCCTGGCTAGCGAAGAAGGGGTGATCCTTGGATTCGCCGCCACCATGCCATCGCGCGATGCGGAGCTGAAGGACCATGGAGAATTGTGTGCGCTCTACGTTGATCCCGATCACTGGGGCCGCGGGATCGGCGTTGCGCTGATATCCGCTGCTCGCGCCAACCTATTCGAACTCGGCTTTCGCAAGGCGTTTCTGTGGATTCTGGCCGGCAATATTCGCGCGCACCGCTTTTATCAAATTGATTGCTGGGCACCCGATGGCGTACGTAAAACCGACTCAATCTGGGGTGTAACGGTCGACGAGGTTCGCTACCAGCGCTCCCTCCGGGACTGATCTCAACCCGTCACGTTTGCGGAAGCCCGAGGGGCACACCGCAGATCCCTCCACTACGCTACGCTCCGGTCGGGATGACAATTTTGTTTGGGAACGCAAAGTATAGTTTCCAAGATGAATTGTCATCCCGACCGGAGCGTAGCGTAGTGGAGGGATCTGCGTTGCGCCCCTCGGCCTTCCTAAATTCTGGAGCTCTCACGCAGGGGCTGAAGCCCCAACGTGCGCCTGTATGCCACGACTAAAGTCGTACCCTGATACAAAGCAAAAAGCTTGTTGCCCAGCTTATAGGATAAGTCTGACTCCTGCTAAATTTGCGAACAGCTCGACGGGCTCAAATACAAATTGGAGATATTGCTCACAATCTCCGGATCGGTATTCCCTGGCCGATGGGAGAGATCCTTCCAGGCCGGATCAGAGCCAAAAGCTGACCACTTTTTGATCAGATCCGGTACATCCTCAAATGTGAGCATATAGGTCAGGCTCGGCATACGATGTCCGATCAATGTGTCTCCGAAGAAGACGGGAGCTAATCCCGTGCGGGTAAAGATCCCAATTTCCGCTTCATTAAACATCTGCACTTTCCTGATGTGCCCGGCATCGCTCGCACTCTCGTAGGTCCGCAGCTGAAAGATTCTTTTAGCACCCTTCGGCACAACCAGTTTGGGCCAACCGGCAAAGGCTGACATCAGCGAGCTCTCCACCCGCACAAACGCCGGTGCCGACGCGGGCGCTCCCCAAAACGCTGCCGCCGCTTTGAGGAATTCGTTATCGGCCGCCAGTCTTGTCTCCAGAGTAACCAGCGCTTCCACCGACGCCGCGGGAATCAGCAGATAATAGGTCGGCGTCTCGGGACCAATATCCAACTTGAAGGCGCCGACCGGAGTGATCGCCATCCGATTGAGTGCCGGAATCAACGCACGTTCGAAATAATTTTGCGTCAACGCCAACTGTGGTCCGGTTTGCAGCGTGTACTTCCGCAGCTGGTAGAACTCCTGCGGAGCCGGAGCCAGCGACCGTGCTTCCCCGCCGCTCAAGGCAACCCCCGCCATGGCAATCGCTGATGTGACAAAATCTCGCCTCTCCAACGCTTCCTCCTAGCTGACGTTCATTGTAATCAGCGCCAGGGTGAAGCCATCGTACCCTTTGCTACCCACCGTCTGGATGGTGGTGGCGCTGACACGCGGCTCAGCGGCCAGCATCTCATGCATGCGCCGTACCCCGCGAATATTCGGATCGGTGCTCTGGGCATCGATCAAAGCTCCATCACGGACCACGTTGTCGATGATGATCAAACTGCCCGGGCGCGTCAGCTTAAGCGACCATTCCAGGTAGTGAGGGATGCTCTGTTTATCCGCATCGATGAAGATCAGGTCGAAGGGGCCAGCCCCCTCCGCCACTAACTGCTGGATGCTCACGCGCGCGTCGCCCAGCCATACATCAATTGCCGAAGCGAAGCCGGCGCGAGCAATGTTACTGCGCGCCACCTCGGCGTGCTTCGCGTCGGCTTCGAGGGTGATCATGCTGCCGGCGGTGCCTAGCGCTCGTGCCAGCCAGATGCTGCTATAGCCGCCCAGCGTGCCGATCTCGAGGATGCGCGATGCACCCACCATCTGCGCCAGCAGCATGAGGAGCTTGCCCTGGCTCGGGCTGACGCTGATCGACGGCAGACCGGCTGCTTCATTGGCTGCCAGGGCCGCATCGAGGACCGGGTCCGGAGGCAAAAGCCGCTCTGTGGTGTACTGGTCGACCGAGGTCCATAATTGCTTGTCCATTCGAATGCTTACACCTTCTCTTTTAAAATTGTCAGACCTTCGAGGAATTTCGTTAGACCCAGGCGACCGTCCTTCAGTTCCTTGGCGACGTAGGCGAGCGCCAGTGCCTGCTCGATAGCGATCTCATGGGCATTCACGATCTGCTTGTTGCCTAAGAGGTAGTCTTCCAGGCGGCTAATCTGCGAATCGATAGCGTCTTCTTTTTCCGGCATCTGAATCTCCTGTGCCCCCATTTTAGGCCCTGGTCCCAGCATTACCCCATTGTGGGCACGTAGTCCGTGCACTCGCTTGTGGCATGATGTATCCCTCTGCTCTACATTGGCCGAGTGTACTGCTGGTTTGGCCGCATTTGTTTTTCATCAAATTGGAGTTTCTAAATGCTTACGTCGTACAACCAGATTACAGGTCGAAGCCTTGAGCGGCTCGCGGCCCTCAGTGACGGCATCTTCGCCGTAGCCATGACGCTGCTGGTGCTGGATCTCCACGTGCCGGCGAGCGAACTGATCCACAGCCAGGGGGAATTGTGGCACACACTCGCCGAAGCGGCGCCCCAGCTCATCAGCTATGTGTTGAGTTTCATGACTCTGGGAATTTTCTGGCATGGCCAGCAGGCACAGCTCAACTCCTTTTCCCACAGCGATCGCCATCTATCCTGGATCCATATTGCTTTTCTTTTCGCCGTGTCGATCATGCCCTTTTCCACTCGATTACTGGCCGGGTTTATCTCCTATCGCAGCGTCCTCATTGCGTATTGGGTAAATATTCTGCTGCTTGGTGCGATCCTGTTCGCCAGCTGGCGCTACGCAACGCGGGCCGGCCTGCTGCGAGAAGAGATTACCCATGAGAGGCAATGCGCCGTGGAACGCAGGATTGTCGTGGCGCAGGGTCTTTATGCCTTCGGAGCCGGGCTCTGCCTGTTCAACACCTACGTCAGCATCGTTTTCATCATCCTGGTCCAGCTCAACTTTGCTCTCGGCCTGCGTCTGCCTTACCTGTCAGAAGTCTAGGTCATAGCCGCTCAGACTCCACGATGTGCACGCCGGGAGGAGCGTTGATGGCAGCCTCGAGCAGCGCCCTGGCAATCTTGTCGGCGGGAACGACCCGGTAATGACGGGGCAGAATGGGCCGCAGCGAATGGAACATGCGGATGGTGCGTGCCTCCCATCGGCGATTCGGCCTGCGCGGACCCAGGATGCCCGAAGGGCGTACCAGCGTGAGTGAGGGAAATGCGCCGGCGATCAGTCTCTGCTCCACCTCACCTTTCACCCGCATGTAGAAAGCGCGCGCTTTTGGATTCGCGCCGATCGAGGAATTGAAGGCAAAACTCTGCGCACCGTGGTCGCGGAGTAATTTGGCCACGGCCAGAGGGTAATCGACATCCACTTTGCGGAAGGCCAGATGCGACTCCGCCTGGCGCATGGTGGTGCCCAGGGTGCAGATCCCTCCATCCACGTTCCACCATGGCGCGTCGGCGGGCAGAGCATCGAAGTCGACCACGGGATTTTCCAGCTTGGGCTGCGGCGGCAATGGTTTCCTGGTAACCGCGACTATTTTCCCAATCCTGCTGTCAGCGAGCGCGTGGCGGAGGACTGATTGACCCACCAGCCCGGTTGCTCCCACCAGTAACAGATCTTTCATGCTCTTGCTCCTTGCAGCAATAATAGGGTACGCCATGGAGAACTTCCGCCTACGAGTCTTTCGCGCCGTTGC
>JBEKNJ010000143.1:0-4982 GCA_049522955.1 Acidobacteriaceae bacterium
AAGCGATCAGGGGACGGACGGAACTACCCCCAACGAAATCGGCCGTGGGTGGAACGGTTCTGCCTCCAAAGATAAGGCTCGCCATGCGAGCACCACCGTCGAGGGAAGTTCCGTCCGGAACCTTAATCCCCCCGTCAGGTTCTCGGGTGGGCGGTTGCCATGCGCACCGATATACCTGTTTGCGCCCGGCTGATTTCCTCTTCCAGCGTATGCCGGCCAAGAGAGTTCGTTAACCGACAGGACGATCACCTATGAACCATGAAGATGTAAGCAATCGTCCTTTCCGGCACCTCCTTTCCGTCACTTCTTTTTCGGGTAGGTTTTTCTTGACTTTATCCATGACTTAAATAAAATCCTAGGGCACTTACTCGCAGACAAATGAAGAAGGTAGCGCTCCGTGTGTCCTTTCCCAGCGCGTTGTCCGGACTACCTTACTCGCGACTACCGATCTACCATTGCCCCGCAAAGGAACATCCGGGTTGCTCTGTATCTATAAGGAGATGATCGTGACGCATGGAAGCCAGGCAGGCCCTCACAATTGGCCAATTCACTTCAGGAAGAAACTGATTATTTCATTCTCCTTTCTATGCGTGGCCGCGCTTGGTATAGCACTTGCGCAGGATCACGCCAGCCTGGACCCAGATTTCGCGAAAGCACTTCATGCAATCCGCCCGGACGCCCTTCGGGCCCATCTCGAATTTCTTTCTGACGACGCACTGGAAGGCCGCCACACAGGTTCACGAGGACACCAGATAGCCGCGAAATATGTTCGGGCGCAGTTACTTGGACTCGGTCTGAAGGGAGGGGCGAAGGATGGCAGCTTTTTTGAACCGGTGAGTTTACGTGGATCAGAGGTCGACTTGTCCACGAGCTCTCTGGTCATCCAAGGGGCTGCGCAGGAGAAGAAACTTGTCTATAACGAAGACTTCGTTCTTTTTGACACACAGGCCCAAACCACGGGCTCCGTCACAGCTCCTGTCGTTTTCGCCGGCTATGGCATTTCCGCACCGGAGTTAGGCTATGACGACTATGCGGGGATTGACGCAAAGGGGAAGATTGTGGCGCTGTTGGGTTTTGCTGCGCCAGCCTCCTTTCCCGCAACCGAACGTGCCTATTTTATGGACGGGCAAGTGAAGCGGGATAACGCGTTCGCCCACGGTGCTGTCGGTTTGATCGTGATGAGCACGCCTGAGTTAGAGCAGCAGTTTCCCTGGGTAGATATCCTTCGCGAGGTCAAGATCGGCGCCGGTTCCCTGCGCTGGCTCGATTCTCCAAACCACGCTTTCGGCCTGGACGAGCAAATCAAGGCGGTCGCTTTCTTGAACCGGCCAGGAGCCGTGGCGCTGTTTGCCGGAGAACAGCACACATTGGAGGAAGTTTTCTCGGGTGCTCGCGCCGGCAAGCCGGGTGCGTTTCCGCTTCACAAGACGGTGAGTATCCACTTCCAGGCGCGCCATACGCAAGTGGAAAGCATGAACGTAGTTGGCATTCTCCCAGGGTCAGACCCATCGCTCAGGAACGAATACGTCGTCTTCAGCGCCCACCTGGATCACCTCGGCATAGGTCCAGCTGTTGACGGGGACAACATTTACAATGGCGCTCTCGATAACGCGGCGGGATGCGCGGCGATGCTCGAAGTCGCGCGCTTCTTTGCTTCGCTGCCGGCGCCTCCTGCACGAAGTGTCGCATTCGTGGCCGTCACAGGAGAGGAAGAAGGTCTGCTGGGTTCGGAAGCCTTTGCCCAGCATTCGCCCTTGCCCGGGCCGATTGTCGCCAATATCAACGTGGATGGAGGCGAATTCGTAGTTCCCGTCCGGGATGTAGTCGCGTACGGTGAGGAGCATTCGTCGTTGGGTGCTCTCGCTCGTCGTGCAGCCGCGCAACTGAATTTAGAGCTGAGCACCGATCCGCAGCCCGAGCAAGGATTCTTCGTCCGTTCCGATCAATATTCGTTCCTACAGGTCGGCATCCCCGTCTTGCAGCTCGACTTAGGCTACAAAAGCGCTCAGCCTGGCGTGGATCCCCTGGCCGAGATGAAAAAATGGCAGGAGACGATTTATCATTCACCCAAAGACGACGCTTCGCAAAAAATCGACTACGACGGAGGTGCGCGATTCGCCCAGTTCGCGGCGCTGGTCACTTTTTATGCAGCAAATGGGCAGCGCCCCACCTGGAACCCGAACGATTTTTTCAGTAAACGGTTTTGCAAGGCCGGCGGGATGTCCTGTCCCTAGTCCAACCCAGAGCGAATATAAACTGGTTAGCCCCTCGCCACCAACGATTTAGGCATGCCGGAGATAACGGGACGGGACGGAAGTACCCCAATGCACAAAAACAACGGCGCAAATGGGGGTTATTTCGTCTGTTCCACATCGTGCACCACATCGTGCAATGCGATCGGCGACACTGGTCGACTTCATCGTTAAGAATCCGCCACGCTCAATGATCCGTTTCCGACGGTCCGCTTGAAGCTTCTTCCCCAGATCTGGGGTGGCGATTGAATCGGGTTGCATACTCAGCGGCGCTGACCCCGAGCAACCGCAAAAACGTACGGCGCATAGAATCAGCGGACTGGAAGCCAGAGGCGTCGGCGATCTCCTTGAGGCCCATGGAGGAGCTGTCGATCAGCTGTTGGGCGGCTTCGACGCGCATGCGGTCCACGAACTGACCAGGATTCATCTTCGTTTCCCGAAGACAAACCCGAGTGAACTGTCTTGCGCTCATTCCAATTCGATCGGCCAGCTTTTCGACAGTGAGATTTTCACGCAGGTTTTCAAGCATCCAGATCTGCAGCTCTCGTAGAGGCTTGGAAGTAATGGCCTGCCGCAGAAGCATATGACTGTACTGCGCCTGGCCGCCAGGGCGAACGAGGAACATCACTAGAAACCTGGCCACATTGAGGGCTACCTGGTGTCCGTGGTCTTCCTCAACAAGCGCGAGACAAAGATCGATTCCCGCTGTGATCCCTGCGGAAGTGTAAACGGAACCATCTTTGAGATAGATTGGCTCTGGCCGCACCTTCACTCTTGGAAACTCCTTCGCGAGTTGATTGCAATACGCCCAATGAGTCACGGCCTCCTTGTCATCAAGGAGGCCGGCTGCCCCCAGCAAGAACGCACCGGTGCAGATAGAAGCCACACGGCGAGATTGCCCAGCCGTAGCCGCAATCCACGATACGAAACTCTCGTCGTAGACACTTGTCTCGGCTCCCGGTCCACCAGTGATGATGAGCGTATCGATGGGGCCGTCAATCTCCTCAATCGGCGTCGCGCCCGTGAGGGACACTCCTCGGCTTGTCTGCAGGCGTCGGTCTTGTCCCGGATTGCCTAGCTGCACTTCATATCCGGGTGCCCTTGAAAACACCTCAAGAGGACCGGACACGTCGAGAATCTGCACGGGCGGAGCACCGACGATAACGACTTTTCGCATCCCGCAATTCTAGCCGGGGGAGCGAATCTGCTGTCCTAATTTGCTGTATCCATGTCGTGGCGTCGATTCGCTCCTAGGCCTAGTGTTGCTCTTATAAGCGATCTTTAGGAGATTGAGCACATGCACATGGCGAGGGCAACGGTCCAGATTCCCGACACCAAGCTTGCGAAAGAGGCGCACGACATTTTGCGCGAATTCTCGACCGAGCTTCTCTACAACCACTCCAACCGCGTCTTTCTCTTTGCTGCCCAGCAAGGTCGGCAGGGGAAGATCGCCTTCGATCCCGAGCTCCTTTACGTGAGTGCGGCATTCCATGATCTGGGGCTTCTCTCAGAGTACTCGAGCGAGACGGAGCGCTTTGAGGTTGATGGAGCGAACGCTGTGCGCCAATTTCTTATCGCACACGATATTCCGGAGGAAAAGGCACAGATAGCGTGGGAGGCCATTGCGCTCCACACGACTCCTGGCGTGACCCAGTACATGCGGCCGGAGGTCGCGCTGCTCTTCACGGGAGTGGGGCTCGATGTGCTCGGCCTAGGATTGGACGACTTTCCTGCAGATTTGCGACAGGAGATCGTCGAAGCCTATCCCCGAACGGGCTTCAAAGCCGGAATCAATCAGGCCTTCTTTGGCGGGTTTGCGCACAAGCCAGGAAGCACGTGGGGAACCGTCATGGCCCATGTGTGCGAGAGGTACATTCCAGCATACGCGAGCCCTAACTTGTGCGATCTGATCGACAACTTCACATTCCCCGATTCCGGACTACTGGGCGGTGAGTAGCTATCCCGCGTAGTGATCTGGCTCAATTCGGACCTTCGTCCATAGATCGTTGCGTTGTTGGCAGCAATGATGGGCCTTTGTCCTTTCGCTCTCCTCTTCACCAGCTGAAAAGAGAAAGAATGACGAGTACATCTGCAGGGTTGCTCTGCAGCTAGAACGGCCTGCTAAGGAGAATGCTTTATGAAGCTGACTCACATTCACGCATTTACTGCTGCGATGCAGCGCAAAGATCTGGACGCTATGCTTATTCATATGAGTGACGATGTACGTCTTCTGACTCCGCTCGTTTCTGAGCCCTTTCAAGGCAAGGCTTCAATCAGACCGGTTGTCGAGGCCCTTTTAGCCGTGGTCGACAGCTTCGAGTTTCTCGAACTGATGGAGGGCCCGCAGCACGTATCTGAATTCTTCAAAGTGACGGTTGGGTCGTTCGCGCTGGACGGCATGGATTACTGGCGCCTCGACGAGGAAGGCTTGATCCAGGAGATGACGGTGTTATGGCGTCCACTTCCAGCAATCGTTGCAGTGCAGAACCAACTGAACAATGCGGCCAGCCGCCTCGCGTCCTGATGATCGGGCGCTGCTCACGCGGCCTGTCAAAATTCTAAATCAGCTCATTTACGAGCCGCGCGATGCAGCCCCTGAGAAGTGAAGTAACGAGCTTGGAGAGTCCACAGAACTTCAATCAGGACGCGCGAACAAGGCAACGCTCTCCTAAACCGCTTGCGCAGGAACGATATAGAGCAGCGATTTTCCGATCTCCTTCTGTCCGTCTT
>JBEKNJ010000144.1:0-8960 GCA_049522955.1 Acidobacteriaceae bacterium
CGCCTGACGTGTCTCGACAGCGTTCGCCAAAAGCGAAAGCGACCCCAGGAAACAAGCGCCCCCGACCACCCAGATCGCTCTTGAGGACACCTTCCTGTTCGCACTCGGTGAAGGCACAGAAGTCCTCGGCTTCAGTAGCAGAAAATCGACGATGAACATCACGATGAATAGCGTTAGCGCTAGTGAGCGTGACCCGTCCTGGACGAGCCAGTACATACCGAGAAGGATAGGAGCGCTTACAATGAAAGCGATCAAGAGTCTTGTTTGTGCAGGGAGCATATTCGTCATAGGCATATATTGTCCTTTACTACTGTGTTGGCGGAGGACCGGGAACGGGAGGCTTCGGCGGGGACGGCGGCTGAGAAACCAAATCAAAAATGTTCACCGCGCCTTCGACCATCGAGGCTCCACTCTTGAACAGCTCCCTCTTAAACGAACTGGTTCCTATTCCCTCGATAGATGCCGCTACCGCGCCTTTCCTGGCGTCGCCAGTTACTACGGTGGTGATGAAACCGGAAACGCTGGTCGCTGCGGCCAAACCGTCAGCCGCTCTACCCGCTTCTTCTGTCTTTCCAGTGGCGGCTCCAACAAGCTGAGTGAGGCCGGTCATGGCGCTGGACAATGTTGAGATGGTTCCCAGAGTTGCCGCCGTGCCCGTTGCTGTGGCCGCAGGACCACTCTCGGGAGTTGCCAAAACCAATCCCAAGGTGAGCTCGGCTTTCTCCTTGGCAACGAACAAATTAGCAGCACCCTCAATTCCCATTTCTATCCGTTCTGTGGTGTTGCTCTGATTCTGCCCCTACTACGGTGTCCACCACGTTTCCAGAGCAACCCTCCCGCTATCCCCAACGCGAGTTTCCACTTAGCCCGCTCTCAGCCCCGATGCACACCTAAAAATCTTCTCTCGGACCCCTGATGCGATTTTTTCCTTAGCCGTGCTTCGGCTCCACCACGATTCTGTTTTCAAAGAACCACGAGCACCAGCGAAACCACAGCCCAGCACTCACACTGAGTACCAGCATGATTCTAAGTCAGCGTGAGAGAGGTTGCAGCTACTCTTTTTGTTCGGTGGGTTTTTCGTGCTCTTCTTCGGCTTCGGCATCGAGCGCGGCGAACAGTTCCTCCTGCGCTTGGTCCGGAGTCTCCACTGTGGGCTGCGTGTGTTCGTGGTCGAGCTTCGCTGCCGGATGCGTGGCTGTGTGCACCTGTTTCAACATGCGGATCGAGACGTGCGTGTAAATCTCCGTCGTGGATAACTCAGCGTGTCCGAGCATCTGCTGGATGAAACGCACGTCGGCTCCGCCTTCAAGCATCACCGTCGCCATGGTGTGGCGAAACAGATGACAGGCTCCGGTTTTGCTGAGGCTCGCTTTCTGCACATAGGAACCAACTGTGAGCGTGAGATGATCGGCGCTGATCTCTTCGCCCGCGCCCGACAGGAAGAGCGTGCCTAAGTCTGGCTCGGTTACAAGCTGCGGTCGCGCCTCGCGGATGTACTTCTGCACCCAAGCGATCGCACGCTCGCCGATCGGCACGAAGCGGTCTTTCTTTCCTTTGCCCTGGCGGACGAGCAGCGTGCCGCGCTCCGGGTCGAGATCGTAGAACTTCAGGTGGATCACTTCCGCGCGGCGGATGCCACACGAGTACAGCACTTCTAAAATCGCGCGGTCGCGCAAGCCGAGAGGATCGGAGATATTCGGTTGCTGCAACACCTGCTCCACCTCAGAGGTGGTGAGCACATGCTTGGGCAGGCGGCGACCGAGGCGCGGCAGTTCGATCTCTGATGCCGGGTTATGCAGGATCAGATTTTGCCGCGTGAGCCAGCGAAACCAGCAGCGCAGCGCCACCAGGCGCACATGCTGACTGCGGAAACTCATCGGCTCGCCGTCGCGTTTGCGATAGTGAAACATGTGACGCTGAAAGCGTTCGAGCACGGGCCGCGTGATCTCGGTTGGTTCCGTCAGTCCGCGCTCGGCGCACCACGCTAAGAAGAACTTGATATGCGACTCGCGATTGCGGATCGTGTGCTCGGAGAAGTCGCGGACCTTGAGCGCGCTCACGTATTCGGTCAGTCGCGCCGCGAGTGGCGTTCCGGGCGCGGCTTCGGCTTTGCGCTTCTTCGCCGCCGTCGTCCGTGCCATCACTCGTTCCCCGCTGCGTGGTTCACGGCAGAGTGCCCGTTCGGTTTCCCTACGATGAGTTGACCTACGGCGGGATTTTCTCTCTGGCTCTCTATACTGCGGTTTTCGAGATTTTCGCCTAAAATTGCCGTTTCCCCGCGTCGTTGCTGGCGATTCCTCACCCCGCGCACCCCCCGCTACCCCGCCGCTACCGGGCCGCGCACCCCCCGCGCAGTGGTCATTTACCCCCGCGCAGTTTGTATCGTAGCCATAGAACTGACTCAACCCAGCGAGCACCGGACGGCCTTCGACATCCATCTCGAAGTTCACTTGATAGACGAACGTTTGCCCTGGCCCGCCGTGGCGCACGATCAGGTATTCCAGTTCTTCCAGCCGCCTGAGATGCACCCGCAGCTGCGTGTCGCCCCAGCGCGTGTATTGCCGCACCGTGGCCCGCGTGAAACGGTAGTCCAGCCGCTCGATTTCGAGCCGCGCGCATTCTTCGGTCACCATCTTGTCGATCAGCACGAGCAAGCGCCGCGTCTGCGCCTGCACTTCGTCAAACGATGGCGACAGCACTTCGGTGACGAGCTGCAGGGCCAGCTTCACGTCGTCTAGCGTGGCCTCGATGTACTCCCGCGTTTTGCCCTTGCGTGTGCTGGTCTTGATCTCCCGCTGATGCTGATGAAGCAAAGCAATCGCCTGCACCAGCGTCAGGAACTTCTGGTGATCGCGCCGCATGCGGATCATGGCATCGGGAAACGTCTGCTCGCGCACGTGTTCATTCACTACGCGCAGCGGCCGTAACAGGCGTTGTGCGTTGCGATGCAGATTGACGATTGCCTCCCGCTCCTCCTGCGCCCACATGCCTTCGAGCGTTTGCGCCTCGCGCTGCTTCTGATGAATCGCCCGCGTCTGCTCCCTCTCCTCGTTTGCGGAGAGGGGGCCGTGTCAAGGGCGCGCGGTTTTTGCGCGTTCATCGGAGCGAAGCGCAGACCCTTGACGCGGCTCCCGCGCTCGGTACACTCTCCAGCGAAAGAATGGGAGATCACCGCTTCCCGTCGCCGCTGCTTTTTTCGGGTTGCGGTTTCTTCCGGGTCGCCTGCTGCTGCAACTTGGCGGCGAGTTCGTGCTTCACTTCGCTGATTTGGTCGAGCATTTTGTCGAACGCTTCCGGGGCCAGCTTCTCGCCTGCGGCCAGAGGCCGCAACACGTTTACCAGCAGCAAGCGGACTCCTACGATCTCGGCTAGCGCCGGATCGTGCCTCGCTGAATCGCTGGCCGACCCTCCCCGAAAGATCACCTCGCGGCACCACTCGCCGAGCGTCCGACCGTCGGCCTGCGCCGCCGTTTCCAGCTGCGCGTACTCTTCCTCGCTGACTTTGAAACCGATGGATTTCGTGCGCAGCGGCGGCTTCACCATGTCCCGGCTTCCTCTCTCGCCATCACAGCCGAGACTAGCAGCCGCGCTTAAGAATCAACAAGTTCGCCTGCGTTAACCTGCGGTTGCTCGACAGCAACCGGACCGGCAGGATTTTCCTCTAGCTGTTCTGCTTTCAACAGGTTCACCGCCAGCAACCGCAGGTTGCTGCGCAGCACCCGTTCCGGGGTGACGTGTCACCCCCTCCTCCCGATGCCGAAGGCAGCGCAGTTTTGACCGCGGACAGGTCACCGCTGCCGGAGGGACCGAACGAACCCCACAACCGTCTCCGCAGCCTTGTACGGTTCTCGTTGGAGCAAGAGATGCGGCCCCTCAAGTGCAGCCACAGCCATCTGTGGTTTGATCCGCCGAAGCTCGTCGAGACACGCCCTGCCGACAAGTCGATCTTGCTTCGCCTGGAGGTACAGAACGGGCACGGTCACCTGGCCCATCTCTGTGCGAACCTCACATGCGAGCACACCTCGGAGCCGGGCAGCCAGCACCTTCGGCCTAACAGAAGAGACCGCAGACCGTACCGACCGAAGCAAGGGAGAAGACGCTTCCGGCCCGGCAAGCCAGAGCTTGACGACAAGGTCTGGCAGCGGGATTCGGAACATGACCGGCGCGAGGAGCCAGCCAAGGAAACGCCGCCAGCCCCGCATCGGGCTGGTTGCGAACCCAGCACAGAGGACCACCCCCTCAAGGTTCTCAGGATTCGACGCCGCGTACTTGATCGCAAGCGGCGTCGAATAGGACTCAGCCAGAAGCACGAACGGCCCAGAAGTCGGACAGGCCACTCGCACGAAGTCTTCCAACTCGGAGTAGGAGAGACTTTCTTCGGTTGGGTACCGCACCGTGGCTATCTCGAACTCCCCGGCGAGCGCGGCGGCAAACTTCGAGAACAGATCACCCGTTCCATCCATCCCCGGCAAAAGAACAAGCTTTACCCTCTGCGTCTTTGTCGAACCATCCATGCGACTAAGGCGCTCCAAAAGACGCCGATCAAAACGAAGGTCGCCACACGTACATACAGTCGTGTGCGCCATTCGTTTGTGTTGGCGAACGGGTAAGCCGTCATCCAAACATCGAACAACACCTGATAAAGGGTGGTGAGTCCAGCCATAGTCAAGACGAATAACGCCATACCTGCGCTCATGAGCTTCATTCTAGGGCTCATCAAATCACCTCCCTGTGGCCCGTGCTACCGCCGTACCGTCGTGGGACATCATGGACCTCCGGGAGAGTGAACCGTGCCGTCCGCATACACAACAGCGTTGTGGTACAGAAGCTGGCCCTGAGTCACTCCTGCTTTGGTGATCACGCTTGGACTGTATATGTCATGAGGACTAGAGGCGCTGATTGCGTTTTGGACGAAAGTGTTGCAATCGTTGGTAGGTCGGGAGACCCTTTGGGCACGCCTTTCGCAGTTCCCAAGCCCGCTGAAGCACCATCACTTGTAGTGATCCACTGATGATCTATTCCCATCTTGTCGAGCGTTTTCCCACCGGGAATATCAGCAGGGCGATTGTTCACCGTCACCGTGAACTGGTTGCTATTATTTTGCGCCTGAGCTTTTTGGGCGTCAGCCTGACCCTCGGTTTGCTCTTCATCCTTCGAATCGCTGAGTTCTTCGGCATACATGCTTTCCGACATGTACAAAGCATGCCCATCAGCATCGGCATGGTTCGTCGGATCTCCGCCAACATAATCATACAGGTTGAGGGATTGCGGATTATGTAAGTCGGCATAAGGGACGGGAACCTGAGCCGAAGCCCAGTCCGGACTGTACCAGCGCCCTTGTGCGGGGGAATAGTAGCGCGCTGGGAATTCCGTCAGGTTCGTCTCGGCGTCGCGCATCTGCCCGGTGAAATGCAATGTGCTGGCCTGGGCCCCGCTGCAATTTAAAACGTCGCCATACGGAAGGCTCTGGCAAGTCTCAGCCACCGTCCCACTCAAACTGGACCGTACCCGCTCGGTGCCCAGCCAATCATTGTGCGTGAAGTAAGTCGTGACCAGACCAACGTTCTGGGTCGCCAAATGTCGACCGGCACCATAGACTTCGGAGCGATTGACATTCTTGGTGCCCGCTCCCATCTCCGTCACCGCGCGGCCTTGAAGATCGAATAGATACTCGAAGGCTCCTCCGGCTGTGGCAGCGGTCTTAGCCACGCGGCGACCTTCAGCGTCATAGGCATAGACTGCTGTACTTCCAGCGTCCACCTGCACGATCCGATTTTCGGCATCGTAGGTGTACGTGTGGATGGTGTCGTTGATGATGTTCCCTGCGGCGTCAAACACTAAGCCATCGGAGGCTGAGATTTGATTATTGGCGTTAAAGCTATAGCTGGGCTGAGGCCAGCTGCCCTCGCCTTCGGTTAGCGTTTGCTGCCAGCGGTTGCCGTAACGGTCATAGGTATAGCTGAAGGCGACGCTAGGGGCCCCCTGTGGGCAGGCTGCCGAGCAGGTGCTGCTGATGAGACGATTGAAATCGTCATAGGAATAATTGGACCAGGTCCCATTGATATTGTCGGTGGCGGTAAGGACGTCGCCATTGCCCGAATGGGTAAGATTGGTCAGGCTATACAGCGTCGTCGAGGAGGCGACGGACACATCGGACTGCAAACGCCCGCGTGCGTCGTAGGCCCAGCTCTCCGCGATTGCGCTATCATTAAGGCTTGCCGAAGACGGTTCGCCGAACGCGTTGTATTGCACGCCCGAAATCACCGTGCCTGAGTCCACGGTCGGACTGAACCAATTGGTAGTGATCTGAGTGAGCCGGGGAGCAACGCTATACTGAAGCGCGTACATGAATATTATCCCGTTTCCAGAACTGGTGACGTCGCCTACGCCGTCATAGCCATAGTTGAAAGTAAGATACGTGCCATTCGCGCAATTTTGAGGCGTGCATTGAATATCTTGAACCGTCCAACCCGGAGCATTGTAGCTCAAAATAGAGTGGCTGGTGACAGCGGTGGAAGGACCCGTGTACTCAGAGGATGGCCTTCCGATCGTATTCGTCAACGTGTAGGCGCCGACGCTACTTTCGTCATAATCGAGCGTAACGGTAGGAGTCGTGCCGTCTGAATATGTTTTAGTCCGCAGACGGTTCAATGTGTCGTACGTGTACGTCGCCGTAACGTAGGTTGTCGAACTGGACTGATTGGGCGCGGGCCGTGTCCGTGATAAAACGTTGCTGTCAGCATCGTAATTCTCATTGCAGGTGCTGCCGCTCCAGGTTCCAAAGCAGGTCGTTCCCGCTTCCGGGTTGGTTGTGGTAATAAGACGTGAAAGACTGTCGTAGGTGAAGGTTCGCGGGTTAAGACTGCTGCCTTGTGACACCGAAGTGAGGTCGCTCAATCCGTCATACGCATAGGTAGTAAGAAAGCCAGTGGCGGCGATGTCTTGACCACAGGCTGCGGGAGTGTGGTCGGTTCCCACGGATAGCGTGGTGCTGGTCACTTCGCAAGCGGAAATCAATCGCCCCAAGCCGTCTACTTGAGAAACCTTCTGGACACCTCTGGTGCCGTTCCCTTCGTCTGTGGTGCTGGTAGCCGCGCCAGTGTAAGAATAAGTGATCGCGCTTGAATCCGAATGGGTCACGGACGCTGTCCGCTTGAGTCCGTCGTAAGAGTACGAATCGCCGGGCTGGGAGATTGGGCATGCTGGCCACGCGTTCCACGTGCTTGTCTGATATGGATATGAAACGAAACTCTTTAACCCCCGCCCTTCGAAGCAAGTATCGGTTTTGTCGTAAGGAGTGGCTTGCCCATTGGCCACGACATGGCTGACCTTTCGCCCAAGGCCATCGATTAAATCGTATTGGGTCGTAGAGGATGAGCCGCTGATAATCTGCTGCTTTTCAACCGACACACTTCCTGGAGTGTCTGTATAAGTGATAGTGACAGCACCCTCCGGAGCGGGTGGAGTGATGGTTTTCACTCTCCACATTTCGTCATAGGCGTAGGTGGTCGGGTTGCTATTGTCGTCCGTGTGCGACGTTTTCAGTCCCGTGTTGAAGTCGTACGAATCATATGTAATATGTTGAGCGAGGGTGGGTGAGTTGCTACTTGGTGCCTGCGTTTCCGTGACATAGGCTCCTGCGAATGTTGAACTGTATGTGTAGGTCGTAGTGTTCCCCAAGGGATCTATGGATTGATAGATCTCTCCGGTGTCGTAGGCATTCTCGTAAGCAGTGATCGAAGAAGTCCACGAGGTGGCCGATTGGCACGGTTTGCCGCTGATCTGGCGTGTCGTTGCGCTTAAATTGCCACGCACAGAGTTGGGAGCCGACACATGCTGCGTGGATATGCCTGAAGTAAAAAGTCGAGCTGAAGTATCATAAACGTAATCGGTTTCCGCGCACGAATAGCTTGAGCCATTCGCGATCTTTATGGAGGCGGGTAAATTAATTAAGTTCGCAGTCTGGTAGTTGCTGTTGCTTTGGAATTCATACGCATTGGTTGTTGTCTTCAGCAGACCGCCACTGGCACCCGCGCCGTAATCATATTCGGATTCTGACACCACTTTTCCATACAAACCCGGCGACCCTGCATCGTAGTAAGAAAAGCCGGAGTCGTAGCTCTTCGTAACCTTTTTGGTCTTGCCATTTGGCCAGGTCGTTGTGATCGTAGTCGGCACTACATTCACAACCGAGGACGAATACACCGGTTCGGTTACAGTGTAAGGGTCTTGGCTGAATGAGTAGTTTGTAGCCACCGTTTGCAGCAAAGTCCCGCTTGAACTCGTCCCTTGATATTTTTGGGCTGTCGTTTCGTAGTAACGACACGAGCCGTTGAGTCCTGTCATTGTGTGGACCTCCTGGTTCCCAACCGGGTCCGTTACTGTGACCGTCTTCGTAGCTCCTTCCACGCCACCCGTCGGGCTGTAACTCCAGGTGTGTGCTCCCGTCCCGTCGTTGGGATTGACCGTTCGTTGGTAGACGCTAGAAAAGTAATTTTGAGGGAACGGTCCTCCCACTACACACGTTTGCCCCATCGACGGCGAATACGAGATTGTTCCGCCCGTAGGCAATGTTATTTCGGTGAGATCAGCCGCCCCGTCATAGGTAAAGCTGTAGGATTGTCCATTGGGAAGGACGATGCTTTGCAGCATAAGCGGAGTGGCCTTGTACGGAGTGGTACCATAAAAATTTCCTACCAAGACATCCACCGATAGGTTACCGTAGCAGAAAGTGTAAGTAGCGGTTGCTCCCGAAGGATTTGGAACGTTCCATGCGTAAGCAGTCGTCACGGTTAGTGCCCCAGCGGGACAGGTTGAAACGCTACCGGCGACGCCTCCCGCCTGCGTGGGAGGAATTGGGACCACCCTGCCCAGGCTGTCGGTCCATCCAGTCGGTACAGAATTCGAGAAGTTTGTAGTTATTTCATTTCCATTGGTGTCTTCTTCCGAAGAAAGGTAAC
>JBEKNJ010000145.1:0-4876 GCA_049522955.1 Acidobacteriaceae bacterium
GGCAAGCTCGAGATATGGACCACCAGCCAGGCGCCGGGCGGAGGCCTCGCCCTGGTGGTGAAGGAACTGGGTATTCCGGCGAGTGATGTGACCGTGCACCTGTGCCGGGTCGGTGGAGGCTTTGGGCGCCGGCTCATGAACGACTACATGGTGGAGGCAGCTTACCTCGCGAAGCAGGTGAATGTGCCGGTGAAGCTGTTGTGGGCGCGGGAAGACGACATGACCCACGACGCCTACCGCGCCGGTGGATTCGTGGGGTTAAAGGCCGGTCTGGACGGGCAGGGCAAGCTGGTGGCCTGGCGCCATCACCTGGTCACCTACGGCGACAATAAGCAGTTGGCGCCGGGGGCGCGGATTTCCGCCGGCGAATTTCCTTCCGGCCTCGCGCCAAACTACGCGCTCTACACTTCGGCGATGCCCTTGATGTTGCGCACTGGTTACCTCCGTGCACCGGGTGACAACGCATATGCGTTTGTAGCTCAATCGTTCCTGGATGAGCTGGCCGCGGCGGCGGGGCGCGATCCGCTGGAGTTTCAACTCGAGATCCTGAAATACGCGCCGGTCGCAGTGCCGGGGGAAATGGGCAAGCCTAAGGGACCCCAGGACCTGAATCCGGAGCGGATGCGCGGCGTGCTGGAGCTGGTGGCGGAAAAATCCGGCTGGGCCAATCGCAAGAAGGAGCCGGGGCGGGCCATGGGAATCGCCGGCTACTTCTGCCACCTGGGCTATTTTGCCGAAGTGGCGGACGTGAGTGTGGACAAAGACAACAAGATCAAGGTGAACCATGTGTGGGCGGCCGGAGATGTCGGCAGCCAGATCATCAATCCCATGGCGGCGGAGAGCATGGGTTTTGGCGGCGTGGTCGAAGGCATGGGCCACATGCAGCAGGAGATCACGCTGGTGGATGGGAAGGTGCAGCAGAGTAATTTCCATCAGCATCCGCTGATGCGGATGAAGCAGATACCGCCCATTGAGGTGTATTGGCGGAAGACGGATTTTTCGCCCACAGGATTGGGGGAACCGACGCTGCCTCCCATTTTGCCGGCCGTGGGGAATGCAGTGTTTGCGGCTACGGGGAAGAGGATTCGGACGTTGCCGTTGGCTAAGAGTGGGTTCAGTTGGGCTTAGCGGTTGTTGGCCCCCGGCCGGAGAGCCCGCCTGGACCGTAACCGGCGGATCCCTCCATCTTCGCTCTGGCCCTTAGACGACGGCGCGGAGCGCCACCGCAACGCTCCTCCGCGCGGTCCTGAGCGCAACAGCGACTGTTTCGCCTGCCGCGATCGTGTGCGCGAGCGCGGATCTCTTCCGCAACTTCGGGTGTTCGAAAGCTACCGTCTCGGTCTCACCGCCGAAGAGGGTATGCGTCTCTTCCAGTCGATCGAGCGCAGCGTTCAATTCCGTGATCACGGCCTCCGCCTCATCGGCGATGACGATCAGCTCGACATTGATCTTCTTATAGAGCATCCGGCTACCTCACGCTTCCATACTATGCCAACCCAATCACAAAGCACACGATAGATCCGCTGCGTTTAGGTGAGTGCACTGCATGAGCATTCCTGGTGAGTACATAGCTCCTTCGTTACGCTCCTTGTGGTCTATATTGCTCAGATCAAGGCAATCCTGGTGGCTATCGTCGGAGCGAGGATCAATCATGAAGGGAATTAAGTATGCCACGTTCGCCGCTGTTGCTGGAATCTGCCTGTTGGCAGGTAGTCGTAAAGCAGAGGCCCAGATTAGTGTCAATATCGGAGTCGAGCCGGTATGCCCCTATGGTTACTATGACTACGCCCCTTATAGCTGTGCTTCTTATGGATACTATGGACCGGATTGGTTTAGTGGCGGGGCGTTTATCGGCACCGGTCCCTGGTTTCACGGACATCGCGGTTTTTATGGCCATGTGGACAATCGCTACGATCCTCGTCGCGGATATGCCGGACCGACGCCGGCGCGTGGTGAGCAGCCGTTCAACAACTTTCATGCAAACGAGGCGCGGGACCCGCAAGGCCACGTAGGCAACGCCGGTCATGACGGAGGGCGCGAACATAGCGCCGGAGCACAGGGGAATAATCATGGCGGTGGACACGGCCACTAGGGTTCCAACCCCCGTCCCGCGGCCCTGTACACTCCGTGGGGCGTAGGGGATTCATTCATGATGTTCCGGTGCATCGCGGCATCGGGAGGATCCGCGGTGAAGGTTTAGCCGGTAAGGCAGGGACGGGCGTTGACGACGTCCTGGAGCCGGCGAGCATGGCGCACGGGTCAACAAGCTTCTGCAGCAATTGGAAGGCGTGGCCCTGGATGCGGGCATCCTTAAGTAAATCTCGGTTGGTCGCCTGTCCTGAAAATAGAAGAATCTTGCACGCGGGACACTGAGCCTTAATTTGAATCGCGAGGTCAACCCCGGAGAAGCCAGGCATCAGGACATCCGATATCAGCAGATCGGGTGCGCTCGACCGCGCAGCGGCCAGGGCCTCTTGCGGAGAGGTGAAGGATGTAGCCGAATAGCCGTGCAGTGTTAGTATCGCGGCAAGAGTGGAAGCGATGACATGTTCATCATCAACGACGAAAACGCGTGGAACTGAGTGTGAAGACACTTGTGCTCCTTTCGAATGACTTTCGCGAGTAGCAAAAGCGCGAACACGCCAGGGGATTGCCCGCTGGCGTTTTGACTGATTCGGAACTCTAATGCGCCGGGGAAGGGTATTTCAGGAATTATGTTCTGCCCCCTCCACCGCGTGCTGTTCAATTTTGCTCACTTCGAAACTTTGAGGAAATTGAAGAAGGGACCGAATATCAGGTCAGGGGTTTCGTCTTTGATAGGGAATGTAAACTTGGGTCTCAGTAATCGCTTCGGGGCCCTGCGGGAAGCCCCATCCTCATGGAAGCGTCAGCCTCGCTGCCTTTTCAAAACGAGGACTTCTGGCTCGCTGAATGTGACTCCCGAACCCTGTTCAACCATAGGTTGAAAATCATTTCCACTTGACCTGTTGTCTGATTGGCAATCAGAAAGTGGTACTTCTCTCCCGATTCAAGAACCACACCATCTTTATGGATTCTTGCAATGGAACTGACCGGAATGTTCAGCTCAGCCTGGTGTGAGCATCTGAAGTGGAGTGCGGAACTCGTAAGTTCGAGTTGGCCGGTGCACCCGCCAAACGCCTTCTTATGTGTCGCCTCATATTTTGTCGGATGATAATGCCCAGCCTTGAAGCCAGGCAAGCTCGCGACCGGATTCGCAGGCCGCTCAGGCGTGATCGAACCTTCGGACCGCGCGGTAACGGCCGGAGCAGTGGGAGACGGCTTTGCCGGTGGTCGCACGGCTGAAGATGGCTCGGATGTTGGGTGTGGTTGGAGTTGTTGCTCTGGCTTTAGCTTTGTCGCAGTCGACTTCTTAACGTTCAGGCCGAGATAGAACGCACATATGAGAGTGATGCCCAGCAGGATTAAGGGTCCACCGCCTGCCAAACTCCGAGGCCAGAATCCCGGCCATGAGGCCGCTGATTCTGCCTTAGCTGAATCTATCGGCCGGAAATCGTTGATTCCCCGCCGCCCACTCTCGAAGGGGATGACACCGCGCCTGGCGGGTCGTTCGCCACTTCCGGATTTTCCATTGGAATGTAGATCGAACCCCCCTTCCACGCTGAGCCTCCCTTCCCGCTGTCTCTTCCTTGCACCGGCCGGAAGTCGATGCCAATCTTGATATTGCAGGTTCTTTTAAGGCTCTCAGAGTGGAGTTGGTTCCTCGCATACCAACACGCTTACAAATAGCGGCTGGCAAAGCGCCGGCGGTGGTTTCTCAGTACTCTACGACACTTGTTCAGAAAGCTGCTCGTTCTTGGGGCATTTTCCCGGCCGCGGGTAATACAAAAACAGTAACTAAAGAGTCTCGCTTTGTACTGGTTGGCCGCCGGGGACAGGTCCAATCGAGTCGAGCAGCCTTTTCCCAAGTGCACAGCAGTGATCTGGTACTTCACGATATAGTCCTTCACCTGTGGCGAGGTGATTCCGGGCCAGCCTTCCGCCTCGGAAAAGACCACATCGAGCAGATCGGGAATCAGCGTGGCGAAATCATTGATATAGGTCTCCCAGTCGCCATCGTACGTGGAAGCGAAGAGCAGTTTGGTATTGTTCTCAAGAAACACAAAGCGCAAATCATGGAGCGAGCCGACCTTGGCAGTGGCCCCAAGCCGCCCGCGTTGCGCAGCTAAGATTGCGCTCAGCCTGGCCGCACCGCCCTCTTTCAGCGGAACGATAACAGTGAGCTCGGATACTTGTCCCTCTCGAAGTCCAGCGCGATTGGGGGGAACAGCAACAGGTGTCGATGTGGTGGAGGCAGGCATATACACTCCTTGGGAAGGTCCGATGAGCTTACCAAGTATGTTCATGCTGCGCAAATTCAGATCCGGCCGAACTCATCAGTTGGTGATGGGCTTTGGCGATTTGGCTGAGGTGACGCGAATGACCTGATACGAGGTGGGCGTGGAACCTATGTTGCGTAAGGTCCGCTTATCGTTGGGGGCCCAGTACATGAGCGAGCCTTCGTTCATGCGCGAGGCGATGCCGTTGACCGTGACCTCAACCTGACCGGATTTGATGACCACGATCTCGTCGTTTGCATCGATGATGTTGGGCGCCGTCTGTTGGCCTACGTTGAGAGTCGTGATGTGACTCTCAAGCGCGAGGAAGGTGAGGGTGGGCGAGGCGACGCAGACGATGCGGGAACCGGTGGGCGTCGGCGTGGAAGGCAGGCTGTTGCAGTCGATAACCGAGGACACAAGTTTGCCCGGGACCGCCTGTTCAGCGGCGGACTTAGCAGATGCGGAGTGCGAGAGATCCGTGACGAAGTTGATGACGTAGTAGGTGGCCGGTTTGTTGC
>JBEKNJ010000146.1:0-4861 GCA_049522955.1 Acidobacteriaceae bacterium
GAAAGTGGTGACCATAACGAGCAGGCCGATTGGACAAAGGACTGGCGGAGAGCGACATTGTAGCTTCCTCCTGGAAAAATGAACAAGCTGGCCCTTCCGGCAAATGCCGGAATTACACTTTGCCGCGACTATCCATCCGCATGTACGCCACCTATCGCAGTTGGCGCTGTCCATTCATACTTCAAGGGAAGCAGCGATGAGGCTGTTCGAATCCCTTCCTCTTCGCCGAGTAGGGTGAATACTCTAGGATGATGACGGGCTCTTCAATACGGTAATCACTGTACGCGCCTCTGAGGATTATCCTGACCCGTGCTTTCCGGCTATTGAATGGAAATCGGCTTAGTATGAATCCCGTCGCTTACGTCATCCAAAGCCGACTGATGGGAACGCCGTGAATGTTGCTGGAAAACGGAACCACTTCACTACCCGCGTACAGCACCACGCCGCGCAGCCAGTTCTTCCCAGCGGTGTTTGCCAGGGCCTGCAAACCGCGCACATCGTTGGCGCTCAAGGTAGCTGCTGCTTTGATCTCAAGTCCGGCGATTCTTCCGGCGCGGTCCTCTAGGACCACGTCTACCTCCTGCCCGGAAGCCGTTCGCCAATACAAGACTTCCGCTTGTACTCCGCTCCATGTCGTCTGTTTGCGGAGTTCCATGACAACGAAGTTCTCCAAAAGCATACCGGCTAGGTTTCCGTCCGTTTTCACCCGGTCAACCGTCGCTCCTAGCAAATACGCGAGCAACCCAGAATCGTTGAGATAAACCTTCGGGGTTTGAATCACACGCTTGCCAATGTTCCTAGACCACGGACGAAGCAATTGCACCAAGAACGTAGCTTCGAGCAGGGCAAAATAGCGCTTCAGCGTCGTCTGCGGCAAAGCCACGGTTCGAGAAAGATCGGCGAAGTTCAGCAATCCACCCGCGCGCGCGGCGACGACCGACAGCAATCGCGGGACTGCTGTCACGTCGGCAATATTGGCAAGATCTCGAATGTCCCGTTGCAGTGTCGTCATGACGTAGGACTCGAACCAAGCGTCGCGGCGAGCGGCACTGTGTCGGGCGATTGCAACTGGATACCCGCCGACAATAACGCTCTCAAACAAGTCCGAGCGGCTGACCGTGATTTTTTTTCCCGCCCAGCCGACGGACTTATGGGAAAAGAGAGTCTCCACAAATGTTTCTTTAGTGCCCCGCATTTCACCTTGGGAAAACGGCCACAAGGTCAAGACTTCCATACGTCCTGCCAGTGACTCGGAGATCTTAGGCAGTAGCATCACGTTCGCCGACCCTGTGAGCAAAAACCGCCCCGGCAGCCGCTTGCGGTCGATAGCGGCTTTGATGACCGGAAAGAGTTCCGGTACGTGCTGCACTTCGTCGAGCGTAACCGGCGTCTCCAGACCGGCCACAAAACCGCTGGGATCGCTCATGGCGGCCGCCACAATGCTCGGATCGTCGAAAGTGAGGTATTGGCGGCCTTGGCCCGCCATCTCCGGCGCTTGCACCAGGGTGCTCTTCCCGGTTTGCCGCGCGCCGTTTACCAGCACGGCCGGCGTGTCCGCTAAAGCATCAGTGAGCCGGTCAAGAATGTTCCGACGGAGCATGGTGAGATTATCGTCCGAAATATGGTCGATAATCAACCATTATCTGGATGATTGTCCGCTCGGGTGTATGGTGTATGTGTCCGGCTGCTTGAGGAAGCAATGGGCAAGAGGGCTGTTGTCAACACCGAGCTTTCCCCTGAAAACGGTTTCAAGGTGGACAACGACGAGGAATAAGTTGAGCGACGCTTCAGGTCAAATGGCCCTGACGAAATAACCGCAATCCAGGAGAGCGTCGAAAAATCGGCGAACACGCTCGGCAAGAGCGGGAGATTGAATCAGTAGACCGACCTCAATGTTCCTTTCTTGAGCGGCCTCTGTGAAGTTCGCCGATGAAACAAACACGTGCTCACCGTCAACCACGATGCACTTGGCATGCAGTGACCCCGGTTTCCCATTCTGGGCTATCTGCTGGCCGCAGCAGTAGACATTCGGTAACCGCATACCGTTCGGCCACTGCGAACTCTTGAACTGCTGGACGAACCTTGCGATCAAAGCATCCGTAGATGACGTATCACCCTGTTTCCTCGGCACGTCCAAGAACATGCGAGTCTCCAGTTCGGGATGCTGTGCCATCCGGTTCCCGAGAGATTGAAACACACGCTGACCCTGGTACACCGCATAGCCCGCTATTAAAACGGAATGCTCCGCCCCGCGGAACAATTCGCTTACCACGACCGCCGTGCTGCGATTCGCAATTCCACCAGACTCTGGCCCCGTTGTCACGAGATCCACGAAGTCTTCGAATGGCGGGCGGCTGCTGAGCGCGCCGGCTGTGAGTTCAAGGCAAACAGACACCGCCTCTGGTGACATGCCCGATGAGGCGAGGAGCTCAAGTGTCCTCGACACCGAACCCGCAGCATGCTGTCCAACGATCTGCTGGACGCTCAGTGCCGAATACGGGGCTGAGACACGCCCCGTACGCACTGAAGTTGCAAGCGCACGCAGTTCAGAGGGCGCCAACGACAGAAGCGGGTCCTTCACTTGTCACAATCTCCGAAAAGAACGGTCCCCCGAGGTCCTGCACGGTTGGGACAACCAATGCCCGATCAAGAAAGTCGTTTTGTTGCTCGCAACTCGTCTCTGAAATTAGCAAACAACCGTGACACGCAGCACCGTGCAAAAATCGTCTTTCATGGCGACTCGCCGGGTCATGCTGCGCGCACACCGGATCGTTTGAACACAACATTCCCAAGTCTAATGCTGCCTTGACGGTCTCTTGTATTCTTCGACCAACCTGCACCAATCCGCCGAGGGTCCCTTCGGCATCAGAAGTACCGGTGTAAAGCAAAATGCCATAACCGACATTTGGTATCGCGTACACCCGCTCTCGGATGGAACTCGCGGGATAACCACAACTGAGCGATAGCGCTGTAATGAGAAGATGAGAAAACGAATGCAGCATCAAATATGCGGCACCAGGAAACTCTCGCGTCGTCCCTAATGTTCCGTGCGCCATTCCTCGAATCCCGCGCTCAGTTTGACTGCGCGTGCTTGAACCTCTGGCAGTCGCATCCAGTCCAAGACCGCTTTAGTTTTGAACTGCAGGAAGATGCCCTCGCCCTTGTTCTCGAACGCAGGAAGCCAGCTCACTTCGCGCGCAAGGGACGCACGGCGTACTCCGATGTCAAGCTCGCCTTCGATGTCTGGCGCAGCCGCCTCGAATCGCGTAAAAGCGACCTCCGCGACCACTTCCCGAAGGCGATGCACAAGTACCACCCGTTCGATCTGCTCCATCCACGGGGACTCCCAGATCGCACGCGGCAAGGCACGTGCGTAAAACACTCCCTCTGGTCGATCCTCTCCAACCTCGTCCTTCGACGCCACCAAAGTTTCCAGTTCGGCAATCTTTACCGGCTTGTCGATTTTCGAACCGCCGAGCCGCCGTAACTGGATTTCAGCAAATGCTTCATCGTCCGAAATACCCTCAAGCCCAGCTTTCACGGCTGCTTTCTTTCGTTCGTACTTGAGATCGTCTAAACCCTCGACCGCCTCGACATAAGACCAAACGGCGTCAATCGCTTGCCGTACTGCGTCGTCCCTGTCGGGAAGTGATATTACGCTCATAGTTTGTGGGAAGTACGCATTAGACGCAGAGCGGATCAGGAGTCTGCTCGGTTCCCCGCAAGACTCTTTGGTGTACGGACCAAGCCACGGCCTCGAACCATCACACAATCCGAGCGCCCTATTCGCCAGAATCGCGGCTTGGGCCATACTGCGTTCGGCTCTACCGCACTCACAGCGAATCCACACTTCGGTAAGGTCGCCACTCGTCCCACGTTCGTCAATAAACAATTGCCGACCCTGTTTCGCGCACTCAGATGGTCCATTGTGAGCAAAAGAGTACCAGTCGATGTCCGCTATGTGACCCGCACGACACGCTCGAACGAAGCGTACAGGGACCACTGACTTTTTCTTCTTGTCACGATCAATGTACTTTCCTTTTGTTAACGCTTTGCGGTGGACTAAAAGCCGCGTTCGAACGGATGGGCCACTCTTTGACTCTTCCAGACCTTGAGTAATGAACCATTCCGGAAACTGGAAGCCGGTGATGCCGGTCGGCGCCGCCCCCGGATCATCGTTCGCCGGTGGGGGTGTCTTCAATTCCACGGAATTAACTTCGAGCACTCGCGCAAGCTTTCTGGACAACCTCGGTTCCGAAATAGTCTCTCCGCCAGCCGACCAGAACTCTAGCCCCGCAACAAGGACGGAATAGTCGGGCAGATCGAGCATCGAACCCGGACCAAACGTTGTGACGAGCTGACTCTGTCGGATCTCACCGTGAGGCTTTTTTGCTGGCTTCATATCTTCTCTTCCTCCAGTTCTTCGTCAGCCAGCGTTTTCACCCAGAGATTCACCTCAGCCTCGACATCGCGAAGTGACCGATTTGCCCGGAACTTCATTTGCCAACGATCCGGAGGAAGGTTCTTCACTTCCGGACTCAAGAAGTCATACAAGAGCTGCTTCGCGCCCCCCGTCTCAGTCGGATTGTACTGAAGGCCCGTGCCAACACTCTGATAGTCCTGAGCGACCTTCGCCCAATCATCGAGCAAGTCTCTGGCTCGCTCTTGTACGCGGAGTCTCAGTCTCTCCTTGTCGTCTGACGGAAGACCTTTCGCATGAGCAAAAGCACGATCTGCAAGTGTCTTCACCACCGACTCTAAGGCCACGCGCTGATTCAATACCTCCATCGCCCCCAGAGGGGGATTCATCGTTTTATATCCTTGCCGCGACAGACCAACCAGCGTGGCAGCTAGGCCTTTA
>JBEKNJ010000147.1:0-4725 GCA_049522955.1 Acidobacteriaceae bacterium
AATCGCCGTCCAGGGCCGTCGTGTAAGTGAATACATACGTGTCGTCATCGATCTTTTCCAGCACCGGGTCGGTAAGCGACCAGCCTGGCTGGATGTTGCATTTGGTTCCACTGATCCGCTTGACGATTTCAGCTTTGCTGATCCGGCGGCCACCCACGGTCCTGACGGTGTTGTCGGTCAAGAGCTCCTGAAAGAATTTGCCGTCGCCGTGGAAGTAGGCCTCAGTCGCTTTCTTCTCCAAGGCAAGAAACTCGTCTGAGGTTGGCCCCGCTGCAGACACCTTCGCCCCATTTGCGTCTACGCTTGCAGCGAGCGCGAACGGTATAAGCATCGCAGCGAACAGGCTGAATTTCGAAGCGCGCATCATCCTCTCTCCTATAGTGCAAATTTCAACTACAGGCCGTGATTCACTTAGGTCGGGTCAATAGGAGCAACGGGAAACCGACGGGGAAACCAGGGAACGAAACCAGGGAACAGACCGCAAGATTACCATTCGCAGCACGGCTTCGCCTACCCATCACCTCTACCGCGGCCCCCCTCGATCGAGGAAGAAACAGCCCGAAAACCGTCCCTCTCCCCGGCTCCCGCGTGGACGAGTGCATCTTGATAGACTCAGTGATAGACGCGAGACAGTCGGGACGTATCCCAACTACCATTCGCCTATCGGAGGGTACGCTGCGCGTCCATCCTTCCCGTCACCGGCAGGCCCACCACCCGCGAGCGGGAACAAGCTAACCGATGCGTCTAAGAGAAGAAATTTTCCGAATTCTTAGGCTGCCCACCCTCAGCGCCCCAAAACCGACCCCTCAAACCGCAACAACAAATCCGCCGGATCCCGATAAACCTCCAAACACCCCGCCTCCAGCAAATCCCCCCGTTTCCAACCCCCGCACGTAACCCCGATCACCCGAATCCCCAGCTTGCCCGCGGCCTGCGCATCATAAGGAGTATCCCCCAGCGCAATCGCCTCCTCCGCGCCCACCCCCGCCTTCTTCAGCGCCGCAGCAAAAATATCCGGCGCCGGTTTCGAAGCCTGCGCATCCTCACTCGTTGCCTCTTCCTCGACCAGGTCCTCCATGCCCACGATCCTCTTGTAAATCTCGAGAAGAAGTGGCCAACACAATCCTCCGGCCGCTCTTCTTCACCCGCACCAGCAGCTCCCGCGCTTTCGCAAAACTCACAATCCTCGGCATGTAGTCGCGATGAAAAACCTCCTTACGGAATTTTTTGATCTCCGGCTCCAGCCGCTCCCGATCCGCTTCCGCAACGAATACCGGGATCAGCTGATCGCCACCTTTGCCAATCTGCGACCACGCCTCATCCATGCCCACCTCAATGCCAAAATGCTCAAACGCCCTGCGCCACGCCTCGGCATGCAGTGCATTGCTATCCACCAGCGTCCCATCAATATCGCTCAGCAGTACATCGGTCATCCTGTCTCCAACGAACCGCTCCATCGCCCTAAAGGTACTGCCCCAAAAACTGCGCGCAACGCATCAGCACCCGCGCCTGTGCGCCCGCAGAAAACCAATGCCCCTCACCCGGAAACACCTCCATCTCGCACGCCACCCGCCGTTCCCGCAGCACCCCCTGCAGCTTCTGCGCCTCCGAAACCGGAACCACCGTATCCGCCCCTCCATGCAGGATCAGCACCGGCGCCATCCCCTGCGACACCCGATCCTCCCATCCCACGGGCAAGCCGCCGGAGAGCTCAATCACCGCCCGCATCCGCCGGTCCTCAATCCCCAACGCCACCGCCAGGTATCCACCCAACGAAACCCCCAACACCCCAATCCGCCGCGCATCGATCCCCGGCCGCGCCGCAACATAATCCACCGCGTCCCGAATCGCCCCCAGCCACTCTGGAAAATGCTTCCCATCCAGAATCATCTCCGCCGTGGCCCGCTTCGACCCGGTCTTTTGCAAGTAGTGCGGAGCATACGCCCCCACCCCAAACTTCATCAGCGTAGGAGCAAACCGATCCATCCAATACGATCCCGCCCCACCCGAACCATGCAGCACCACAATTCCAGGATGAGGTCCCGTCCCCGCCGGCTCATGCTGCTCCATCTCGATCGCAACCGCCCCGCTCCGATAGCTAACCATGCAAAGAGAGATGCCATTCCGGCCTCACCCGGCGCAAGCACCACGAAAAAACCAAACAGCAAGGGAGGGGGACGCGATGCTGAAGTAACAGCGCGCAGCCATGGTTACCAAATAAATCCTTTACCGCTCTGGACGACATCCCAAAACCGTACTAAGGTAGGACCAAGCTTCACACGTCAGCGCCGTCTTACCACGACGGCCCTGTTTGGCCTTGCACCCCAGAGCTCCACCCGTGCAACTGCCGCCCACCGCCGCGAAAGCATCAGCGCTTGCCAGCCTGATGTCCGGTGTAGTCAACCGTAACGTGAAATCGAACTGACGAATCACGCCTGTCCGCAGCATTCCCGCAAGGGCACGCCCGCGGAGAGCAAGAGTCATTGGGTCCAAACAGGGAACGCTCAGTGCGTCCTCTTGACGAAGCAGTTTTGACAACCAGGGAAACACCAGCCCAGAAACTAGCCACTCCCCAGGGCAAGATGGCCAAATAATTACTTGGCCATCTTGGCCATCTTCGTGAAACAAAGGACTTATTTGGCAACCTTGCCAAATCGCTCCCCAGCGTCATCGAGATGTGGGGGAAAAATACGGGGACATATAACCTACTGCGTACCGAATCGAGGAAGAACTCCTCTGTGTGGGTTCACGGCGGCCGTCACCCGTTTGTCCCCTGGGAGAATCTCTTCTGAAATTCACCAGCCCACACGGGCAGCGGAGGAAACCACTGATGCAGCCCGCGACCGAATACGCCTACGAGCTGATAACCCAGATCATCGGAGTTGTCGAAGACTAAACCTCGATCAGCGATTTCAGCGGCGGCCGGCAGATTCTGAAGACTCCGGAGATAACGCCGACGAACGTCCATCTCAGGAACGTTGTGACCACCTGCCAGAACACGCTTGGAGATGCGAGCCAGGTTGATCTCAACGCTTTCGGTCCCGATGTAGATCAGAACCACCTCAAAGCCTCGGTCGATGCCCCGGGCATATTGCATCATTTGCAGGAATTCTTGCCGGCGAGAGTCGTCTCCACAGCAAAGCTCTCTCTCCGTTTGAGGTGTTCCTTCGCTAAACGAAGAACCTCTTTACCCGCCGCAATAGTTGATATTCCCGTTCCGCTCGAACGGAGCGTGTTTGCGAATGCGTCCGGGTCCAAGAGAGGGCTTGCGCCGAACGTGCCGGGGTTTCCGGCCGTAAGCGTACTTTTTCCAGCTCCGTTTGCACCAGCAATGATGGTCAGAGTCGGGCGGCTCACCGACCGGACGTAGACGCTTCGACGCCACCGCGCGCGTCGGTCCTTTGTGCCTGCAGCTCTTCAAGCCGGCGGCGGTCCTCAGCGACCTTCGCTCTCGCTCCTGCAGCTAGCCTCTGCGCCATTTCCAGCCAATCGACGAGCATGGCCATAGTTTACTACTCCTTCTCGGACGCCATGCGGCCCGTGCCTCCTCAGCCTGAAAACCAGCCACTAACCCACGAAGATGCTCAAATGAATTCATTTGAAATTTTGAGCACCTTCGTGAAACAAAGGACTTATCCGCCACCCTCACCAGATCGCTCCTCAGCGTCAGAGAAGTTAGGAAAAGACGAAACCCAGCCTTCTTCCTTGCGCCGCCGCCCCGCCCAGGACTTAGTTAGCTTACTTCGCTTTCTTCGCACATTTCTACAAAGGTTCTAAGGTTCAGACCGTACCAAAGCGCATCGCTCCCAGTCTTAATTTTCCAAAGCTCGTCGCCGTCGAGAGAAACCTCTGGAAGACGCATTTTGCCGGCAGCCACAAGCAACAGTTCCTCTTCGCTTGCACTGCCCCCTGAAAAGGGAATCAACTTGGCCACAGGCAGATTACGGTCCCGAATAATGATTTCTTCACCACCCCGGGCGAAAGTCACATAGGTGCTGAGTCGGTTCTTGAGTTCGGCAATGTTGACGCTGCGCATGGGGTCAGTCCCTTATGGCTATGATAGCCATAAAGGGTGCTCCGAGATAATGACCAGTTGCTGGCTTAGGACTGGGCCCCCGTTGCGAGACCGCTTTTCCATACAAACGCCACGTTTTCATCTGTTCCCAATCCCGTCGTCCGCTCCGTCTTCTATGTTCCAATAACCTTTTCGCCAACGGAAACCGAGGTACAAGTGAGCACGGAACAGGAACTTCGCCAGAAGCTACGCAAGATTGCGGCTCTTTTCGAGGGTGCGACCACGCTGGGAGAGCAGGATGCGGCGGCCGCCGCGATCGAGAGGGTGCGAGCCGCCCTGAAGATCGCCGAGCAAAAGGAAACGTCGGTCGAGACCGCTTTCCGCCTGCCCGATCGCTGGAGTCGGCGTCTCTTTACCGCGTTGTGTCGGCGTCACGGCCTCACTCCGTACCGGTATCCGCGGCAGCGCTACTCCACCGTGGTTTTGCGCGCTCCTGTTTCTTTCATCAACAAAACTCTTTGGCCAGAGTTTCTCGAAATCAAGAGTGCTCTCGATGATTATCTGAATGAAGCCACGGAGCGCATCATCCGGGATGAAGTGTTCCGCGTTTCTGAAGAGGCAGAAGAGCGGGCCTCTTGACGGAACCGGCGCGACGGGACGTAGCCGACTGCCCACCGGCTGATCCACGCGCTAGAACAACCGGGCATCGA
>JBEKNJ010000148.1:0-5410 GCA_049522955.1 Acidobacteriaceae bacterium
GCTGCGGCCACGTTGAAGGTGACGCCCAGACCCGGACGGTCCCAAACCTTGATGAAACCCTTTTCGACGATTGGGTTCGGTAGACCTTCAACGATGTCGTACCACCAGTCGGGTGTGCCCAGGGGATACTCGAAGGCAATGTAGTTCTGGGGCAATGCGGCGGCTACCTGCACATGGGCGGCTAATCCAAAGAGGCCGTCGAAGACTCCGTGGGGCGCGATCTGTATGCCGTGAAGATCGGCGTATTCGGCGATCCACTTCATTTCCGCGATCCCACCTACGTCTTCCGGGTCGGGGCCTACGATATTGACTGCCTGCTTCTCGATCAGGTCTTTGAAGTTCTCGCGGAGGTAGATCTCCTCTCCGGTATGGATGGGGACGGTGGTGCTCACCGTCACTTCGCGGAAAAGGTCGGCGTTCGGGTACGGCATGTAGTCGCCGGTGATGAGGTCTTCGAGCCAGGCGATGCGCAGCGGTTCCATGGCTCGGGCAAAGGTGATCGCATCCTTGACCGTCCAGCCTGGACCGCAATCCAGGGCGAGACCGATCTCGGTTCCCAGGACCTTCTTCATGGCTTCGACGCAGGCGATTACGTTGTCGAGGCCACGCTCAGTCATCATGCCTCGATCGGCATGGTTGGCTCCTTTGCGGGGTGGCTCGTCGTACCAGGCATTGGGCACGGCGGGCATCATTGCCGGATCGTGAAAGCCGACCGCTTGCTTGATCAGGGTGAATCCTTCTTTCGCGTCCTTCATCTTGGCCATGGTCTCGGCGTAGTCCTGGGGGGTGTGGCCGGTCATGGGGAAGCGGACGGCGTCATGGGGAAGCGGACGGCTCCGTTGTAGATACGGACGCGGTCGCGGATTTTGCCGCCGAGGAGTTTGTAGACTGGGACTCCGGCGACCTGGCCGGCGAGGTCCCAGAGGGCGATCTCGATGGCGCTGACGGCAGCGCCCCAGGGCTTGAAGGCGCCGAGTCGGCGGATTTTCAGCATCACGCGCTGGACGTCGGTTGGGTCTTCGCCGAGGAGGTAGTCCTTATAGAAGAGGACCATCGGCTTGAGATAGGGCTTGTAGGATTCGGCTTGCCCGTAGCCGGAAATGCCCTGATCGGTGACGATGCGCACGGTCGGGTTCTTGCCGATGATGGCACAGCGCAGGTCGGTGATCTTGATGGGTACTTGCCCCGGTCGTTTCTCAGGGGCGGGTTGGGGAAGTGCAAATGCCCTGGCGGCGGCGGCTGCCGAGAGGGTGCTGATAAAGCCTCTTCGTGTCCAATGAGTCATGCGTGCTTCATGTTAGAAGATGTTGTTGGTCGTGGCCAGTTTTTCGCTGGGGTGGGGTTGGGGGTGGGGGGGAACTGCAGATCCCCGTTCGACTTCGCTCAGGGCAGGCTCTCCACTTCGCTTCACTCCGGTCGGGATGACACATCTGTTTGGGGTTCGGAGTTGGTACCCAAACGTCGTGATGAGAATTCTGTTGGGATTGCTGTTGGGGACTGCTATATGATGGCGCCGGTGTTGCGGCAGAGATGATCGCGATTTGAGAGAGGGAGTCAACGCATGAGAGTTCGAGCCAGTGGCGTCTTGATTTGTGCGATGCTTTTTGGAGGGTCCGCCCTCCCCGGGTTGGCCGGGAACGTCCGCACCGACTATAACCATCAAGCCAATTTTGCGCAGTACCATAGCTATACCTGGGGGAACGTCAAAACGTCCGATCCTTTTTATGTCGATCGCATTAAGCAGGCGGTCGACAAACAGTTGCAGGCAAAGGGATGGCAATTGGTGACGACGGGCGCGTCGGTCACGATCTTCGCCAGCGACAATCTCCACAACCAGAAGGAAACCCAAACGATGTATGACAGCTTTGGGGGCGGTTGGGGTGGGGGATGGGGCTGGGGTGGATGGGGTTGGGGAGGATTCGGAAATCCTGGTGGATTTGGCGACGCCACAACCACCACGACCAACCAGCCGGTGGCCAACCTGGTGGTCGACATCTTCGATGGCAGTTCCAAGAATCTGCTTTGGAGAGGCCTGGCTACGGAGGATCTGTCGACGAACGCGAACAAGAATACCAAGTCTCTGGATAGTGATATCGCCAGGATGTTTAAGGGATTTCCTCCTAAGTAGATGGCCGGGTGAAGTGTGCGCGGTAAGCGCTCTATGCGCCTTAAGCCGGTGCGGTTCGCCAGGACGGCGCCAAGAATGGCACCAAATGGTGCTATTCTTGGTGCTGGAGAAGCCCATGCGAAGCACCATTGCCCTGGATGACGAGCTCATTCGCGCTGCGCAGGAATATACGGGCTTGATGGAGAAGAGCGCTCTCATGCGCGAAGCGCTCAAGGCGTTGATCGAGCGGGAGGCGGCCCGGAGACTGGCTGAGTTAGGCGGTGCGGCTCCGGGAATGGCTTCCATCCCACGCCGTAGAGCCGGAGCGAAATGATTCTGGCGGATACGTCGGTGTGGGTCGATCACTTTCGGAAAAAAGACGCCCAACTCTATCAGCAACTTCGAAGCAATAACATTTATATCCATCCGTTTGTGGTTACGGAGCTGGTTCTTGGCAATTTGCCAGACCGAGAGAAGACCATTGCCTCGCTTGACCGGCTTCCCATGGTCAAGGTTGCCCAGTTGAGCGAAGTGCGGAGGATGATCGCGGCCCGATCGCTGCATCAGCGGAGTATTGGTTTCGTGGACGCGCATCTACTTGCCTCCGCCTTGATCACGGCGCACACCGTTTTTTGGACGCGCGACAAACAGCTCCGTACTATTGCGGATACACTCGGCCTCGGCGCCCACCTTACCTGAGGACTTTGTACTCGCCATGAGTGCTAAGTCCTTTGTTTCACGAAGGTGCTCAAAATTTCACACTTAATTATTTGAGCATCTTGGGCTCTTTGCGCCAAAGGCGCTAAGTCCCTATTGCCGGAAACACGGTATAGATGCAGATTCGGGTGGTTTCGACGAGGGAATGTGCAGTTTTTTATCGCAGGTAACCATGCGCTTGAGTTACTTTCCTATCGAAAGATTGGTTGCTCCCTCCTGAAGCAGGGTGATAAACCACCTCTCGCATTCCTTGCGAACAGTTAACGAGCGTGAACCAGGCTCCGGGGGTGGTTTGCGCTCAAGCGTACCCTGTGCTGTCTTTACGCGGGCCTGTTTCTTGTTGGACCTTCGGGGTTGACCTCGTGTTTTCCAATTGAACTGCTAATTCATCGATCGCTGTGAAGGAGGTTGTTTATGGTCAGGAAACTGGATGTCTTCGCTGGTGTTGGTCTGACGCTTTGCACGCTGGGGTTTACAGCGAGTGCGCAGCAGGCTCGCTATGTCACGTTGGACGCGCCGGGCGCGGTTGGAGGAACGGAACCGGTTCAGATCAACCTGGGGGGAACGGTCGCCGGCTATTCCGTCGACGGAAACGGCGTGTTTCACGGTTTCCTACGTAGTCCTCAAGGCAAGTACACGATGTTCGATGTTGCCGGGGCGGGGACCAATCCCAACGCGTCCAACGGTACGTTTCCCGCCGGCATCAATGTGTTCGGAGTGGTTGCGGGTTACTACAACGATGCGAACGTGGTGTCTCACGGATTTGTACGCAGCGCGGAGGGCAAGATCACGACGTTCGACGCTCCCGGTGCGGACACGAACCCGGCGGATGCGGCCGGCACGATTGTAAGTGGCATGAATGATCTGGGCGCAATTTCCGGATATTACTCTGACACCAAAGGTGTGTCGCACGGGTTTGTGCGTAGCCCTGGGGGCAAGTTTACGTCCTTCGATGCTCCCGGCGCGGGCGGATACGGCACGTATGCCATTGGCCCGCTGAACCTGGAGGGAGCGATTGTGGGGTTCTATACGGACACCAACTTTTTGTATCACGCGTTCGTACGAAATCCTGACGGCCAGTTCGCGACGTTTGTTGGCCCAGGTTCGTGCGATACCGGCGTGCCCGAGGGTTGTTATGGTAGCGGAACTTATAACATCAACCTTTTCGGTACGAGTGTCGGGGCCTACCAGGATAACAGCGGTAACTTTGTGTCCCATGGCTTCGTTCGTACCGCCGATGGCAAGATCACAACCTTTGAGGCTCCCGGCGCGGGCACTGGCACGGGCCAAGGGACGGGGTTTGATCAGATCGCTGGACTGAATATCACGGGGGCGGTGACGGCAAACTACCTTGATGGGAACGATGTTTATCATGGGTTCCTGCGGGCCGCGGATGGGAAGATCACGACGTTCGATGCTCCCGGAGCGGATTTGAATGCTGGGGATTATGCAGGGACTACGCCGGTGAGCCTGAATGATCTTGGGGTCGTGGCGGGATACTATGTCGACTCCAGCTTTGTCGTGCATGGGTTCTTGCGGTTTCCTTAGGGCGCCGTAGTTTCTTATGCTCCGGCTGGCGGTTATTTCTTCAGATTCTGGTCGAAGAAGGAGGCGACCTCGCGAAAGGCGGCTGCGGATTCAGGAGCGTGAGGCACGATGAGATATTGCGCGTGGGATTGGCCTTCGAAGACGAGCAGGCTGGCGCGTACGTTTGCCTGTAACAGTTTCTGATGCATGCGCACGGTGTTGCTGAGGAATAAGTCGCGGGTGCCGGAAAGAAGAATGGTTGGAGGGAAGCCGGATACGTCGCCATAGATGGGCGAGAGCAACGGCTCCTTCAAGTCGTGGGGACCGGCGTAGAGCCGGGCATCGTCCGCCAGCGACCCACGGTAGGTGCCGAGTACGTTGTCGATGAACTCATTGGTGAAGTAGGTGTCTCCGGTTTCGGACAGGTCGGTCCAGGGGGTGCCGGCCATCAGGGCTCCGGGTAAGGGAAGGTGCAGCTGCTTTAGCTTGAGGACGGTGGCCAGGGTAAGGCCACCTCCGGCTGAGGTGCCGAAGAGTCCAACGCTGGCGGGCGCGTGGGACTGGATCACCGCTTTCCAGACGGCGACGGTGTCGTCGATGGCTGCGGGAAAAGGGAAGTCGGGAGGCATGCGGTAGTCGATGGAGATGACTTCGATCTGGCCGTAGTGGGCCATCAGAATGGCTTCCGGCGTTGCGGCTTTTCCCGCAAAGACGACATAGCCGCCGCCGTGTACGTGGACCAGCAGGCGGTTACGATTCTGTTCCGCGATGGTCTCCGGCTTCACGAGGAAGACAGGGACGCCGGCGATGGTCTTGTGCTCCAGGGTGACGTGGAATTCCTTCAGCAGGGCGTCGACTTTGTTGGCCTCGGGTTCGTTTTCCTTCTGGATCATTGCCTTCCATTGCTGGTTGGTGCTGGGTGGGGTGTTGGTGGGCCCGTTCCAGGCGGGGGCGATCTCCTTTTGTAGTTCCGGGCTTACGGTGGTGGGTGTGGGAAGGGTGCGCGCCGGGATGTTGCGCACTGGGATGGTTTGGGACCAGGTGGGATTGGTTAAGGCC
>JBEKNJ010000149.1:0-4646 GCA_049522955.1 Acidobacteriaceae bacterium
CGCCAGCCTGGGGGCAAAATCACGTACCTGGTAAGTGTGGGGAAAGAGCACCAGCTTAGGTTGCTGGCTGGCAATAAATTCCTTGAGCGCATGGACGTAAGCGTCCGAAGTATAGGCCTCGAGCGAAGGTGCTTCCAGGTCGTATACCTTGTCCACTTTGTGCCCGGCCAATGCCTGGGCCAGGGCCGCGGTCTTGTATCCCGGCAGAACCACGTCCACCGGCCACCCGGTCTCTTTACCGATGGCCTGCGCGGCCGCGAGCGTTTCGAGCGATACGCGATTCAGCTGACCTTCCCGCTGTTCCGCGACTACCAGGATCCGATCTGCCATCTAGAACTCGGGGGCGCCGCGGCGCATGTACGCCCCAGCCAACCCGGTGAGCCCGGAAACGATCAGCGAGAAAGCAAAGTAGTAGGCCACTGGATGCGCCCATCCCGGCGCGTACGTCACATCCTGGACCAGCCATAACAACAGCACCGTGGCGATGATCCCGAACTGGCCCGAGATAACCATCAGCATGAAGCCACGGTTTCTGCGGTTATCCAGACGCGCGACCTGATGCGGTGTCAGATTCTGTTCTTCTATCGGGAGGAGTGTATTCGCCATGCCTTATCCCTCGTGGGCAACTCTGAATTGTACTAAATCACGCGTGCCTGATTCTTGAGTTGTTCCACCAGCTTCCGCGCCACTTCCGCGGGAGCGCCCTCAAGCATCTCGGTCTTCTTTTGTTTCATCGGTACATAGAGCCGTTCAATCTGTTGCAGGTTCTTGCTCAGTTTCGCTTCCACATCGGCCCATGCAACCTTGCGCATGGGCTTCATTTTCGCCTGTTTGATCCCAATGAGTGTGGCATAGCGCAACTTGTTGATGCCGCTTTGAATGGTTAGTACAGCGGGCAAGCCCACATCCACATGCTGGTAGCGCCCAGCCTCGAGTTCGCGTTTCAGCCGCAGGCCGCCATCGGTCTTTTCAATCCCGATAATGATGGTGGCATGGGGCCAGCCCAGTACCTCCGCCAGCAACACCCCGGTCTGGGCATAACCAAAATCGTCCGATTGCAGGCCGGTCACGATCAGGTCGAACTGTTCTCCAGCGATCGAAGCGGCCAGGGCGCGAGCGATATTGGCCGCATCCAGGGTAGCGAAGCGATCGTCCTCCAGATGAATGGCGCGGTCCGCCCCCTTCGCCAAAGCCTCCCGCAACACCTGTTGTGCCCGCGCCGGGCCGGCCGTGACCACCACCACCTCGCCGCCGTGCTTTTCCTTTTGCCGCAACGCCTCTTCCAGGGCGTAGGCGTCGGGTTCATTCACTTCATACGAAACGTCTTCGCGAATCCATGTACCGGCGTCGTTCAGCTTGAGCGGCGCATCTTTCTGCGGCACCTGCTTGATGCAAACAAGTATTTTCATAGTGGTTAAATGAATGCCACCGACTGCAGGCTTGAGACCTCGAACCGTTTGCGGCAGCGAACGTTCTTGCAGCCGACGACATCATCTTTACGAACCATATAGGACTGGGCCTTGGCGAAGCGCGCGCGATCCCGTTCATCGGCCCTGCCCGGCAATTGCGCTTTCTTGCGGCGCACCAGCCACGCCACCTCATATTCTTCCGCTTTGCCGCAATGTGGGCAGGTCAGCGTATGTTTCCGCTGTTCCGATTTTTCTTCAAAGAAGTCCCGTTCTTCCATGGCCTGAGACCCGCTTTCCCGGCAAGGAAAAAACTCCTCCCGCCGAAATCATTAGAAGTATTCCATACTTGGATGGGGATTCCATAACCGCGGCCCCCAGGAGGATCGCTGGATGGCCAGAAGGAAGCGGCGGCCGGAAAAGTTCTCGGTCGTCAAAGCGGTCAAAGCCAATGCTCGGGACCGCGTAGGGCAGCCGCGGCCCGAGCGCATCATCGAAGACCCCAAACGCGCGCAAAGTCGCAAGCCGAAACACCCCCAAACCCTGCCGCAGTTATTAAGCGGAGAATGAGGAAACATGACCCGAGTCACCGGTGTAGGAGGCCTCTTCCTGCGCGCCGCCGATCCAGACAAGCTCCACGCCTGGTATGAGGAGCACTTAGGCATCAAGCGCACCGAGGACGGGGCCTATGCCTTTTTTAGTGAGGGTCCGCGGGAGATGACCGTTTTCGCCTTCTTCCCCAAAGACACGAAATACTTCGGTCCGAGCGAGCAACAGGCCATGATCAATCTGCGGGTGGATGATCTCGACGCGGTCCTCGCCAAATTACGCGCTGCTGGCGCCGACATCGATCCCAGGCGGGAAGACCATGACTATGGGCGCTTCGCCTGGTTCAACGATTTGGAGGGCAACCGGGTGGAGCTGTGGCAGCCCATAAGTCCGGAATGAACGCAAAAAAATACCTCCCAGCGCCTGGGAGGCATTTTCTGGTCGCTACTTAAGCAGCGGAGACGACGAACGGATCCACGATCAAAGGATCCATCGCGGCCTGGGGTACAATCTCTGGCATGCAAACATCGGTATAGCGGCCGGCGGCCACGTCGACGAATACTACATTGGCCGTATCTTCGGTCCGGGTAGTGCTAATGTGCAGCTTACGAACTGCTTTAATGGCAACAGTTGCGAGCAGGAACCGGTTCGCAATCTTAATTCCGGCCGAGTACACCAGTTCAGAGCGCATAGAGCCTCACGTTTTTCGGGTTGAATATCCTCTTAAGGGGACTCAGGCTCAGGAAGACAGGACGCAAGCCGAAGCATTACAAGCACTTCTTTCAGCATACAGCTGCACCGGGAATGTTCCTATCTAATTCGTAAGCAAAGGACGCCCCCCGGTAACGCCAATGTGGTGGGAGCCCCGGAAAGAAGCCGCAGATCTCTCTCAAGTAAAGTTTGGTGGGAGCCCCCTGCTTCAGCAGGGGGGAGCTGGACTTCAGTCCAGCGGAAAAGCCCTTCATTTCTCAAGGATGGGCTTTAGCCCTGGCTCTTCGAAGCCAGAACCTCAGCCAAATGAAGAGCATGCCGCGGAGAATTCTGCCGGATCTGCTCCCGGCAGCTAAACCCATCCGTGATCAAAATCGTCTCCGCAGGAGCCGCTCGGACAATCGGCAGCAGCACCCGTTCCCCCAGAGCCTGCGAAACCGCAAACTTATCCTTCTCAAACCCAAACGGCCCCGCCATCCCGCAACACCCTGAATCCAGGACATTTACCTCGGCACTGGTAGCCCGCAAGAGGGAAATCTCATCCTGCATGCCCATCAGCGCCTTCTGGTGGCAATGGCCATGCAGCACCATCTGCCGGCCGTTCAACTGCGGAGGCCGGTAACCGGGTGCATGGCGCGTGAGAAATTCGCTCAGCAGAAACGTTTGCCTAGCCAGCCGCAAGGCGCGTTCGTCGGTAGGAAAGAAATTAATCAGCTCATCCCGAAACACACTGGCGCAGCTAGGCTCAAGCACCACGAAGGGCATCCCGGCATCGATCTGCGGACCAAGCCGCTCCATGATCTCCTTTAAATAGCGACGCGCCTGGTCAAGAAACCCGAAATCGTAAAGCGGCCGCCCGCAACATATATGTTGTGCCGGGACCTGCACCTGAAACCCAGCCGATCCAAGCACCTCATGTGCCGCCCCCAGCACCTGGGGATGAAAATAATTGTTCCAGGTATCCGGCCAGAGCAGCACCGGAGCCCCTGCGGCCCCACCCCGGCCCCGGTACTGCGACTGAAAACTCCGTCCGGCAAACTCCGGTAAGGTCCGTTGCTGCGCCACCCCCGCAATGCTTTTCACCAGGCTGCGCACCCCCGGAGTCCGCATAGGCAAATTCGCCAGCCCTGGAGCGATGGCCGCCAGCCTGGCCCAACGATCCATAAACCCGAAAAGGTAGTGCTGCAGCGGGTGCGTCCGCCCTTCATAATGATGGCCCAGAAACTCCGCCTTCCAGGTCGCCATATCCACGTTGACCGGGCACTCCGTCTTGCACGCCTTGCAGGAGAGGCAAAGATCGAGCGCCTCCTTGACCTCCTCATTGCGCCATCCATCCGTGATCACCTTACCCTGCAACATCTCCCACAGCAGGTGGGCGCGTCCACGAGTGGAGTGCTTTTCCTCCCGAGTGGCCATATAGCTCGGGCACATGGTGCCATGATCCTGCTTGCGGCACGCACCCACGCCAACGCACCGTAGCGTGGTCTCCCCGAACCCGCCCGGGTCCAACGGGTAGTGGAAGAAGGTATCGACTTTCTTAGCCTGGTACCCGGCGCCCAGCCGCAGATTCTCCACCGGATCGTAGACCTTGACCGGGTCGATCATCTTCCCCGGATTCATCCCATTATCCGGATCCCACAGCGCCTTGAACTCCTGAAACGCCTTCATCAACTCCGGCCCATACATCTTCGGAAGAAGTGCGCCACGCGCCTGCCCATCGCCGTGTTCGCCGGAGAGCGATCCCCCATGGGCCAGGACGATATCCGCCGCCAGGTCAATAAACTCGCGATACTTGGCGATGCCCTCCGTCGTTTCCAGATCGAAGCTGATGCGCAGGTGAACGCACCCCTGGCCGAAGTGTCCATACATCGGCGTCTTGTACTCGTAGCGTTCGAGCAGCGTGTAGAGTTCGCGAAGATAGCTCCCCAGCTGCTCCGGCGGCACCGCCGAATCCTCCCACCCTTCCCATCCATGCTTTTC
>JBEKNJ010000150.1:0-4609 GCA_049522955.1 Acidobacteriaceae bacterium
ATCCCACGGTGCCTTGGCGAACTTTCTAGATAGCATGCGCCGAGAACCAGGATTCACCGACCAGGACCGCATTCTAGCCGTGACAACTGTTTCCTTCGACATCGCCGGGCTCGAACTGTTCCTTCCCATCTATGTGGGTGGTGAGGCGATCGTCGCCCTTGCGCCTGGCGATCTTCCGACTCTGCTCGATGATCTGACGCGCGTAAGACCGACGGTCATGCAGGCCACTCCGGCGCTATGGCAAATGCTGATCGGCGGCGGCTGGGAGGGTGATCCCGAGATGACCGCGCTTTGCGGCGGAGAGGCCCTGGCGCCGACCCTTGCTGCGGCTCTCCTGACTCGCGTCAAGGATCTATGGAATATGTATGGGCCAACCGAAACTACGGTTTGGTCGTCTGTGTTTCGCGTTAACTCGGCGACGGGTACGAGCATTCCGATTGGCGGCCCCATTCAAAACACTCGGTTTTATGTGCTCGATAGTCGAAAAGAGCCTGTTTCTTTCGGCGTCGTGGGTGAGCTCTATATCGGTGGCGACGGCCTGGCACGCGGTTACTTCCAACGTTCTGAACTGACCGCTGAGCGCTTTAGCATCGCACCTTTCGGAAATGGCGAACGTCTCTACCGCACTGGTGATCTCGTCCGTCGCCGTCGCGATGGCACGATCGAGTTTCTTGGTCGCAGTGACTTCCAGGTCAAACTGCGGGGATTCCGCATTGAACTCGGAGAGATTGAACACGCGTTGCGCCAACAGCTTGAAATCGACGAGTGCGTGGTGCTAATGCGTGAAGACGGAGATCAAAAGGAACTCGTCGCCTACGTCGTATTTCGTCCTGGACAGGCAATTTCTGCCGCACAGCTCCGCAATCGTCTCCGCGAGCGCCTTCCCGATTACATGATCCCAGGGAGCGTCGTGGTCCTAGACGCGCTCCCACGTCTTCCCAATGGGAAACTTAACCGTGGCAGGCTGCCACAGCCTGACCGAACCAAAGATTTGGCAGAGGGGTTCCCTCAGGAATCTCCTCACCATCCTTCGAGCAATACAACTGAGTCTGCTATCGTCAAAGTATTTCAAGACCTTCTGCATACCAATCGCATAGGAATCGATCAGCGCTTCTTCGATCTCGGCGTACATTCGCTGCTCTTGGTCAAGGCGCACGATAGACTGCGCCGTGAACTCGACCCGAAACTTCGGCTGGTGAGCTTCTTCCGGTACCCGAGCATCGCTGCGTTGGCCGCGCACATCGACGGATGCCGCACATCTAAGCTAGAAAATCGGGTAACTTCATGATGTCGGCACCATGGCGTTACTACGCGAAAAAATATCGCGGCCAAGGCTGGCCGATCGTGGCGAGCGCAGGACTTGCCGTGCTTGGGTTTCTGTTCGTAATCCCCTCGGTCATGCTGGTTCGAGTTATTTTCGACCGTGCCATTCCGCACGCCGACTTTCGACTGCTCGCCCTCGCGAGCGTGGGAATTGTGGCTTTGAATCTTGTTACGGGCGGATTGAGTCTGCTGGTGCGCAGAATTGCACTGAAATCTACCAAACGTCTCATCTGTCATATCCGCGCCGACCTTTTGATTAAGATGTACTCGATCTCCAGGCGGTACTTTACCGAGACCGAATCTGGCCACATACACTCGCGCATCGTTTACGATTCCGATCGGGTCGACCGCATGACCAGCTCCATTCTGTCGGACCTTCTTCCTGCAGCCGTGTGCTCAGTGGCAGTCTCCGTGATTTTGGTCGTGCTTAATTGGAAGCTCTCGTTCGTGATTTTTTGTACCGGCCCTGTCCTCCTGGTCATCAATCGACAATTGGCACGCAGGGTCAAACGTCAGGTGCAGCGGTATCACCAATCGTTTCATGACTTCAGCCATGGCATTCTGTTTATGCTCAGAACGATCGACCTGGTTCGCCTGCAAAACACCAAGGAATTTGAGGTGGAGCGCCAGACGAGACGGATGGAGGGGCTGCGGGAGGTTAGCGTTGAATTGGGCTGGCTCCAGGCCGTCTATGGCGTTTCACAGCAGAACATGACCGCCGCGCTGCTCGCCCTGATGCTGCTGATGGGCGGATGGGCCTTGGCCAGCCACGCCATGACCATAGGCAGCCTCATGTCATTCTATTTCTGTGTCAGTCTGCTCAGTTCCTATCTCAAGGAGTTACTTTCTTCCGTTCCGTTGATCATGGAAGGGAGCGAAGCCCTCTCAGAACTTCACGAATTGCTTGTCATCGCTGATGTTGAGCCCTATCACGGAACTCAGCGCATCTCGTTTCAAGGCAACATTTCCTTCGAACAAGTGCGATTTGGCTATCGCGCCGATGATTTCCTCCAGGGCGTCGATTTTGAACTACCCGCAGGCTCCCGGGTCGCACTCATCGGTCCGAATGGCTCCGGCAAGACCACGCTGTTACATCTGCTTTGTGGCTTTTATCGGCCCCGTGCCGGGCGCCTCTTGGCCGACGCCCACCCATACGACGATATTGACATTTCTGAGCTGCGCGAATCGATCGGCGTGGTCATGCAGGACCCAATACTTTTCTCCGGCACCATCTTTGAGAATCTAGTCTATGGAACTCCCACGGCAACGCCTGAAGAAGTGGAGTGGGCCGCCCGAATGGCAACCGCCCATGAATTTATTGTCGGGCTGCCCCTTGCCTATGACACGATCATCGGCGAAGGTGGAGCGCTGCTCTCTGGAGGGCAACGCCAGCGCATTGCGATTGCACGAGCCATCCTGCGGCGGCCGCGCATTTTGCTGCTCGATGAACCGACCAATCACCTGGATGTAGCTTCGGTTGCGAGGGTCACGGCGAATCTTCACCGACTCCCGGATGCCCCCACCATCATCGTCGTCTCACACGATATTCATGTGGTTAAGAACTTCGATGCCGTCTACGAAATCAACAACGGCCATTTGGTACAAATGTCGGAGTCAACGGTTGAAACTCAACAAATATCCTGATCGAATTTACGCCATACTTCACGGCTCTTGCTTGTCTGAGCGTGCAGAGAAGACTTTGGAAAGTCTGCCGAAGAGTGTGGGGCGTGAAGCAAGTGGCCCAGCGGCGGATGGTTTCGGTTCGGCCACAACATCCTTGATTTCCCCCGGAAGCGTTTTGGAGACACCGGGGCGGTCCGGAGCTTCCACGACTTCCTGAAGAAGATCGTTGAACCGGCCGGCGAGGGCTACGATTTCGGCCTCTTCGAAGATGTCGCTGCGGTACTCGAAGTACCCATGCATCGTGCCGTCCGCGGACTCGCTCAAAAGGAGGGAGAGGTCGTATCGCGCGGTACCGGGGTCACTATCCAACTGCAAGAAGCTCGGATCGGCCACCCGAGCCGGTTCGAACCCGAACATGACCTGGAAGATCGGGGATCGCGGCGATCTTCGGTTGAAACGCAGTGCGCGCACCAGCGTCTGAAAGGGAACGTCTCTCTGCTCGTAGCCTTCCAGCGCCGTCGTGCGGACTTGCCGCACAATATCGCGAAACGAATGTTGCGGAGCAATTTGGACGCGAAAAGCGACCATGTTCATGAAGAGGCCGATCATCCGCTGTGTCTCGACACGAGTACGTTGAGTGACAGGGGAGCCGATGCAGAAGTCGTGCTGGCCGGAAAAACGCGCTACTAACACGGCAAAACCTGCAAGAAAAGTCATGAAGGGAGTTGCGCCGCATTCGCGACCGATCCCGGTGAGGGTCCCGCGCACAGCAGATGGAACGACCAAGGCCACCGTCGCCCCCCCAAAGCTGGGCTTCTCAGGATACGGTCCCTTGATAGGAAGTTCCAGAAAAGGCGGGAGTCCAGCAAGCTTCTTCCTCCAGTACTCGATCTGGCTCTCCATCATCCCGTCGAGCAGTTGCTGATCTGCCCAGAGAGCGTAATCGGCAAACTGCAGAGACAGCTCAGGCAAATTCGGCGTGGTCTTAGCCGAGAAAGCCTGGTAGCAAGCCATCAGCTCTTCGCGCAGAATGAATAGCGCCTGAAGATCGGCGATGATGTGATGGACGTTCATAAACAGGACGTCCCGATCCGGGGTAACACGGAAGAGATGAAACCGCACCAATGGTGGAAACCGAAGATCGAAAGGCCGGCGTGCATGTTCACGAATCAAGCTGCGGCACTTGGATGCGGTTTCTGCTTCGGAAAGCGATCGCAGATCCGTGAAGCCAACTTCCGTATGAACTTCCCCTGCTATGGCCTGGTAGAGTTCGCCGGCCTCTTCGTGAAAGCCGGTCCGGAGGATTTCATGCCGCGCGATCAGCAGGTCAACCGATTTTTGGAGAAGCTCAAGGTCCAATGAAAAGCTGAAGAGAAAGACCTCAGGAATGTTGTAGGCGATGTTGCCGGGGTCGAAATGATCGATGAGCCACATTCCTTGTTGGCTCGGAGTCATGGGAATGCGGTCCCCTCGTTCCATCGAAAGAAGGGGCGACTTCGGAGAAACTTCCTTCGTTGCCCCGAGCAGTATCAACAGATCAGCTTTGCGACGTTTTAGCTCGGCGCGGAGATGGTCGTTAAGTACGCCCGCGGGAGCGTTGACCGCAAGGTGTTCGTCGCGTGCCTGGAGGTGGATATTCTTCCGGTTCAGCAGCGCCAGAAAC
>JBEKNJ010000151.1:0-4520 GCA_049522955.1 Acidobacteriaceae bacterium
GATGCTGCTTTCGGGTTTGATACTGTTGGCGGCCTGTGCCAACCTGGGCAGCCTGTTTGCCGCGCGGGCCGCCGACCGTTCTCGCGAAGTGGCCTTGCGCCTGGCTCTTGGTTCGAGCCGCAATCGCATTTTACGCCAGCTGTTCACCGAATCCGTGCTGCTTTCGCTCGCTGGAGGCGTAGCGGGACTCGTGGCGAGCATTCTGCTTTTGCGCCGGTTGAGCGTGTGGCAGCCATTTCCGCGATTCCCCCTCCATGTGCCGGTAAGTCCGGATGCTAACGTTTATTTGGTAGCTTTGGTCTTGGCGTTGGTCAGCGGAGTTCTATTCGGAATTGTTCCCGTGCGCCAGATTCTCCGGGCCAACCCGTACGAGATCGTCAAAGCGGGATCGACAGGCGCGTTCGGGCGCCGAATTACCGTGCGAGACGTATTACTTGTCGTCCAAATTGCGATCTGTGCCGTGCTGGTGACTTCGTCGATGGTTGCTGTGCGTGGACTCATGCGCTCCATGCACAGCAACTTCGGTTTTGAGCCGCGGAACGCGATGTTGGTAGATACCGATCTGACGGCAGCAGGCTACAGCGGCGAAAGAGTACCCACAATGCAACGGCGCATGATCGATGCCATACAAGCGATTCCTGGTGTAGATTCCGTAGGATCGGTGAATTATCCGCCGTTAGAACCTCCCGGTACTTGGCAAGAGCTTGTCTATACCGACACAACCGAGGATCTGAGCCCATCGAATGCCGCGGCCGACCCCAATATGTTCAACATATCTCCAGACTACTTCCGCGCATCCGGGACATCTTTATTGGCGGGCAGAGCCTTCACATGGCATGACGACACAAACGCCCCGCGCGTAGCAGTGGTGAACCGGGAGTTCGCAAGCAAGATACTGGGCTCCGTACCAGACGCTGTCGGCCGGTATTTCAAGCTGCAAGATGGCACGCGCGTGCGGGTGGTGGGTCTGGTCGAAGACGGAAAATACGTGAACCTCACCGAAGGCCAGCGGCCCGCGATGTTCCTCCCCCTCCTGCAATCGCCAGCAAGTTGGATATGGCTGGTGGTGCGCTCGAGCCGCGACCCGCAGCAACTTGCCGCGGCCATGAGACGTGTGTTCCGGGACATCGATCCTGGGATGGTTCTGGCAATTCGCCCGTGGAGCACAGAATTGGGCGGAACTTTGTTCCCCTCGCGCATGGCGACAGTATCGCTGGGTGTGCTGGGCATGATGGGCGCGATGCTTTCGATCACGGGCATCTTCGGAATGGCTGCGTACTCGGTCAGCAAGCGGCTCAAGGAGTTGGGAATTCGCGTGGCTCTCGGCGCGCAACGCAAGGAAGTGTTGCAGGCCGCGCTGGGACGTGCGTTCAAACTGTTGGCGATTGGTTCGGGGGTTGGATTGGTTCTGGGTCTGCTTGCGACGAGGGTACTGGCGTTCATCGTGTATCAGGCGACTCCCCGCGATCCGCTGGTCCTGGCCGGCGTGGTTCTGGCCATGCTGCTGTTGGGGCTGGTGGCTACTTGGATTCCAGCCCAACGCGCTCTGTCGGTCAATCCTTTGATGCTGCTGCGCGAGGAGTGAGTCGGGGCTCGATTAAGTTGCCTTACAACGGGCTTCTCGAGTCTGCGTGAGAACTACGGGACTAAGTGCAGAGTGCTCACGCAGACGCTTCTCGGTCCAGTGGCCTCGGGAATCTAATCATCAACAAGTTGAACTCCGCAGGGAAGTAAGGGAAGGTGCAGTGCGACCGCCAGGCCCAGAAAACAAGGAGAGCATCATGGCCGCAAGAATTCTCATGGTTTTTAGTGCGAGCATTGTCCTTACGCTTGGAGTCCTCCACCTTGTCTATACGTTCTGGGGCCAAAGCCTCATGCCCCGTGACCCCGCTCTCAAAATCAGCATGAGCCAGAGTTCACCTGTTATCACGAAAGAAACAACTATGTGGCGGTGTTGGGTGGGCTTCAATGCCAGCCACAGCATGGGACTTATTTTGTTCGGCCTGTTTTTCGGTTATCTCGCATTAGCTCACGGCCAACTCCTGTTTCGGTCACCGTTCCTGCTGGTTGTCGGGCTGGCAATGCTTGGTGGTTTGGTTGTACTCTGCAAGGTTTATTTTTTCAGTGCGCCTCTCAGAGGCGTCAGCATTTCTTTGGTCTGCTATGTGGCCAGCATTGCGCTATCACGGGCCTAATAATGGCGTCGCTCTGGAAACCTGGAGGGTTTTTGACGTCTGACAAAAACGATCGATTTCACTTATCACTCCCTCAGCGACGTGGGACGCTTGGTACAGACTACAGCGGCCATCGACACAATACAGGGAGTGGAGGCTCGTTCGGCAGGGGGAGGGCCCGGATTATCCGGTGTCCGCTTTTAGACGACGCTGTTCGTTTCCGAACGATTCTGTCGCTCGTTGCGACGAAAGCCCCGATTCATCGACTACAGTTAACTCAGTCTCTCCCTGCGCTCGATCAGCTCTGCTCGGTTGCGAGATCCATTGGCCATCTAAGTGCATCGCAGCTCTCCAAACAGGCCCCCCAATCGATCTGCGGAGAACGCCATGCTGAGACGGCTCTTTCTATTGCTGCTTGTTGTCGCCATCGCAACCACGAGGCTTCACGCCGCTGACGACTTCTTCGTCGGCAAGTGGAAGCTCAACCCGGAAAAAAGCACTATGCACGACCAGATGAAGGTCAATTCCGCGGGGACGAACCGCTACGCTTTCGACTTTGGCGGCGGCCCGGAATTCATTGTCGCCAACGGCACCGATCAACCCGGACTCGAGGGAACCACACTCGCTGTAACTGCAGAAGCTCCTCGTGTCTGGAGAGTCGTCCGCAAGAACAACGGCCGTATGCAGATCTCCGCCATCTGGACGCTTTCTCCGGACGGCAAATCGCTGCGCGACGACTTCACCGGCTACCAGCCCAACGGCGCCAGTTTCACTATCCATTACATCTACACACCCATTGGAGGAGCCTCTGGCTTTGCTGCTACGTGGGATAGCATCAGCGAAAAGCCGGGCCGGGTCGAAATCGAGGTGCAGCCCTACCAAAGCAATGGCCTTTCCTTCATCAATCAGACACAGCACTCCACGAAGAATATGAATTTTGACGGCAAGGACTACCCGGTGAAGGATGCGAACGCGCCAGCGGGCGCCTTGTCGTCGTCGCGCCGCGTGAATGCCAGCACTCTTGAGTTCACTGAGAAGAGAAATGGCAAGGTGGCCGACAAACAGCATATCCAACTTTCGCCAGACGGCAAGACGCTGACCATGACTATTCAGCCGGCGAATGGAATCAGGCCGAACGTCCTCGTTTTCGAACGAGAATGATTGTAAGAGGGGCTGGGGAACTGAATCCCTTCGAGTGATTGCTCTTCCGAAATTTACTGAATATGTTCAAAATTGGCTTGCCAACATGGGTGTTCGGCGACTAAATTGAACATGTTCAGTAATTGGCAGGGAGGAGTCAACCATGTATGTGATCGCCTGCTACTTCAGCTATCTCGCCATCAGCATCGCTCTTACCATCTGGGTCGCCCGTACGCTCCACAACGGTGGACGCGTTTTCCTGATTGATGCCTTCAACGGAAATGTGGATCTTGCTGATTCTGTTAACCGTCTGCTCGTCGTCGGCTTCTATCTCATCAACGTTGGCTACATCGCCCTGGCCCTCAAGACCCAGGCCCCACTCAGCACGCTTCGCGAAGCGATCGAACTGGAAAGCACTAAGCTCGGCGTGGTTCTGCTCATTCTCGGAGGGATGCGCTTCTTCAACATCCTGGTGCTGGCTAAAATGCGCAAGAACTCAACCCGCGCCCTTCACGCCTGATGCCGATCCGCACCCAACCCGAAAAGAAGCCGCCCCTGCTTAAGTCCGAAGCGACGCGCTCCCGCATCCTCGAATCCGCGCTTGCGACGTTTCGCGAGCGCGGATTCGAGAATTCCACCATGCGCGAAATCGCGGCGGCTGCCGGAGTCGCCGTCGGCGCCACGTACTATTATTTTGACTCCAAGGAGGCCATCGTCATGGCCTTCTACCAGCGCGCTCAGCAGGAAATGGCTCCATCGCTGGACGCAATACTGTCAGAAGCAAAGACGTTCGAGGCTCGCCTCCGGGGCTTGATCACGCACAAATTCAAATATTTCTACGCCAATCGGGCTTTGCTCGGGGCGCTTTCGGCCCACGTCGATCCCGCTCACGCGCTTTCCCCTTTCAGCCAGGAAACCGCCGCCATCCGCGAGCAGGACACCGCGTTCTTTGAGCGTGCGGTTGAAGATTCTAAAATCAAACTCCCCTCCAACATTAGTCCCTATCTCCCGCGTTTACTCTGGCTTTACCAGATGGGCCTGCTCCTCTTCTGGGTTTACGACCACTCACCGAGGCAAGCCCGCACCCAAATCCTCTTCGACAAGACTCTGAAGATGATGCTGATTACCCTCCGCCTGGCTGGCCTGCCTTTCCTGCGTCCGATCCACCGGCTCGCCGGAGAGTTGCTCGAAATCATTTATGCCAGG
>JBEKNJ010000152.1:0-4474 GCA_049522955.1 Acidobacteriaceae bacterium
TCCCGACCGCAATCGACTCACGCCATGCCGCAAATTCACCCGATAACTTCCGCGCGTCCCCTCTACCGGACGATGGTGCACAGCGAACACCACTCCGTCTCCCTGTCGCAAGGGAACCACCTCAGCCCTCGACTGCATCCGTGGCCGTTGTTCCGTCAGCACAAACTCCCCCCCGGTGAAATCCCGCTCCGGCTCCGAAAGCAAAATCGCCAACTGCAGTGGAAACACATGCTCCCCATAAACATCCTGATGCAGCGCGTTGTAGTCCCCCGCGCCATACTGCAACAGAAGAGGAGTCGGCCGCGTCTGACCGGCCTGGTGACAACGCTCGATAAACAGCGCATGGGAATCCGGGTAACGAACCTGGATCCCCATCGCTTCGTTCCAGCGATTCGCGATCGGCGCAAGGTGCGGATAAATCGCCGTGCGTAGTCCGGCGACAATCTCCGGCAGAGGATAACAAAAATATTTGTACTCACCCCGCCCGAACCCATGCTGCGCCATGATGACCTGGCTCCGGAATTTGCGGCTCTCGGCATAGAGCCCGGAGATATCGGCGCATTCCTCGGGAGTCAGAAGCTTCTTGAACCCGGCCCAACCATAAGCATCGAGATCGGCCGAGACAACCGGCCAGTCGATTGTCTCCACCCGGGCCTCGATCGTCTTGAAAACATCTGTATCGGTTGCAACGCTCATCCTGTATCTCCCAGCGCACCAGCGCATCCTCTTCATGCTAGCAATCACGATGTTGCCCGCCACTCCGAATCTTGCTTTCAAACCAAAAGCCCTTCTAACTGACCCACAGCCGCAAAAAAGCCCAAAAGTCCTTGCTCCTGGCTGGTGACCACAAGCAAACGTGCCCGCTGATGCCGCATCCACAGGAACGACCGCAAGTCTTCGATGAAGGGGTGGGAGCCCCCGCATTTATGCGGGGGAAGGAGTGCTTCAGCACTCCGGGAAAAAGTTTCAGAATTGATTCTGCGCTTTAGCGCTGGCCACGCTGCCGCGCGCCTCGCGGGTGAACACAAACAACGGCCCCCGCCGCAGAAGCAGAAACTGACAACATGTCTTCAACGGAAGCGCTGCCTTCACCGTTGTCATAGCGAATGAAGCAGCAGCGACATCCAACGCCGAATCGGCGATCATAGCTGAATCGCTCTCTAGAGAGGAAGTAACAAAAGTGCACCCGGATTTCACATCACGCTTGTTTAAGCTGGTTACACGTGCGTGTGAGAGAAAAGGCCCCGGGAAAAGGCGATCGCAACCCGCGCCCTAACCCGGAGCCTCATGCAAAAAATGTGAACGTAGGATTTAGAGATTTGCGACGGCCGTCGCCAGTTGTTTTTTAATTTCGTCGCGTTCGGTGTCCAATTTGACGCGTTTCCCGTCTATTTCACCTAAAATGTCCAGCAACTGAGAAACCTTGGCTTGCGATGATGTCAGCTTTGACTTTCTAGCTTTGCCTTGTGCAGCCCGCTCTGGCCACTCTGTTAAGTCTGTACCTTCGGCTGTTACTTCCGGAACAACTTCTGCGACGTTCCCGCCGTGCACGTCTAATTCCATGATTCCGCTCCCTTCGGTTGATACTGCGTTGAGGCTGCGGACAAGCATTACAGACCCTTCGAGGTTTGGCCTTTCCACTTTCGGGTGACTAGCTCAGATAAAATTAGACGGTCGGATAACGTGGCTTCTCCTGTTCCGAGTAGATGCATAGCCGAAGTATGAAAATAAAATATGTCGTGATGATCTTCGCTACTGTAACCGGATTGGTGGGTGCAGCATCTGCAAGTCAGTGGCCTAACCATGCTTCGCTGATTCAGATGGTTCTCTATTCCGTAATGGTGTTGGGGTTATTGTTCTTAAGCTTTTGGTCGGATCGTGGCCGCCGGGAATTCTGGAAGGGCATAGCTTTCGTGGTGCTCTTGCACGCAGTCTTTCTGCTTCTAATCCGCTCGCTTTTTCCTTTTAAGACCATCCTCATCGTTCTTCCGATGGCGATTACCGAGGGGGTAGTGGCGGCGACGTTGTTTTTAAGGGTGATTGATTACTGAGTTATTTCGCCGGCAGAAGATCATAGACGTCACGTGTCGAGGCGTGGTAGACGTCACTTCTGACCCGTCTAACGCGACTTACTAGGAGGGGTGAGGTGCAAGAAGGAACAGCTAGGACCATCCACGCCCTCATTTATTCGGGAGTGGTATTCGGAATGGGCGTTTGCGTCTATCGATCCGGGAAGGAAGGCCGTGGGCTTGCATGGCAAGCCTTCGGCTGGGCGGCAATCCTGGCCTTTACACTCTTCGCCGCGTTCTCTTTGAACTGGATCGATAAACTTATATCGGCGGCTCTTCTGCTATTGGAGAGTGGGCTGCTCTACCAGTTCTGGCGTCGGCGCCAGCATAACTAAATTTATGCGTCAGCCGGGACTGGTACTTTCAGAACTGTTCCCTAAAAGTATCAGTCCCGTCTGACGCACAAATTCTGACGAACAAATTCGGCCCGATCTGTGTCGGTCGCAATGCTCATACTTCATCTCCCTGCGCATTCGCGCAACAAGTACATGCTAGCAATGTGCATGTTAACCGGCACTCGGAATCTTGCTTTCAAACTTAGAACACGATTGCCTCGCGCAGCACCGCCGAGGGTGCAGTTCGAGCGATCAAACACTGTTTACCTTTTAGCTGGTAACCAACCGCATTTTTGGTTATCCCACATTCGTACTCTGGCTCAAATATAACCATCACAATTACCTTCACCTCGGTCGCTTAGCGAGCCTAAGAGCCAGTGACCGGAGGTTGTTTTGAGGAGATCCACACTTCTAACTGCTTGCTGCCTGCTTGCGACGTCGTTTTGTGCGTCAGGGGTGAGAGCGCAGATGGATCCTTACCGAGTTCGGCGACCGACGACGCGAACTCCGGCGTGCTCTCAACCACCACCGATCCCAACGGCCAAACCGTCACCTACAAATCCTATGATCCGCTCCTCCGGCCCACCGAAATCGACTACCCCGATGGCGGCAAGCTGATCGCCAGCTATAGCCCGAATTCTGTCGGCTGGAACCAGTACATGACCGCCAGTACGCACACCAACATCGAGACCGGCCAGGAGAGCTATGGCCGGCTGCTTTGGGTGGCTGTCCAGAATGCACCGGGAAGCTACTACTTCAATAACTATTGCTACGACGGCAACGGCAACCTGCAGTATGCCGCTTACCGATTCGCCGCCCCCAACCAGAACAACGATTCCTGTTCCGGTGCGGGTGACAGTTACACTTACGACACCCTGGGGCGCGTGCTCCAAACCACGCACGCCGATTCATCGACGGTCATCTATGCCTACAACGGGAGAGCGACCAAAGTGACCGACGAGAACGGGGTCAGCCGTATCGTCCAGGTTGATGGCCTGGGCAGAACCACAGCCGTCTGCGAAATATCCGGTTCCACGCTGCTGGGCGTCGCGCCCGTCAACTGCGGTCTGGACATCAGCGGGACTGGATTCCTGACCCAGTACGCTTATAACACTGACTACAGCCGGTCGAATGCGCAGGAAATAACCGTCACGCAGGGCGCGCAAACCCGGTATTTCGAAACGGATTTTCTCGGCAGAACCACCCTGGTGGTACAACCAGAGTCAGGTGTCACCACCTACAGCTACGCCTACAGTGGTTCGGCGGGCTATGGCCTGACGGTCACGCGGGTTCGTCCGGAAGAGAACCAGCCAGTCGGCAGTACCAACACAGTGACGACGACAACCCAATACGATTCAGTTGGCCGGGTAGTGAGTGTCAACTACAGTGACGGATTTACGCCGAGCAAGGGCTTTTCCTACGATACGAACGCCTACTGGGCGCAGACAGGGACTAACCTCAAGGGGCGGCTCGCCGTGACCGGGACCGGGGGAACGGCCACCTGGACCGGCTCCTTGTTCAGCTACGATGCCATGGGGCGGGTGGTCAACATTTGGCAATGCGCGCCGGCCACCTGCGGGACCGGAAATCAAGCCGCCCGCCCGCTCTCGTTCGCCTATGATTGGGCGGGCAATCTCATCCAGGAATCCGACGGCGTGAGTGGGACCATTGCCTACGGGCGCTCGACCGCCGGGGAGGTGACCTCCATCACCAATGAGACCTACCACGATCTTCCCTACGATCCTCCGAATCTTGTCTCCAACTTGGTCAACGGTCCGGACGGTCCGGTCAGCTATACGCTGGGCAATGGACTCAACGTCTACCGCTCCTACGACCAGCTCGGGCGCTATGTTCAGCAGTGGGTGTGCAACGGGCCGGCGGCGGTCAATTGCAGCGGGGGAACGGCGATCTATGGCACAGCCAGCCGGTGGAATGGATCGCAGATGCAAACCCAGTCCGATACCGTGCTTAACCAAGGGATCACCTTCGGTTACGGGGACGGCTTCAACCGGCTGACCTCCCGTACCGTCACCAGCGGTACGCTGCAGAACTACACGTATGCCTATGATC
>JBEKNJ010000153.1:0-4472 GCA_049522955.1 Acidobacteriaceae bacterium
TGCACGAACAAGCCGGCCAATGCCTCCAGATGCTCCTGACGAAAAGCAGCCAGGGTATCGTGGTCGGGATGCTGGTCGGCAGACAGATAGCGAAATGCTAAGTTGTCGTATGTCGCCTTCTCAAATCAGTTGACAGACGGGACGTTCACCTCACTCGGCTTTAAGGGGACGAAAAGTTCCCCAACGAAGGAAGCACCCCGTGCTACGGCAGAACACTCTTTACAGAGCGCACTTCGTCCGGCCCATCCAGATCCCGCGTGTTAGGAAACGGAAACGTGTCTAGGATTCGAGCCGGGACTCAGGAGCGGCTGCCGGGCGGGTAGGACACGCTCTGTGGCTCGGCAGGGAAGCTGAACGGTAATTCGGGAACAGCGGACTCGCTCAACAAAGCTTCTGTCCAGGCAAGGAAGTTCATGCGAGTCCGTGCCAGCATAAGAACCCGCGAGAGCTCCTCAGGGCTGGCCTCGGAAACGAGCCTGGTACCGAGCAGCAGATCTTCCCCCTGCTTTCCTGCAAGCGATCCAGAAACATCATCAGCCCAAATTTTGACTGGTTCATGATTTGTTTCGCTATAGCCGCGGCTGATAGATTCAGCTCCACAGCGATAGAAGTACTCCTCGGCGGCCCTGCTGGCTGTAGCAAGGGATTCCCTGTCAATGATCTTTTGTGCGCCAAGGGCCCTCTCAGGACTGACGACGATCTCGTGGGCTATCGTATAGCTCAGATCGGGGGCTCGTCCGATTACGGGTAGGAAATAGTCAATCCGGAGAATCCAACGTAATAGTCGCAGGGGCTCCAACCCAACGCTTGTTTGCGCAATGAGTTCACGCGTCCAGTGCCCGTCAGCAATCATCATCGCCTCGCGATCGGCGATGGCCATTTTGTCCCAGATCCCAGTGCGTCGTAGAAGGTCGATATGGGTGCGGCGGGAAATTACTTCCACATTGGAAGGGAGTTCCTGATTGCGGAGAAAGGTTTCACTACCGGCCCGGTCGAGCATAGCTGCATAGAGGACGCCCATTTGGCCGAGGTAAACACGAACCGCTGGATTGTCCGCGTCGACGGGTACTGCGCGCGGCGCCGACCGGGGCACTATTGGGAGAATCTCGCTACGCTTATGGTTGCGACGAATCCACCAGATTGCTGGGACAATGAAGGGCACGAATAAGATCGCACCTGAACCGACGAGCCATGCGAAGTAGACAACACAAAGGGGCGGTACAAGAAGGAGAAGTAGGAGCGCCAGGAGAAACTTGCGTGCCCGTGGGTCCTTGTGACTGCGGCGAAGGCTCAGACCAGCTTCGCGCCAGACAGATCGAAGCGAGATGCTGCGCCAGTACCTACGACTGAAGACCAACCGATATAAGGAAAGCATGCCCGATTTGCTGGAGTTGCCCCAGTCTAGCAAGCGGGAGACGGGTTCTCCATCCTATACACGCCCGCCGTCCTCCTTTACCTCAGGAAAAGGGGTCGTCCTGAAGGCCAGATACCCGCCCACGATACGCTGCGGGGGTTTCAATGAAAAACCGCGTTTGCCCGGCCAGAGCCAGAAGGTCCCGATCTCCGGTGACCAACAGGTCGGCCTTCCCACTTTCGGCGAGGTCGAGGAATGGCTGGTCGTTTTTGTCCCGGCAGGCCAACTTGGATTTTCTTGTCACCTTAACTATTTCGCAATAGGGAAGGTACTCCGCCAATAGTTCATCCCTGTGATCGGAGGAGAGTTGGAACTTTGGATATCGCAGTACCCGGGTGAGTTCCTCAACGGTGGCGCGGGAAGCCAATGGCAAGGCACTTCCTGCACCCCAATGCGCACGCAGCCAAGCCAGGCGGTCGCTCGTAAATAGCAGTGCCGACACAACGACCGTTGTGTCAAAGACCACGCGAGGGCTCACGCGTGTTTGCGTGCCCACGAGATAGCGGCGGTGACATCCTTATCCTCAATCCCCAGCTGGGAGAGGCGAGCCCGCACCTCATCGGCGCGGCTCTTCTGCAGCGGGCGCAGAATGATGCACGCCCCGTCGGTGCTTACGTCAAAATACTCCACCCCGATGAAGCGGGCGACCACTTTCTTGGGAAGAGTGATCTGGTTTTTTGTAGTCTTTTTCGCAAGCATGGATACCTTTTTAAAAGAAAACAAGGAAACAAGGAAATCTTACCACATCGAACGTCCACTGGCTCTGCCAAGCCGCCGGAGGCCCGGCAGGCTCACTTGTTCACCTGGATGATTCGGGGGGGGTGATTCGGGACAGGGTGATTCGGGACAGACGAAGTAACCCCCACTCGTGCAGCCTTCTAGTAAGCGTCCGATTTGAACCGTGTTGACGGGCGAACAGCGTTCAGCCATCGGTGCCCGATTGCGCAGCGAACACCGCCATCGTTCATCGGACTCAACCTCGCAGCCCGACGATCAGGCCGCTACAAACAACGCCTTGAAGGCGGAGTCGGTGAGCTTGACGGGCTCGGCGAGGGTGCCGTTGTTCTGGTCGACCATAGTGATGGCCTGACCCGATGTAAGCGACTGAAGGCCCTTCGTCGTGTAAGCGCTGATTTCATCGAAATAGACGACGCCGAAACGCGCGAGCGGGGGAAACGGTTGGTTGAGCGGCCAGCTGCGAGTGACCCCCGCGTTGACCGCGACGGCAGGGGGGAACCCGGTGGGCACCGCGAAGTTCATCGTCTGTGCTGTGGTCTCGTTGGTCAGGAAGTACGACGCTGTGCCGGCTTGGTTGGTCTGAAGACACAGGGAGCCGCTGATCACATCGCCGGGGCGTACCGGTAAATTGATGTTCCCGACACTTTGAGCCCAGATCTGGCTGGTGACGTTCTGTGCAGAGTCGACGGTCATCTCGACGTGGAGATCAAGGAAGCCAAGACCGGCGAAGGTGTGGAAGTAGTCGACGCCCAGCTGACTGGGAGTGAATTGCAGGTCGGGCACCGTCCACGTAACGAACAACGCCGTGAATGGCGCCGCCGAGGAGCCGAGGAGCTGATAGCCGCATGACTCGATGGGATCCAGACCGAGGTCGTCGGGCGTGATCGCCTTCTTCGCCGCAGTCGTGGTATCGAGCTGCGGCTCGAGATGGTCGAAGCTCCGGTAGCGCGTTGCCAGCCGCTCCCAGAGCGCGGCCATCCCAGGCTGCGTCCGCGCGTCAGGCCGCAACGGCAACCCGTGCTTCATCAAGTCCTTCTCGGTGGCCGCGAACGGATCGAAATCCTTGGGTGGGGGTGGGTAGATGTGCACTTTATTCCCGTTGGGAGTTTGTATTCCAGCCATGTCACTTTCCTTTCCGGTGTTAGGTCGCCTGTAATACACAGGACAAAGACGGGAAAGACGGGGCGTTTACCATATTGTGACTATCTCTGTTGCAGAGGCAACATCCCAGCTGTCCAATTTTTGTCTGTCCGCATTTCTCCGAACCCGATGGTGTGGTAGTGATTTGCGGGGCTCGCGCGTTACAAGCTAAATCGTGAACTCGTCACCCACACCGCACCCGGACCAACCGCCATCCAGTCAGGATCGCCTTTGACCACAAACGTCGCAACAGGCGCGAGCTCCGACATCTCATGCTGAATACCCGGTATCTGCACACCGGCCTTGCGCGGATGCTTCGACTCAATGGCCTGAGCCGAGAGCAAAACCACTGCCGGACACCCGAAGCTCAAGAAGCACGCCACCCTCAGCCACGTCATTTTCGTCGTCACGGGCTCTCACTATACCGGTTAGTAAGGATGAACGCCCTCCCCCATCCCTCAACCAGCGATGGGGTCAGGCTTGGAGCACTCGGATGTGAATCCGTCTATCGAACGCGAGTAATCTTGGGGCAGGTACTCCCGTGAAGAAAAACGCATCTGCCTTCAACTAAACCCGGAAAATTGTATCTAAGCAGCAGTTGATATCGTCAGGACGCAGCTTCTCGCCAGCAGCGCCCTAGTCGGACCTTGCCGCCAGTATGGGACCAAAGCGCGAGCGAAGGATAGCTTCACCGCTATCCGGTAACACACCCGATCCCTGTCTCAAAATAACCAACGCCAAATCAACGCCAGTCAAGAGTGGCTCACCACCGCTCTCAAACCTCGTGTGTCATTAGCCAGTAGCAAAGAAAACCCCCACACCACCCCTCCCCCAATTCCAGCAAACGAGAAAGAGACGACCTATGCCAAAAAATACAGTCACCGACCCCATCACTGATCAGGAAATGGCCTTTGCTCACCTGGTCCTCTCCGGAACCATGAACGACCGCGCCGCCGCCGAAGCAGCCGGTCTCAATCCCGACACCGCCGCCTACACCAAAGCCCAGCCCCGCGTCCGCGACTACATGACCGAGCATCGGAACGACGTCAGCGCAAAGTTGGTGGACCTGGAAGTCGAAGGGCTGCGCAAACTAAACCTGGGTCGCGACCAGGTCCTGGCCCGGCTCTGGGAACTCGCCAAGCTCAGCCACGAGGTAACCCGCGGCACCATCGCCGGCCAG
>JBEKNJ010000154.1:0-4341 GCA_049522955.1 Acidobacteriaceae bacterium
TAGCGCCGGTACACTACCCGCACAGTCTTGGACAATGGTTTTCGACCTCGTCGTTCGCCCCACCTCCTGCGAACCAGTTCGGAAATGTAGGCAGAAACTCCGTTCGCGGTCCTACGTTGAAGCAATATGATTTCTCGCTGTTCCGTGGGTTTCACATCTGGGAAAGCGTTGAACTTCAAGCGCGGGGTGAATTCTACAATCTGACAAATACACCGAATTTTTCCAATCCGGATAGTACGGTCACTGACTCTACCTTTGGGACGATTACGTCTACAACCGGCAACGCACGGGCGGGGCAAATTGCATTGAAACTTCTGTTTTAGCATTCAGACCTGGCTTGCCAGCCATTTGCATTGCGGCACTCTCCTTGTACAAGATAGGCCACGGAACGATCATGGCCTATCTCGCTACAGCGTTCTCAAACCATTTGGAGGTCGCTGTGAGGAGAACTGTCATGAAGACGTTTAGCAAAAGCGCTCTAATTACCGTCGTTTATACACTCTCGGCGATGTCTCTTAGCTGTGCGATTCTTGCTGAAGCGCAGTCCGACGGTCGCGCTGGTCTGAAGATGTCGATCACGGATTCCAGCTCAGCAGAGGAAAACAATAACCTAAAGCCGGCCTCCGCCCAATATTCGCAGGTACAACGGCATCTTGCGCAGGGTTGGAATACATCGGACGTTCGCAGCGTTACGGCGCATGTATTGTTGCCCGAGGGTTTGGCAATACGCGTTGGCCTTATGCACAACTCAACTGAAGGAGGGGACACATTTCTTGCCGATACCCTCATTGGCAGACTTACTCCGGGTGCGGAACAAGTGTTTCCAGGAGAACACTCATGGGATGGCAGCTACACGGACCTACGCGTTTCCTGGAAGGGACATAGTTGGCGGATCCAGAGTGCCCGCGACGGAGACGACCTGGTTCTTCTTGCAACCCCGCTACCTTCCAATCCAATCTCCGCACTTCCGCCCACGATCACTTTTTCTGTGAATTTCCTTTGGAACGGGTCTGGCACCGTTCTCAAGCATCCGGACTCCATTGAGACCCGCGGATCGTCTGGCGTGGTGTCGATCTACTGCACCTGCACTCAGGACAACGGAAAAGTGAATTTGCCCATAGATGGCCCCTACTTCTCGACCGACTTTACCCAGCCCGTCGGTGTCAGCACAGGTAAACCTCGCGCGCTTACAAACATCGAGTCTGTCGTCGAGCGGCAACATCACTTGTATCAACAGTCCATCTCGGCAGCCGGCAAAGCCGGTCCGATAGTAGATGCGATCGAAACTACTCTTGGCTGGGACACGATTTTCGAGCCAAAGGGCCGCCGGGTCGTTTCTCCCGTCAGCAGGGTGTGGAGCGTTGGATGGGGTGGCTACGTCATCTTCGATTGGGATACCTTCTTCGCCGCAACGATGGCATCCATCGGAGACCGGGATTTAGCGTATGCGGATGCTATTGAAACCCTCCGAGAGTCCACGGAACAGGGGTTTGTACCAAATTATGCACGCACGGGCAGTTGGAAGAGCTCTGACCGATCGGAGCCTCCGGTCGGGTCGATTACAGTGCTTGGCTTATATCAAAAGTTCCACGACCGCTGGTTCCTGGAGGAGACATTCCAGCCTCTGCTTCAATGGAATCGCTGGTGGACTACGCATCGCGATGTCCAGGGATACCTGACGTGGGGCAGTGATGGAGAAAACACGCCTGTGAACCTGGACGACCGTACTCGAGGAGTTCGAGCTGGAGCAATCCTCGAGTCGGGCCTCGACAACAGTCCGATGTACGACAACACAACCTACAACTCAAAGTCGCACCTTCTCGATTTCGCCGACGTCGGTTTGATGAGCATGTATATCGCCGATTGCGACGCCCTGGCTACGATGGCCGATTCCTTGGACAAGTCACCAGAGGCCAGAGAGTTACGCGAACGGAGCGCACGTTACCGGGCGAAGCTTAGTACGTTATGGAGCGCACAAGATGGCATCTTTCTCAATCGAGATCTCAGTACGGGCAAGTTCAGCCTCCGACTGTCTCCCACCAATTTCTATCCGTTGCTCGCAAAGGCTGCAACGCCCGCCCAAGCCACCCTTATGATCCAAAAGCACCTCTTGAACCCGGATGAATTCTGGGGTCAGTATGTGATGCCCTCGATCGCGCGTAACGATGCCGCATTCACTGACCAGAACTACTGGCGAGGTCGCATTTGGGGGCCGATGAACTATCTCGTCTACCTGGGACTGCGCAACTACGACGATCCCAAGACTCGCCAGGAATTCGCACAAAAGTCATTTGATCTTTTTCTAAAAGAGTGGACTGAAAAGGGACATGTTCATGAAAACTACAATGCCATCACTGGTACGGGAGATGATGTGACCAACAGCGACCGGTTCTATCATTGGGGGGCACTACTCGGATACATCGAATATTTAGAGCAAACGCAACCAAACGATCCACGCGAAAGGTGAGCGCCGACCCATTCGACCCTTTCACTTAGTGCTTAACCACAGGAAGGCTGATACTGCTGGCATGGCTGTCTGGGTGGTAAATGCGCTGGGTAGCCTTTTGATAATCTCCTGGCTGAGCCAGAAAAATATTGGGAACGAACTTCTGCGGGTTTCGATCGTATAGGGGGAACCAGGTGGACTGGATCTGGACCATCAGGCGATGACCGCTGAGAAAGACGTGATTCGCGGTAGGAAGAGCAAATTGGTAGGTGAGTGCAACGTTCGGCTCGAGGGCCTGGACCCGGTTTGTGCACGAATATGAGCCGTTACTTCGTGCCTGGAAAAGGGGGCCTTTTTGCGAATGGACCCAAGTTCAACTTTTCCACTGCGCATGATCGTCGCAAATAGTTCTTAAAACGAGGCTTGCTTTCGATCAAGCAAGACTGAATCCCTTGGTCGCGACGAACAGCTCACGTCGCCCGCAACTCATTCATGATGCTTATGGTCGGGGAGAGAGGATTCGAACCTCCGACCCCCTGGTCCCGAACCAGGTGCTCTACCAGGCTGAGCCACTCCCCGAACTTGCGGTTGGAAAGGATGTTTACGGGCTGAAAGGTCCCTGGCTGAGCCCCTCATACATGCCCGCAAACTATATCAGAGTGTATCAGAAGGACATCACCGGGATAGACCGAGGGTTACACTGCGGTGAATAGCCATGACGCCCTTGCTGCAACTCGACCTCAACGGCTTGCATGTGCTCGATGGAGGGATGGCCACCGAGCTTGAGCGCAAAGGCTTTGACCTGGACGGGCCCCTCTGGTCTGCACACGTGCTGGAAAGCTCGCCTGAGGCCATCGCCGCCGTGCATCGCGAGTATCTCGAAGCCGGGGCCGATTGCCTGCTGACCGCCAGCTACCAAGTCTCCGCTGAGGGCTTTCAGCAAATCGGCTTCGATGCTGAGGAGGCGACGATAGCCGCTGCCAATGCGATACGCGGATCCGTGGCGCTGGCCGAGAGGGTCAGAAACGAGTATCAGGCCGGCTCACCGCGCCGTATCTGGATCGCGGGTTCGCTCGGACCCTACGGCGCGATGCTGCACAACGGAGCTGAGTATCACGGCAACTACGATTGTTCCTTCGAGGAGCTAGTGGGGTTCCACGGCCGACGCATCGCGGTGCTCGCGCAAACCAATGCCGACTTCCTGGCTTTTGAAAGCATTCCCTCGCTCGAAGAGGCCAAGGCCATCCTCGCCGCACTCCAACCGTATCCAAACCTGGCAGCGTATCTCAGCTTCACCTGCCGGGATGGAATACACGTTTCCCATGGAGAGACCTTGCGCGCGTGCGCGGAGCTGCTCGATAAGCAGCCCCAGGTGATCGGGATCGGCGTCAATTGCACCGCCCCCGAGCTGATAGGCAGCCTCATAACTGAGCTCGCACAGGTCACGAGCAAGGCCATCATCGTCTACCCCAATTCCGGCGAGCAGTGGGACGCGGTACATCGCTGCTGGCAAGGGGACGGACAGATACAGGCGTTTGGCGAACTGGCAGGACGTTGGCGGGGCGCCGGCGCGCAATGGATTGGGGGCTGTTGCCGCACCGGCCCAGAGCACGTGCGGGCCGCGGCCCGGGTTTGGCGAGGCTGATTTCGTTTTGCGGAACTCGGCTCTTCTTCTAAGCTGTTCGCGTGCGAAAACTCGTTTGTTTGCTGCCGTTTCTTGCCGTGGCATTATCTACGGCCATCGCCCAGTCCAACGTCAAAACAACGGGCACCTCGACCGGCGTGGATCAGGACGTTCTGGCGAAAATTCCGCAGCGAATGAAATCTTTTATCGATCGGCAGACTGTCGACGGAGCCGTTACCCTGGTGGCTCACGGTAGCGACATCGTGGTGTT
>JBEKNJ010000155.1:0-4194 GCA_049522955.1 Acidobacteriaceae bacterium
TTATCGCGTTGGCCCGATGCGTTGTACGCCTGCGCCAGGTGAAAGTAAGCCCCAGCTTTATCGAGTGGGTTCAGCGCCACCACCGCGGTGTACTCGCGGATCGCTCCGGGGTAGTTCGCTTGGGCAAACCACAGATCCCCCAAGTGGCGATGCAGATCTTCATCATGGACCGGGTAGATATAGTTGATGCGGTCCAGCGTCGCCGCCGCCTCTTTCGGCTGGCCCAGCTCTTCTTCCAGCGAGGCCAATTTCTTGAGCATAATAGGATCCTCGCCGCCCATTTTTTCGTAGTCCGTCAGCACCTCGGTGGCGGCTTTTTTGTCGCCCTTTGCCAAGTCCGTTGTGGCAAGAAATTCGTAGGTGTTTGCATCCCCGATGTACTGGGGATACATGCGGCGAACGACCTCGCCCTGCTGCAGCACCGCGTCATACTGCTTCTGCTTGTCCGCCTCTGCCAGGTGTTCCAGCGCCTTGCGCCATTGATCAAAGTTGGCAGCCATCGTCCCATAGCGCTGGTCGATCCACTGCAGGTATTGCTTATCGAACTCTTCGGGCGAGACGCCGAGATCTGCCTGGATAACCTCCGGAGTCGTTTTCCGCTGCGCGTACGAATGGACCATGTCGAGCAACTTGTCTTCGCTCCAGTGGCTCTTGATGTAGTCGCATATGCTGCCGGCCTCGAAATACGACACCACGACCTGCGCCGGGTAGTCGGGAAAGATAAACCCACGGTCCAGCTTGGCTACCGGCAGCAACTTCTTATCCCGGATCGCTACCAGGATGTCCGGCGACACCGGGTCACCCCATTCCGGCGACACCTGGGTTTCTTCATGCACGGCAAGGCCTTCAGTGAACCAGCGTGGCACACGGCCGCCGGTGGCCGTGAGGATGTAGACGTGGCTCATCTCGTGCCACAGCGTGCTGCCCCAATTGAAGTCTCCGGGCTTGCGTGCCGAGGGGCTGTCCATGGCCACGACCTGCCCGAAGGTGACTCCCAGTGCGCCCAGGCCGGGCATACCCATGGTCCGCACGGCAAAGTCCTCATGGTCGGGATAGACTTCCACCTGCACTGGACCGTTCAGCTTCATCTTGTACTTCTTCTCGTAGGTGGGAATGATGCGTTGCAGCTCCGCTGCAAAGTAAGGATGCAACAACTCCGCTTCACTCTTGCGCAGCCGCAGAATGGTTCCGTTTTCTTTGTAGGTGACGAAGTTCTTATAGCTATCCAGAAGGCGCAAGCTGTTTACCGTCTCAGCGTCGCGATAGCCGTTGTTGTAGCACATCTCCAGCTGCTTGAACGGCTCATCTTCCTGGCCCATGCGCATCAGGCTGACGCCCAGTTGAGAGCGGGCCGGCCAATATTTTGGATCCGCCTCGACAGCCTTGCGGTAGTAGACGATCGCATCGTCAAAACGATAGTTGAGCTCAAGATAGTGAGCCACTCGGGCGTAAGCCTCGCCGTAGCCCGGGTTCACCTTGCGCACCTTGTCCAACCATGGGTCTGGGGAACGATCAGCCAGCAACTCGATGGCCGCGCGGATCGCCATTGCGTCCAGGGCATCGGAGGACAAGGCGAGTGCCTCATCCGCCTGCGCGATGGCGTGTTCTGTATCCGCGTTTTCCAGCGCGAGGTTGGCCGCGAACTCGTGCGCTTCCGCCAGCTTGGGATCAAGCACCAGCGCCCGGCCGGCATAGTCCTCCGCCTTGCCATCGAATCCATCCGCGCTCACGATTGCGAGACCCAAATAAGCTTGCGCGTTCTTTGGATCTTTCTTGAGCGCTTCCTGGAAGAGGCCCACCGCATCGGTGTTGTTAAAGCGCTCGTGCAGTAGCCTTCCCCACCGCACCTTATACAGAGGATCGCTGTCGGGCGGCGCAGTGGCAATACGGAACTGCTCGTTTGCCTGGTCGTATTGCTCCAGCCCCCAGTAGCCTTCCGCCCGGAAATAAGCAGAGTCGCTGCGCACCAGCGACTCATAGCAGGATTTTGCTTCTGCTTGCTGGCCATGTTTGCTGAGAGCGTGACAGGCATCAGGAGAATTTGCGGCCCAGCAAGGGCTCAGACTTCCCAGCACCATCACCAGCAACACTCCGGATTTTTGCTTCCAGATCATTTATCAAGTTCCTGTTGGACTTGCGCCAGCTGCACTAGAGCTGCCGTAAGTTGCTGCTTATAGTCAGCTGGGTCCATCGCTGCCTTCTGATATTTAAGCGCGTCGATTTTCTGTTCCAGGTCTTCTTTTTTTGCCAACAGCGCTTGCTTGGCGGGATCATTTGCCGCCTTCTGCGCTGCGCCGATGCGCAGCACACTGAAACTGGCCAGCAACACGCCCTCAGTCTTCGACGGGTCTCGGACGGGTTCGTTCCGTCCCGTGTCCTCAAAGACGGGATGTTCCGTCGCCAGGCGCTTTTGCGATTCATAGAAAGCAGCGGTCTTGCGCTGAGCGTATTGAAATGCCTCCATGGCGCTGATCGAATCGCTCTTGTCCAGATCGGCGGTGGGATCCTGGAGCGCTTCAACCCAGTAACGTGCGAACACGGTCGCATTCTTCTCCGTGCCGTTCTTGGTTGCGGCAATGATCCCTCGCCCGGGTTTCTCAAGAGCGGCAACCGATCCGCCGCTGGCGCTGGTGGCGTTGACAATCAGCTGACGCCTGGCAGGAATACGATCGCAGAGAGCGGCGAGGTCCGCCGCCGTAATATCCGGGCCGACCAGGTTGAACTTGTAATTTTCTCCATCGAAAGACCCGTGCCCGATGAGCATAAGCACAAAGTCATCCCCTGGCTTTGCATCGCGGGCGATCGAGGCGAGAGTCTCCGTGAGCTGGGCCTTCGTCGCCTGGGCGCCGGTCAGGGTGTAGACATGTGCGTCGCTGCCGGATGCTTTGAACAATTTGTCCAGGTCCTTCGCGTTGGCGGTAAACCGCTGTTCATAGTCCGGCTCGCCGCCCAGCCCCGCAACCGTCACGTAGTAGACGCTCGCATGAGCGGATAGAGCAGCCATCAACACCCACAGCAGGGCAAGTCTCATACCACACCCCACTTGCGCCGCAGCAGCCATTCCGCCGCCATAAGCAGCAGGAGCCACAGGAACACCACGGGCATGTTCCATAGCTCTTTGATGTCTCTGGTCGAGATGCCGGCATCCGAGTACGAGATCTCGTTGGGCAGCCTTGCCAGTTCGGCCGGTTTCCAGTAACGGCCGCCGGTTTCTGACGCTAGCTTTTCCAACAGCTCGCGGTTCTGCACCGTGTGAAAGCTCTCGGCCACTCCGTCGATTCGTTGAAAGGGAAGGGTACCCGTTCCCAGATCCTCCGCTCCTTTGTGCGACCGCCGCTGGGCTGTGACCTCAGCCAGGTAGGAGCCTGGCTTTTCTGCCGTCCATGCCGCGTGGAACACTCCCGGATTGTTTGCTTCCGGCGCCATATCCACCATGGCTGAGAGGCCGTCCGGACCGATCAGGTGCGCGGTCACTTTGGCATCCGCGGCAGGCGTGTATTCCTTATCGCGCACGCTGGCCGAAAGTTGAATTTGCCCGTCGTCCATCAGCGTTTGGTTCGCCGTGGTGACCACCACTTGTCCCGGAGACTCCAGCACCAGCCAGCGCAGCAATTGTTGCCAGAACTGATCGTGGGCCGTGTCGCCCAGCGGCTGGCTCATCTGCCAGCGCCACGTGCCCGAGGTGGCCATCACCGCGGTACGGCCGCGCCCGTAATTCTGTGTAACGAGCAGCGGTAGTTTGCGCGTCCCGGCGTTGAGCTGCGCCAGCACCGTCGCTCCAGGCTTGGCCGCGCCTGCATCCTGATAGTCCATCAGGTAGGTCAGCTTCTTCCACCGGTCGGTGTTCTTCGCCGGATCATCCATGAGCCGCGTAATCGGGCTGTCCGATCCTGCTGCAGTGAGCTCCGCGGTGGCGGGATCGCGATGGAACGTGGTCCTGCTATGGGGCAGAATAGTGGGCAGCAAATCGACCAGGCTCGAGCCGCCCCACCCTCCATCGGCTAGCGAGAAGCGGCCGCCAAGAAAGAGCAGGCCGCCGCCGCGACGGTCAACGAACTCGCGCAGCAATTCCTGCTGCAACGGAGTGAAGTAGCCGGCCTCGACCGAGCCGAGGATGATTCCCTGGTAGGCAAAGAGATCTTCCGCGCGAACCGGGAAGCCATTCTCAAGTTCCTTGGGATCGCTGATGCCCTG
>JBEKNJ010000156.1:0-4110 GCA_049522955.1 Acidobacteriaceae bacterium
CCAAAGTAAAGCACGTTTTGTAACGCCACTTTGACGTAAGACGCAAATGGAAAGTGTGCAAAAGATCCAGGGATGACAATGACGCCGTAGATCGCCTAGCCCACTCCGATCTTTCGAGGAATGCGGACTCTCGTGACGCATTCAAGGCGGCGCAATCATTGAGAGCATTTTAGAAGTGATTGCAGATGATTAGTCCTCGGAAACGCTCTAGTGTACGAGATTGAAAGTTGGATCATGCTGTTTTGCCACGGCTATGGAGGCCGTTCCTGTGGCAAAGAGCAAGATGAAACGTAAACGAGCGCCGAAGTCCGTCCTTAAGCTTCCTGATCTTGAGCAATCGAAATCCGCCGTTCTGAACAGCCTGACTTCGCCCAGTTCTCAGCGGACCTATGACCATGCGATCAGAGAGTTCATCGAATGGTACTGTTCAGAACCGAGGCTCGCCTTCAATAAGACCGTAGTCACCCGGTACCGGATCTCTCTCGAACAGCAGCATTATGCATCTACCACCATCAATTTGCGGCTCGCGGCAGTCCGAAGGCTGGCGTACGAGGCGGCGGATTGCGGGCTCCTGAGCGCCGATCTAGCGGCTGGGATTCGCCGCGTGAAGGGTGCCAAACGATTGGGTATGCCGGTTGGTAATTGGCTTTCTGCGGAGCAGGGTAAGCGTCTTTTGCGGACCGTAGACGTTGACAGTCTTCGCGGCAAGCGAGATTACGCCACGCTCGCCATTCTCCTGGGTTGCGGTCTGCGGCGCGCCGAATTGACGGCGTTAAGGGTTGAAGATATCCAGCAAAGGGAGGAGCACTGGGTCATTGCCGATCTCATTGGCAAGGGCGGCCATATACGCACGATTCCTGTTCCAGACTGGGTTAAAGCTGGAATCGGTGCGTGGATGACGGCCTCCGGAATCGTGGATGGCATTCTACTTCGGTCCATCAACAAGGCTGGCCGCGTCTGGGGATGCGGCTTCAGCCCTAAAGTCATCTGGGGCGTGGTGAAGGAGAAAGCAAAAATCTGTGAGATTCCAACCCTGGCGCCGCATGACCTCCGTCGCACCTGTGCCCGTCTTTGTCACCAGGCAGGTGGTGAGCTAGAGCAAATACAATTCCTGCTGGGACATGTCTCTGTGCAAACAACCGAGCGCTACCTTGGATGCAAACAGCGCTTCCACAACGCTGTCAATGATCGGATCGGGCTCGAACCACCCCCGCCGGGATCTTCGTAGATCCCGCCCCACTGGCCGACTTATGAGGACCAACACTCCTTGAATTCCTTAGGCACTGATCCTCTCCCCCCTTATAGGGCGATGGCCTGAATAACCTCGAAGAGGTTACCCCAGGGATCTGCAAAGAACGCGACGCGGAGACCCATTGCGGGCACATCGTGTGGCTCGCTGGCGACGGTCACGTCGCGGCGTTTCAATTCGTCGATGACCGCGTCCACGCTATCGACGCTGAAACCGGGGTGATGCCACCCAGACATGTTGTAGCTGTCATGCAGATCTTTATAAGCGGGGCGTTCCGCCGCGCCGGGGCCGGCCATCAACTCGAAATGAAAACTATCGTCCCCGGCAGGATAAAGGAAGCCGAAACTGAGCCCGGCTACGGACACCGTTTGCTTCGACCGAAAATCGAGCTTGTCGGCGTACCAGGCAACTGCCGCGTCAAAATCCGGCACGCGAATGGCTGCGTGGTTAATCTTCAAAGAAGCAAGCGGGCTGGAGGCAGGTGGCGTGTTGAGTGTGGTCATTGTCTTTCCTTAGGGAATGCCGTTATCGCCAAATTACAGCGCCTTCGTTTTGAGCCAGGAACGCATGGCTTCGATCACTTCCGCCTTACGCTCGAGAGGCAGCCAGTGGCCCGAAGGCAGACTGGTCACGGTAAGGTCCTGACACGCGTTGCGCATTGGCTCGCCGAAACGGTTGTGGGTTATATCGCACAGGCCGTCGAAGTCCCCGTTAATGAACAACACCGACTGGCGCAGCCTGCCGCCATCCGGCACCTCGTGCGCGTAGGCGATGTTGGCCCTGTCGTTCAAATACCAGGAGTTTCCCGGCCGGAATCCGGTGATGCGGAAGGCTTCGACCAGAGTGTCAAAGTCAGCGGAAGGCCAGAGCGCGGCATCAGGCTGCACGGTTGGAGCATGATGCGCCGATCCAAACCAACCACCATTGCGCGTAATGACGGCAGACCGGTACACCTTGCCTACGGACTCGGGGTTCCCGCTTCGGTATATCGCTGCGAGGCTCCCCGGGATGTCAGCATCGAAGTCGTTGACTGTCTGGTCGAAGTGGGTCAGGTAGAAGCGGTAGTAGTCCCACTGTCCGTCCGGATACTGATCGGCGGGATATAGCTGGCGGTCTACGAGCGGCAGGAGATTGGGTAGCGCGAAGGCTTCCGGTGCATAGGGAACGGAGATAAAGACAACGCCACGACTCCGCGCGGCGTGATGCGCGGCCAGCGCCCCGACAACAGGGCTTCCGAGGTCATGCCCAACCCAGATGGCCGGGCTTCCTCCAAGATGGTCATGTAGCTCAAGCATATCGCCGACGATCTCTTTCAGGGCATACGCCTCTGAGGCGGCAGGCGCAGACGAACCGCCATAGCCGCGCATATCCGGCGCAATGCAGTGCCAGCCTTCGGAGGCGAACCCTTCCATCTGCGCGCGCCAAACCAGGCCAATCGCGGGCCAACCGTGAAGGAAGATCATCAAAGGCCCACCGGCAGGTCCGGCCTGCCAGTAGTGCGTTGTGTGGCGTGGCGAACTGAAAGTGGTGTCAGTGAGTGTGAAGGATGTTGCCATCGCGAGCTCCTTAGGCAGGGTTCACCGTGCGGAGGAACTTCACAAGCTCTTCGCTGACTTCTGCGGAGGCCTCGTGTTGTATCCAGTGGCCTACATTGTCGAGTTCCAGGTTCCCGACGAGCCCAGGAAGCCCCGCTCGCAGCTTTTCGGCAGGGGGATAAAGTGCCCCCAGGCCATCGGCCTTTCCGGAGATATAAAACGAGGGCTGGGTGATCTTCGCGCCTTTCCATGCGGGGGATAGATCGAAATAGAGCGGGGCGGCGCGATAGTAGTTCAGCGCACCGTGAAAGCCAGTGCGTTGGAATTCCGCTACGTTGTGCGCCAGGTAATCGGGTTCTACCCATGAGGGCAATGGCCCGGGAGCGGGACGATGAAGACTTCGTGTCGGGTCCAGAGGGCTCCATCGCGTGTCAGCCGGAGCTGAACCCGACGCCCAATACAAAATCCCCGGAATCGTAACTGCAGCATCGGCCCAAATCTGGTCGGCTTCCGGTTTCATCTGTTCGAACATATAAAAATCGTTTTCATGCCCGGAGGTGCGCATGCGCTCGAAGACGCTGACATCGCCGCGAGGAAAGTAAGGCACACTCAGGCAGAACACTGCTGTGAATCGATCCGGACGCATCATGGCGGCATTCCATGCATGCGTCGCACCCCAGTCGTGACCCACGATCACAGCAGTGGGAATATTTAGCGCATCGAGGAGTCCGACTAGGTCACCCGCCGTATGCAGCGGCGTGTACAAAGCCGGGTCGGCTGGCGCTGAACTGCGCCCGTACCCGCGCATATCCGGAGCGATCGATCGATAGCCTGCTGACGCGACGACTTTCATCTGTTGTCGCCACGTATAAGACGTGTCCGGAAACCCGTGACAGAAAAGAACGGCTGGCCCGTCCCCCAACTCCGTTACGTGTAGGGAGATCCCATTCGCGGCGATCTCGTACCCTTTGAGTTCCATCTTTTCTCCAGTTTCCATCATAGAAGGCGACCATCGTCCTGTGGCCCGCAAGATAGGTACTGTGAAACGGCGCAGGGTCCCGGTATTCCGGCGTTGAGGCCAGAGAAATTCCTGGACACTGGCCGACATATCGGTACTGATCGATCGTCGATCAGCGATTTGGCAATTTGGCGCTCGTTGAAATCGGGAGACTGGTTCAAATTTCAGGGCTGCCGATCATCCCGTCAGCCCGATCCTGGAGCTTCTACCCTGGGACCTGGCCGCCTCACTCCAGACCTGACACAGGCTGCTTAGAGACACACAACAGGCGCCTACCCAAAACAAGCGGACACCTGATGACACACACT
>JBEKNJ010000157.1:0-5471 GCA_049522955.1 Acidobacteriaceae bacterium
ATCTGGACGCGTGAAGCCTACGGCGACTTCGCAGGGTTCATGGCGGCGTGGACGTATTGGATGAGCAATCTCCCTTATTTTGGGGCGGTGCTTTATTTTGCGGCGAGCAGTTTGCTGTTTGCGACTCCCCGCGGCGCACATCTTGCCGACGCAAACGCGTATTTTCTCATTTTCACTGCGGGCGCGCTGACGATCGTTACGGTGCTCAACGTCGTTGGATTGGGCGTTGGCAAATGGCTGAATAATCTTGGCGCGGTGGGCATGGCGCTGCCGGTATTGATACTCATTGCGCTGGGCGCGGTGTCGTTCTCACGTTTTGGCTCGGCCACCCATTTCAGCTGGAGCGGTTTTATTCCTCGTGTTCAGGTGAGAGACCTCATTTTCTGGTCCACGATTTTTTTCGCTTTCAGCGGCTGCGAATGCGCCTCGTTTATGGGAGATGAAATCAAGGACGCGCGCCGGGTCGTGCCCCGGGCCCTAGTGCTGGCTGGTGTGGTCATCACCATTGGCTATATCACCGGAACTTTTGCCATGCTGGTCGCGCTGCCATCGAGCAGTATCAGCGGCCTGGGCGGCTTTATGACCGCTATCGATTTTCTTTGCCGCCGGCTCGGTTTGGGTGCGCTGATTGCCCCAGTCGCGATCCTGGTAGGCATCAGTAATGTGGGCGCGGCCGCGGCGTATCTCTCCTCCACTGCGCGCTTGCCTTTTGTGGTGGGGATCAATCATTACCTGCCGGCGGTCTTTGGCCGTATCCACTCGCGATGGAAGACTCCTTATGTTGCTTTGATTTTTTATGGTCTTGCCGGGATTCTCTTTGGCGTGCTTAGCCAGGCGGGCACGAGCGTGAAGTCTACCTACGATTTGCTGGTCAGCATGAGCCTGATTACGTATTTCATCCCGTACTTGTTCGTTTTTGCCGCAATGATCCGGCTGCAATCGCGCCCTGCCCCCGCGGGCGCGCTTCGTCTGCCTGGAGGAAAACGAGTGGCTATTCCTCTGGCTTGCGTGGGCTTTTTTTCGACGACCGCCGCCATCATTCTCTCGGCGTTTCCGGGGGAGCATGAATACAATCCCGGCGTGGCCCTGTTCAAGATCGTTGCCATGACCCTGGTGGTGCTGCTCGCAGGCATGGCCGTGTACCTGCGCGGGCAACGCTCAATCAGCCGGGCTGCGCTCGCGGGCGAGGTCGTACTATGAGTGATTCCCTCTCAGATGTGTTGGCCCTTTACGATGAGGAGGCTCCTCTTGAGTACGCATACACTCTCCCCGCAGCCTGGTATGTTGACGAGCGCATCGCGCGCCTGGAGCGCGAGCAGGTGTTCGGCAACAACTGGATCGCTGTCGGACGCGCGGATCAGGCCGCCAACGCGGGGCAGTTTTTCACCTTTGACCTGGCGGGTGAGCCGCTCATCGTGGTTCGCGGAGCTGACGAGCAGTTGCGCGCCTTCTACAACGTTTGCCGCCATCACGCGGCTGCCGTCACCACAGCGCCATCCGGGGTTGCTCAGCATTTACGTTGTCCTTACCACGGATGGACTTATGGACTGGACGGCTCGCTCAAGGGCGCACCTGAGTTTGCGGGGGTTTGTAACTTTGATCGTGCCGAGAATGGACTGGTTCCGATTCAGGTCGCGAGTTGGGACAGCTTTATCTTCGTTCATCTGAATCAGGAGGCGCCTCCGCTCGCTAGCTATCTGGGTGACCTGGCAGGGAGGATTTCCACTTCGAGTCTTCGGTTTTTCACGAGAAAAAGCTATACGCTGGCGTGCAATTGGAAGGTATACGTCGATAACTATCTGGACGGCGGCTACCACGTTCCGCACCTGCACAAGGCGCTCAATAGCGTGCTCGATTACAGCGAATATACGATTGAAAATGGAATCAACTATGCGCTTCAATCGAGTCCCATGGTTACTTCTCCGGACGCGTCTGTCGCGCAAACGCGAACCGGCGATCGCGCTGACTATTATTGGCTTTATCCCAATTTCATGATCAACCTGTATGAGGGGGTCGTGGACACGAACCTCGTGCTGCCGCTGGGGCAGGAGAAGTGCCTGGTGGTGTTTGATTTTTTCTTTGGCGACACGAGCGCCGAGTACAACGCGGAGAGCGTTGCTGTGAGCGACCGGGTACAGGCTGAAGATGTCGATATCTGCGAGTCAGTACAACGCGGGCTGCACTCCCGTGCTTATGGAGCCGGGCGGCTTTCCGTTCGCAGAGAGGGTGGCGAGCATTTGTTTCATCGGCTGATTGCTCGCGATCTCAAGCAGGGTTAGGGGAAGGCTGAGAATAAAAACATTTCCATGAATGGCCAGCTGAACTGCAGATCCCTCCACTCCGCTTCGCTCCGGTCGGGATGACAAAGGGTAGGGTGGCGCTTCCATTTAGATTCGATATAGCGGGTGATGAACCGCAGGTCCCTCCGCTAACGCTACGCTCCGGTCGGGATGACAATTTTGTTTGGGAACGCTAAGTATAGTTTCCAAGATGAATTGTCATCCCGACCGGAGCGTAGCGTAGCGGAGGGATCTGGGGTGCGCCCGTCGGGCTTCCCAAATTCTGAAGTTCTCACACACTCTAAAGCCCGTCCCTTCGAAATCAACTGCTTTTCCGCTGGACTGAAGTCCAGCTCCCCCTGCTGAAGCAGGGGTCTCCCACCAAATCTCTACTGCGTGATAGCGGCGTCTGCGATGGCCAGGGACTGATCCAACTCCTCAACGGCGAAATCTATTTCGGCCTTCTCGATAATTAGAGGAGGCGCGATCACGAAGTGGCTAATCCAGGACTGCATCGACACGCCCCGCTTCATCATGTCCGCAGCTACGCGATCAACCACAGTCACCTTACCGTCTACCTTGTCTTGCTTGGTGTTGAAAGGTGTCTTGTTTGCCTGGTCTTTCACCATTTCCAGCGCCCAAAAGAGACCCAGGCCACGCACTTCGCCAATGGACGGATGTTTGGGCTTAAGAGCATGCAGCTTTTGACCTAGATACTTGCCCATTTCACGGGCGCGGTTTATCAGATCGAGCCGCTGCAGCTCCTTAATTGCCGCTACGGCGGGGGCTAACGTTATCGGATGCGCCTCATACGTGTGTCCGTGGGCGAAAAAGTGGTCTTCGAAGTAGTCGGCGATTTTGCCGGTGGTGGCGCAGAGCCCAAGAGGAACGTAGGCCGAGGTGATGCCCTTGGCGGTGACCAGGATGTCCGGCTTCACTCCCCAGTGGTCCATCGCAAACCACTCTCCGGTGCGGCCCCAGCCTGACATGACCTCATCAGCAATCAATAAGACTCCGTAACGGTCACAGATCTCGCGCAGCTTGGGCATGTATTCCTTCGGGGGCACCAGCACCCCATTGGTTCCGACCACCGGCTCTACAATGACCGCAGCTACATCGCTTTCGTTCTCGATCATGTGCTCGAGGTAATCTGCACAGGCAATGCCGCACTCGGGATAGGTGTGGCGGATGGGACATTTGTAACAGTTAACTTCCGGGGCAAATAAAAAACCCTGGCCCTTGCCGCCCGGCTCCATGGGCCAGCGGCGAGGATCACCGGTCGCGGCAATAGAGGCCATGGTGGAGCCGTGATAGGAGCGGTAGCGGGCAATGATTTTGGTCTTGCCGGTGTACATGCGGGCAATCTTGAAGGCGGCCTCGTTCGCCTCTGTGCCAGAGGTGGTGAAAAAGAACTTGGTCAAGCCCTCAGGCAATACCTCGAGCAACAGACGGCTTAACTCCACACGGGTATCGGTGGCATAGGAAGGCATGATGTACGCGAGCTTTCGCGCCTGCTCTTCGATTGCCTTGATCACAGCTTGATTCTTGTGGCCCAGGTTGCAGCACATCAGCTGCGCCGAGAAATCAAGGTAGCGCTTGCCGTTGCCGTCGGTGAAATAACATCCCTCGGCATCGACAATGTGCAGGGGATTCCAACTTTTCTGATAGCGCCAGGTTCCGTAATTCAGCTTTTTGGTCCATTCGGGCTGGTCATCGTGGCGTCGGCGACGATCTCGCTCATCGTGTTTTCCCCTTCCATCGCTACTTTACAAGGTCTTTAATGCGCGGCGCCGGCAAGTTGGCCCAACTCGGCTGCCACTGCGGTCAGTCCATCTTCCAGCACCTGCAGCGCTTGTTTGAACTCCTCGTCGGAAATGGTAAGCGGCATCAACAGTCGAATAATGTTGTCGTAAGTTCCCGCGTTCAGTATCAGGACGCCGTTCTGCAGACAATGGTGCACCAACTTTTTTACGGCCTTGGAGTTGGGCGCACCGGTGGGGTCGACAAACTCTATGGCTTGCATGGCGCCGAGACCGCGAACATCCGCGATAAAGGCGTGTTGCCGTTGCCAGACTGCCGCTTGCCGCTGAAATTCTTCCCCCAGCGACCGGGCACGCGCGAGCAGTTGGCCATCGCCGAATTCTTCCAGCACCGCCAACGCCGCCGCACAAGATGCGGGGTTGCCGCCGAAAGTGCCGCCCAGACCGCCTGGCCCAGGGGCCTCCATGATCTCAGCGCGGCCGGTTATTGCCGCCAGGGGCATTCCTCCGCCGAGAGATTTTGCGGTGAGGATGAGATCAGGCTCGATACCGAAATGGGAGGAGGCAAAAAGCTCTCCCGTGCGGCCAAACCCGGTTTGTACCTCATCGGCAATGAAGACGATGCCACGCTCGCGGCAGATCTGGGCCAGCGCCGGCAAGAATCCGGCTGGAGGCACAACAAAGCCACCTTCCCCAAGCACCGGCTCAACCACAATGGCAGCGATGGACTCGGCTGCCACCACACGGCGAAAGGTTTGATCGAGCAATTCGCTTACCTGCCCCGCGGTCATCGGCCCGCGTTGGGAGAGCCGCGCATTGGCAGGCACACCGTACGGGATGCGATAGACATCGGGCAGGAAAGGGGCAAAACCTTCCTTGTAGGGATGAGTCTTACTGGTGAGCGACAGGCCCAGCATGGTGCGGCCGTGAAAGCCATCTTCGACCGAGAGAACCGCAGGGCGGCCAGTAAAGGCACGGGCAATCTTGACTGCGTTCTCCACCGCTTCCGCACCGCTGTTTACCAGGAATGTTTTCTTGGCAAAGTTACCGGGCGTGAGTTGGTTGAGCCTTTCCGCCAGCGCTACGTAGCTTTCGTAGCCAGTTACCTGGAAGCAGAGATGAAGAAAGGCGTCCAGCTGGGCGCGCAATGCGCTTACCACTCGGGGATTGCGGTGACCGACATTGGCACAGCCTATGCCGCCACCCAGGTCGATGAAACGGTTGCCATCCACATCCTCGAGCATCGAGCCCTCGGCATGGCGGATAAACAGTGGGGTGGAGGCATAGACCCCGCGCGGGATGGCCTGCGACCGGCGGGCCGTCAATGCACGCGAATTGGGTCCCGGAATTTCTGTCTTCAGTCGGATGTCAGGCATAGTTTCAATACCATCCAATCGGCGCTTCGTTCAGATTGATATGCACTTGTTTGGTT
>JBEKNJ010000158.1:0-3943 GCA_049522955.1 Acidobacteriaceae bacterium
TAACCAGGTCTTCTGGTGTTGGCAAATAGGTCAAAAGATGCGCGAATATCTTCTGGGGAGCCTCGACAAAAAATCGGTTGGACACGCCTTCCGGCTGGTAAAGAGAGACAGCGAGGGCTTTGGCTTCGGCCTTGCGTCGTAGCTCTTTCGACGGGTTCCAATACGGCATCCGGGCATCCAGTGGATTGAGGACAATGTCGCCGCGGTGAGGATTGTAGAACTGCTTCACGAATTCGCAGGCTGGGTCATACACGATTGCGCTGTCACCCCGCGCTTCTACCTGGTAAAGCATCTGGCGAATGACGCTGGACTTCCCCGTGCCGGTATCCCCTACGATCAGAAAATGCTTGTTCTCTGCGTCCCGCGGTATGCGGAGCGGTAGCTTTGAGTCTTCAGTCGTAATGCCGATGCCTGTCCCTGCTACGGCTTTGGTGAATTGTTTTGCGTTTACAAGAACGGGACCTTTGAGGCGGCGTCCATAGCGAAGGTCTTTGATCCGCCGGATATCCTTCGGTACGGAAAAAGGAAGCTGCAGAACGAACGCAAGAATGCCAAAAATGAATTGCAGCCTGAAAAGCCTGTATACCGGCACATCTTCGTAGATCCAGTGCCCAATCCAAGCATGGAGTGCCTTGTTCTGATAATTGCGGAGTCCCTCGCGCAAGAGGACAAATTTGCCATGCTGAGCCGCCCGTGGAGTCAGGGTTAGAGCCAATGGGCGGCCGACGAATTGGGCCGTGGACCCCGGCTCCACATCACTCTCCAACGCCAGCCGGCGCGGCCTTTCTCCGTCCGATATATAGAGCAACTGGTAGGCGCTGACGGGATGTGTCAGACCCGCCGTCTCACTCCGCAAATAGTATGGAAGGTAGTAGCGTTGGAGGGGCAAAAGACCGTATTGAAAGTGAATGTAGACAAAAACTCCGGTCAATATGCACGCAAACAGAAAGGCTCCAAGCGTGTATACGTAGCCCTGCGGCGGCCAGATAATGGATTCTTTTCGTCCCCATTGTTGAACGGTGGACATGGTCATTTCTCCCTATTCCGACTGCGCTTCGCTAGGAGTTCGTGTGCTTGCGTGGCCTTGGTTGTCTGAACCTGGCGGAATAGGACTGCCAGCTGTTCCTGGGCCAGCTTTTCGCCACGCAAGAGCGGTTCAAGCGTGTTCATCAAAAGCATTTGGATACCGACGAGTTCGGTGAAGATGTGCATCTCCATCTCTCCCTGATTGCTAGCGACCGCCCCGCGCAGCAGTAGATCGCGCGCCCATTCGCTTGGCGCCTTCCCCTCTGCCTCGGCGGCCGCCAAGATCTGACGCTCCTCATCAGGCGTCAACTTCGTGCCAATGCTTCGCGAGCGCGCCACTCTTCCCTTTAGGCGTCGGAGATGTGTTTCATGTTCTTCGGTTTGGATAGGCATGCATGCTCCAATTAACTGGTTCCTAACGAGGAACGGAAAAACTGCTAAGGTCCGAGATTTCAAAAAGTTCGCAACGAGGAACCTTGGTTCCTTGGCAGTACCCTTTCAGGGGTGGAGTGTCATATTTCTTCCGGTGCGAAGCACCGTTGTGGCTCTGCCATAGGATTTCAAGGTTTTTCACGCTTTCTGTCCACGCATAGGGGCAACGGACTCCACCCCACCGGCTGTCTTCCTCTCAGGAGATTCGGCAGCATCGGCGATGGCGGCTTTGCGGATACGGAGACTGGGCGCTGCTTGAGCCGCCAGCGACGTCTTTAGGAACTCCTGAAAGTCGCGGTCCTTCGAGAAGACATAATTGAGGGCCTTATCCACCACGTCGTCCGCCGTCGCGTGTATAAACGCGGCGTACTGGTCCACTTGAGTTGCCGTGGCTTCGTCCAGTCGGATCGAGGCACTGATCTGGCGGGTTTGAATGATTTCAAGTAAGGGCATGTTGTTCTCCTTCGGGTAGTGAATTTAGGCAGACTTGGTGCGCGAAATCATGCGTTGCGCTGTAAGGGCAATCTCATGCGCTCGGGCGGAGCAAATCGAGCTTGGAACCTCGAACCGGCGGCGTACTTCGAGCATGGTGACTACGTCATCAAGTCGTACGCCTTCCATAAGCCATAGGCGTGCCGACGCCACATCGACTGTACGTTGTGCGTAGTAGAGGGGAGATGTCTTGTCGGAACGTCGAGACGCCAGTTTCCTCGTGAGCTTTAGCGCATCCTTTCCGCTGGCAAGTTCATGCACAACCCAAGCCCAATCGAGTTCCGAATTACTCTGCTTGCCCGTATGTTCTCTCGGCGATATATGAGGCTTTAACATCATCGAGTTCGTTGCCGAGATATCGAGGCGGAAGTCGTCGGGGCTTGAAGTGTTGCTGTCGGGATATTGGACAGCAACGAAGTGAGCGGGATCATATTTTAGGTTCAAGAAACCAGGCACACGCAGAACCCGGTTGCAATCGGTACAAGCGGGATCGCCTCCAAAAGCGAAAGCGAGTAACTTCAGAGTGCGCTCCTGGCTCTCGAAGTCGAAACCTTCCACACGCCAGAGGACCTGATATTTGTCCGGCGATGTTGAAATGATCGCGGTCGGTTTGGGAACCCTATCCGAGTTCTGGAGTGCAGCCAGCTTGGCCTCGCCATCAGAATCAATGTCCAGGTATAGATGCCGCACCGAGGCGACGCTTTCTTTCGTGCGTTTCCGAGTGCCAGGGCGAAGCGGATTGGCAGCAGCATAGATGTTGGCTCCGGCGGCGTTCTGGTGCGCGAGCCAGCCCAAATAACGAGGTGCAATGGCACGTTCCAGCAGTACGACTCTCTGCGTCACGGCGACTGGTTTTTCGCGCCGAAGCAATAACGCGATGAACTCGCCGGGCGCAAAGCACCGGGTTAAGAAGGCCTGCGCCATTTGGATTGATCTGTGGTACTCAAGCGGATTCATGGTCCACCTCGTAAATCGGTTCCAAAAGGAATCGTTTAGCGGCTCGGTCGTAGCCCTTTAATCCAAGCACCTCACGGATTACTCTGCGTCCCGGTCGGCGCTCGGCGTGGATGATGAATTCGACGGCTTCTCCGATCTCTGCTTCGACATCCGAGAGTGTCGCTTGGGGGTGGGAGCGCATCACCAAATTCGCAAAGCGGGAGAGGGCTCTGGTGGCCGAATTAGCGTGGATCGTGGCCAGAGAACCGTCGTGACCTGTGTTGAAAGAGTCGAGCAGAGTCCGCGCCTCTTTACCGCGCACTTCCCCGAGGATGATCCGGTCCGGCCTCCAACGGAGAGCCGACTTCAGAAGATCGTCGAAAGAGATATTGGACTTGAAAGTGTCTGCCTGACATTCAGCGGCAAGCACATTCGGCTTCCGAATTCGAAGCTCAGCCGTATCCTCAATCACCACGATGCGCTCATGCTCGGGGATCGCCTGAGCCATGACCTGGAGAAGCGTCGTTTTCCCGCTGCCGGTTCCCCCGCTAATGAGCAGTGTCTTTCCACTCCGAATCTGAACCTCCAGAAAGTCTGCAAGGGTACGCGTCAGCGTGCCACGAGAAATAAGGTCGTCGACGGTGTATCGACGGCTGGTGAACTTACGGATTGTCATTGCGGGAGCCGGCCGTACAACTGGGGGAATTACAGCCGCCAGGCGGCTTCCGTCGGGTAATTGCGCGTGCAGGACCGGATTGTCCTCGTCGAGTCTTTTCCCGAGCTGGTTAGCAATGACTTCAAGTCCGGTCCGCAGCCTGCTCGGGTCGAAAGAGACAGCCGCTTCTCGGTGAAGGATTCCATCGCGTTCATACCACCACGATGCATCGGGATTGCCCATAATCTCGCTGATGCTGTCGTCCAGTAACAGCGGCTCAATCGGTCGAAGAAATGGAATAATCAGCTCAAAACTCATAGCAGGTCTCCGATCAATGAAAGCCCAGCAGTTTGCCGGGCTTCCACGAAAGAGATATGGAAGAGGCCTATGCGGCCTCTCCCT
>JBEKNJ010000159.1:0-3878 GCA_049522955.1 Acidobacteriaceae bacterium
CGTCCTTAGCCCGAATTACCTACGCAAAGCCCCGGCCACCAAAAGGCCAAGATAGATGCCCAATCCGTAGGAGAGGTGGGGAGTAAAGTCCTGAACCCGCGCTATTGCGGGCTTGGGCGTTTTGCTCGCCATCACGCCCACGCCCAGCGCCGGCTCGATGAAGAACCATGTGATGCAAATCGTGGCGATGCCGTAAACCATCGCCGAGAGAAAGCCCGCCGGGGAGCCGAAGACGAAGCGCATCAGCAAAGGGTAAATGATCGCCAGGCTGGTAGCGACGATGTAATGCAAGACCCAGCCGAGCGGACCTTCATGCGGAACTGGACGCAGCTTTGCCGATGTCCTGTTGAACAAATTGGCCTTGCGGCATATGACCGAACCAGCGCGCGATCATCGCCCAGTTAGTCGCTGGCATGCCGAAGGGGAGCCGGAAGATTTGCTGCCAGGCATCGAGCGTTACAGTAGCCACGAGGCCAACGACGACCATGTGAACGATGTCCACGTCAATGGCCTCCGCGGCTCGGCAAAGCCTCAGCCTTCGCAGAGAACGCGAAAGGTGGGCCACCCTTCTTCTATTATTTAGTCTTCCTGAACTCTGGTGGTTGCGATTGGGGTGGGGATGGTGGCGTATCTCCGGGAGAGTAGGGCGGTGATGGGGAAAAGAAGAATCGACAGCATGCCTGCGCCTACCAGGGCGGCGGCGTTGTCGGGCAGCATTCGGCCGGTTTGGACGCCGATCTCGGCGATGGCGATTAGCAATGGTAGAGACGTCGCCGAATAGAACACGAACGGAATGCGGTCTTCTTTGGCCAGCTCGTAGCGGTAGAAAACGATGGGCACCGAGCGGGCAACGAACATCAGTAGCAAGAACAGCGGCAGCCGCAACAGGGCGCGGGGACTGGCGGCTAACGCGTGAACATCGAAGTGCATGCCGCTGGCCACGAAAAACATGGGGATGAGGAAGCCGTATCCGATGGCTTCGAGTCGATGGACGAGCTTGGTCCCTTGAAGTCCTTTGCTGCCCAGGGAGACGATCATGCCGGCTGTAAAGGCGCCGAGAATCATGTCGAGGCCAAACTTCTCGGCGATGGCGATGAGAAACGCGAGCACCAGTATGGCGATACGAACCGGCAACTGGCTGGTGGAGTTCATGGTTTCTCCGAGGAAGGAGGCGATGCGCGGAGGCTTGGGCAGTAACGCGATCCCCGCGGCGAGAAGAGCGAGCAACACGAAAAACAGCATGAGCGCGGTTTGTATCCAGCGGGTGTGCTCACGAGTCAGCAGCAAAGACAGCAACACGATCGGTCCAAATTCTCCCATGGCTCCGGCCGCGACGACGTAGGTTCCAAAGCGGGTGCCCAGTTCGCCCGAATCGCGCAGGATGGGCATCAGAGTCCCCATGCCGGTGGTGGTCAAAGCTACCGCAATCAAGAGTGGTGCCTGAATGAGGTGCAGCCAATCGAGGAGAGCGGCCAGGGCAAATGCCACCACGACCGAAAGCGCCCATCCGATGGCTGCGAGCTTCAAGGGTTTTCCGCGAACGGCATCAAAGTCGAGCTCCATTCCGGCGAGGAAGAATAGAAAAATCAAGCCGAGGTAGCCCAGCATGCCCAGCATGCCCGTATCGGAGGCCCATCCGAGGACGTGGGGGCCTACGACGATGCCGAGTCCGACTTCGACGACGACCATGGGCAGGCGCAGCCCGATGGGTATTTCGGAAATCAGCGGCGCGAGCACGGCGATCAACGCCGTCACGAACAGGGCGGCGCCATTGAACTCCATGTTTCCTCCCTAGCTTTGAGCGGTCGAAACCTGGGTGGATTCTTGCATGGCAGAATATGGGATTGGCTGGTGAGTAAGTCAAGGGAAATGTGTGGGTGGGAGATTGGGCTGCTCGCGGCTGAATGCGCTGCGGAGCTTTGCTCCGTATGGACCCTTCGGCTGCGCTCAGGGCAGGCTCACGAGGGCGGCTGTCCCCACACGATGATCGTTGGACCTATTTCTATTGGCGGTGGGTGGAGGCTCCGGCGGCTAGGTCGCGCAGCACGCCTAGAAAACTGGCGGCGGCGCGCTCGTCGGAGAGCGCTTCGAGATCGATGGTAGCGGCCAGGTGTGGAGACTCGGGACGGAAGCGGACGCTGAGGAGGTTATGTCCCCGAGAGGTCATTAGGGTATTGATGACAGGCGGCAGTTCCTGCTTCCACTGGGTGCAGGTGGTCAGCACTACGGGGCCGGGACGCACGACCGTCCAGTTGCGCGACTTGCGAATGACCTTGTTATCGTTGTGCGTGAGCCAGCGATGGCGCAGCACGTCGAGGCGGATGCCGGGGGCGCAGTCGAGGTCGGCCTCAAAGGTGAGCGTTTCCTTCTGCTTGTGCCAGATACTTAGCATCCACTGGATGGGCATCGGCCGAGGAAGCAAGCGGATGGTCACTCGGGCGTTTTCAAACCAGTGGGTGGCGAATCGCAGGTGCGCCTGTACACTCGAAGTCCCGACCCAACGGGCTTCGGTCAGTTGACCGCGATGGGAGCAGGCGGCTTCGACCCAATGCAGGGCCTTTGCCCCTCGGCGGCGGTTGTAGCTGGCGAGGCACAAGAACCACAATCCGACCGCGGCGACCGCAGCTAGAGCGTCAATGAGGAACAGGCGGCCCACAAATGTCTCTGATGCGAATGGTACGTCTTGAGGTGCAATGAGGCAACAGTTTCGTGGACTATTTTTGAGGAAAACTTATCCTTTACGGGATCAGTGCGAAGGCCGGAATATGTGAAGCTGCGCGGCTACAATAACGGGGTGGAATTCGCATTGCGAGACTTCCGGCGCGAGGATTTTGAGAGTCTGTGGCGCATCGATCAGGAATGCTTTGCGCCGGGGATCGCGTACTCGCGTTTGGAACTGGCCGCTTACATTCGATTGCGAGGAGCTTTTACCGTGGTTGCGGAGTCGGTTGTGGGCAAGCCCGGGGACAATGCGGGCTCGGTCAGTGAATCCTCGCCGAAGCTTCTGGGTTTCATCGTCGCGCAGGTCACGCGGCGGGGAGTTGGGCACATCCTCACGATTGATGTGCCGTCATCGAGCCGGCGTCTCGGGGTTGGTTCGAAGTTGCTGGCAACGGCTGAGGGGCGTTTATATGCGGCCGCCTGCCGGAGCGTCGAGCTGGAAACGGCTGTGGATAATTCAGGCGCGCTGGCTTTCTACAAGCGGCACCAGTACAGCGTGGTGAAGACGATTCCGCGCTATTACACGAATGGAGTGGATGCGTTTGTGCTGGAGAAGGAGCTTTAGGCCCGTGGGGTTCAGGGATTCGTCTGTCCCATGATCTTCCTGATTGGCTGGTTGTCGACGTACACGTGCCACTCTGCGACTCCACCATTTCTGACCACGGCTTTCCAGGCCGCCGGAACCTCCCAGTGGTTTTCTTGGGGGAGCTTTCCGTCGACGGCATAAGTCGCGCGGGCGCTTCCTGTAAGCAAAACGATTTGCCCGCTGCCGAGGACATCCTCGTGAGAGATAGCGTAGTCGGGAAACCAGCTGAAATAGCTGGCCCACCCTTTGCGCAGGTTCTCGACACCGGTGAACTTGTTTCCCAGGCCATCGACGAAGATGTGGTCGGGCGTCAACAAGGCACAGATGCCCTCGACATCGTGGGCATTGATTCGGTCCAGGAATATCAGAACGATTTCAATCGGCTGTTTGTTTTCCATGGTGGCGCTTTCCACGAAAATTCTGGCAGAGATTGTAACAAGGACGGGTTCGATTGCGGCGGGAGGCGGCGTAATATAGTTCCGGTATTGCGTTGACCACGCTATGAACGTTGCCATTCAAGGGGAAGCGGGTTCATTCAGCCATGAAGCGGCGAAGCGCATGCTTCGCGGTT
>JBEKNJ010000160.1:0-3845 GCA_049522955.1 Acidobacteriaceae bacterium
CCGATGAGCAGTCCAGTATGCCGAGCTTTCAGTTGAGCGAAAGTTGTGGCCCAGCGTAGATCATGCGTTGGAGTCCAAGTGGGGACGATCGATTCAGGAAAAAGGATGAGTGTATCCGGGTGCGTGAGAGCTATTCGCTGCATGGCCCGTTCCTGGCCTTGCAATGTAGAGCCAAAGGCGTCTCGTGTAGTGGGACCTCCAAAATGGGTGTTCACAGCAACGATACGTGGATCTTGCGCGGGACGATGGAAGGGAGCATGTGTTGTGAGTGACGCCGCTACGAGAACGGCTAACGTAAAAACGGTACCGAGACGACGGTAAGCCAATATCAGGACTAAGGGTAGGCAAACCCCGAGCCATCGAGTTCCAGGAAACCACTGGCCCGCAGAGATGAATGGGTGTGCAACCGTGACGAGGCTGAGCGGGGGCAGGCTGAGCACGACGATGGCCGCGACGGTCGCTACAGGAAGAAACTCGCGATTGTAAAAAGCAATCCACGGTGCTGCACTAAGGGCTAGAAGAGCGGTCCAGATGAGCAACGGAAGGACAAGGGTTCCCCCGGTGCCGAAGAAGCTCTCTGAACCTGGAATAACGCTCCACGTGGCCCCAGCGTAGTAGAGCGCAGAGCTGAAGGCATCCATTCGTCGCCGTGACTGCAGGTACACGAATGGATATAGCAAGGCTAGGGAGTTAAGAGTCAGCTTGCCGCTCCAGCCGGCGGCGCCGCACGCTAACGCGGAGGCGAAAAGTAGCGCCGTTCGGAGGTTTGGGGAAATCCAAATGGAGAGAGCACGGGTTGTCATCTTCCCTCGTGATGGCTCTATGGATTCGGTGACTTTCACAGTGTGTCGACTCCTTTCGGTACAAGTCGCCAAATTCCACCTACTTCGTGCTCGTCTCGGGGCCGTATTGCTTCTCGACCAGGAAAGGTTGGACCCAATGCCGGACTGATCGAGCTGGTATTGGGCCGAAATAACGGGAGTCGAAGCTCTTGGGGCTGAAGGAGCTGACCACCCAGAGCTGTCCAGGCTGGACGTGATAGGTGCCGTATGCGTAAGGGCGGATCGGATGCCCTGTTGAATCGTGGTCAATCGTCAGCGTATGGGCGAGTAATTGCCCGTTAACCGTGACACCTTGGGCCGAGGTTTCGACGGTATCACCGGGCCATGCGACAACAGGCTTGATAAGGGGCGCGAATCCGTCTGGACAGGTTCGCATGGGTTTCCGATAGTTGGGCTCGCCCTTCATACCGGGCCAGCGGACATCGGGGCAAAAGAAAACGTAGGGCGCGGGAGTATGCGGCGCTTTGGCGGGGTCGGAAATCTCTTTGTACAGGCCGAACGGTGCCGAGTGCGTAAAGTTGAATACAAACCCGAAGCCAACCCCGGCCAGAGTTAGCCCGACGAAGGCAACGGCGAACGCGACCACGATGTAGCTCAACCGGGAGAGACGGGCGAGCCGATTCCGGACCTTCGGGTTAGACAGGCCAATCATGGATTCCCTCCTGAATAAATGCGGGAACCTGTTTCGCATCATTGGTGCGCCGAATTTCGTTTTGGTGGATCGCGGGGGTCTCGGATTTGGAAATGCCCTCGATGCGGAATGCTCGAATGACGTGGATCTCGAAGATGCTTCCTGTTTCGCGGGGTCGCGATGCGTCCTCAGAGCGTGCTCTGGGGTCACGTCGAATGAGCTGGCCGGTAACGTGGATGTTGTCGCCCTTTTCGAAGGCCTTCGCCACGGAGGCGCTTTCCCCGAGAAAGGTGAGGGGGAGGAACTGCCGATGCTCTACGGTCTTGCCGTGCGTGTCGTAGAACCAATTCTGTGCGAGGCGAGCGCGCACGAACACGCGGCCGCCGGCGTCATCGACCGAAGGTTTGTCGGTGAGGTTTCCGGCGAGGGTCACTTGATTAAGAATTTCCATTCAGCTTCTCCTCGATTGCTTGTTGGTCGATCGCAGCCGTCGCGATGGAGCTGATGTCGAACGCCGCCTGTGGCGCTTGCGTCCGCTTTGGCGTGCCTGGCTGTGCAGCCGTTTTGAAAGCGGGAGGTTCGAGCTTAGTTCTGGCTAGCAAGGCGTCGTTGAGAAAATAGAGGCTCTGTACGCCGTAGATCGGCGCTACGCCGTTAATGAAGATGAGCATGTCGCCCGGCGCAGTGATCCTGCTGTCGGGGTCGTTGCTGGCCTTCGTCGGCGGCTTGATGCGTCGAATCTCGTCAACGGTGATGAGAGGGCGCTGGACCTGCTCGACGCTGCGGAAGATGTGCTTGAGGTAGAAGTCCGTCCGTTGCCCACTATAGTTGACGGTCTCCTTCTCCACCGTCATGTTGCCGCTGAGTTCGGAAAGGTTCTTGCACGTCTGGAGATTGTCGGTCTGAAAGGCTGCTTTGATGTAGCAGTTGTCGGTAATGGACTCGTTCGGGCCATATTCCTCGATGATCTGGGTAAGTGTCTGGGCAATGAGGTACGGCTTGATTTTGTACCCGGCCATCAGGCTCATCGCACCTGCGAGGCTTGGGATTTTTTTCAACTCTGGGAACTCGTCCAGCATGAGCAGCAGATGGTGACGGCTGGGATCGAGACGTTCCATGAGCCGATTGAAGATCAGCTGAAGCATGAGCCGTACCAGAGGTCTCAGGCGTTCTCGATCCGGCTGCGGGACCTTGAAATACAGGCTCATCGGCTGTGTTCCGTAGACCAAATCTCGGACAACGAAATCAGAGCGGGAAACGGTCTTTTGAACAATCGGGTCGTCGTAGACTGTCATCGGAGTGACGATGCTGGACTGAATGCTTGATGCCTCGCGGTCGGCCCGATTTAGCTGCCTCTGGACCGCTTTGCTGACGAAAGGATGCGTAAAAGTAGGCTTGCCGTTGATGTCGAACCATTCAAGGTGAGGGTTCGATTTGCCGCCCGGCATATGCACCGTGCTCTGGATCTCTTTGAGCACGTCCTGGAAATCCATGCCCGGCGAGGAATAAAGTGCGAGTACATCGGGGAGCGTTGGTTCGCGCGGGACGTCAAGGTTTCTGAAAACGTAACCCAGGTGGATGATGCCCGCCGATACGAGATCAACTGCGGCATCCTCGAAGTGCTTATAGAGACTGTCGTCGTTGCCGTGCCGAATCACTGCGTTCGCGATGGTCTGTGCGTCGGCGACCTCGTAATCGGTTTCCCATCGAATCTCTGACAGTGGGTTGTAGCAGCAACTCTCGAATGGCAGCGTGGGAGCGAACTTCAGAACGCGCTGGCCGATAGCGTGCCGGAAGCCAGCGGTGCGATCCCAATTCTCACCCTTCAGGTCATAGACAAAGGCACTTTGCCGCCACTGGCACAGGGTGGGGATGATCGCTGATACGCCCTTACCGCTTCGGCTGGGAGCAAATAGCAAAACGGGCTCAGCGCCGGAGTGAAGCAGGTAGCGAATCTCCTGCGTATCTGGATCACGCCAGCCGCCAACATAGACACCATCGTTCGCGTCGAATAGACCTAGCTTTTGTATATCGTGTCGGTTGGCCCACGTTGCGGACCCGTGGAGGTTCATTAAACTGTCTGTGCTCTTGCGATCGCGTATGAGCGAGAGGAACCAGTAGGCAAGATAGGCGAGGAAGAGCCCGCCAAGGATCGTTGCTCCGAACGCAATCCAAATCTCTTTCCGCACGGCGGAACTGATGAGCCGGCTGCCTGCAAAGTGCTTCCAAAGCACAAGGCCCGCGAATGGCTGGAACACGGCAGCGCCATGAAACCAAACGATCGGGTCTCCCATCTCGACTGGATTGTTGAGCTGTGCCGCGAGCCACTGGGTCGCGGCGCTGGCTGTCAAGACGAAGGCGACGACAGCGCC
>JBEKNJ010000161.1:0-4259 GCA_049522955.1 Acidobacteriaceae bacterium
GTATCCGACATCTCGCAACTTAAAAACGAAAAACATTTCCAGGAGAGGTCCGCGGAACTGCAGATCCCTCCACTTCGCTACGCTTCGGTCGGGATGACACCTCTGTTTGGAACGGACAAAAGAACTCGGGATGACAAAGGGGAGGGTGGCGCTTCCATTGAGATTCGACGCAGCGGATAGATGAACAGCAGGTCCCTCCACTTCGCTTCGCTTCGGTCGGGATGACACCTTTGTTTGGAACGGACAAAAGAACTCGGGATGACAAAGGGGAGGGCGGCGCTTCCATTTATATTCGACGCAACGGATAGATGAACAGCAGGTCCCTCCACTTCGCTCGCTTCGGTCGCGATGACACCTCTGTTTGGAACGGACAAAAGAACTAGAGGCAATTTTTCAGCTACTTGCGTGGGCCACAGGCCCATGATTCCACCGGTGATTTACACCGGATTTCTAGAGGGTTTATGAGGAATTGCGTGGGCCACAGGCCCATGATTCCACCGGTGATTTACACCGGATTTCTAGAGGGTTTATGAGGAAAGAAGAAATCATAACGATCGCTGCTTGCTTTCTTGTCGTGGCAGTTGTCTGGGGCCAAGCTCCTCCGGTGGGGGCAAAGCGGTCCTTAGAGGCCTCGCAGGATCCCAGAGAGGCGGTCGTACTGGCTCAATGCAAGAACCCACCGCTGACAGCGCCGGATTATGGCCAGTCGCAGCTGGGACTTAGAGACTATAAGGTCATTGAGATTCCCGGCGTCATCGCTGGCGGGCAGAAGTGGAAATCCGTTTGGCAACAGATGGGCGACAACGGCGACGGGATTGTGGGATCAGCCGACGGGGGGCTTCTGATCGCGCAAAACGATAGCAGCGATGTCGTGAAACTCGATAAACAGGGCAACGCTTCAGTCGCCTACACGGATACGAATACCGGCGGCTCTCTTTCGATGAACTCGAAGGGCGAACTATTTATCGTGGATAGGGGATTCCACCCATCGATTTCCGAGCTTGCGCCCCATCGAAAAATCCTGGCTGACCACTACCAGGGCGATCCCCTGGATTGCAGTGGCGTGACTCTCAACGATCTGATAGGAGACAGCAAGGGCGGCGCGTATTTCACGATGGGCGGCGTGTTTTATGCCAGCCCGAGCGGCCAAATCACCAGGTATGATGGCAAGAATCTGAAGGGCCCGAACGGGATCATCCTGAGTGCAGATGAAAAGACACTGTACGTGAGCAACAGGCTAACGCTCGTGGCCTTCGATGTCCAGCCCGATGGCTCGCTTACAAACCAGAGGGATTTTGGCAAACTCGAAGCTGGGGGCTTTGGCGACGGCAGCGCCATCGATGCTCAAGGACGTATCTACGTGACAACCGCCCCTGGTGTCCAGGTCATCGCCCCGGATGGCAAGTACCTGGGCCTGATCCCTACTCCTCGACCGGTCATCAGCGTTGCTTTCTCCGGCCCCGACAAGAAGACGCTTTACGTCTTGGCCCAGGGCGCCAAAGATGCTCAGGGAAAAGAGGTGGACAACGCGGCCCAGGTCTATTCCATCCCGATGATTGCGCAAGGCTTCAAAAAACGGGCGAAGTAAGACAGTTCTATGCCCGTGAGTAAGGTTCTAGAAACTTCTTCATTGCTTCGCGGATCACTCTTTGCTGCGCTTGGTCTGGGGTGACTCCGTCGGGCCCGAAGACGCGGCTGGCGTCGCGAACTACCGTCGTTTCTTTGAAAATTCCGCGGGCCGTTAAAAGGTACTGTGTGGCTCCTGTAATCGTTTGAAACGCCTGTACCCTGCCGAACATCTCAAAGGCTTCATTCTGCTTACCTGCATTCCACAGTTCGAAGACGGTCTGAAGAAGATCGGCGTAAGTGATGATAGGCACATAACCGTCAAAGCCTGCCCGGAGTTCATCAAGCATCTGGATGCAGTTGTGCGCAGCCATGACCACGAACTTGTCGCTAGTTCGCTTCCTGAATTCCGGGATGCGGGGCAATGGGCTGCCCGTGGTTTCGTCTTTGACTCCTTTCAGCGTTGGAACCTGCTCATAGAGTTCTACGATGAAATCGACGCTCATATCACCGTAGCTCTGTATCATCAGCGGCAGATCGGTCGCCGCGCCTAACGTTTTGTAGTATTCCAAAACCGCTCGATCGCTTACCTTGTCTGCAAGGGCACCCGGGGGCAAGGAAATCAGTCCATCTGCACCGCACTTTGCAGCGTGTTGGGCATAGCGAACGGCGGCGTTGCTATCGCCACCTAAGGCCTGAACTCCAATCACTACTGCTGTCTTCCCTCCCTTGGCGGCGGCCATGAGGGATTCGGCTCCGTCCAGTCGCTCTTTCTCGGTAAGGTGCGTCCATCCACTGGAATTGAGCGGCCACATGAGACCCGGCACACGATTCAGGTTGCAGAATTTGACCTGTGCAGCCAGGCAATCAAAGTCGAGCTTATTGTCCGGGGTGAAGGGTGTCTGTGCGACCGGAAACAACCCGCGCCATGGTTTGGAGCCTGGCTTCCACACAGCTGAGGCCATGGCTGTTGAGGGAGCCATCATAGCAACGGCACCGAGCGCGGCTACACCGGCGGTTTGGATAAATTCACGCCTATCCAGCTGATGCTTCTTCATGCCAGTGCCTGTTTACGCGCCTTTTCGAGCTCCTGGCGAATGCGGTTGCCTACGATGAGATCCTGGCCCGGCTGCATCGTCACCGAGAAAATTTGCAGTTGGTTGGGGCCGCTTACATTCGAATCATAGATTTTGTCGAGATCCTCTCTCGCCAGCACGCCACTGAAATTGAACCCTGTCCACACGTCGATCCGAGGATTTCCATCGCGCAGCTTCTTGCCGCATTGATTCGCGGTCAAGCCAAATTTCTTTTCGTCCCAGGTTATGGTCAAGGTGGGATAACTATTGCCCTTCTCCGACGGAGGAGTCAGGATTTCTGTCTGGACTCCCGGTACGGTGGACACTAGCGTCGCGATGCGCTCCATCTGGCGCTGCCAGGTTCCTTCGATGATCGCAGCCTGCGGCTTGGACCAGTAATCGAGGGCGGCGAGGACGCCCATAATCTCTTCCTTGCCGACTTTCATGGGCCGGCAAATGGAGCCTTCCCAAGGACTGCAGTTGTACCGGGCCGCGTCGATCAGGTCCTTGCGGCCTAACAAGAGTCCGGAGACTTGCGGCCCACGCAGGCCTTTTCCACCGCTGATACAAAAGAGATCGACGCCCGTCTTTGCCAGGGTTGTAAGGTTCGAATAGGGGGGAATGTGCCCGGCCTGGTCTAGAAACACCGGAACTCCGGCGGCCTTGGCGATCTTGAGAATCGGCTGGAGGCGTTCCTCATCGCCCCAAGTCGTGTATACCATTGCGGTCTGCGAAGTGAGCGCAGCGGGGAGATCATTCACGGTAGGAGCGACGACGAGTTTGGCCCCGGCGAGCCGTATGCAGCTATCCCAGGGTGTGCGTGGACCAAGGAAGGCGACCTCTCCTTTCATGCCGGTCGTGTCGGGCAACTGGTAGATTTTTTTGGGATCCGATCCAGCGATGCAAGCCGCAGTTCCCGCGGAGATCGCGCCCGCCGAGCCGGAGGTGATCATGCCGGATTCGGCGCCGGAGAGTTGTGCGAGACGGCGGCCGGCAGCAGCCTGCAGCTCAAACAGGTCGACGAAATAGTGGGAGGCCGCTTCGCAAGCCGCGCGGACCTCGGGTAACTCGAGCGATGCAGTCAGGTAGGTCCAAGTCCCAACACAGTTAATCACCGGCCGCACGCCTAGGCGCGTATAGATGTTGTTGGAGAAAGAGTCACTGGAGCCAGGGTTGGCGGTGGCAGCTACGGCTGAAGCAAAGCTGCGCGCCCCCAGGGAGGCAAACAGGGGCGCCGCTGCGAGTAGTTTGAGGAAGGATCGCCTGTCGTTGAGGTTAGGTTGCTGCAGGTTAGTTTGAAACTGTTGCTCAGACTGCATAAGGTTCTGATTTCTCCCGGGGCCCGTTCCCTTCAGGGCTGAAGAGTCTGCGCGAGAATCTCTGCACTTAGTCCCGCAGGACCGGCTGAACACCGGGTCCGAGTTTTCAGCCGTCCCTTCGGGACTGCTCGATAGCGCATTCCTGACCCAGGACTGCGTCCTGGGCTACTTTCAGACAGAGCTGTCCAAATTAGCAGGTTGGTGATTCTGTTGCGTTGATTTTATTGGACAAACTGGTGCTGCAACCCGGCATTGGAAAACCAGGTTGGGGGTAGCGGAGCGTTAGGATTTAGAAACG
>JBEKNJ010000162.1:0-3756 GCA_049522955.1 Acidobacteriaceae bacterium
GAGCCATCAGGAGCGACGTGATTGTGTGGATCGCTATGTGATGTCCAAACCTCGGCCCCGTCAACGGGAACCGTTTGGCCAGACCAATCACAACTGGTGTGTATGCCGCCCATACGTTCCAGTAGACGAGTTCGATCACACCCACGAGTACCCAGTTGACCTGCCCGCCGTGAACCTTCGCCACCACGATCTCCTGCACGGTGAACAACAGTCCTACCATCGTCCACGCACACAGGATCAAAATCCATTTCGCGCGTCCCATATCTGGTGTGGCCTGCCGCAATGGGTGTGTCGACCCTCCCCACGGATTATAGGCTGAACGTGATGGCCAGCTCTGACCGCTTGTCTCATTTCCCCCGCCGCTTGTCACTTTTCCTGCAAACACCGGTTCTTTGCCGCATATTGTTCCGTGAGCAGCAGCATCGCCAAGAGGAGTTCCACATGAAGAAGATTCTGACTCAGTACGGAGTGTTCGCGCTTGCGGTCGCTCTGATGGTGCCGTTGGCGCAGGCGCAGCCGACGAAATTTCAGGCCGCCTTCGGAGAAGATGCCGGAACGCTTTCCAACAAATTCACCGCGCTGGCGCGCGTTATGTCGGGCAGGTACGACTGGAAGCCCAGCCCGGGCGTTCGCTCCGTTGGCGACGTGTTCAACCTGATTGTTACGGAGAACCACCTGCTCGCCGGCGTGCTTTCGGGCACACCGAATACGGGGGCAAAGCCCGCCCCCATCACCGATCCGGAGAAGTTGCAGGAAGCACTGAAGGCTTCTTACGCCAATCTACAAAAAGCGATTACGGGACTTTCCGACAACGACCTACAGACACACGTGAAACTGTTCGGAGAAGACATGACCAAGCAGGACGCGGTGATGCTGATTCTCGAAGATCAACACGAGCATCTGGGGCAGTCGATCGCCTACGCGCGCACCAACGGCGTGGTTCCGCCCTGGTCTAAGTAGGAGCGCCGCGCGCGGTCTGGCCCGGTTCTCATCGCATAGCGCACCGGTTGACTTAATAAAACAAGGAGATGATCTCATGATTCGTAGCTGCAATCTTATATTGTGTTGTTTTCTCATTGGACTGACGCTCAATGCGAGCGCACAGCAGTCTACTCCTGCCGCATCCGCGCCGGCTCCGCTGGTGGGGTCACTCGCGGGGCATCCAGACTGGCCTGCGGCAAAGAACCCCGGCGACGTGGACACTGTGGACCACCTAGTCGCTTCGCTCTATGACGCGGTCTCCGGCCCAGCTGGACAGCGCGACTGGGACCGCTTCTGCGCGCGGTTTGCGCCCGACGGTCGGCTTGCCTGGATTGATCCGGAGTCTGCGGCCACAAAGGATGCACCGGCAAGCAGGGTGATGCCGCTTTCCTGACTCCCGACATGTTCATGCAACAAAACGATCCCAACTTCAAGAAGAAGGGTTTCTTCGAGCGCAGCATCGTGAAGCGAGTCGAGGAGTTTGGCAATCTTGTCGAGGTGTGGAGTACGAAGGAAAGCCGGGATGCGAAGGGCGACGCCCAGCCATCCTCGCAAGGCATCGATTCATTCCAGATTGTGCATGCTTACGGACACTTCTGGATCGCCAGCCTCATCTTTGATGATGGGCGACCAGGGCTGAGGCTGCCCGCGAAGTACCTGAAAAAGGCCGGGTTATGAGGAGAGCGTTTACGAGAGTCCCGCACTTCTGCGACTGGATGCGTCGACAGCGCGGGGTTCGGCCCAAAAATTGACCGCATTGTTTTTGCATTGGATACCAAATTCTGAATAGTCACAAGGGAAGACACATGATTGACTTCGGTTTGGGAAAGTTGCGGCTCTGCAGCGCGGCAGCAGCTTGCGCAGCCCTATTCATGACGCAGGCTGCGGGAGCCCATCCAGCGGCCTTCACACTCAACGATGTGATGCAGGCGCCATTTCCGTACGACATGGTGGCCGCGCCCACGGGTGCGGCCGTGGCGTGGGTATTCGACGCGAAGGGCTGCCGTAATATCTGGGTAGCAGACCCCTCCCATGGCGCGAAAGCGCGCCAGGTCACACCGTACACAGAGGACGACGGTTTCGATATCGGCGAACTCGCCTGGTCGCCGGATACGAAGTCGATCGCCTTTACACGGGGCGAGAGTCTTGACGACGAGACTCCGGCCAACGTTAATGACTCCCCGGAAGGCCCAATGCCCAAGGAAGTATGGGTGGTTGCCACGGCCGGCGGCGTGCCGCATAAGGTCGGCGCGGGAGACTCCCCTAGCTTCTCGCCCGATGGCAGCCGGCTGCTGTTTGTCGACAAGAAAAGAATTCTGACGGTGGCCGCGAGCGGCGATGGCGACGCACAGCCATTGCTCATCGATCAGGGGACAGTGGACTCGCTGACCTGGGCGCCGGACGGCAAGCGCCTGGCGTTCGTGAGCCATCGAGGCAACCACTCGCTGATCGGTGTCTACGATTTCGTTGACCAAACCATCGTCTGGTTGAGTCCGAGTCTCGACTACGACAGCTCGCCCGCGTTCTCACCGGACGGCGCGCGGATCGCCTTCGTTCATGTGCTGGCCGAGAAAGCTCCCCCCGATTTCTTCTCCCGACGCAGCGGACGGCCGTGGTCGATCTGGACGGCGGACGTGAAAACCGGCCAGGGGCGACGTGTCTGGATTGCCGACGCGGGACCCGGCAGTGTATTCCATCCGACGCCCTCGGCAACGAACCTGTTCTGGACCAACCATGATGATCTGGTATTCCCCTGGGAGAAAAGCGGCTGGCTGCATCTATATGCCGTCCCCGCGCAGGGCGGAACGGCCCGCGCACTCACGGTGGGAAAGTTCGAGGTCACACACGTCGTCTTCAGTCAGGATCGCAAGCGCCTGGTCTATTCGTCCTCTCAGGATGACACCGACAGGTTGCATATCTGGACGGTCGATGTCGAGCATGGTTCGGCGGTGCGCACCGACCAGAGCCACGCCATCGAAGACAGGCCGCAGATCGGCGCCGACGGCGCTCTTTTCGCATTGCAGAGCGACGGCAACCAGCCGCTGCATCCGGTCGTGTTGAGTGCGGGAGGGCAATGGCGGCGGCTCGCTCCGGAAGCCATCCCGTCCCCCTTCCCGAGTTCCAAGCTTGTCATGCCCCAGGCCGTGACCTTTACGGCGAAGGATGGCCAGGAAACGCATGCGCAACTGTTCCTGCCACGTGAAACCACCTCCAAGCCGCACCCGGCCATTCTGTTCTTCCACGGCGGCCCTCAATTACAGATGCTGCTGGGGTTCAATACCAACAGCCGTGAGCATAGCTGGATGTATGCATTTAATCAGTACCTCGTCGCCGAGGGCTACATCGTGCTGTCAGTCGACTATCGCGGCGGTACCGGCTATGGCCTTGACTACAGAGAGGCCGCCAACTTCGGCCCCGGCGGGGTCGCGCCACATAGACCATGACGTAATCATGATTCCCAACGAGATTCATGTCATGGCACGCTACGCATCGTGGATGATATTGTTCAACGCGACGGATGTGTACTTCGATCGGCATCTCGACAAGCGGAGCGCCCCCAATCCGTAAGCAGGTCCAGTACAGCGGTTTTGATCGACGGTATGTGGGCCCTTCGCTTAGTCAAGCTCAGAGTAAGTTTTCGGACCCTCCAGAAAGTTCGGCCAAGAAATTGAACGTGATCAAGCACGACAGAGTGTGAAGTCGTGGAGGTGTAGTCCGGGATCGCACCTTGCGAATGAGAGCAAGGTTGCAGTGATTCTAGAATCGACGGCCTTA
>JBEKNJ010000163.1:0-3674 GCA_049522955.1 Acidobacteriaceae bacterium
GTGCCAATTACCTTGGCCGCGAAGGTCCTGCGGTCATGCAGGGTGACACGGACTTCCATTGCTCCCTCAACGACGTGATTGTTGGTAACGATGTATCCGTCAGGCGAGATGATCACACCGCTGCCAATGCCATGCTCAATCTGCCGTTGGCCGCGTCCCTGGCCGGGCATACCCTGGCCTTGCCCTTGACCGAACCCCGGTCCAAAAAATTGAGAGAAAGGATTCTCCCCCTCGCCCTGCTCCTGGCCTTCGCCCCGCATCGCCGGCTGCTCTTCACGATGGGAAGTGACAGCAATATTGACCACCGCGGGTGTAACCCGCGAAGCCACCGCTTCGGTTGCCTGGTCGAGCGCCAGAAGGGGATCGATGCTCGCATTGTTGATGGGCGCAATCGGATTATCCGCAGCCATGGCCGCGTGGACGTGGTTGTGACTGAAGACGAACGCTCCAGCCGAGACAGTGAGAGCCAAAGCAGCGACTGGCGCAACGAAGCGCTTGGTCCGTGCTCTTAATAAATTAGTTTGTGTGGACATGCGTTTTCCTCTTTCAGGGTGAAGGTTTTTAGATCTGAAAAGCGATCCAGTTGTCGGGGGTAATAAGAGATTGGCCGTGAGAGTCCTTCGTACTCTGCGGGACTTCCACGGTAAAGAGAATCAAGGTCATGCCTCCGCCGTCCTCGTCGGTTGTCAGCTGGACGAATTGGAGGCGGCGCGGCGTGCGAACCTGGCGCTTGGTACGCGGTGCCGGCACGGTGCTGGTGCGCTCGATAGGCTGGTTCGTCGAAGGATGAAAGACCGCCTCGTGATACTGAGCCTGATGCAGATCCTGGTAGACGGGTTCGACGACAGGAGCCGCCGCAACCGAATCATTCGTGGCGAAAGAGACGATCCCCGGGCAGCGTTGCAGCACGACAACGCCGGAGAGAGAAGCCGCCAGCCCAGCTGCTACCAGTCCACGAGAAAGCCAGGGGTGCGTATTGCGGCGACGATGGAGGATGTTCTCCACTCTGCCTGCCAGTTCCGAGTGACGCTGCCAGAGGCCGGGCGCCAAAGACGCAACCCGCCTCACAAGCCGGTTCTCAGCAAGCTTAGTGAGGCAGGTCGCGTACTCGCGGGCGTTGCCGGCTGCGTCTAGCACGGCATCGTCGCAAGCTTGTTCCCGTTCGCGGCAGAGGTGACGCTCCGCCCAAAAGAGTGCGGGATTCAACGGGGAGAGGGCTCGTAACAGTTTCTGCAGCAAATTGGTCCAATCGTCTCCACGGTCGAGATGGGCCAATTCATGCAGGATGACCTGCTTCCGGTCGCCTGGCGCCAGCTCGCTCCATAGCGAGCGGGGCAGCACCACCGCGGGATGGAAGAAGCCGATCACGCTGGGTGCATCGACCGCATCGGAGAGACGTACCTCAACCGGGCGCTTGCCATGACGTGCAACCACCGATTGAAGCTCCTGGTCCAAAGCGGTCACCGGGATGGAGTTCCGCCGCAATGCTCTCATCTGTCTTGCGCTCGAAAACAGACGCGCGAGCGAGAGCAGGGAAGCGGCCAGCCAAACGCCTTCGAGGGCAAAGGCCCACGCGGCATTCAGATGGATCGAAAATCCCGTTTGCGGCAAGGCAGAGGCGGGAGAGGGATAAGTACTCAATAGTCCGTGGCCGAGTGTGAAGCAAGGCAGCAACGCGACCAGCAGGAAAACGATCAGCCAGAGGGTGAAGCGAGTCGAGGCACGCAATCCGGGAGCGAGCTTCAGCGCAGCCCAGGCGAAAGCGGTCAACAGCAGTCCCTGCCAGATGCTCGCGATGAGCAGCTCTGCCGGACCAGTCGAAATCAATTGCCGCAATACACTCGCTTCCATGGGGTGATTCACTCCGCCTGTTGGATCGCATCTCTTAGACGCTGCAACTCTTCCGGGGTTACATCGTCGTCTCCCAACAGGGATAACATCAATTTCTCCCGCGAGTTACCGAAGAACCGGCTCAATACCAGGCGCACTTCCGAGCTGCCGGCTTCTTCCTCCGCTACCAGCGGCACGTAGTAGAATGCGCGGCCTTCCTTGCGATGCTGCACATAACCTTTTTGCTCCAAAATTCTTATGGTGGTGAGCACAGAGTTATACGCGAGCGCATTCTTCTTCGGTAACGCCGCGGCAATCTCGTTGACCGTCGATTCCCCGCGCGCCCAGAGAATCTTCATCAGTCTCAGTTCCGCTTCCGTCAGCGTGGGCGATTTTTTAGGAGGCATACATTTGACCCGAAATCAAGGCTACTGCTACGCGCAGGGAATGTCAACTAATTTATTAATACTTTGGTGTCAGCTAGTATGCTCTGGACAACAAAAGAGCAGGGAGGTCACGTTGCCATTGCCTACAGGTCTGCAATCCACTTCACGGCAGCCCATCGACGTGATCACCAGTCCTTTTGCCCGCTTTGCCCGGATGGAAGCAGCGGGTGGAATCCTGCTGCTGGTCGCCACTGCTGCGGCTTTGATCTGGGCCAACTCGCGCTGGGAACATAGCTATCACCAGATCTGGTACACCCAGGCCACCATCACTCTGGGCCAGGTTTCTCTCTCTGAGAGCCGCCATGAGTGGGTAAACGATGGCCTGATGTCGATCTTCTTCTTCCTGGTGGGCCTTGAAATCAAACGCGAAGTGCTGATCGGTGAGCTCTCGAGCTTCAAGCAGGCTGCCTTTCCTTTTATGGCCGCCATCGGCGGATCGGTGGTTCCGGCGCTGATTTACGTCGCGATCAATAGAGGAGGCGCGGGCGCCAATGGGTGGGGCATTCCGATGGCGACGGATATCGCCTTTGCCCTCGGGGTACTGGCATTGCTGGGCCGGCGGGTTCCAGTGGGGCTAAAAGTCTTCGTCGCTGCGCTGGCCATCGTCGACGACATCTTCGGTGTGCTGGTGATTGCGTTGTTCTACACCCGGCACATTTCGCTGTTCGCGCTGGGCCTCGCATTCGTCGGCGTCGCTGTTTCCTTTAGCGCGAATTGGTTGGGCATTCGCAGTCCCGTCGTGTATGCGCTGATCGGGGTTGGCGTCTGGGTGGCCGTGCTCAACTCCGGAGTGCACGCCACCATCGCGGGCATCCTGCTCGCCTTTACCATTCCTGCCAGAAACTCGCTCGATAAGACAGACTTTCTGCAGCAGAGCCGTTTCCTGCTCGATCAATTTGAAAAGCACGATCTGAATTCCGCCCAGGCCCACCACGCCATCCATGCGTTAGAGCAGAAGTGCGAAATGATTGAGTCTCCGCTGCACCGCATTGAGCACGCCTTGCAGCCCTGGGTTGCCTTTCTCATCATGCCGATCTTTGCCTTTGCGAATGCGGGAGTACACATCCTGGGCAAGATCGGCGCCGCCGTGACTCATCCCATCACCTTGGGAGTGCTGTTGGGCCTGCTGTTGGGCAAACCTTTAGGTATTACGCTGTTTGCCCGCCTGGCATCGATAACGGGTGTAGGATCGCGGCCGGCCTCGGTGTCGTGGGCGCAAATCTTTGGCGCCAGCTGGCTCTGCGGTATTGGCTTTACCATGTCGCTGTTCATCGCGTCGCTCGCCCTGGGCGATGGCGACTTGCTCGACATGTCGAAGATCGGAACGCTGGCGGCGTCGATTGGGGCTGGTTGTGTGGGGAGTCTGCTGTTGCTCCAGCGGGGCAAAGAGCAAGCGCA
>JBEKNJ010000164.1:0-4637 GCA_049522955.1 Acidobacteriaceae bacterium
GAGGTGGGAATGGCGGCGCAGTTCACGCTGACAAAGGCCCTTGCCGTGCGCTGTGACCGGTTATGAACTGCGCGTGCGATCAGCTCCTTGCCCGTTCCGGTTTCCCCGGTCACCAGTACACTCGAGTCCGTTGGCGCGACCTTGGTCACCCGTGTCAACACTGTCTGCAAGGCTGGTGACTCGCCTACAATCTCCTCAAACATCGACGTCCGGACAATCTCTTCGCGCAGGGCGATATTTTCTTTGTAGAGCTGATCCTGTAGCGTCTTGATTTCCGCGAACGCTGTCTCCAGAGCGGCTCTCGCCTCATGCTGCTCGGTCACGTCCATCGCCGTTCCGACGCACTCTGATAGCTCTCCGGATGGATCAAGTATGGGATGACCGATGGCGCGAATGTATTTGACCGTGCCATCGGGCAGAGCAATCCGGAACTCAATCTCAAAATCCGATCGGTCCTGAAACATGGCTTTTTCCATGAAGCGGACCACGCGGTCGCGGTCGTCCGGATGGACGCGCTGGGCGAATTCCTCGTCGCTAGGGATCCCCATGGCCGGATCGAAACCAAACACGCGGTAGTGTTCCAGGGACCAATGGATACTTTGCCGGGCAACCGAATTCCAGACCCAATTGCCCGTGTGAGTCAATCTCTGCGCTTCTGCCAGATATCCTTCGCTGCGCCGCAAGGCCGCTTCCGCCTGCCTGGTCTCTGTGATGTCGGTGACGGCGCCGACAAAGAGGACCTCGGCAGGATCGTCGGAGGAGAGCAGATGCGCAACCACGCGAACATATTTGACGCCGCCGCTGTCCATCAGCAGACGATGTTCAACATCGAAACTGGTGCCGCCGCTGGAAGCATGTCCGAGAGTCTGGCTGACAAATTCACGATCTTCCGGGTGTGTCCGTTTCCGCACCAGGTCGAGCGTCGGTGTGGTCCGCGGATCGTATTGAAAGATCCGGTAAGTTTCGTCCGACCAGGTGATTTCGCCGGTCAGCACATTCCAACCGAAACTACCCGTACGGCTCAGGCGCTGCGCCTCTGTCAGGAAAGCTTCGCTGCGGCGCAGCGCCTTCTCTGCCCGCTTTCGTTCGGCTACTTCTGTGGCCGCGCGCAACGCTCGAACAACAGCCGGCGCCAGCCGCGCCAACCGGGTCTTGAGCACATAATCGGCGGCGCCGAGCTTCAGTGCTTCGATGGCGACTTCTTCGCCCAGTGTTCCAGAGACAAAAATGAACGGCACGTCCGGACGGAGCTGCATCGCAAGCTTCACCGCCGAAAGACCGTCGAAGGAGGGAAGCGTGTAATCGGCCAAAATCAGATCGATGCCGCCCTGCTCGAGCGCGGCGACGAAGGCCGCCTGGGTATCGACCCGCGATAATTCGCAAGCGATATGTTCGCTCCGGAGCTGTTCCTGTATAAGCTCCGCGTCGTTAGGATCGTCTTCCAGGGAAAGGATCCGCAGAGGGTGGATCGTGCTCACTGTTAACTCCCGGGAGGGGGTGCGTTGATCACCGCCCAGAACACGCCGAGCTCCTTGATGGCATGAACGAACTGATGAAAATCTACCGGCTTGACCACGTAGGCGTTCACGCCCAGCTTGTAGCTGGCGATCAGATCTTTCTCCTCATGGGAGGACGTCAGCACCACGACAGGAATCAATTTCAGTGCGTCATTGGACTTGACCTGCCGCAGGACTTCTAATCCGTCAACCTTGGGCAACTTGAGATCCAGCAGCATCACCGCCGGATTGCCGCTGGACCGTTCCGCGTACTCGTTCTGGCAATTGAGGTAATGCAAAGCTTCTTCCCCATCGCGCACCACAACCACTTCATTGGCCAGGTTGGAATCCTCAAAGGCGGTCAAAGTCAGCTCCACATCTTTGGGGTCGTCCTCGACCATCAAAATACGTCCCAGTCTCTGAATCATGCCTTTATCCCGTCCTGGAATCTTGGAACAGAGAAATAGAATGTAGCGCCCCGATCGAGAGCACCCTCCGCCCGGACCTTGCCGCCATGACGGTGAATAATGCGCTGCACCGTAGCCAGCCCTATTCCCGTACCTTCAAACGCGTCGACATGATGTAAGCGTTGGAACACCCCAAACAGTTTATCTACATATTTCATATCAAAACCGGCACCATTATCTTTCACGAAAACCACCACCTCATCCGCGCTTCCGTTGCCGCATCCCACTTCGATTTCCGCCTTGGCCCTTGCACGGGTAAACTTGACCGCGTTCGAAAGCAGGTTCACCAGGACCAGCCGCAGCATGGACCGGTCTCCATAGCAGACTGGCAGCTTATCGATTCTCCACTCAATCTCCCGGCCTTGCGCCTCTGCCTGCACTTCGCCCATGGCGTCTTTCACCAGCTGGTCCAGGTTGACCGCCACTTTTTGCGTCTCCACTCGTCCTATGCGGGAGAAAGCCAGAAGATCGTCGATCAGGTTGCCCATCCGTTGCGCGGAGTCCAGGATAGTCCGCAGGTAGCGTTGGGCCTTGTCATCCAGCTTCGAGCCTGCGGTCTTATGCAGCAGCTCGGCAAATCCTGCCATATGGCGCAGAGGGGCCCGAAGGTCATGGGAGACAGAGTAGGCAAACGCTTCCAATTCCTTGTTGCTGCCTTCGAGAGCCAGGGACCGCTTCTCCAGTTCCTCATTGAGAACCCGAATCTCCGTGGCCTGTTGGGTTCGCTCCGTCACCTCCTGCTGAAGTTTGTCCCGGGCGGTCAAGAGGTCTGCTTCGATGCGGCGCCGGATGGCGGCAAACCATGTAATGAGCACAGCGAAGGAGATCAGGACCATGAACGCAGGAACATCCTGGAGGCCCAAACTAAGGGAATAGAGCGGCGGCAGGAAGAAATAATCGAAGGAAAGGCTCGCCAGCACAGTCGACAGCACCGCCGGGCCGCTACCGGCCTGCCACGCAGTGAGCGCCACCGCGAACAGAAAAAGCGCCAGCTCCACGTCGTGGAATTTGTAATGTTGCAGAAGCAACGCCGGCAGCAAGGCAACTAAGACAGAGACAACAGCAAAACCATAGCGCTTAACGTTCGACATGATTGTCTGCCAATGGTGGGCCCAGCGCGATCTGAACCCCAAACCAACGGATGCTGCGTGCTCTGGATTTGACGTCCACAGTGGTCCACCGATCACAGGTCGCTTTGGCATCAGCAGCATAAACAAGCCAAACAAGGATTGCCAGATACAAAATCTTCTGTCGAATCAACTATGCGATTTCCTTGACACGGTCATTCATGGTCATACTCAACGCTTCGATGACTGCCTCATTGTGTAACCGCCTGTTTGACGTCCAGAATGAGACGGATGACTCGCTGGAGTTCTTTTTGAAGACCTATCCAATTTGCGTGCCAACGGATCAGCGTGAACTGCCACCCTTTCTTTGAACTGCCGACCCTTTCTTGATGTAGAGTAACCCGCATGGGCGTGATCGAATGCAAGGCAAACTCCAATTCGGAGTTTTTGAACTGGATTGCGACGCCATGGAACTACGTAAGCATGGTGTGACGATCCGTTTGCAGGAGCAACCGCTACGGGTGTTAGCAACCTTGGTGGAGCGCCCGGGAGAGATTGTCACTCGGGAGGAACTGCAACAGCACATCTGGGGGAAAGATACTTTCGTCGACTTCGAGCAGTCGCTCAATAAGGCTGGAAACAGTTCCGCGCCGTGGATATCGATTCATCGCGCCCGTGACCGAGCTGAATGCAACGGAACCACCTCGAGTCCCGGTCCTCCCCAATGCAGTCTCCGATGCGAAGCCAACGAGTCCTGAGCCTGGGAAAGCACCAATCAGTACCATCGCCGCATTCACAACCGCGGCCTTGCTTGTGGTTGTAAGCATCAGCGCTGCCCTGTTGTGGAGACAGCCGGAGAGATCCACGCCGGCAGAGGCCAAACGAATAACTTCGGCTGCATCCTGCTGTGCCACGCTCTCGCGCGATGGCAAGCTGCTCGCGTATGCCTCTGGTATTGCCGGCGGCGTTTTGCATATCTGGGTACAACAAACTGCCGGGGGCGAGGCGATCCAGGTAACCAGGGGTTCTGACTTGGATTTTGACCCCAATTTCTCGCCTGATGGAACCCACATCGCGTTTGCTTCCGCGAGGGGCGGGGGAGGCATTTTCATCGTACCGACTTTCTCCGGCGAGCCGAAGCTGCTCGCCGCCTCGGGAAGCTGCCCTCTTTTCTCCCCGGATGGTAAGCAGATCCTGTATCTGGATGGTCCCGATGCCATGATCGTTTCCGTCGATACCGGCAAACGGACTTCCCTTAGCCTCAATCGGGAGTTCCTGGTGCATGAGCTGGCGCTGTGGTCCCCGGACGGGAATGAAGTCATCTTTTATGGTGTCAGTAAACGGGAGCCAGACAAGCCGGACAAGCCGTGGATAGCTCCCCTCGCGGGTGGCGAGCCCAGATTGCTGCGCCTACCTGGCGCCGAGCAAGACGAGGCAGGGTGGAGGGTGGTGCCCGCCTGGGGCAGTGGCAAAGATGGCGGCCAGTGGATCATCTATTCCCTATCGAAGGGAGAGGTCTGGAAGGTGCTTCGTGTGGGCGTTTCCGCGCAAGGCGAGATCCAGGGGAAAGCGGAACAACTCTTTTCCGGTACAGGTCATCTTGGCGA
>JBEKNJ010000165.1:0-6566 GCA_049522955.1 Acidobacteriaceae bacterium
CGGAAAGCCAGGAAAAGGTTGCCGTCGTTAGGCAAGCCAAACGCACCTCCCAACGACTGCTGGCGCAGGTGGCCTGCCGCCTTGTCGGCATAGCTGGCAGACTGATGGACGGTTCCGTAAGTCGTGGCAAAACAATTGTGGTAAACAATCAGGGCCCGATGATCGCCACGCCGGTTGGAGTAGGCGAACACATTTTCATCCACCGATCCGTCGGGCCGGTAGAAATCGAACAGCAGAAAATTCTCGCTCTCGGCAAATAACCAGCGCTTGTGTAGCAGGGGCGCGATCTCGCGATCGTGTCGGGCGACCAGGCCTCGATCGGGATCCTCCTGGTAGCGCGCACGGCGGAATTCCATACCGTATTTCTCGGTGAAGCCCTCGATCTGCCCGTGTCCGAACATCGGCAGGCCGGGAAGGGTGGCCATCATGGTGGCTACTCCGAAGCACTTGTCGCCATTACCAAACTGGTCAATCGCTGTGCGTTCATCAGGATTGCTCATGAAGTTAACGTAGCGCGCGCATCATGTTCATGAATGCGCTGTTGTACACCCGATGCATACCGAGGGTGCGAACGAAGTAGCCCTCCATGAGCCAGAAGGCTTCGGCCAGCAGCAGGGTGCCGGGAACCTCCCGAGCCACACGATCCACCACCTCGCGCCAGAACTCTTCCGGCATGGCACGGTCGAAGTCGGCTTTGCTCATGCTGTACTCGGCGCGCGAAGGAATGGCTCCGCCGGTGCCGGGAATGGGAAACCACAGACGCTGGAAGTGGCGCTTGGCCAGTGTCATCGCAGCGTCGAAGCGGATGATGGGGAACAGCCGGGCCACGTGCAGAATGGTCTGGATCACCTGTTCGCGGGTTGCGGGGTTCAGGTAGTCGAGCTGGGCCGTGTCATTCCAGGGAAAGCTGGTGCCATCGTTGCCGTGATAGACGTAGCGGGTGTCGCCGGTCCATTTGTCGCGGCGGCGAAAAACTACCGCCGCATCTGACTGCTCGTAATAATGATCCTCGATCTTGATTTCCACGCGGCCGTCGCGGGAGAGATCCGGACCCTCGAAGCGATAGGAGGGATAGGGGCTGTCGGGGCGGGACATGAACCAATCCGGATGCTCGATGACCCAACTGGAATCGATGCCCATATGGTTCGGGACCATGTCGCTGGCCAGCCTGACGCCGTGGGCGAAGGCGCGGTCGCGCAAGTTGCTGTAGGCAGGCTCGCCCCCCAGATCGTGAGCAATGTCGTAGCCGTAGAGCGAATACGCGGACGCCACGGCTTCCTGGTTGCCGCATAGTTGCTTGATGGTCTGCGACGCCGGGCTTCTTTCCCACACACCGATGAGCCACAGTGAATTGATCCCATGCCCTGCCAGGCGGCGCAGCTCTTCATCGGGAATCTGATCCAGGCGGTAGATGTGGCGGCCATAGTAGCGCGATAGCTGCTCCAACCATACGTAGGTACTCTTGGCCATGAGCACGGTGGTAGGCATCCACTCCTGGTCCTTGCTGAAGCGCTCGGTCTCTTCGGTCGCCCCAACATAGGACGGCACCTCGCCACGCTTGTCCTCGTTCCAGGGAAGGTTTCGCCTCCTGCCCGCGGTGGCATCGGAGGGATGAAACCGCATCCAGATCGCGATGTCTTCTTCCTTAAGCACGTCGATGGCGAGCAGCAGTTTGGAGAGAGCGTCACCGATCAGGTCGGCCCAGTGTTCGATGATGTAGGCGAGCTGCCCGCTGAGCGAATCCGGGGATGCCAGGGCCGGAGCGCGCAGCATGTCGATCAGGTTGAGTTTTTTCGCCCCCAGTGGGGGGCGGGTGCTGAAAAAGTCACGTAGTCCGGCGGTGATGTGCTGATAGCGTGTGACCGCAGCGAGAGACTGATCGGCAAACAATTCAGAAAACGGTTTGAACGCGGGGTTGGCATTGGCCAGCCACAACAGCATCATCTCTTCAAAAGCCACTGCCCGGTTGGCGATGCCGTCGCTTTCGCCGGCCAGCCACTCAGCGGGGGTCTTTTCCTTGCGGTACACGTCCACGGTGGGAAACTGCTCTACGAAGGCCACAATGGTCTTGTCTAGTTCTTCCTTACCGAGGCGGCTGTCAAACCATTCCAGGGCTCCGGCCATGACCTTCGGGTCGACGCGCCGGCGATAATAGTCGACCAGGGCGTGGCTCATCTCGTCGATCAGTCCCATGGCGTAGAGCGCCCCGGGCTGTATGGTTTTGGAGGGGTCTTTGTCGGCGCCCCGCCGCTGGTTCATGCGAAACGCGAACTCCCGGCTGGCGGCCAGATTGGCGAAGACTACATTGCCGCTGAAAGCAAAAAGTGTCTGGTTGAATTCATAACGATCGCGTGCTTCACGGGAAACGTGAAATTCCATTTGTGACCCTTCGCAAACACTTATATTTGGCCGTATTACCTATTCGATGCGGAATTGTGCCCCAGCAGGTACCTAACCCCGCTCGAATCTCGCTCGGGAAGCCCACAAGCCGAGGGCGGGATGGGAAATGAAGAATATTTCCTCTCCATCGACGGTATTCCAGCCGTTGTGCAGCTTGTCCGGGTTGTAGCGCGCCATGGTGCTGGCCAGATCGGCATAGCGGAATCCTACGCCTTCTGTCTCCTCCCGGCTGAGGCCTCCGGGACAATAGGTAATGTTGAAGCGCCCTTCCGAGGAACTGTGGATGAGGTGCGCGGCCGTACTGAGCTCGGCCGCCAGATCAGGGTTCTTCTTCACCTTATCCAGGGTTTCTGGGGTACCGTGATAACCGTACTGACGAATCATGCGGTCGATGGTAGGGTCCTCTCCAAATTGCTTCAGCCCAGGAGCAAGCACAATAAGGTCTGCACCGTCGGCCAGGGCCATCCGGGTACGATAAATCGCCTTGTTCCCCAGCCAGGTGCTGTGAAACTCCTCCGGATCCAGGTAGACGACAGCTTTTCGAATGGGTTTATCGAGGAGTGTGATGTTGGCCTGGACGCTGAGTTCGGCTGCCAGGCGAAAGCACTCCAGATCGTCGCCAACGAACAGGCCTCGCACCACCAGCTTGCCGGCTTGATTGGCGCCGATGACCGTTTGCACATAAACGATGGGGATGTCGCGGAGAAACTCGTCCGCGGCGCGATTCAACACCCGCCGCACGGGGTTGTCCGCCCGCCCCATGATCCGCTCCATGCCCACCACCGCCCCAAGGTAGTGGCTGCGATGAATGCTGAGTGGACCGCCGGTGCCAATCAGGATGTTCTTGTTGTAATTGGCCATGCCGATCACTTCGTGGGGCACTACCTGGCCAATCGAAAGCACCAGGTCGAAGCCTCCCTGCGGGATCATGCGATTCACTTGGGCCGGCCAGGTGTAATCGAGCAGACCGCCAGACTGCTCCTGAATGAAGCTTGCCGGCAGCTCGCCCAGGGTGACCACATCCTTGCGCCAGTTGTGTACAGCAAACAACGACTGCGGAATGTCGCCGAACATGCGCGTAAGCGCAGCCGGGGTCATCGGTAAGTGGGTTCCCAACGCAGGCAGAACACAGCCCATACGGTCGCCATAGTACTGATAGGCATACCGGGTAAGTTCGCCGGCCCGGGAGTCGAAACGGCTGCCGTCAGGGGGCACAGCCAGAACTTTGCGCCGATCCCCAAGCCGGTCGAGCGCCCGGGAGAGAGCGTCACGCAGGAACTCCGCCGATAGCTCGGCTTCTGGACCACCCTCCTGGCAAAAGACACTCATAAACGATAAGCCTTGCGTGCGAGGTCATAGGTCAGGGCATGAGCTACCTCGGCTGCCTCGTCCTCATCCAGCTGGTGTTCCGCTACCAGTCTCGCCAGGTAAGCACAATCCACGCGGCGAGCGACGTCATGGCGGGCGGGAATGGAGAGAAAGGCCCGGGTGTCGTCGTTGAACCCCACGGTGTTATAGAAGCCCGCAGGCGAAGGCAGGGATAGTGACCGGCAAGCGGCGCTAACTCACGACTGTAGGTCGATTCATCCAGGGTAAACAGGATGAGGGTCAGCGAGGCGTCATTGCCGAAGCGCTCCAGCAGCGGCTGCAGTGCGTGGACATATTCCGTTGGCATGGGAATGTCCGCCCCGACGTCCCGGCCAAAGCGGGTAAACACCTGGCGATTGTGATTGCGGCGGCTACCTGGATGAATCTGCATCACCAGGCCGTCCTCCACGCTCATGCGCGCCATTTCGGTCAGCATCTGGGCGCGAAAGAGCTCGTGCTCTTCTGCATCGGCCTTACCGGCGATGACCCGGTCAAACAGCGCAGCGGCTGCACTGGACGAAAGATCCGCCGTCCGGGCGGTGGGGTGTCCGTGGTCGGTTGCCGTGCAACCGAGTTTCTTGAAGCGTTCGCGAGCGTGACGGAGCGCGAGCAGATAGCCTTGCCAGCGGGAGGCATCCTCGCCATGCATTTCCCCCAGCCGCTGTACATTCTGGCGAAACCCGTCAAATTCGGGATCGACGACCGAATCGGGGCGGAACGTAGGCAAGATGCGCGCCTTCCACCCGGAGTCGCGGATCGCCTCATGGTAGGTCAGCGGATCTAAGGGAGGGTTGGTAGTCGCCAGCACCTCGATATTGAATTGGTCGTAAAGCGCTCGTGGCCGAAAGGCCGGCGAAGCCAGCTTGGCGCTGATGGTGTCGTAGTAGGCGGCGGCATTCTTACCACTAAGCCGCTCTTCGAGGCCGAATAACTTTTCAAAGGCGAAGTCCAGCCACATCCGCGTGGGCGTGCCGCGAAACAGATAATAGGATTCGGCGAAGCGGATCCATATCCGCCGTGCTTCATCGGCGCTCAACTCTTTCTGCCCGATACCCAGGTCTTCCATGGCAATGCCTTGGCTGTAGAGCATGCGGAAGACGTAGTGATCAGGAACGATGAAGAGGCTGGTAGGGTTGGGAAAGGGCTCGTTTTCTGCAAACCAGCGCGCTTCGGTGTGCCCGTGGGGGCTCAGTATTGGTAGATTGCTGACGGCCCCATAAAGACGGCGGGCGATGGCTCGGATGGTGGGTTCCGAAGGAAAGAGACGGTCCTCGTGCAGAGTAGTCACGTCCTCTATTTTCGCCTGTACCCGCCTTTCTGCACAGGGGCCGTCCCTGGGACCGGGACCATGGTGTCCACGGGGCGGAAATGGCGGTCGCCGAACCTGATTAGGCGAGCCGGTCGAGAGCCCGTTTTAGCCTTTGGGCGGGTGGTTCCTGGCTCTGCAGCAGATTGAATGCATTGCGCGATCTGGCGCTCTGCTCGACCCAACCTTTGGCCCGCGCGAGCCGGACCAGCCACTCCGCGATCTCTTCCGGACCGGAGCACGTGACTGCAGAATCGAGCCCCAGCTTATGCGTGAAGTCGGCAGTTGCTGAGTTCTTGTGTACCGCCCCGACGATCGGAAGTCCCACAGCCATGTAGTCGAGGACGCGTGAAGGGATGGAGTAACGGCTCCTGAGGTCTTGCTTTGGATCCTTCTTGGGACCGGGCAAAAATGCGACGTGCGCCCGGCTGAGCTCGTGATCCAGATCCCGTTGCGTAGGGCAAAACCCGCGAATATCCACCCGCTTCTTAAGCGCGGTCTTCGTCTGGCGCAAAATTCTGGGAGTGCCGAGAAACGCGACCTCCACCTTCAACCCTCTGCGTTCGAGCAGAGCAATGGCTTCATCCAGATCATCGAGGCCTTCCACATAGGAGTGGATATTGCCATGCATCACGATCTTTAGCGCGCCGCGTTCCCGAGGGGCGGCGTTGGACAGCGACGCGTCTCTCGAGAAGTAAAGCAACTCGGCATCGCTGCGTATCAAAGAGACATCATTCAGCAGTGGCTGACTTACGCAAAAGACACTCTCTGCGCGATCCACCAGTTCCCTGAGGGCTCCGCTCGAAACATCGCCCTGCAACACATCCCAAAGATGAAGTACGAAAGGAGCGCCCACCAGGTTGGTCAGCTCCAGGCAACGTGTCGCATCGCTTTCGCTCAGTGGCGCTACATACGCGCTCGAGACGCGGTCGCGATATTGCGCAGCAAGACGTTTGGCAAGCGAGGGGCGCAAGTCGCTGCCATTCCACGAGCTGATGCCCAGCCATTCACAGACGCGCAAAAGTTCGGGGTTGTGAAGAAAGGAATACCGGCTGAGAACGGTGTTTTCGAACAGAACAGAACGCGGATCGAGTCGCTTGAGGCTGCTGCTCCACCAGTGGAAATGTAACCAGTCCTGGTGCGGATCCATCAAGCGAACTGTCTGAACTCCAATCGCCGTGCGCGGCGAAAGGGAGAACCGATTGATGAACAGAGGAACCCGATTGCTTGAATCCATGGACCTGCCCCGTGACCGTATATCGAACTGGTGGGGGGACAGTTCCGTGCTAACTGTTTGTGAATTCAACCGAAGTATACGTGCCGGATCACGAAAGCCTGCTACTACCTAGGTGTCATTACTGAGGTGCGGATGCGCTTGCTCTTTGCCCCGCTGGAGCAACAGCAGACTCCCCACACAACCAGCCCCAATCGACGCCGCCAGCGTTCCGATCTTCGACATGTCGAGCAAGTCGCCATCGCCCAGGGCGAGCGA
>JBEKNJ010000166.1:0-3573 GCA_049522955.1 Acidobacteriaceae bacterium
GAGGTTGTCGAGAACATTGAGGGCGGGGTGGTCGCCATGACGGTCGAGGTAGCCCAAGCCGTCTTGGAACACCATGACGGCGGCCGGTTTTTTAGGATCATATTGAGCAGGAACGTAGATCCAATAGTCACTGAGCATGCCGTCGTAAATCTGGCTGCGAAGAATGAGCTTTTCAGAGAGTTTGCCCATGGGGACATCGGGATGCTGAAGAGCGTCGCCGGTAAGGACAGGAGGCGCGGGTGCAGGGCCGGAGTTCGGCCCCCCAGGTCGTTGGATGGCAGCCGGCTGTTGGGCGTTAAGCGGCAGGCAAGAGATGAGTAGCAGTAGGCAAGATACAAGGCGGGAACTCAACAAGACAGTTCTCCTTCAGGTGCCTAAACCGGTGTGGGTCTATGAAAGTTGGGCATGAAGGTGCAGCCGCAACGAGAAGAACAGCGCGAGAAGGGATTGCATGACAAGTTGAGTATAGTGCGTTGGCAGCCTTGGCTCTCGTCAGCCGATCGCGCAGGCTGTCAGTAACAAGCTGGGGCACAGAGCCAGACACCACGCGGGCCGGAGGAACCTACCGAGAATCAGACTTATCGGGGGGTCCTTGTCGAACAGTCATCAGACATCAAGTTTCTGTTTACATCTCCCTGCTACGAACTCCACCCTGCATCGGCCCACGGAGATCAGATTGTTGACATGTTACCTTGCAATACATAGTATCTTGTTGTGAAAGAAGCTTCCATTCCGACTGTCGAGAGTTCCGAAAGGTGGGAGGTCCAACTACGCAAAGGTTCACTCGAGCTGGCCATCCTCGCCGCCCTCTGGAATGGCCGACTTTATGGCCTCGAAATCCTGCGCGAACTTGAAAACAAGTCAGACCTGATCGTCGTTGAAGGCACAGTCTATCCCCTGCTGAACCGCCTTCGCGCACTTACGCTGGTCGAATCAGAATGGGTGGAATCGGACTCAGGCCATCCCCGCAAGTACTACAGGCTTACCCCGGCAGGCCGCAAGCGCGCCCTGGAAATGACTCGCATCTGGGTCAGATTTTCCGCCCGCATGAACAACCTGCTCGCACACCTGAACAAAGAAGCTCGACCTGTCCCGAAAGGAAGGAAGGACACCGCATGATTCTCTCTGCCGAATCTCAGAAAGCCATCGATACCTACCTCACGGACCTCCGCGGACAACTTCGCCCCCTGCGCCCCGAAGACGCGAATGACATCGTCGAAGAGATCCATGCCCACATCCTCGACAAGTCGGCCGGCGTCACTGCCGAAGGCGTCGTTAGCGCCACTCTTGCCGCCCTCGGCACGCCCGATGAACTCGCCGCACGCTATCGCATCGACGAACTTCTGAAGCGCGCACAATCCACCCGTTCTCCCGTCGTAAGCCTCTTCAGCCTCGCCAGGTGGGCTACGCTGAGCCTCATCGGGTTGGTGACTTTCATCATTTCCTCGGTCGGCTACGCTCTCGGCGCGGTGCTCGTGGTCATCGGCTTGTTTAAGCTCATCTATCCGCGTAATGGCGGCGTCTGGTTCGATCCCAAGCCCGGCGGCCACGGCATCGACGGCACTGCCGGCTTCTCGTTCGTGGGAGGCGGTACCTGGACGCATCCCGGCCACGAAGTCTTTGGCCTATGGCTCGCGCCGAGTTGCCTTGCACTCGGCGCGTTGCTGGTCTTCCTCACCTTTAGCCTTGGCACCTGGTGCATCCGCAGATTTTGGCGTCCCAGTGCCCTGCGTGAAGTCTGATGCTAACTTCGGTTGGAGTATGGGCCTTATCAAGCTCATCGCACATTGACCTATGGGATCGTTTCCCTAAGAGCATTCCTGAAAAACGGGGTTATGGGTAACTTGCCCTGCGCTCCCCGTGGTGGGTACGCTGATTCGTCACAGGAAGTCGCGGCTAGATTCCGAAGCGGTCAGGTTGGCGAAAATGCGCTGTCTATCTCTCACCGTCTATATGTCAAAATCTAGCTCGCCCGCCAGGAGCCTACCATCCACGCTGGAAGATGCGATGGTGCCAGGGTGGGGTATAGTTCTGCACAAGGATCGCATCCATGTTATTTGACCCGACTCGTCCCGTCCTTTCGCTACTGGTGCTCGCATTCTGCATCACGATCCTGTGGGCAGTCATCACTGCAACGAAGACGCTGCAGAGAATCGCGACGTCCATCGAACTGTTGGTAAGACAAAAAGAGGAACGGGGAGCGCACTGAAAGATCAAACGACGTTTCGCTCAGACAATGCCCGGCAGAGAATCCCCCACGCCGTCAATGAAAGCTGGGAATCGAGCAGGACCCCGGTTCGGGCTGAGCAACTTACCGATAATGTGTGCCGGGAGTTGGGGTAGAGTTCGTTGGGCAACATAACCGATCACTTCCGACAAGACGACTTGTCCGAACTCATCACCTCTGAATAGTATGGACTCGATGAAACCCACGGCTATTCTTTCTCTCGCGCTCATCGCCCTCGCTCGTTGCAACGCTCAGACACCAGTGCAGGTGGTCTCGCCGAGTCAGTTACAAGCGGTCAATGGCTTGCCGCTCAATCAAGCGGTCGAAGCTCGCGAGGCTTATAAAAAGCCGCTTAAGTCCGCATATGCGCGCCAGATGGGGCAGGCGGGAAAAGATTGCGAGGCGACTCAAGGACAGCAGCCCTACAACGTTTGCATAGGAAAAGCCAGTGAGTTAGCGGACGGCGATTTCAGGACTTTTTACAACAACCTTCAGATGTTATGCCACAATCGGGACCAGTTGCTTACGCTTCAGCAATCAGAGACGCAATGGAAGGCATATAGCGACAGCACAATGAAGGCAGCTCGGGCTGCATGGCCAAACGGTACGGGAGCGCCGGGGTTTGTCGGTCAAGTTTACCTATCGCTGCTTCGCGATTACATGCGGCAGTTACATGAGATTTATAGTCTGAATATCGCTCAGTAAACCGTCGCATCCCTTTTTGCTGATGGATCACATCGGTCCTCACAAACGCGCTTGGGTGATCAATGCATCAATGGAGAACTGGAATTCCTGAAAAACGGTGCGAGCTCAACCGGTGGATGCAACACCATCTGATAGAGATCATTTGTTTTTGGAGGTGGTGTTCATGAGACCAGGAAGACGGTATGGTCTTTCATCGGCGCAGAAGGCAGAGATATGGCGCCGTTGGAAGGCGGGAGAGTCGTTGCATGAGATTGGCCGTGCCTTCGGCAAAGACCATGGCTCGATTCATTTCTTGTTATCGCAGCATGGTGGGATTGTTCCGGCTGTTCGCCGGCGCTCGGCTAGAACCCTGACGCTGGCCGAGCGGGAAGAGATCTCACGAGGCCTTGCCTCTGGTTCGTCAATTCGTGAGATAGCCAGAAGTTTGCAGCGAGCTGCCTCGACGGTGAGCCGGGAGGTGGCGCGCCACGGAGGGCGTCCAGGGTATCGAGCGAGTAAAGCTGATCACCAGGCCTGGAAGTCTGCTCTGGCGTCTCATGCCATTGAATGGCGGTGAAGGAGCCGATCCAGGTGATGATGCGGCTGAAGCTATTCGGCCTCTGCCAGCCGGCGTTGAAAGCACAGATGCCGCCTGAGCTGAG
>JBEKNJ010000167.1:0-3561 GCA_049522955.1 Acidobacteriaceae bacterium
GAGACACAGCCAGGCTCCTCGGCGTGCGTCATTTGAATCGAGTCCTTCCTCCCAGAGCCAGTTACAGACCGCCGCAAACCAACCGATGAGGAAGGTAATAGCCCATAAGCCGGTCAACGACAGAAGCTGCAGTAACGCCAAATTCCCGTATTGCGAATAGGCTGTTGAACCCCAACTCCCGTCCGGTCCGTTAGAGACCAAGTACTCAGTCGCGGCCCATGAACTCGGAAACACTAGGGACGCGGTGAATCCAGTGAGTCTACGCGCCAGCAGTCGATCAACAACGTAAGGCAAAACGCGCGGGATGCCCCACAGCACAACGAAGATGTAGTAGCCAACTCCGGGAATCGGCACCATGCCGCGGAATTGAAAGGCGAACGATGTGGCAAGCAGCACGTAAGCGATCGGCAATCCGACTTTGAGGCTTTGCGTTCGCACGAATCGGAGCAAGAAGAGCGGCGCCAACCATGCGGCTAACGGAACGCTATAGGCTCCGTTGGAAAACAGCAGTAGCGCGGAAGCGGTACCCAGCCAAACCCACTGGCGGGCACTCAAAGGCACCAGCCCGTTGGGTTGGTGCTCTGAACCGTTTCGTGGTGGTTTTTCGCAGACCTTCGATCTCCGCATGACGTCTCTACTTCCGCGGTGGTTCAGCAATCAGACTGTCCACACCCGTGTCGATCACATGCCCAATCAGTTTCTTTTTCGAGACCCAGGGGAACGCAGGTCGCTGTATGAGGAGCGAAGTAATTCCGTGAACGCAACTCCATAGCCCTTGGGCCACGGTCTCCACGTCTACGGAGCGAAATCGCTTCTCTTCAACGCAGCGCCTCACCATGTTGCGCAGCACCTCGAATGCTCCATGCACTTTGTAGGGACGCTTCTCCACAGGCGGCTTCAGCATGAATACAAACCGATAATCACCTGGGTTGCGCAGTCCGAATTCGACGTACGACTGCATCCCCTTCTTCAGCTCGTCCACCGGATCCTGTTGTCCCCGCCCATTCTGTAAATCGGTTAACGTCCTCAGCAGACGTGCGAAGCTTTCTTCCACGAGGCACTCGAACAGTTCCTCTTTGTTCTTGAAGTGCAGATACACGCTCCCCGGCGAGTACTCGATCTCTTCGGCTAGCGTACGCATCGAAAAACCTTCGTATCCCTGATTGACATAGATATTTCTGGCTGCGTCTAGGATCACCCTTCGTAGCTCTTCCTTATGTTGTTGTCTGCGGGCGATAGCACTCATAAGATGTGAACGATGTTCAGTGTGCTGAACATCGTTCATTGTGTCAAGCCATTTCCGGATCTAGCGGAGGCCTTCAGCGCGATGATCCCGGGCGGATTCTTGACTACCCGAAACTTATGGTCCGATAACGCGGCCCACGTGCCAGCGGCGGGCTCAAGGGAAATGCTCAACTCCTGGTTAGTCGCGTTACCGGACATTGAGATTTCTGATCGGCACTTGTCCGGTAACCGCGTTAATCGGGACTTAACGGACAATGCGAATCTTTGTGGTTCTGCACGACAGCGGTCCGGAGGTTGATCGTCTTCCGAGAGAGTCGCGATTGTGCTCAGGCGTCGAGCGACATGCCCCCGAAGAGAGGTTTGCCTCGCGTAGAAGTGTAAAAGCCAAAAATGGCGGCAGCGAGGAAGACGAAGAACACGAAAAATGTAGGTTCCGCGTACCAAGCCGAAAGATGCATGGTCAGAAGATAGCTGTGCAAAATGGAATTCGTACAAAGAGTTACCACAAGTGCAAGGAGCCCGAACCGAATTAGAACGGCTATGGCGGTCCCCCAGACGATCAGTTGGTAAGCCACGTTTAGGACAGGGTGATCCTGCCCCCATGCCGCGAAAAGGGAGACGAGCAGTAGCGAAACCACAACCGCCAACCATTCCTTGCGCAGTACGAGTCGGATGAGAAAGAAAATGAAAAAGAACAAAAGCGACAAAAAGACATAGATCACCACGTACGCCGGAATGGAGCCGATCAAGTCGCGAAGGCCGGTCAGACTGTCGTAGTCCAGGTTGGACTCCGGCGGAAGAGGTAGCTTTCCCATCCAGCCGGGAACCAATTCCTGCACCCGGGACGCTACGGCTAGAAAGACTCCCGCAAGGATCCCAACCATCAGATCGCGACCCACAACGGGGTCTCGCATTTGCCCAGCCAACAAACGGCCCCAGGAGATCAACGAATCCGGCCAGCGCCTGCGGACATGCGGTTCGAGTGCGACGTACAGCACCCATACGATCGCCCCCACGACCAACCCAAGTGCGGCTGCCGTGAAGAGAATCCAGGCTTCCTGTTCCCCTGGGACATGGTAAGCGGCCATCAAATAGGTGCCCCCAACGAAGAGGAATGCCAGCAGAGCCAAGCGTGTGGCGCCTCGCCGGTCGCTTCGTCCGGACCGTACGTTGGTCCGCGCCGTGACAATTCCCACGATGACGATCGAGAAAAGCACTGCATAAACGATCGCGATTTGGATCAAATCTCCGGTGCTTTGCGGAGCGTGAATGCGATCCGGCGTAGTCCATGGGGAAATAAGATTGAAGTACACCGGCTTCCCGCGATACGAGGCTGCTTCCACGCGTAGCGGCAATTCGGGATGCCCGGGCCAAATTCCTTCCCATGCTGCGCGCGCGTCGGTTACCGCCAGACGTGTCCATTGTGGCGGAGCGGACTTGAACTGGGTCGCGTCCAGCCCTGCGGCGGCAAATAGGCTGCCCCAATTCGGGAGAGGCGCCGCCTCCGTGGAGGTATCGAGCTGCGGCGGCACCGCCTCAAGTCTTAGCAGATGTCCCTGCGTATCAAGAGATATCCGCGACATCCCTGAAATCAAATTCGGGGGACTGTCATCACCGATCAGGCCCCACGAGCCTAGCGTAACGTTCGACATGAATCCCGGACTCTCCCGGTACCAAAACCCGACCGTCGGAGGAACGCCGGAAGACAACCTGCTCCACCGCGCGAGACTGCGATCATTCTTCTCGATGTAGTCGAGATATCCCGTGAACCACTCGAACGAGTAAGCGGTATCCGCTGGGGTGGCGGTGTAACCAAAATCGCGGACCATGTCGCGCGCTTTCGCGGCTAATACTTCGGGTGAGCTCGGCAGCGGTATGAGATTCAGCAATTGCGTTCTTTGGGCTAAGACAACGGTAGCGACCAGCCCAACAACAATCAGCAGCAGGCAGCCCCACGCAACCGCGGGATGCAAGCCCTCTTTTTCGCCCGACGCCGCCACAAGTTCCGGTGATGGCGTTTCACCGGCGGCGAGCGCTGCGGCGAGCGGATCGCCTCCGGGCAGCGCAGCGGCAACCTGCAGCGCTGACGCCGGTCGCTTATCTGGATTTTTTTCCAAGCACCGCAGCATCACGCGCTCGACGAGCGGGTCAATATCTTTCAGGTGTGTGGACGGCGCCGCTGGCGCGCTTTTCTCGCGCAGCCGCGCCAGGTCTTCGTAGGTGGCGGCTTCGTAGGGTTTCTTGCCGGTGAAAATTTCGTACATCACGAGGCCGAGCGCGTACAAGTCGCTCTTCGCAGTGACTTCGCCCCCGGAG
>JBEKNJ010000168.1:0-3346 GCA_049522955.1 Acidobacteriaceae bacterium
GTCTTTGCTCCCGGCAAAAAGGTCGACCTGTTTGTTCCGGCCGTCATGGACTTCTGGAGCACCTGGGGCAACACGCTTGCGGTCGTTGGCCGCCTCAAGCCCGGCGTGAGCGCTATTCAGGCGCAGGACGAAGCGGATCGCCTTTTCCCGCACCTTAAACTTCAGCATAAAGATTGGTTTTACGATTACGCCTCCGACCTCATTACCCTCAAAGACCACGTCTCCGGCAAGCTGCAGCGCTCGCTTGTCGTTCTCTGGTCCGCCGTCGGCCTTATCCTCCTCATTGTTTGCGTCAATCTCTCGAATCTTCAGCTAAGCCGCGCGGCCACGCGCAGCAAAGAGTTCGCCATGCGCCGCGCTCTCGGCGCAAGCCGGGGTCGCCTCATACGCCAGCTACTCACCGAGAGTCTCATTCTGTCGTTCTTTGGTTCTGTCCTCGGATTCGCCATCGCTTCCGCCATCATCTACTACCTTGCGCACCAGAGTTCCATCGCCCTGCCTCTGCTCACAACCCTCCATCTCGACACGGCCTCGCTTTTCTGGACTCTGGTCACCGCGATCGCTGTGGGCCTCCTCTTTGGGCTCGCGCCCGCACTGCGCATCTCCGGCACCAATATGCAGGAGGCGATCAAGGCTAACGCGGCTGGTATGGCCGCAGGCCGCAGCCATGAGCGTTTCCGCTCGATCCTTGTCATCTCCGAGGTCGCTCTGGCCTGCCTGCTGTTAGTCGGGGCTGGCCTTCTGCTCCGCAGTTTCCTCCGTGTCCTCAATGTGGACCTCGGCTTCAATCCCAGCCGCGCCGCAGCGATGCAGATCGACCTGCCTGCGGCGAACAATAACGATCAGCTCGTCCAGCGTGCCAACATTCTCAAATCCCAAATAGATCGCGTCAGCGCGCTTCCCGGTGTCGATTCAGTCGGCATCGCCGACATGCTTCCACTTGACCGGAACCGCCAGTGGGGGCTTGAGGCCGTGGGCCGCTACCACGCGAAAGATTCCGATACCGGCGCACTCGTCTATCTCGTCACCCCCGGCTATCTCCGAGCCATGGGGATGCGGCTGCGCTCAGGCCGCGATTTCTCGTGGAACGACACCCCCGGCAACGAGCCGGTTATCATCATTAATGAAGCGGGTGCGCGTCGCGAGTGGCCCGGCGAAGACCCTATTGGAAAACTAGCGAACGGCTCCGGGAAAAAGCCCGCTCGCGTCATCGGTGTCATCGCCGACGTCCGTGAAAGCACTCTCGAGCAGAAGTCCAGTCCAGAGATCTATGTCCCTATGACGCAAAACGCAGACGTTGAAGGCGCAAGTCTCATCGTCCGCTCGCGCATGGATCCCGACGCGCTCGCCGGCAGTGTCCTGCTCACTCTCCGTAGCCTTAATCCCTCGCAACCCGCGAGCGAATTCCGTCCCCTGCAGGCGCTCGTCGATCATTCTGTATCACCGCGCCGCTTCTTCGTCCTGCTCGTGACCATCTTTGCGGCTCTTGGCGCCATCCTCGCTGCCCTCGGTATCTATGGAGTCATCTCCTATTCCGTAACCCAGAGGACTCAGGAGATAGGCGTGCGCATGGCCCTCGGAGCGACCACTGGCCGTGTCCAGCGAGCCGTAATGGCTCAGACCCTGCGCCTTGCGCTTATCGGCCTGGCCGCAGGCACGCTTGCCTCTCTTGGAGCTGCACACCTGATCGCCTCTTTGCTCTTCGCCACCTCTCCCTGGGATCCGGCTGCCTACGCGGCGATGGCTATTTTCTTGCTCGGCATTGCCCTGATCAGCGGGTATTTCCCCGCGCGCCGTGCCTCCAGGATTCAACCCATGACCGCCTTGCGTAGCAATTGAAGCTGCACTCCGTCCTGACCACGAATCATGGGGTACCCCATATCGCGCTCGTTTTTCGCGAGATGCCCCGAGTTTCCTGCACACTGCCCTGGACAAGACCGCGTGTGCGCCTTTCTTTGAGGAAAGGCGCATGGGGTTCGCGGAACCCACCGAGCCCCACAGGAAATCGGGGATGTGGGATACCACGACTCTTGACCTGAAGATCTGTCAGCCGCGAAGCGTCATAGGGTTGGAAATCAGCGAATATCCGCGTTGTACCCGTAGGCCTGGGTGCCGAACGGCGCTGCTGGCTGATGAACCCCCAACTGGCCAAGGGCCCAATACGCAAAGCTATTACTGTTGACCGTGTCCAATTGCAATTCCGGGACGGGGGCGTAAGGCATGCGGGCGGCGTTGATTTGTTGGACAAGGCCCCGCATGCGTGCAGCCACGGTAGTGCAACTTTCAAGCAACAGCCCGGCCATCACCGGTTCTCCATTGTCTCCATAGAGGCCCTTCAGCGGATGCCGGGTCATGTTGCGCTCACGCGCGATCAGCGTCCCCCAGTTCTGCGGATTCCCCGACGGATTACCTTCATACCCGGTCAATGGCAGCCCGCCACCTTCGAGCAGAATGACCGCGTGAAAACCGTTAGTGATGGGAACCAACGTCACCACACCGACTTGCTCGAAGGCTACTTTTATCGTGCAGCTCACGAACGGTTGGGGAGCTACGGGAGCGGGTTGAGCAGCGGACCCCTGACACCGTTGGAGACTCGGATTGTGTTGGCAGAGAGCGTCTGAGCAACGCTGATACGCGGCCGCCCGGCCCTCCGCCGTGTTCATATCGAGGCCGGTGTAATCTTCACAGGGACCATTGGTGCCTCCCGACACTGGGGCTGGAGTGCCCCCGCCGCGCGGAGGCGTGTACTCCCTGCTGCCGGAAGGCTTACTGCAGATGGCACTGCAATTCGGATCTATCTGATTCACACCGCATGCGAAACCCTGGTGGGTTGCGTTCCCAACCTGGTCATAAGCGACGATGATGCCGTTGATGGGTGGCTTAAGCGGAGAGCAGTAATAGCAGGTGTTCCCCACCTGCTTCAGTAACGTCATGCCCCGGAGGCTGCACTGCCTGCGCGAGTCGGCTGGTGCAACTTCTCCGCGGCAGGCCATGGGGTTCATCCCCAACTGGGCAAAAATATTGGGAGGGTTGGCGCTGTGGCAGTTGCCTGAGAATTGGTCCTCATAGTCCGGCGCACCCCGGCCCATAAATACGTCTTGCGGCCAGGCAGCATGCGTGATCAGCAGCAATAACAGCAGCGCGTACCAATACGTCGACGGCGTCCGCTTAGGCGAAGATACACGGATGGTCCGGTTCCCGTGGTCGTCAATACAGCACAGTCCAGAGCGACCTGACTCGATCATCGAGGGTGACGTCCTAACTGGGGAAGAGCTGGGGGTTTTGGGAATTGTACTCCAGGCTCGGACTAGTGCGGCTCGGTAGAAGAGTGGGCGCCGTGCGTGTC
>JBEKNJ010000169.1:0-3335 GCA_049522955.1 Acidobacteriaceae bacterium
GCAATTTATCGAAAATTTGGCGGCGTCAGCCTGGGGTCTAGCTCCGGCAGGTCGTTCGAGGCCACCAAATACGATTTTCCGCATATCCGTGATTTCCTGCTTGAGCGCGACGCCACCACGGATGTAAGCGAAACCGCAACGGTGTGGAGCAACATCCTCCCTCTCTACCAGGCGACGATGAAAGCTATACGTGACGGTGTTTTAGAAAGCGGTGTGCCACCCTGGTCCGGCTGTCATATCAGCCATACCTATCGCAGCGGAGCGAGTCTTTATTTCACCTTCGGTTTCATGCAGCAGAAGGGTCACGAAATGGGGCAATATTTGAACGTCAAGCGAGCCGCCCAGCAGTCGTTCATCGACGGCGGCGCCACTCTCTCGCACCACCATGCCGTTGGCACCGAACACCTGCCTTGGCTCTCCGCCGACATTTCCCCGCTGGGTGTGAAAGCAGTTGCAGCCATCAAGCACGGCCTCGACCCTGACAACATCATGAATCCGGGACGACTCCAACCATCTGCGGCACCCTTTGAGGAGTGGTCCCGAATTGGCAGCAATCCCAAGCCAAATACAAAAGCAAAAGCCGCCCGCGCTTCCCATCGCGAATAAGCCCAACATGCCAACGCCAGAGTTGAGCATCGGAATAAATACTCCGTCACCTGTATGATAGTCTCCCGTAAATTGGGCTGAACCGAAGCAATGGAGGAAGCCTGAACGCGATAACAAGTTTTTTTCTCCTCGCAAAGCACTGGCAGATCTTTGTCCTCGTCTGCGGGACATATCTCACTGGGCAGATAGCGATCGTAAGCTCACTCGGTTTAACACCAGGCCCCTTGAAAGATCCTTTGAGGGCTGGACTTTATCTGGGAGCGGTTCTGTTGCCGTTTGTTGTGTGCTTTATGGGATGGTTGTGGTCTTTGGGGTCGTTTCTCTCCTCGACTGCGGAACCCTCGCTGAGGCTAAACTTCCACTTCTTTCGATTTGCCATCATTTTTTCATCACTGTATTTGCTGACGGCCTTGCCATTTTTCTTGAGCAGCAACCCCACCGTCGAGGCCATCATTCTTCCAATGCATTTTCTCGCTTTAGCCTGTCTACTCTATGCTTTCTATTTCGTGTCCAAGAGCTTGGTAGTGGCGGAGACGGGTGAGGCAGTAACGTTCAACGACTATGCGATATCCCTGTTACTTTTCCTCTGCTCGTTCATTGGCATTTGGCTAATTCAACCGAGAATAAATCGACTCTATGCACACAGGGGTACCTGAGCCACTGGCTTAACCATTTGTAATACGTGACCACGCGTTCACCGAAGCTGATCCACTTCCACTCATGCCTCGCCTTGACTTTGCGGAAACCGGCCACCTAGACTCGTTGATTGGTCCGCAGCAATGGCGAAAACCAGAGGCACTCACATCACGGTCGGTATCACTGGCGCAAGTGGCGCGATCTACGCGCAAAGCGTCGTGCGTTTGTTGGACGCTGACTCGCGCGTCGAGCGAGTTTTTCTGGTCGTCACCGAAGCCGGCTTGCGTCTTATCGGTACGGAGCTCGACATCATCGCCGCTGACGGAAAAAAACTCGCGCCGCTCCTCACCGGGACGCCCGCAAAGAAGATCGAATACTTGCCCAACAAAGATATCGGCGCCAGCATCGCGTCCGGCAGCGCACCGGTGGACGGCATGGTCATCATCCCGTGCTCGGCCGGCGCCCTCGCTTCCATCGCCACCGGAATCGCGAGCGATCTGCTTTCCCGTTCGGCCGACGTTTGCCTGAAAGAGCGCCGCCCCCTCGTCCTTTGCTTGCGCGAAACGCCGCTCAACCGCATCCACCTCGAAAACATGCTGCGCGTACACGATGCTGGCGCCACCGTAATGCCCGCCATGCCAGCCTTCTACTACGCGCCCAAAACCATCGACGACATCGTCACTCAATTCGCCTACCGCGTCCTAGCCCAGCTCGGCTTGCCCCAAGAAAAACAATACCGCTGGCGCGGCGGAAAGCGTGCGTAGCTGCACGCGCAGACTTCGCCGGACATGGGTTAAGCTGCTCACATGTGTTTTCGTCTGTCTTGCGACCGTGGCTTCTGTATCTTCAGGAGAAAACGTCCATCAACTGTCAGTGCGGCTACTTGACGGCAAGAGCGGCAAACCCATCTCGCACATCTGGATAACCTTAGCAGTGCCGAAGGGTGACAAAAACGCCAATCGGTGGTTCGACAAAACCAATTCGAAAGGTATCGTTAGCTTTCCTTTAACCGAGCCAATTCCCGAAAGTGTCTGGCCCCTGTTCGGCGTAGACGCTGAATTATGTTTTTACGAAACATTTTCAACCGAGGACATATTGGAAATTGGTGTCGTGGCCGAAAACAAATGTAAAGGCCCAAGATTCAGTTACACGGCTGGCCCGAAGCCAGGGGAACTCGTGGTGTTTGCGAGGCGGGTGAGCGCGTGGGAAAGAATGAAGCGTGAGCTTTGACCTTTTCCTTCAATTCCCCGCTTGCGCATACCGCCGAAAAAAACTGTCCTGCTTCCACTGCGGCCGTTGCGGATCATTCGCCACCGCAATCACCAGCCCGCGCATAATCCGAATGTTTACAAATACTCTATTAGAAAGATTAACGGGAGATAGGACCGGATAAGCTGGCTAGCGATTTTGCGTCGGCGACGATGCTCTCCATCCCTTGCTCGAAGTGCTTCTCGCGATTGCTCCCCAATATTGCGTTTTCGATGTATTCGTTAAACGCCCATAGCGTCACGTGAGTCTTGGGATCCAGGATGACCAGGTGAAACTTCGCGTCAGCAGCGCCGCTTCCGAGGGACACGGAGAAACTGAGTTCGAAAATCAGATCGGCGTCGGCCGGAGTGGATACGAGCTGATATCGTCCCCAGGACTTCATGGCCGCGTAGAACTCGTTATAAGGCCGAATGGGAAGCCCCGTAAATTCGCCCAATCGCCTGGTGTTGGGATCAATGTCTCCGCCCGCGTTGGAGATGAAAATCTTCCCCGCGGTCACAAGTTGCGCCGGGACCGGCGCGGATGGAGACTCCTGAGCCTGAGCGGAAGAGGCACAGACCAAAGTGCCGGAGAGCGCGAAGCACAGAACAAACAACAGAGCTGGGCGAGTGAACATTGTTTTCTCCTTGCTTGTGGGACGCTTGCGCGCCTCCTTGCGTTCCATCTTTCGACGATGTTGGGGCACGAGATGAAAGTTCGAGGCGAAAGACCCAATGTTTCAAGCGATGGTCAAAACTGCAACTCCGATCTTGCTAAGGCTTTCAACCGTGGTGTTCAGGGATCCCTGAGATGCTCCCAACCCAAGAAGATATTGCGCGGCATCG
>JBEKNJ010000170.1:0-3322 GCA_049522955.1 Acidobacteriaceae bacterium
CAAAGTGGTTAACCTCACATCTAAGTGAGAGTGCGAAGCTTGCGATTATTACCGCATAATGAATCAGCGACAAACCGATAACGTCTTTGTTTAAGACCCCATTTCTTTTTCCCGGGCCTGCTCCGGAATGGGTGCCGAAGAACTCTTCGACATGGAGGTATGCTGTGCTGGTTATCCCCCCTGTTTCGGATCGAGGTGTTACGAAGCCTCGCGTCGAAGCAACCCCAATCTACCCTGGTACCTCCAGGAAAACCTGGTTCGCGGTCTACACCGCACCCCGCCATGAAAAGTACGTCCAGGCTCAGCTCGTAGCAAAGCAAATTCAATCGTTCCTGCCGCTTTACGCGAGTACGCGGCGTTGGAAGAACGGTGTTCGGCGGGAGATCCAGCACCCGCTCTTCCCGGGATACGTTTTCGTTTGCCTCGCTGCCGACGAAAGGCTTCCCGTGCTGCAAACCTCGGGCGTCGTATATTTTGTGGGAAACGGCGCTACGCCCTCTCCGCTTGATGATTATGAGATGAACGCACTGCGCGTCGGCGCGCAACGTGCGTCGCTTGTGCCCCACCCATTCCTGAGCACGGGCGACACTGTTTGCATCACTCGAGGGCCTTTTCGCGGCGTCAAGGGATATGTAGAACAGGATGGAGGCGACCTCACGTTTGTTGTCACCATTCAGTTGATTCAAAAATCCTTTGCGATTCGAGTCCAGGCCGATGACCTCGAGTTGGCGAGTTAGCTGAAGTCGATTACGCAGTATCTCTTTGCGTAAATCAGCCAAGCCGCTGATTGCGGTCCGCCTAGCTTCTTTGTGATTTTGCCTGACACTTTTTGATGAATTGGCTTGTCAAGGCGCAACAGTGTTGTCGTAAGTTGTGATAGGAGCTGGCATGTTCCCTGAACGTGTAAACAAAATGCAACCGGGCCCATACCCAACTCGGCAACGAAGCGAAGACTCCCTGAGCCTCAATGAGGAGCGGGAACTGACGCTACGGGATCTGCTTCAGATGTTTCGCCGGAGGCGCGCAATTGTCTTTGCCGTCAGCGGAACAGTGCTTGCGCTGGCGATTCTTTTTTGCGTCTTCAGCACGCGCCGCTATCAGGCAACGGGGACGATCCAGGTGCAAAAGGAGAGCTCCGATGGTCTCGATCTGGACAGCCTGATGGGCTCCTCCTCCACGCAAGACGCTCTGGAGGCGGACATCAATTTGCAAACGCAAGCCAGCATCCTGCAATCGAACGAACTTGCTCTGCGCGCCATCAAGAAGCTGGACCTCGAAAATACGCGGGATTTCAAATCCCCTTCAAGCGATGCCACCGTGGCACTGGAGAGATCACCCCAGCGACTCGCCAAAGCGCTAAGCATTTTTCACGCGAACCTGAGCGTGAAACCCGTTGGGGGGACGCGCCTGATTGAGGTTGCATACCTCAGTCCTGATCCTCAGCTTGCCGCTTCGGTGGTCAATCAACTGGTACAAGAGTTAGTCGACTATAGCTTTGAGACGAGATACAAGGCGACCGAAGCGGCTTCTGAATCATTGAGCAAGCAGCTTGCCGAGTTGCGAACTCGAAGCGAAGGCCTGCAGGCGCGGGTTGCGCAAATGCAGCGTGAGTCCGGCATCTACAGCATTGGAACGACGGACGCCCAGGGCCGTCAGCAGACTTATTCGGCCGTGCTGGACCAATTCCAGAGGGCAGCCACCACGCTGAGCGACGCGTCGCAAAATCGCATCCTTAAGGAAGCGATTTATCAGGCGGCCAGAACCGGAGATGCAGAGATGCTCTCCAGCCTGGCTGGAAACTCGCTCGGCGCCGCATCCTCGGGTATCACAAACTCCCTAGAAGTAATCCAGCAATTGCGTACGAGCGAGGCGAAGCAGCAGGGGCAGTTGGATCAGATGAAGATCAAATTCGGTCCCGGCTACCCGAAAATCGCGGAGACGCAGGCCAATATCAGTGGCTTGCAGAACTCCATCAAGCAGGAGATAGGCCGTATCCGCCAGAGAGCCAAGAATGACTACGAGGTCTCTGACCAGACGTGGAAGGATGCGGAACAAAATTACAACAAGCAGAAGGTCCAAGCGGATGCCCTCAATAACAAGGCCATCCAATATATGATCACTCGGCAGGAGGCTGACGATAGTCGTACGCTGTACGAGGACTTGCTCAAGCGACTCAAAGAAGCAGGCATTCTCCAGGGCCTCAAATCCAATAGCATCACTGTCGTTGATCAGGCCTTGGTGCCGGTCAAACCAAAGAAACCGAATGTACCCTTGTATCTGGCGGCAGCGCTGGCTTTTGGGTTATTCCTGGGCGGCGCCGGAGTCCTGGCTGTCGACACGTTGGACAATACTGTTCAAGATGCGGGGGTCATTGAGCAGATGGGCTTACCCTTGCTGGGCGTTCTGCCCAGATTCGAGAGTGGCAGACGGGCAATCGAGATCTGGGCCAGCCCAAAGTCCAGGTTCAGCGAAAGTGTTCGCAATCTGCGCTCCGCATTAACCCGCGTAAAGAACGGCACGCCGGCCAAAGTGATCCTGATAACCAGCGCTGTTGCCGGTGAAGGGAAGACAACTCTTTCGGTGAACCTTGCCGCCAGCTTTGTGCAGCAGGGACGGAGAGTTCTGCTGCTTGAGGCCGATATGAGGCGACCGGTGATACGCAGCAGTATGGGACTGCCGGGCAGAAACGGACTCAGTCTTCTGCTTTCGGGCGAAACGCCGGAGAACGAGAATGCGATCTTCGTTCATCCCCAGGTCCCCGGGCTCTACTTGTTGCCGGAAGGGTCGATTCCTCCATTTCCCTCTGAGTTGCTAGAGTCCGACCGTATGCGCGAGCTCCTGGCGAAGTTGAGTGAGGAATTTGACGTAATTGTGATCGATGCTCCCCCCGTGCTGCCAGTAGCCGACGCGCGGGTGTTGAGCGGGATGGCCGATGAGACAATACAGGTGGTGCGGCTGGGTGTGACTACGAAGACCGCATTGAGGCGCGCTCACGATTTATTGGCCACTTATGCGATGAGCCCCGTTGGCATCGTGTTGAACGCGGTCCCCGAGGGATCCGCCGCCTACCATGATTATTACGGATTTAACAACCTGCCAACCAACGGACTTGGAGGGGAGATATGAGGATGCTTAAGGGGGTCGTGTTCGCCTTCTGCCTGGCCTCGACTGTCTATGCACAAAATGAAAGTCTGGTCATCGGTCCAGGAGATGAAGTGAATGTGCAGGTATTTGACACGCCTGATCTGAGTGAAAGCGCGCGTGTGACAGACACCGGAGAGGTTCCGCTGGTTCTGGGTGGGAAAGTCAAGTTAGCGTCTCT
>JBEKNJ010000171.1:0-3315 GCA_049522955.1 Acidobacteriaceae bacterium
TCGCCAAGCTCTTCCCGCAGGCGCTGGTCTGCACTCCGCCGCGTTGCGAAATTCGACAGGCGTCTCAGGAAGCGTCGCAGAAATCTCATGTCACATCCTCCGCTTTCACTTTGAAAAAGCGCTCGATGATGGCGGCGGTCTGCTCCCATTCGCGGGTCTCGGCCTGGAGCTGTTTGCGGCCGGCTCCGGTAAGGCGATAAAAGCGTGCGCGACGATTGTTTTCCGATGCGCCCCACTCGGAGGCAACCGAGCCTTCATTCTCCAGCTTCAGCAGCAGAGGATAGAGCGTGCCCTGGTTGACAGCCAAAAGGTCTCCGCTGATCTGCTCGATGCGGCGAGCGATTCCCCAGCCGTGCTGCGGCCCAAGAACATCGAGTGTCTTGAGGACCATCAGCGCGAGCGTTCCTTGCAAGACGTCCGGCTTTTCCTTCATGGCCAATTCACCTTTAGGGTTCCAACAGGAATAATGACATGCTTCCTTTCGGAAAGCAACAGGAACTTTTGAACTCACGTTTCGACGACCAACTCAGAAGCGCTGTCGAGAAGTAATTTCTTGGATGTTACCTACGCGGCCGGGCGGATAGATCAGTTTGTCCACTCCCACTTCACGGCTCGGCCACCGTAATGCGCATCTGGACGTAATCCAGGGTCACCACGAAATTCTTCAGGAACGCGTTTCCGATCCGGAGATCCCAGGGCTCCTTATCCACGCCCATTCCCTTACCGAAAAACACCATGGTTGGATTGTTCACCGAAATCGCGCCCACCGTCACGTTGCGCACCGTACCTTCGCGATTTTGCAAATTACCGTTGAACCCCACCGAGTTGGTCGCATGCGAGCGGGCAACTTCCTCTCCCAGGCCCAATTTATTTACGGCGGCCGGCGTGACTTGAAAACTTGAATTCGAGCCCGTATCGACGTTCGTAGTCACAGGCTTGCCATCTACCGTTACACCTGACACCAGAATGTCGTCTTTGTATCGAAACGAAAGCGTCGTGCAACTAGGCGAATCGTGGCTCGCGGCTCCGGCACAAGTGGGCGCGTTCACAAGGAAGCGCACCCTGCGGTTCGGATAATCGATCTGCACGATGTGCGCCTTGAGCAGGCTGTAGCCAAGAACACCACCGAGCGGTCGCCCCAATGCAGAGCTGAGTTTTGAGAGATCCATTGCTAGGGCGTCGACGTTCCTTGCAGTCAGGCCACCAATCTGTAGCAGCGGCAACGAGGTCTCATAGGCAAGATTGCCGTCCGTTCCGCCGCCCGATCCCTGCTGGCCCTTGGCGGCGATCTTTAGGCCAATGCTCTTCGCTGTGCCGATTTCGACAATGGAAGGATCGGCTCCTGTGTCGAGAAGCATCGAAAATGGCCCGTGTCCGTTCACGGTCGCCTGGACAACAATTGACCCGTGAATAAATTCAAACGGAATCTCAATCACGGTTTGCCTGACGACGGGAGCTTGCGCAAGCACGTGAGGACAGTGCGCAACGGAAAAAAGGAATACACCTAAGACCGATCGCCTCATATCACTTGGTCCTTGACGTATTCTAACAGCCGTAACCTAGAGTTCCGCTCGTCGCACACAGGACCCCTTTCGGGACGGATTCCTTCGTACCTGCGGTAGTGGTTAGTGCTATGAAGGTCTCCGAGTAGCGATAATCGGAACCGATCGTTCCGTGCCGGATGATCTACTGACGCCGTCACGCATGATTAGCAAAAGACTCAAAAATCGCAATGATGGTTTCGTCGCTCACCGTGTCCGGTGCCTGTGAGCGCATAAACATCAGGCCGGGCACCAGCGCCTGAAGGAGGACTGCGAATTTATCAAGCGGCAACGATAGCTCATCTTCCTTGATGAACTTAAGCAACTGCGCGCGCATCTGCGCGATATGTAACGGTCCGGACTCGGCCACCCGCTGCCGCATTTCCTCGTGGGTCAGCGTGTAAAGCAGAAACTCCGCGCGCATCGGTGCTTCGAGCCTGGCCTCGGGCATATCAGCAATGACTGCCTCTGCCAGCCGACGCAGACGCGCTTTCAAAGTGCCCGTCAGGCTGTGTGGCCAGGCGAATCGCTGATTTCGCTCAGTCATCCAGGTAATGACCGCCGCCAAAAACAGCTCGTCCTTAGAGACAAAGTTATCGTAGATGGCGCCCTTGGTGAGACCGGCACGTGCTGCGATCTCATCCAGCGTCGCACGGTGGAACCCCTTTTCTCCGATCGCCTCGCGGGCGGCCTTTATCAGCCGCACTTGAGTGCGAGCGCGGCGCTCACCGGGACCTTCCGGCTTGGTTTTTGCAGTTTTGCTTGACACCATTCCAAGCATACTATACAGTACGTACTTCATGGTATGTTTAGTGGTGGCCAGCTTTTGGATCAGATTTCTTTCCCGCGGCGCGGCAGGTCTGTTGCTTCTTCTTGCGATCCTTGCTGTCACTTTTCTCGCTTACCGTGCACATCGCCAGAGCGCTTCTGTGGCAGCTCTCGCAATCCGAACTCCCAACGGGATCGACGAAGGATTGTTCGTGCGGGCTGGCGGCATCGACCAATGGGTCAGCATTCGTGGAGAAGACCGAAGTAACCCGGTAATGCTTGTCCTGCATGGCGGCCCAGCGACCTCCTACATGTCTTTCACGACATTCTTCCAGCCCTGGGAGAGATACTTCACTGTGGTGCAATGGGACCGTCGCGGTGTTGGCAAAACGTTTGGCCGCAACGGACGCGCTCGCAGCGGCGAGATGACGCTAGATCGTATCGCCGAGGATGGCGCTGAAATCTCCGAATTTCTGCGTCGCCACCTCCACCAGGACAAGATCATCCTGCTCGGCCACTCGATGGGCTCGATGATCGGCGTTGCGATGGCGGCGCGCCGTCCGGATCTGCTTTATGCCTACGTCGGCACGGAGCAGATCGTCGACATGGCGCGAAACGAAGAGGTCTCGTATCAAACGATTCTCGATCGCAGCCGCACCGCCGGAAATGCAAGCACAGTCAAGACACTCGAACGCATCGGAGCACCGCCCTATCAGAGAGCGTTGGATTGGGGCGCCAAGCAAAGGGCCGCCGAGGTCGCCGATCCGGCCTATGGCCGCACCGCTGGCCAAATCCAACGGATGGTCCTTTTCTCACCGGTCTACTCTCTCAAGGACGTCTTTGACCTCTTGGCCGGAAGCATGTTTTGCATCTCCAAACTTTATCCACAATGGATGGCGTTCGACGCGCACAAACTGGGCAGGTCGTTTAGGACGCCGATCTTCATCATTGAAGGCGAGAGCGATGTGATGACGCCATCCGAGCTGGCTGAAGAGTGGGTCTCAGC
>JBEKNJ010000172.1:0-3473 GCA_049522955.1 Acidobacteriaceae bacterium
CGGATATGTCTCCGCGCGGGGATAGGTATGCTGTCCCTTTATCTCCCGTCTGACGACTAATTTCGACGACTAATTTTCTGACGACTAATTTCGACATCGTCTCCTCCACATCGTCTGGCCAATCCAATGTCATGCTCAGATGGTAGAGTAGGAGCGCGAATGCCAAAAGCAGTTGGCCGTAAATTGCAAAGCAATTGTGGTGCCGTTCGGAAAGTATAACTATGACCATCGAATACGCGCTGACGCGGGTCGAAATCGTTCGGGGTTTTTTGCGTAGCTTGGGAAGTTCTCCGAGATATCTAGTTACAGTTCTCTGCTACGCACTGGTAATGAGCGGCATCGTCCTGCTAGGCACAGGTGCCTTCTCTCGTTCGCTCACACTGAGGGATGCCGTCACCGCAGTCTTAACGGCAGGGGGTTTCATGCTTTTCTTGCCGGTCATGCTCTTCATTCGTGGAAAGACATCGAACCGATCACTCACGGTATCAGCCGAGGGCATTTCCACGGAGATAGGGCCACTCAAAGCGCAAATTCCTTGGCGGAAAATCAAGGTCATCTTGGAGACGGATCGTTATGTTCTTGTTTCTCGCGTGAGTGGAAACGCATTTTTCATACCAAGTCGAGCATTCTCGGGTCCTGAGCAAAAAGCCGCGTTTGTCACGAAAATCAAGCACTGGGCTCGTGCAGGTGGCTCTGCCATTTAGGTTGATCAGGGCAGTGGACGAGGTCGTGAGAAGGAAAGGCGTGACAGGCGGGACGCATGAAGGCTGGTGAACGTCCTGTCTGTCATGCCTTTCTTGTCATGCCTTTCCCGGTCCCACGGCCTTTTTCGGGGACGGACGGGCTAACCCCCAATGCGCGTCGGCCAGATCCCGACAGCTACAAGAATTGATTACTTCGAATCTCTCGGCACAACTCGCCTGACGGGTTGGTGATTGTTCCGTCCGTCCCCGAAAAAGATCAATGCTCTCGCCATGAAATGTTTTTCCTTCTCTCGCTTATGGGAGTGAAGGCAGAAAAAGACAGCCGGGCGCGAAGTCTTGTCGTGGTCAGGGTACCAGCAACCCTCTGCCTCTGTCTGTTGTCCTGCTGATCGAAATTCAGGAGGAGTGATTCCAATGTCAAAAGCTATCGCGTACTTGATCGTCTTCTGCTCAGCCCTGATGGCCCTGGGTGCGCCGTCCAGCTCTGCGCCATTTGAACGGCCTCTGGCGTTTGAACCCAATCGCGGCCAGGCCCCAAGCCAGGTCTCATGGACCGCTCGCGGCGAAGGCTACCAGCTCTTCCTCACCTCATCCGGAGCCACCATCACCATGGCTGAGCCTGTGGCTCCTTCGCCGGCGGATTTGCATCTTTCGATCCCCGGCCGGCCTGTATTGCTCAAGGGCCGGGTCAGCGCCATCGGTATGCATCTGGTGGGCAGCCATGCGTGGAGCGCTGTCCAGGCACTGGAGCCAACCGGTGCCGTGAGCAACTACCTGATGGGAAGCGACCGCACGAAATGGCGCTCGGGTATTCCGCAATATCGACGGCTCCAGGTCGACGGCGTTTACGACGGCATCGACCTGGTGTTCTATGGGCACGGCCGCGACCTGGAGTACGACTTCGTACTCGCGCCGGGCGCCGACCCAAACCAGATCCGCCTTGCTTTTGAGGGCGCGGGACCGCTGCGCGTCGATCGCGAAACCGGCGACCTGGTGATCAAGACCAGTTCGGGCTCGGAGATGCGGCACGTCCGCCCCCGGGTGTATCAGCAGATCGGCAACGAGAAAGAGGAAATCGCCGGCGATTACGAGATCCTGAATAACGGGGAAGCTGCGTTTCGCCTGGCGTCGTATGACCGGCGGCATGCGCTCGTAGTGGATCCGACAGTGCAATTCACCACCTTCCTGCAGGGCAATTCTCAGGACGTTGCTGAAGCCGTTGCGGTGGATGCACAGGGTAATTCTTATGTAACCGGTCAGACCCTCTCCACCGACTTTCCGAATTTCTTCGGCTTGGCCCCTGCGAAGGATTGCTCGAATGGAGTGTGTCCTGCCTGGATCTTCGTGACCGAGCTCTCACCGACGGGAATGGTGATGAACTCCACCCTGATCGGCGGCTTTGAAACCGATGAGGCGTACGGTATCGCGGTGGACGCAACCGGGGTTTGGATAAGCGGCGGAACAACCTCGAGAAACTTTTCCACTCACCCGCAATTCGGGAATGGCTATTGGAATGGCTTCGTGGCCAAACTCAGCGTTGATTTGAGTATCCAGGAGTGGTGTGTTACCTTTGGCGGCTTTGGCGACTATCGCGTGCTTCAACTAGCGACCGCCATCGCAGTGGATACGAATCACAATGCTTACGTCACAGGCTTAACCCAGTCGGTTGATTTTCCCACCTCCCTCTATCTCTCGAGCACGCTGCAACCAAAACAGAAGGCGCTTAGTGGGGAGATGGACGCATTCGTCGTGAAGGTGGGCGCCGCCGGTTATCTCACGGATGGCTATTCCACTTACCTGGGCGGTTCCGGGGGGGACCTCGGTATTGGGATTGCCGTCGACGGCGCGGGCCACGCCTTTGTAACCGGGCAGACTGGGTCTTCGGATTTTCCCACCAACGGGGCAAGCTCCTACGGGTCTACTGGGCGGCAGGGTAGCGAGGCTTTCGTCACCGAACTTTCGCCAGATGGGTCCAGATCCCTCTACTCGATCCGGTTGGGCGGCACGCAGACGTTGTCGACCCCTTACCCGGAGGATCAGGGTATCGCGATCGCGGTGGATGCGGCCGGGGAGGCTTACGTTACGGGGATCGCATGCTCTAAGGATTTTCCGGTGACTGCTGGAGCGGTCCAGTCGAAACCGCCGTCGTCTTGCCTGCCGTTTAGTGCGGACTATCAAAGCGCGTTTGCGGCTAAGTTGAGCAACACTGGGGAGCTTCTTCACTCAACCTATTTTGGCGCCGCGGATGGCAAGGTGAACGGCAACAGCATCGCCATCAATCGTCTGGGGGACATTTATATCGGCGGTTCTACCACCTCCGGGTTTTTTCCGGGCACGAATACCATTACCGTGGATCCGGTTGCGGGCTTCTTGTCCGAATTCGATTCCAATCTCGAGACTCTAAAATTCAGCAAGTTTCTGGGAGCTACGGTCTATGGGGTCGCGACTTTTCACCCTATCTACAACGGTCCCCACCTGGGACCGGAAGATCCTGACTCCGTCTACACCGCGGGCTACCGTTATCGCCCCGGCACGGATACCTCCAACGTCGATAATCAGGACGCGTTTGTCGTGAAGCTATCAGGGTGAGGAGGGTAAAGGTGACAGACGGGATGTTCACCGCTCTATGTAGCCTAACTAAAAACACATCGGTGAACTTCCCGTCTGTCACCTCAGGTCCGGGTCCTTCTGGCGCGAATCTCGCGTAGGTAACTCCTGGAGAGAGCACCCGATGACGCCAGCGTTTTCCGACAGCTGGTGTCCAACCAC
>JBEKNJ010000173.1:0-3230 GCA_049522955.1 Acidobacteriaceae bacterium
CAGGGCAGGGACCGAACTCATTGAGTGGATAGTTTGACGATAGTTGTCGGTTCACTGTCTGTTTCAGTTTTTCTTGCTGCAATAGGTATGCTGATTACGTCCATGAAACCAATCGTCTTTCAGCTCATGTTTCCTATCGCGGAAACCGAGGAGAAAGTAAAGATGAAACGCAGGGATTTTGGCAAAGCACTCGTCGGCGGTGCCGTAGGCGTGGGCCTGAGCACTCTCATTCCCGCTACCCAATTAGCGGTTGGGCAGCATGTTCCCGATTACGGCCCGCTCAAGCCGGTAACTGCAAAGAAAAATCTCAAAATGCATGTGGGTTCTGACTACCACGTCATCGAAGGTCCCGCGATTTTCAGCAAGGAAAACCTCGAATACAACGTACGCTTCGGTGTGAAATCGATCAGCCCCGATCCTGACCAGGAAGCGCATCGCGGAAAGCCCCGTCCCCGCGGCAGTGGTGGCGGCGATTTCATCCCAATTGAGGGCCCAGTGGAGGGTGGGGCTTTCGATCTCGACCTGCTCAAGAGAATGAAAGATAGCTGCGACGCAGCCGGCATCTGGCTGGAAGGCCTGCGCATGGACTCCGGCTACATCATCCTCAAACAGAAGTCAGATCAGGACAAAAAGATCGACCAGATCTCCGAGAACATCCGCAAGGCGGCGCAGGTGGATGTTCATCTGATCAGCCAACACTGGACGATGATTCCCATTCGTCGTAACGGAACGGCCCCAGGGCGCGGCGGAGCTGTCTATACGACCTTCAAGCTTGAAAACGATTGGAAGAGCCTCCCGGAGGGAGTTGCGGGCCATGTTAGCTACAACGAATACTGGGAACGCATCGAGTACTTCCTCAAGAAGATCATCCCGGTCTGCGCGGAGTACAAAGTCGCGATGGCCAACCATCCCTACGATCCTCCGGGCCTTCCCTATGGCTATGAGGGAGTGGAAAACTTCGACACGCCGTCGATCTATGACGCATACAAGAGGTATGCGGACATCGTCGACAGCCCATGGAACGGTTTCCAATTGGACCTAGGTGTTATCGGCGAAGGTTCGACCAACGTCAACAAGACTGAGCCTGACCTCGTGCGGTACATGCTGCAACGGGGGAAGGTGAAGCAGGTCCACATGCGGAACATCAAAGGCGGACTCAACGATTTCCAGGAAGTCTATCCAGATGAAGGCGTCATCGACTTTTTCAAGATCATGCGTATCTTTCGGGATGAAGGGTATGAAGGAGCATTCTTGCCCGATCACATGCCCCAGCACGCCGGCGATCCCGGCAAGCTGCAGGCGTACGCCTTCGGTTATGGATACATCAACGCGCTGATCAATGCGGCAAACTCAGAGGTCTCGTAGCCAAGGTCTTCTCCAGGTAATTGACCCAGACGAAGAACAGGTCGCCGCTCAGACCGGTGGAGAGGCATTCGTAGGCGTCAACGACTTGGCCCGCGCTCTCCGGCAGAGCCTTGAGAGATTCAGGACGAAATAACCACCATCCGGACCAGCCTCAGTGTGGTGCGAGGAATGGTGGTTATTTCGTCTGCCCCCTCAATGCCGTCCGATCATTGACTGGGTGAGGTATGCCTGTCCAGGGTCTCGCCGATACTTTCGAGCAACGCGTTCACTTGCCCGTCGACGGCTTCCGTTTCCCGGAGAATGAGCACGTAGTGATCCATATAGACTGGGACCCCATTCAGCGGAACAGCCAGCGCCACCGCTATCACGGAAGCGTCGCTGTGTCCCTCAGCATTGACGAGATTTAGGGTTGTGACGTAGAGGCCCAAATGGGCATCGGTCATCTTGTCAACGATGCATCCCTGATGTTGCCTCACCGCTGATTTGAGGCCGTAAAGAAACAAGTTCACTGTATCCGTAGTGGCATCACCCGGGGCGTGCGGCGCTTGAATGTACATCGGTAATTTACAGGCAACCTTCGCTTGGCCAGACGCGGCGCCAACCATCACAATTGCAAACAGCAACGCAATCACTCTCACAGTGGCCCCCGGGGACAGAATGCTCATGACGGTCCTTTGATCCTAGAGGAGGAGGTCGGTCTGCCGCCTGCACCAAAAGACGCAGTGGCTGTCCCCCTTTTATTTGTAATCTTCGCGGTTTCGGCTGCCCTCTATCTGCAGACGCGATCTCGCCTTCACAGTGGTGCATCGACTGCAAGCTGGCTAAAGAACAGTGCGAGCTCGTCTTGTCGCAGGAGGTGTGTACTACGCAGGAACCTGGTCAAGCAATGGGCGGTACCCAATTGGAAACACCGACAATGGCAGAAGTGCATGAAGGCAAATAACTTGCCGCACGGGCTGGAAGTTTTCCGCAGTCAATTCCCGCGAGCTCTAGCTCCTCAGATGTGCACCGTTTTTCGTTCCCCTAACACGAAAGATGCACTATGATCCCTGAAAAAGATCTTGCTCCTGTTCATTTTCTGTGGGCAGAGAGTGAGAGAGGCAGGCCCCTTCCTCGTGAGGAAGACCAAACCCGCCCGAGGACTTCACCCAGCGACAACTGATCAATGGCGAGTGGATTGGCAAAGATAGGTCATCTCCGCCGCTCGATTCAATTTCAAAGCAAAGGGAGGACAAACTATTGAGAACAATTCTTGGTCCGGGCATGATCGTAGGGCTCTTCTTGCTCTGTGCGCTATCTGCGACTGGTCAAACACAGGGCACGGCACTCCGGTCTTCCGCCCTTCCGACCTCAGTTCACAACGCGCTTGAGAACACAACAAATCAGTATGACTATGATTTCATTGCCAAGGGCTACGTATGGAGCAATAAGCCGCTTGAATCAACTGCCGGCAAGGTTTGCCAGACCATGAAAGATCACGCCTTCTCCGAGACTCCTTATAGGATCAACGACGACCAGGACTGGAACAACTGCCTTAATACGCAGATCCGCAGTATTGGCTACTTGCGCTGGTTGAAGAACGGCGGCTTTAAGCCCAACCAAAAAAACCGTACGAACGCTCAGGCGTATTTGAAGAAGTATTACCCCGTGGGTCCTTGGGGGAGCTACTCCTTTGCCCAGCTGAGCCAGGCGGTAAAAGCCACAACAGGCAAAACTATTCCCTAGCTGTTCAATTCTATCTGCCGCGATCATCGCTGCTGGTTGTGCGGGAGAAACGCGACACAGTTTCGGTGACAGAACGGAACGTTTCCGGGCTCCCTACGCAAGGTAAACGTTCCTTCCTGTCACCGGGTTTTGAGGGGCGG
>JBEKNJ010000174.1:0-3071 GCA_049522955.1 Acidobacteriaceae bacterium
GACGATACGATCCTTGGCAGTTGTCGATTTTTCGAACTCGCGCGCTTTAAACCCTGCCGGAGGCTTCGCACCCATCATGCTGAGGATTCCGTAACGCTCTCCAGCAACATGCAGAAATACTTCAGCAAACGACCGGGTGTCGGGTGAAGGGCGCCAGGTGAGCTTGTCGCTCGGGAGTGCCTCAGCCAGATCGACACATTTCTTATTTACGGCCTGCAGGTCGAGAAGCGCTTGGGCTTTCAGGTCATAGCTGGGTGCAGTGCGGTCAGTGGAGTTGTCGGCAGCTCGCGCGTGCATTGCGACAGGACTAGCATTCAGGATGCATGCAAGACAAACCAAAGAGAGAATCGGCGTTTTCATTGCTGTCCCCGCTGGAACGAAGTTCTGGAAATCGCCCCGAGGCTAGAGCAGTGGCGGGAGAGAGTCAAGCAGTTCGTGACCAACCGCGTCTTTGGAGGGATGAGTCGCTGCGTGCAGTAGCCCCAAAGGGATAAGGTGACGGAAAAAGGTGACAGACGGTATCCCTTTATCTCCGCGTCTACTGCAGACGTTGCGAATCAATTGCTAACGTCACCGTGGCGCCACTCCAGTCCTCTGGACGATCGCGCGAAAGCGGCTATCGGAGTGGAGAAAGTCGTAGGCGGGGTCCTCTTGGATCCAAAGAGTGTCTGTGGAATGCTGTCGGTAGCCCTCCTCGAGCAGAGCGAGCGTCCGCTCTTTCTCACCAAGCTGTGCGTAATAACTCGCCAACTCTACAGGAGAGACATAGCGACTCTTAGATTGGAGCAGACGCCGGTCAAGTTGCCAGCGAACGAAGCCTCGGGCACCGCCACGATCCCATGCACGCCGCAGATTCACGGCTGACTTAGGATCCCCGGTCAAGATATGCCACCTCGCCCAGACGTCCACGGCCTCCTTGTAATTACCCATACGCCGCAAGGTATCCATCTCCAGACCGAGGAGATCGAGGTTATTGGGATTTGCTTCCAGCCGCAGCCGAATTTCCTTGAGCGCCGCGTCGAATTGGCGCGCGCCCTCGTAAAACCCTGCGAGAGCGTAAGGCCGTGAGAACGGATCAAGCTCCATCGTCTTCTTCCCCAACTCGATGGCTTCTGCCTGGCGGTTGACTGCCTGCAACCCGCAGGCCCGCAGATAATACAGCTCACCGTTCTGCGGATCCAGGCTGATGGCGCGGAGAATCTCCCGATCAGCGTCTGCCCAATCCCATCGATCGATCAGGAACATGGCAGCCATGGCCTGATGGGCCTGCGGCAGGTTCGGATCCAGTGCGAGTGCCCGTTGGGCTGCCTGCTCCTCCGGAACGATGCTGGTACGAGGGTCAAGAGCATCGGCGACGATACCCTCCCCGTAGTAGTCGGCAAGACCCGTCCAGGCCAGCGCATAATCGGGCTGCAGATCGATCGCCTTTCGGAACCAGGCTCCCGACTCCTCCATGTGGTCACCGAACCAAAGATAGTTGCCGTGCAGGTAGGCATCATGAGCTGCCGGACTTACATAGCGGACGGCTTTCACGGCCGGGACTGCACGATGCAGTTGGTTGGCAATGGCTTTGGCGGCCTCGTCCGGCAGTGCAACATCGTTGGCGTCGCGTTGGTAGCTGTCGGCCCAGAGATGTGAGTCGGTATCGGCCCGGATCAGCTGCAGAGTCATATGGACCTGGCCGGCGGAACGGGATACCGAACCTTCCAGGATCGCGTCCGCGTGGAGCGCTTGTGCGATTTCTGGGAGCGGCCGGCGAGCCCCACGGTATTGCATCACCGAAGTTCTGGAGACGATGCGGAGACTAGACTCTTTCGCGAGCATGGTGATGAGCTCGTCGGTCATACCATCGGCGAAGTAGTCCTGTGAGGAATCCCCGGACAGGTTGTCGAGGGGAAGCACCGCCAGTGAGCTGATGGCGGGTTGCTGGTTGCGATGGAGCAGGCGTTCGCCCAGGGGATGCGCGCCGACGGTCACGATGGGGATGGTAATCAGTAAGGCAGCCAAGGCGGTTAGGCCAATCCAGTGCGCGAAGCGGGGATTCGACGTGGACAGAGATGGGGCCGGGACGCCGGCAAGCTCCTCTGGCGAAATCGCTTCCCTCGGTTGGATCGCGTCAAGCGCAGCTGGTTCCATCGGAGCGGCTCCGGGTGGAACAGCTTCGGACGACGGTGTCTGAACAGTGGTGATGGGTGCGATGAAGCGGTAGCCCATGCCGACGACGGTCTGGATGAATTGAGGATGGCCGGGATCGTCGCGGAGCAGATAGCGGAGCTTACGGATGGCAGTGTTGATGCCGTGTTCGGTATCGACGAAGACTTCGCTCGACCAGAGCCGTTCGGCGATCTCGGTGCGAGTGACGAGTTGACCCTCTCGCGAGGCGAGCAGGATGAGCAGCTCCATGGGCTTACGCTCTACGCGCAGGGAGTGCCCGTTACGGAGGAGCTGGAACGCTCCGCAGTCCAGCCAGAAGTCGCCGAAATGATAGACGAGACCGCTCAGGGATCCCTCCTGTGCCCGGAAATTATGACTCAGTGTCGCAGGAAAAAGCTAGATTTAAAAGGGTTTGGCGCTTCACCAAAACTTCACCTCCAGTTCACCTCCTATCCATTGCGCAGGCACGAATCGCAGTCCAGTTTCGTGGGCAGCCGGCAATTCCGGCCAAGGAGAAGAGGACATGAGAACAAGTAATCGAAGGTTGGTACCGGCTCTCGGCGCGCTGGTCTTTGCGTGGGCGATGATTCCGAGCGCTCTGGCGCAGTGCGGATTGCCCACGAAGCTCGCGAAACCAATGGCATGGCACCCACAAATGGGTGGAGCGCAGGTCCGAACGGCTGGCTATGAAGAGGAAAACCTTCCCATGATCGTGGGTATGTGGCACGTAACGTTCACCGCCAAAACCAGCAACCAGAAGGATATCCCCGACACCGTCGTCGATAATGCGCTGGCAGTGTGGCATGCCGACAAAACGGAAATCATGAATTCCGTACGGCCTCCGCAGGATGGAAATTTCTGCCTGGGTGTCTGGGAACAGACGGGCAGAAACACCTACTACCTGAATCACTTTCCCT
>JBEKNJ010000175.1:0-3070 GCA_049522955.1 Acidobacteriaceae bacterium
ATCTCCTCTGCCGGGATTGTAGAGCGGCCTGCTTGCATTTTCAAGCGTGCGTAGTGTATGCTTGATATACTTAGCATGCGTGTACTAAGCTGCAGCTTCGGGTCCGGAGAAGGTTGGCCCGGCAATCAGGGACGAAGGAAACAGAAAACCATCTGGCCGGGGAGGGCCAAAACAACATGACCAGCACCGAAATCGACATCTTTGAATTTTCGCAGCGGGGGGAGGAAGTTCCACTCGCCCCAGCATACCGGGTTCGCATTGATGGAGAAGTCTTCAGGATCGACACCCCGAAACCCACGGGCGAGCTGCTCTTGAGCAAAGTCGGGAAGCGTCCTTGCGCGTTCGAGCTTATCGAAGAATCTGCCCACGGCAAGAACGATGTCGTGGAGCCTGACGAGGAAGTCGATCTGCGGAAACCCGGCCTGAAGGGCTTCATCACCGCCCACAAGGAAATCGTCACCATTTTCATCAATGACGCTCCTTATCGGATCGAGCGCGGAGAACGGACAGTGGCCGAGATTCTCGCGAAAGTCGGCCAGACGCCGGATGGGTATGTGTTGCTCGAAGAGAAGAACGGGCCCCCGATGCCGCTGCCGCCGGATCGGCCCGTGAAGATCCACGGATGCGAGGTCTTCCATTCGCAGCCGCAGTCGGGCGGGTCGTCGTAGGGGAACGTTATGGAGTACGTGAAGGAACAGATCGAGGAGCTGAAGGGGTATTGCCTAAAGGTCAGCGCGTTGGCGGAAGGCAATGACACGTACCTGCATCTCGAAAAGCTGCGCCTTCCGGAAGGGTGTGAGCCCCGAGAATGTGACGCCTTGTTGCGCCCGTTCGGAGGACCCGACGGCTATCCGTCTCGGCTCTATTTTTCGGTGCAGATCAGATCGTCGTATGCGCGGAACTGGAACATCAGCAACACGCGAATTTGTGAGAAGAATTGGTTTGCATTTTCATGGATGGTCACGCTGCCGTCGCCGACGCTGCCGCAAATCTTGGTAGCTCACCTGACAGGTTTCACAAAGGAAAAATGAAAGTCGAGATCAGGCTCACAGGGTCGCTGCACAGAGAAATTCTCAAGGATCTGGCTCGGCCGCACCCGTTCGCCGCCGAACGGGTCGGATTTGTCTTTGGCCGGGTTGGAACGCTGGCCGCCGATGGCAGGCTCGTTCTTCTCAATCGGTATCATTCAATTCCTGACGATCAATACATCGATGACCCCGCTGTAGGTGCCAGGATTGGCAGCGATGCCATCACGGGCGCGATGCAGGCGATCTACTACGGTCGGCCGGCGCGGGAAGGGGTCTTCCATGTTCATGTGCATCCGCACCGGGGGGAGACGGGAATGAGCGGAGTGGATGCACGCGAAACTCCAAAAATGATGCCCGGATTTCAATCGGTCGGGCGCGATGCGGCGCACGGAATCATTATTCTGAGCCACGACCACGGGTCGGGCTGGGTGTGGCTGCCTGGCCGGAAGGAGCCGGTGGCCGCCGGCACGATCAGCGTCATTGGCAAGCCCTTGGGCGTTTTCGAAAAGGGGGACCGCCGGTGAGCAACGAGCGCTTTTCCCGCCAGTCGTTTTTGGGGCCTGACTCCGATCAGAGGATCGGGCGCTGCACGATCGGTGTGCCCGGCCTCGGAGGAGGAGGCTCGCACGTCATCCAGCAGTTGGCTCATGTCGGTTTTCAGAACTATGTGATTTACGACGGGGATGTCGTCGAGGAATCGAATCTCAACCGGCTGGTGGGGGCAGAGTCCATTGACGTTCCGGCCCAAACGCCCAAACTGCACCTTGCGAAAATGATGATTCTCGGTCTGCAGCCGCAAGCGAGGATCAAAGGCTTTGCGGGGACGTGGCAGGACAATCCCGAGCCGTTGCGGGAGTGCCAGATCGTCATCGGCTGCGTGGACAGCTACCAAGGCCGGCACGAACTTGAAGTGGCCTGCCGACGCTACATGATGCACTACATCGATATCGGCATGGATGTTCACGGACAGGACCCGCCGGTCATCGGCGGCCAGGTCATACTTTCGTCGCCTGGAAACCTTTGTATGCGGTGTATGGGTTTCCTGACCGATCAAAGGATCGCCGAAGAAACGGCACGATATGGCAAGGCGGGGCCGCGGCCGCAGGTCGTGTGGCCCAACGGCGTTCTGGCCTCGACTGCGGTCGGGCTAGTCGTCGACATAGTCACCGGCTGGACGCGACGTGCGCTAGATCACGCGTACCTTGTATACGACGGAAATGCCGGTACGTTGAAGGAGAGTGTTACGCTCCGCCAGCTTGAGGTCGGCGCTTGTCCTCACTTCCTGGATGGTGACGTTGGAGATCCAGTGTTAATTGAATTGTAGAGACGCTAGGAAGATGCAGTTCTTCAGCTTGCAGCTCTAGAAGTGTTGCGATGCTATTTGACGTGAAGTACTGCTAAGCCTCACAAGTCTGGTTTCTTGGCGCTGGCCGTAAAGTGAGAACCAGGATAAGCAAAGTGGAATAGGAAATAAGGGCATTAGGGGACTAGAATTCAACGCGCGTGAGATCGGCACTCCAAGAAAGGTCATCCTGCGGGAGCGAGGGCCTTCGAGTCTTGGTCTGAAACCAAATTAGGGACAAGGTTCCTTCGCCTATATGCCTAGGTATCCGATAAGTACGACCAGGATGTGAAATAGAAATGCACAGCTCTCGGACAACTTTGCGGCTTGACCCGTGGCCTCCTGAATATGATTCGGCTGTCCAATTTGGTGACATCGAGAGCGAAGGGTCGGGAACCATAAACGCCGACATCGAGACTCACGACTGGCAGCCGATTGTTCCTCAGTCCGCGGGAGAGTACGAGGAGATATGTTTTGTCGATGGGGTCAGACGTATTGAGGCTCGTGTAATTGCCGACTCGCAGGACAAGATGATACATGGCCTTCTTGGATCGATTGGCGTTGGTGCAGTTCGTGTCCGGGGGGCAACTGCGTCATTTACTGGTATCACGGTTGATCGCTTCTTGATTCTTGGGGAAGGGCTTCTTCAAGAAGAGCAAATCCAAGTCGGTGAACATACTCTTGTCTTCGACGGCATTGC
>JBEKNJ010000176.1:0-3050 GCA_049522955.1 Acidobacteriaceae bacterium
CGAGGCTCGCTTTTTTTTCAAGTCTTCCGTGAGCATGTCGGCGTTCATTTGGGCAGTGAGAAAAAGCATTCCCGTTTTTTCTTTGGTCATTCCATCTATGTCTTTGGCGGCCTCAGGATCGAATTCGAATGCAGCAAATACCAGGATTGCGGGTTTGGGACTCAGCGTTCGCGCTTCTTCCCACGCGAGCTCAACTTGGCGCTGTTCCAAAAGACTGTGTTCGGGGCCGAAAGAGATAACAACACGCTCTGGGACCTTTCCCCTTGTTTCAGCATCCGCGTGTAGCCACCGCGTGCCAGCCAGTGGCTCTACACGGGAGAAGTCAATGTGCTGTCCGCCTTTTCCGCGAAGACCGGTTTTCAGCAACTCGTCGCGCCATTCTGTGTGCCGGAGTGTCGGGCCAGAGCGGGCGATGGAGGTGTCAGCAGCTGATGCCGAAGCTTCGATTTCGTCTAGGGACTTGACCGTGGGTGCAGGAACCGCCTCGACTGTGAACGGTCCCGTCACTCGAACACGGTTCTTGTCTACGAAAGGTTGGTCATAAAGCGTTTCCTGCTCGGCATAACGGGCGAGGGCTGCTTCAATCTGTTCGCGAATCATTCCCTCGCGAATTTCGGGATTGTTGGCGATGGACTTCAAGGTGACGTGCGGCACGGTTTTGTTTCGGAACCCGCTACCAATTCCTTCTGCAGGGTGTGCAAGCTCGTAGTAGTCGAAGTTTGCGGCCATCAGGCGTTGCTTGGTGAGAGTAACGGCGACGCGGGAGGTATCGCAAGTGATCCAGCGGCGCCCCCACTGTTCGGCAACATAAGCGGTCGTACCGGAACCACAAGTTGGGTCAAGAACTAGGTCGCCGGGGTCGGTGGTCATGAGAAGGCAGCGCTGAATTACTTTCGGCGTCGTCTGAACCACGTAGAACTTGTCGGAAGAGAAACCAGCGATGCTAGTGTCGCTCCAACTATTTGAAAGAGAGTAAGCAGGAAAATCTTCGAAATAGCGAACATAATACAAGCCGCCTGACGTGGCTTCTAGCCGGCGCGCCGTAATCAAAGCGGACATTCCCGACTCCCCTGTTTTCCAATAACCTTTTCGGGGGCGATAGGTTTCTCCATCGAACTTGACCGGAAAGTCGCCAGGTGGTCGTTGACTGGTCAAATTGTCGATTCGATAAATACGAGCTCCCGGCAGTATCGATGAGATATCAGATTTTTCAGCTGCGGTCATCGCTCGTCGCTTCCCGTCCGGCATTTCTATGCGACTATACGCACTGGCACCTTCCGCACCGAATATTTTCGGCTGATATAGAGGGCGGTATTTCACGTGGGCAATGTCGCGAGCGTACCAGAGGAGAAAGTCCGTCGTTGTCGGAAGTAAGTCGCTTGTTGCGCTGGTGGTTTTATTGAAGGCGATGATTGCGCACGCATGCTCCCCACCGAATACCTCATCCATCAATTCCTTGACGTGGTGGAGATTCTTGTCACTGATCTGTACAAAACATGATCCGGATTGGTGTAACAGTTCCTTGGAAAGGAGTAGGCGGTCCCGCAAGTATGTCAGGTAGGAGTGGATTCCCAGCTCCCATGTGTCTCGGAAGGCTCGGATCATCTCCGGTTCTTGCGTCAGATCTTCGTCCTTCCCATCCTTGACGTCTCTTTTATTTGTGAATGGCTGGAAATTCGAACCGTACTTGATGCCATAAGGCGGGTCGATGTACACCATCTGCACATTCCCCGCCATGCCTTCCTTCTCCAGTAGTGAGTTCAGGACGAGCAATGAGTCACCGGCAATAAGGCGATTCGACCAGCCATGAGCATGGCGATAGAAATCAATGGCCTCGCGGAGCGGAGGATTTTCTTCTCGGCTCTCGAAGAGTGATGGCTGCGCCGGCAAAGTACTGCCGTTCCGCTTGCGCACGGCGTCGATGATCGTGTGGGGATCGATCCGTTCATGCACGTGCAAGGAGACCGTGGGCACTTCAAACGAACTGCGCTCCTTCTTGCCAGCCCACACCAGTTGAGGATCAAGATGTGGATCGTAGTCCAATTCCTGGCGGGGTTTCACCGATGGCACGGGGGCCACATAGTCGTATGTCTTGTGTGTCGGCGCGACCGGATCGGTCTCGGGCGTCACCAACCCAACGGGTGGGTTATTAATACGCTTTTTGTCGCGGTGTTCATAGCGCTCTATCGGGCGCTTCGGCGGCTTGCCGCCGCTCGTCTTCCCTCGCGGCATCTACTTGTTACCTCTTCGCATGAACAGTGTTTGGGGGAACGCTGAATTCTAAGCTGCGCCAGTGCCAAAAGCCAGTGCTGCAACGCTCCGGACAAGCGCCTAGAAATGGCTCCCGTCGTGCCAGAATGATTCAGCCGGCATTGTGCAACATCTCCCCAAACGTTTTTTGCGTCGAATGCTTCCCATACAGAGAAACCGCTCGGGAAAGCTTTCTGGGGTCCATCTTTTTGGCTCGTTCGCGAACGCGAGAAAGGACAGCGTCCTGATCTTCCGCTAGGGCGCTCAATTCGTTAACAAGATCGACCAGCAGGAACTCCTGCGAGATTTGCTTCGGAACGTTGAGTCTACGCTGGAAGATAACCATTCGATTACCGAGCGAAAATGTACCATGCCGCTTTTGGTTGTATACAACGCGTTTATTGTAGAGCTGTGTCGTCCCAAGCCCCAACTGGTTGTACAAATTCGGCGATGTAATGACAAAATGATCCGTTCTCAAGAAGGCTTTCACGAGCTCGTGTTCGTCCGCGGGAGCCTGTCCAAATTCAAATTTCCGAGGGCAGTAGTACAAGCCGGTACGGAGCTTCTGGAGGGTCCCGTCGATAGTAAGTTCTTTGAGGTGTCGGTCGACACTGCGGGACCAGGGCAGAAGGTTTTCTCTGCGGTACACACGTCCAGGGCGAAGATGTCGCTTGAACCGTTCTAATGTGCTTGTCCCCATTCCCTCAATACCCACAGCTATTTCACTCGACCCTATAGATTCTTCAGACGATGTCTGGGAAATCTTTAATTCGGCGATCTGCCGGCAAAATTGACGCGTT
>JBEKNJ010000177.1:0-3025 GCA_049522955.1 Acidobacteriaceae bacterium
CAGAGCACAAGCTGGGTACTGCCGGAAGACGAGAGTTCAAGGTCTTTGACTTGACGGGACGATTCGCCGCCTATGTGGATTACCAGAATATCGGGCCAGTACCAGATCTCGTATCCAGCCCTCTTGATGCGGCGGCAGAGGTCAACCTCTTCGCTGTAAAGGAAAAATCGCGGATCGAACAGCCCGACTCTTTGCAACACCTCAGCGCGGACGATCGAGAATGCCCCCGGTACCCAATCTACCTGGGCAGCTTCTAAGTGGTCAGCCCAAGTCCTGTCAAAATGTCCAAAAAATCGGGACTTCGGGAACCTGGCCGCGAGGCCGGTAAGCACCAGGAGTTCGCCGAAGACGTTGGGAAACAAGCGTGCGGAGGGCTGCCAGGAGAAGTCCCTCCCCACAAGCCGGGCGCCGGCGAGAGCCACATCGGGATGTAGATTCATGTGGTTAAGGGCGAGCCTAAGTGAGCCGGGGCATAAAAACGCATCCGAATTTAGCAGGATCACGTAGCGTCCGCCAGCTGCTTGAATGGCAAGGTTGTTCGCTGCACCAAAGCCGAGATTTACGGTGCTCCGTAATACGCGGACCCGGGGAAACTCGTTCTCGACCATTTCTGGCGAACCGTCTCTGGAGTGATTGTCCACAACCAGAGTTTCAATCCGTAGACCCTCGGATTCACGTTCCACCGATTCGAGGCATTCCCGCAATATGTCCTTAGTGTTGAACGACACAATAATGACTGATGCGTCGTGTGAGTAGTTTTCAGCGGATAACAAGGTCGAAAATACCCATCTTTGAGAAAAAACAGCTGTCTGGAGCGAGCCAGTTTAACTTTTAAACCACTAACTCAGTGTATTGCATAGTCCCGTTCGGACAAAGAAATCTAACTGATGAACCGGGCGAATTTACGTAACGAATAATTCACCGCGAGTTCCCGTCGGTGGCATCAGTTGAGTGCCATTCGTAACCTGGTCGATGGCGATTGCGGATTACCAAAATGACCCAACCGACTGGCACGAAGGTGCATCTCGGGCCTCTCTGCCAGTTCAGCCAAAATTCGGGCAATGAGAATCGGGAAGTGCGATTTCTGTGGAAGGATTTTACAATTCGAGTGATACTTAAAGGCTCTACACGGGATCGATAAGTAGTCGGCGATGTGTTGAGCGGTGGTTAGGTTTACTGTGCCTTGTGACTGGTGTGCTCAAAATGGGGATTGTAGCGCGCATCTTTCCAGGGTCTTCGTTCCTATTCACAATTCGTAGCTACACTTGCAGCGCTGGTTATGTGGGCCGGTCTCTTCTGTAGTTCTCAGACACGAGTGTTGGTATGAGTAGACGCTCTCAAGCTGAAGGAGCATAGCCTAATGCCGAATCCTCAGTGCAACTACCAATCTTCCTCGCTTTCTTTGAGGTCGGTCTTTCGGCTTGCTTTCTTCTTCTGTCTACCCCTACTCAATTGCCGGCAGAGAACTTTTTGCGAGGCTCGGAGAAGCATGGCCCTGGTGCTCCGCTCATTTGCCGTGGCGACGTTGGGCTTACTGAGTTTCCCCGCGGCATATGCACAGGTCATCAATTACCCGAGCGGCTTTGCCGGTTCGACAGGTCAAATATGGTTGGTGAACGGCGCGTCGCCGCTAGTCGGTTCGACGATACAGTTGACTACATCAGGTTCGAGTAACGCGGCCAACAACGCATGGTACGAGACTCCAGTGAATGTGCAGGCTTTTACGACCACCTTCACCTTCACGGATACTTGTTCCACCTATTGCGGCGACGGCTTCGGGTTCATGATTATCAGCACAACCAACCCTTCGTCCGGGGGCTTCACATACTCCGGCGGTCCCGGAGCGCAACTATCGTGGTCACAGTGCGTGGGCACCGGATTCACGGATTGTCCTGCCATCAATTCGATCTTAGTCAAGTTCGATCTGTTTGATGTGCAGACAGGTTCACCTGGAGCAAACCTTACCGGATTCTTCTCGGGGGGGACATATCCACAGGCTCCCAATAATCCGCAATACGACATGTCGGGTTCGAGCATCAACATGGAGAGCGGCGATCTCTTCAGTTGCACGATCACTTATGATGGCTCATCGCTCACCGAAACATTGACAGATACGGTAACTAAAGCCACGTACACTAAGACTTATACCGGAATAAATATTCCTTCATTGGTCGGAGGCAATACGGCCTATGTTGGGTTTGGAGGTAGTACGGGGGCGGCCACGGTGACCCAGAGCCTGTCGAGCTGGATCTACACCGAAGAATCACCCGGCCAGGCTGGCATCCCGACGTTCTCTCCTGCGCCTGGAACGTATTTTGGATCGCAGATGGTCACAGTGTCAAGCGGGTCATCAGGAGCAGTTATTTGTTACAGCACAACCGGAAGTCCGGCAACTAACGGGTCAACTAGTTGCGCCACCGGGACCCTTTATACAGGGCCAGTCACCGTCTCATCTAGTGAGACCCTCTACGCGGTAGCTGGAGGAACAGGGTTCAACGATAGCCCGGTAGTGAGTGGCAGCTATGTGATACAGACTTCGGTCGCGACGCCGATATTTTCGCCCTCCGCCGGGACCTATATTTCAGCGCAGTCGGTGGCGATCTCCGATGTCACTTCCAACGCAACCATCTACTACACGACCAACGGAACTGCACCTACGATGTCTTCGACCAGGTACACCAGCCCGATTACGGTGAGCTCGTCGGAGACGCTGGAGGCTATAGCGGTGGCCACGGGCAACACCAACAGCGCTGTCGCCTCTGCTGCCTACACCATAAGCTCGCCAACTCCGGTTGCGACGCCGACATTTTCGCCCCCCGCCGGAACCTATACTTCCGCGCAGTCGGTGACCATATCCGACGCCACCTCGGGCGCAACCATCTATTACACGACCAACGGAACTACGCCTACCACGTCCTCGACCACGTACACCGGTCCTATTATGGTGAGCTCGACGGAGACGCTCGAAGCTATCGCGGCGGTCACGGGCGGCACCAGCGTGGTCGCGTCCGCTTCCTACACGATA
>JBEKNJ010000178.1:0-3017 GCA_049522955.1 Acidobacteriaceae bacterium
GGCGGGCACGTCATGGCGATGGTCGGAAGCAAGATGTTTGTCGAGGGCGTCGAATTCAATCGAATGGGCCAGAACATGACTCTCGCCCGATATCCGATCCACTGGCATCTGATCGGCGACGCGCAGGGGCAGTACATCAAGAACTCTTCGCTTCATGACACCTACAACCGCTGTGTGACCGTGCATGGCACGAATTTCCTGCGCGTCGAAAACAACGTGACCTACAACACCGTGGGCCACTGCTTCTTCCTCGAAGACGGGATCGAGCACGGCAATGAATTCATCAAGAACCTGGCAATCCAGACCAAATGTCATCCGACATTGGAATGCGTGCCCACGAATACCGCCGCCAACGGAGAGAGAGACGCCAACTATGCGAATCGTCAGGCCTATAGGGAAATGAGCTTCCACAGCAAGAACGTTCTGCTGCCTTCGGACAACACGGTGGCGTCCTTCTGGATCACCAACCCGGACAATAGCTTCCTAGACAATGTGGCGGCTGGTTCCGACGAGAACGGTTTCTGGCTGTCTCTGCCGGAACACCCGCAAGGGAAGTTCAAGGATTCGGACGTCAGCAAGACCATCTGGCCGCGCCGAACGCCGCTGCGCGCATTCCGAGGCAATGTGGCCCATTCCAACTTCGACGGGTTCATGTTCGACCGGAACATCTACGAAGACAACACCTTCGGTCTGGCCACCATCCCGTTCCTGCCGTTGACAAATCCTGCTGACCTGGATAGCGAAGTGGTGGAGTCGCACTTCCAGAGCTTGACCAGCTACAAGAACCGCAATGGTGGTCTCTGGGGCCGGGGCGACATGTTCGTATACAGCAACTTGAAACTCGCTGACAATGCCATTGGCATGACGCAGGCCGCCGGCGACATCGGCAGCGAACCGTTTCAAGCACGGCTGGTTGATTCGCTGGTCGTGGGCGAGAGCGACAATCGTGGCAATCCCACGACGCCCGAGGAAGTTGCCTATGGCCGCAGCCTGCCCAAGAAGCGGATCCCTGACTTCCCGATCCGCGGCTTCGAATACTATGATTACCGCGGTGATGTGGTGAACACGACATTCGTGAATTTCCAGGACAACGATCGGAGAAAAACGGGTGCGCTGTCCTTTCTGTTGTACACGAGCGCGGGGCTCAGTACCGGAAGCACCATCAGCGGTGCGAAATTCGTCAACGCCAAGCCGGTGTATTTCCCGAAATTCGATACCAGGTTCGATAATGATAACCGCGGCGGCAACGCATATCGGACCCTGTCGATCCACGACTTGGACGGTTCGGTGACCGGCATCCCCGATTCCCACATCATGCTCAACGATGGTGAGAACGACAGCGTCGTCACCGACAACACCTGTGAAATCCATCCCACCTGGAACGCCTCTGTGTGCAAGGGTGATGTCGGTCGCCTGAATCTCTCCGACAGCAGAGGAGAACTTCCAGGCAAAGTCGATCTCGAATCGCGGACCGCCCGGTTCGCTTTGCTCTCTTCGATCGGTCCGAATGCACCAGACACTCCCCTCGTTCAGGCCCAACGTGCCGCTTTGTTTTCTCGTCGTGCTCCGCAGGCGCCCATCGCGCTTGTTCGCAACGGCAAGGAATTCAAGATCTCCGGCGACCAGAGCACTGTGAAGGCCGGCACCGAGATCCTGGTGAAGACCGAAAGACAGCAAGTCTCTCTCAGTCTGGCCGAAATGGACCAGGGGTCATGGGTCATATTTGAGCTGCCGGGTTTCACCAAAGCAGCCTCCGGAACGGAACAGCCCAGCATGGACGCATTGCGCAAGGCGAACGCGACGTCTTATTTCAGGGGCGGGGATGCCCTCTGGGTCAAACTGGTCGTGACCAAGCCTCCGTTGCCGATTGTTCGTCCAACGGATCTGCAAGCCAGTATAGCGGTCAGCAGATAGGATCTGTTTCGCGAGCTGAATGAAGCCCTGGGCACGAGTCGGGGGCTTTTTTGCGCGGCGGATAGTCCGTTCAGAATCGATCTTTCGCGACGTTGAGATGGAATGAGGCTGGAGGGGCTGCTCTGCGGCTAGGTGGGAGATCGTGTGTGCAAGGGCCATTCAGCAAAAACGTTGAGATCTTGCAAGACGGGAAAAGTTGGCAACTCCTCAGGGGTGAGTCGCACGCGTTGGAGTGCCGAGGCGATGGGGGACTACAAAAGCGACTACAAGCCCGTTCTCAAGCTGTAGATGATCGACTTCATCCTATTGAATAAGGAACCGTTAGCGCCGCGAATTCTACCTTGCATACAGCGTCTTGGGAGCAGGGGGTCGGGCGTGATACGGACGAAGGGACACGGTTAGCAGTTGCGAGCCGACTTGTCGTTCCCGATCACCTCACAGATCTCCAAGTGACCTTTCTTTCAAACAAGCGCCTCGGATGTGTGAAGGCGGCTAACGTCAACCGGCTTGTGGCGTTTTGCTCACTAATGCGCAATCATCCGCTTTTGCTGTCGCGCCGCGCAGTTGATTTTGTTTCTAACTTAGCTCTCTTTTTTCGAAACTCGCTTTCGAGGGGCACTCCGGTCGGCAAAAGATTTTAGGGGACGAGGGCACGCCGCTAATTCAGACCGATCAAACGGTCCAAGATCCGCCAGTGCTCATCGCGCAGCTACTCTAAGAGACCTTGCGTACCACATTAGCGTACCTTCTTCTCTTTCTGGTCCGCCGGATTGGAGCAGTCATGCAATCCGGTACAAGTCTTTAAACCAAGCGACGAAGGCACCTGCATAAGGCGACTGCGGATCAAGGATTCTCTTCGTCAAGGCCAGTCCCGGCGACTGTCCCGGCGGTTCTTGCCACGCCAACCACGTGTAAAGGTTGGCTTTGGGGACATGACTGTCGTGGCACGGTGCGCCCTTGTTTCGCGCGCCCTTGACGCTGTCACACGCGAGATTCCAGATCTCATCCTGCTCTTTCGGTACAAGGTATTTGAGGAACGTTTCAAGATCACCTTCGCTCTCGTTGTCCGGCATTAGCCACAGCCCGAATCGTTTCCCGTCGAG
>JBEKNJ010000179.1:0-2996 GCA_049522955.1 Acidobacteriaceae bacterium
AAGGCCATGGATGGTGAGCCCACTTATGACTTGGACAAGTGGAATCCGGAGTATTTTGAACGGCTCCATCGCTTTCTGGATGTCGCGTCTCAGAAGGGGATTGTGGTCGAGCTAACGGTCTTCAGCAACACCTATTCCAACGAGACCTGGGCGCTCAACCCGTTTCGCGCGGAAAACAACCAACAGCATGTAGGAGCCATTGCGTGGCAGGACTATATCTCGCTCAAGGATCCGGAGTTGGTGCGTAGGCAGAGTGAGTACGCGCGCAAGATCATTCAGGAGACCGCCGGGTACGACAATGTGTACTACGAAATTTGCAACGAACCGGGCGGAGGCTTTGCTGGACAAGCATCTCCGGCGGATGTGGACGCATGGCAGGAGGAGATGGCCCGTGTTCTGCACGATGAGATGCATCGTCTCAACCGTCCGCACCTGCTCTCCGGGCAGCAAGCCTTCACCTATGGCGCAAAGAACGCATTTCCCATGGACGCCACCTTTGCCGGCAAAACCTTTGACATCGTGAATGACCATCCGTTGCCCAACACACTCTTCGATGGGAAGGTTTATGAGATGGGTAACTTTATGTCGAAGGAGTTGATGTTGGATCAGGTGGCGAGTTTTTGCCGGGACGCGGATGCACGCCCGAAGCCGGCCGTGCTCGATGAAGACAATACCGCGAGCATGTATCGCGATACGACCGGATGGACGATCCACCGCAAGCGGGCGTGGACAGCGCTACTGAGCCGCTGCCATTACGACTACATCGATTTTTCCATCACCGTAGGCAGCGAGCGCGGCACCGCGGCGTCCCAGCGCGGGATCCGCACCTGGATGCAGTACCTCTCGGAATTCATGTCGTCGTTTGATTACCTCCATGGCAAGCTTGCGCCGGATTGGATCGAAAGTTATCCTCAGCATCTGACCGTTTCGAGCTTGTCTGCCGGCGAGCGCGACTACGTGGCTTACCTGGCTGACTCGCGCGAGGTGGGGGATCCGTCGGCGGGCGAAGCGATGGACGGAAGTGTCTCACTATCGTTGCCGCCGGGTAGTTTCGACGTCCGGCTCTATTCTCCGGCCACTGGTGAGTATTCCCCGGCGATCGAGGTTAAGGGCGGCGGTAAGAGCCCGCTGGTGTTGCCCGCATTCAAAGAAGACATCGTGATACGGGCGACGCGCCGTGACTAGTGATCCAACGGGTTTTCACACAGCCTAGTACGGGCTTTAGTGTCTGCGTGAGAACCGCCGGTTCAGAAGGATTTCCTAGCCGGGTTCCCCTCGATCCCTCACAAAGGACGGGTGCCCCATATCTCGCTCGTTTTTCGCGAGATGTGGGATACCACGATGATGATAGCTAAGCGCATCGGATGAATCGAGAGTCAGAGGGAAAGAGCAGTGGTATCCCACATCTCGCGAAAAACGAGCGAGATATGGGGCACGGCGGATTCAGGATACAAGTGCAACATTTCCACAAGAGGAGATAGTTGCATATGCCAAGAAGTTACCGTCATCTTGATTTGTCAGAGCGAGTTGTTATTGAGACGCAGTTGAGGCTGGGGAGGAGGGCGGCGGAGATTGCTGCCTGTCTGAAGCGAGCCCGATCGACGGTTAGCCGAGAGATGCGGCGCAACGGATGGAGAGCGCAGCTACGCAAGAGCGCCATTGCTGGTGGCTACCGCTGTCTGGTGGCCGATCGACGAGCGCGTGTGCTGGGTGGTAAAGCGCGCCGCCAGCGCAAGCTGGTAGCCGGCAATCAACTCTGGATCACCATGCTGGAGCATCTTCACCGTGGCTTGAGTCCTGTGCAGATCGCGAGCACACTGGCTCGTATGAGAGATCCGGTCCGTCTTTCCTATGAGGCTATCTATACCGCACTGTATGCCATGCCGCGGGGACAGCTCCGCGCCAGCCTGCTGGAGCTGCTACGCCGTAGACACAAGGCCCGCAGACCGGCACGCGGTAAAAACAGCCGGAGTCGATCCATTCCTGACATGACCTTGATCGACCAAAGACCTGCCGAAGTGGCTGATCGACTGATTCCAGGCCACTGGGAAGGGGACCTCATCATTGGCAAGGGGAATCTATCGCAGGTCGGCGTGCTGGTCGAACGCAAAACCCTCTTTTGCGTCCTGGTGAGGTTGAAGGATGGCAAGGCCCCCACGGTAGCGAGGGCCTTTGCCAGGATCCTCAAACGCTTTGAGAGACAGATGCGCCTCTCCATGACCTTTGACCAAGGCAGCGAGATGAGCAAACATAAGACACTCACCAAAAGTACTGGAGTCACTGTCTATTTCGCTCATCCTCATGCTCCCTGGGAAAGAGGCATCTGCGAAAACATCAACGGCCTCATCCGACAATACCTCCCCAAGTCGACCGATCTCTCCCTGTTCTCCCAGAAACAGCTCGACGGTATCGGCTGGGAACTCAATACCAGATGCAGAAAAACACTCGGCTGGAAAGCTCCCGCCGAACTGTTCCTCCCAAATGGCGCCTTCGACTTCGTCAAGTACTGGGCAAACGTCGGCAAGACTCCCATTGCACCCAGGGGCCATTGAAAAGTGGAAAGCAAACCGCGCTTCCCACTTTCCAACAGCCCCCGCTACTGGAGTGCTATAAATCATCAAACCAGTTTTTGTTGCACTTGGAGTTTGTACCCGCCCACCCGTCGTTCGCGAGGGGACCAGGGGCACAGACACTGAAGCCCTGCAGCTCATTCGGATTCTTCTCCTCGGCAACCCGGCGTCTGGTCTTTGATCCGCTGGCCGGTGCGAAGATCGATCTGCAGGCGAGCGTTATCGGAACGGATGCCGACTGGTCCATCGAAGGCGAGGGCATCCGGCCCTACCGATCCTTCCCAAACGAGCGAGTTGTCAGCAAAGACCTGCATCTCTGCTCCGTTCATTTCAGCGCGCAGGACATGCGTGTCTCCCGAACTCAGCGTGGGGACTGGCACGCTGCGGCGGGGCTTGATGTTCTCGTATCCGCGATTACCGCATTGC
>JBEKNJ010000180.1:0-2982 GCA_049522955.1 Acidobacteriaceae bacterium
GTCCCTGCCGGTTCCACGATCAACGTGTGTCCCGGAATCTATCCTGAGCAGGTAACGATTCTGCAGCCGCTTACACTAACCGGAGTACAAAGCGGCGATAACGCGACGGTGGTGGTTACGGTCCCGGGCACCGGTCTCTACGGAGAGGCGTATGGTTCCTCCCCGCCGTCTCAGCCGCTGATCGCCGTGCTGAATACCGGGGGACCCGTCAATATCAGCGGCCTCACGATCGATTCAACCGGAGCGACGAATACCAGCCTCGATCCGGTCGACATCCTGTTTGACACCAGTTCAGGCACCATCAATCATGTCCTGCTGCTGGAACCGCAGACGGGTGAATTCAACTATGGTCTTCTCGTGTACGACGCCGGGGCGGTGAGTCCGACCGTCACCTTAGAGAACAGCGTGATCTCCATGGCCAACCAATACAGCTTCGGAGTAGCCGAATATGCCGGTACCTCCAGCGTGAATGTGAGCAATAGCTATCTTCACGGATCGGGCAGCCTCGCGATTTTGTCCCTGGGGAAAGCGGACACGATCACCGGAAATACCATCGACGTGAATGCCGGGGGAGCTGGAATCTACACGAATTCTGCCACGGTGACTGGGAATACCATCAGCAATACGGCATTCGCTCTGTAAACCCTCGAGGCTTCTGGAAGCTCCGCCGTGTCGAACAACACCCTGGTGAACAATACGACGGCCTTCTACTCGCCGGGCGGTGGAACGTTCAAGGGAAATATGATTGTCTCCACAACTTCCGGTACCGGTGTGGATCTGGCGTGCAGCTCTACCATCGCGCTCAGCGGAAATACATTCATAGGGCTGGCGACCGCGCTGACCGATGTGCCCGGCGGAGGCACCCTGCAGAAGAACGCCGGCAAGTACTTTGGCGTCGCAACCATTGAGAAGCTTTGTCCCTAGCGCCTCACCGTAAAGTAACCCACACCGTATCACAGGCCTAAGAGGAGGAAGAGAGATGAGCTCGAGTTTTGTTCTCACCACAGACTCTGGGGTGGCCCAAGCCGCCCTCGATAACGAAGCAGCAGTAGAGCTCACGCCCTGCGGTGGTGTCTTCACCTCAGCAGTTTCTCCCCTTCCCCTCTTCCGCGCCTACAATCCAACCACCCAAAGTCATTTCTATACCTGCCACATTGACGAATACGACGATCTGATCAACGACCGCACCCACAATGGAGAAAACATCGCGTGCTACTGCTTTTCGCAACAGCAGGCAGGCATTTCTCTTAATCCGATCTTTCATGGGTACGACCCAAAAACAGACGACCACCTCTACGTGACGGACCGGGGAGAAATAGACTTTCTCCCCGGCATTTACCAATTCAGGGGAATCGCGTTCTATGTTTATAGCCAACCCAGCGACGGGACGCCGTTTCATCGGCTGCGCGACCCGAGCGGTTCGCACCATTTCTACACTGCCGACCCTGACGAGTATGCAATGGTGATCGCAGGAGGTTTTCATGATGAAGGCATTCTCGGTTACGTTTTCTTTCCAACGGCAGCCGTTCCCTTCCCCGCCAGCATGGGACCCCTCTACGAGGCCTATAACCCGGCGAACGGCTCACATTTCTATACGATGAACTTCACCGAGCGGAATACCGCTACCAGCAATCCCAGCATGCGGGGCAGCGGGATCGCGTGCTACATCTATCACGACAAAATGCAACCCGGCAACGCCACCCAATTGTTTCGAGCCTACAACGCTACCTGGGACGCCCATCTCTATACCATCAGTCAAACGGAACTGAACGAGGCGGTCGGGATCTCCGGATTTAAATCCGAAGGGATTGCGGGTTGGGTCTTGCCCGATCCTCAACTCCGGACCATCAATCTGACAGGAGCAGTCCTGTTTCGTCGTTTCCTCGCAGACTTTGCCGGCAATTACCTCGTTCCCTCACCCACTGCCGGCTTAGCCAGTTCCACCAACTACACCATGAGCAATGTGATCGATGGCTTCTGTCATCCCATCCGGGGCCTGGCTGTCGAAATTGACATCCTCGAAGACATCGTTTGTACCAGCGTCGACCAGGGAGCCAAAGGATTTTCGTTTCAACTGAATTGTGAATCGATAAGTCCTTGCCAATCGCCGCTCTTGGCGAAGACCGGCTGGCAGCAGTACGTAATCAGTTTGTGGGGTCCAAGCCTGATAGGAATTACCAACAACTGGATCCAGAACAGCTCAAACTATTCGATCCTGCAGTACGACTCATTCGTGACCTTGCCGAATTTTACTTTGCCCAAGGGCTATAAGCTCACGATTGAGCTGGTCGAAGACGACAAAGCGAATATAACCGGAGTTACCTTCAGCATCTTCAACGCAAAGTCCAAGCGTGTAGGGCATCACACGCGGATGATATCGTCGATACCAGACGCGAAAGACCTTGGGGTTGCCCCCATCGGTAGCTTCCAATTGGTGTTGGTCGGACCCATAAACGGGGAGGACGCCACCCTGAGTTCGGGTTCAGGGACCTTCACCTACACGTCATCCACGCCCACCAGGCCCACTCCCCTGCCGCCGCCTTGCGTGGCAGGCTACTCCACAACGGGAGAATCCGCCAATAGCCTTTACGGGTTCATGCCGGCCACCCGCGACCTTAAGTTTGTTCAGAGCTTTTCCGTCAGTCAGCCTGCGCCTAACCCCCGCCATTACAAGAAATGGTTCGCTGGAGTAAACATAGGCCCACCGATCCCGCCTCCTCCGGAAGCACCCGCACCCGACAAGCCCAGTAAGACCAAGACTGCGAAGAAGCGACGGACCAAACCGGGCCGCCGCACGTAATGCGGAGCCCGAGCGCGTCTACATAGATGATACGAACCCCGCCCCCAGGTGGCTGCTAGACTAAGTGCGCTGGAGACACTCCCTATGCCTGGCTACAGGGTTTCGGGTTCCCTGCGTCTTGCGATTGCAAGCGCCCTGGCCTTACTTGCATCTCTCAGCTCTCCCTTGCAAGCACAAGACCC
>JBEKNJ010000181.1:0-2951 GCA_049522955.1 Acidobacteriaceae bacterium
GCGCTGAGTCCTAGCCCTCTGCCGCAATCCGTTGCATACAACAATGTGTGGGGGTCCTCCCACGATGGCAAGGTTGCGTTGCATGCTGTATGCGTCAATTGCTGCTCGACACCGGTTGCCAGCTCGCGGACCACAAGCTGCCATGAACCCCATTTCCGCCGGCTAAACGCCAGTCGTTTCCCGTCCGGCGAGATGGACGGGTATCTGGCTGGACCAGCAATTCCACTTAGGGGTTCAACCACGCCGGTTGAACGTCTCACGATAATCAAGTGCGGTCCACTTACAGCACCAGCGGCAGCGATCAGGTCGCCTTCAGACGTAACACTCATATCCAGGATGCCGGGCGCGCCGTTTATGATCAATTGCGCCGCCGTTGGAGACTGCGCTTCAGACAGCCAAACTGTGGTTCTACCGTCCTCTTCTCGAATGAAAGCAAGCCATCTACCATCCGGCGAGATCTTGGGCTGCTCACCCTCCGCGATATATTCAGGCATCGGATTCGGAGTCCCGAGCGGGAGTTGCATGATAGACGATTGTCTGGTCACGTATTCGAAGTACCCGACAGCAACGCGCTCGCTTCCCGCAAGTGAAAGTACATCACCAGAGAACGGCAGGGCCTGCACTCGATGATTTTCGAGAGCCATCGCCCCGTATTTTTCTTCGAACATTTCGGTGAAAACGACTCGACTTCCCATTGCCGCCGGATTGCTGGCACTATAGCCGGTCGAAGCATTCGACAGACGACGGCGAAAGTCTTCAGTCCGGTTCTTCAAGGGTCTCAAATTTGAAATTGCAAGCAACGCACTCGCCACAACAGCAACCGCCACCCATTTCTTTCCAATGCGTAGGTGCTTGTCTGAAGCAAGGGTCTGTAGGAGCAAGACGTAAAGGCCAAGGGTTCCCACCAATCGGGGCAGAAGCAGCGTTCCAATCCTACCCGGCACCGGGGCACATGCCATCGAGAAGAGCAGTATGAAGGCGAGTACCTTGCGTTTGTCTGTAATTTTGAGAAGTTCGTCAGCCCCAACTACCGCAGTAAAGATCAGAATGCAGTAGTGATAGGAGGCGGGCATGGACGATGAAAGAAGCAGGAGGGGGACGAAGGCCGACCACTCCAATGCCTTACTGCGTTTCGTGGTGCCGTCACTTGTTGCCCATAGAAAGCCGAAAAGCACACCCGCACCCGTCGTCGCTTGGGTCAACGCATAAAGTACCGGCGAATCCAACAGGGGCGAAGGGTTTAATTCGGGCTCGAACAAAAACAGGTGATGCCAGAGCGCTGTAAATGAATTCCACACAAGGCTATAGGGGGCCACTAGTTCGCCGCGAAGCGCCCTGGGAAGCACCTCGGTCAACAAGATCCGGTGAACCTCCAAACCAAACAACGCGACCGAGATGGTGGTCAGTGCAACCGTCCCAAGGATCAGTCCCCCCGCTGACCGCCAATCTCGCCTGCGGATAAACAGAATCAGGAAGAGAGCAGGAAAGAACTTAAGAGACGCAGCCGCTGACAGCAGCAGCCCGGAGGTGAGTCGGTGGTTCAAACATGAACAGTAATATGCAGCACAGATCAGCAACAGAATCAGAACGTAATACTGGCCGCAGAAGAAATTCGCACGGAGCGGCGCTATGCACAACAGGGAAAGAAGCGCAGCCCTTCGCCAAGGCAGCTTTGTCACACGATGCAGCAAGCCCAAAGCAAGCAAAAGGAAACCGAGGTTCAAGATGAGCCACGCACGCTTCGCCGCCAGGGGTGAGAGGAGACTGAATGGCAAAATCGGTAATGCACACATCGGTGGATTGGGAATAAACCCCACCAATGGTTGTTGAATGCCCAGGTAGTCCTTTTGACGTTGAAACCAAGTCCACTCATATACACGGTCGAGAGGAATACCTCGGTGGTGGAGAGAGGCTGCGAGATAATAGTTTGGGAAGTCAGTATTTAGAGTTCGCCATGCAGGTAGGAAGCCGCGCCCGGCAAAAATCGCCAACAAGGCAACCAGTAAGAACCACTCCGCTATAGCTACAGATTGCGGCCATCTCGATCCGGACCTTAATCCGTCGGGCCCAACAATGTTAAGGGTGGCCTCGCCAGACATCGTATTTCCCTTCATAATCGCCGCTCTGCGCTGAACCGGCATTCGAAGCCACAGAGACGAATCAATCGACCTTCCCTGGAAGGGACCAGGACGTTTCTTCCGCCGAGACAAGATGAGAACGCGCTCATGATGAGGTCTACTGATATGAGAACTGAGCTGAGCTGTATTTATTCCAATCTGCTGTGCCCAAGGCAGGACGGGAAGAGTCCAAACGAGCCTGTTCTTGCCGGCGACATCGGCGTTTCCGAAGACTAATCGTTGCGATCGTCTCCAAGACGCGCTCAACGAGCGCGAAGGCCTGTTGTCGACAGTGGAGGTTCCAGCCTCGGCGGCCTTCCTGAACACTGGCCGATGTGCATTTGCATTGTTCGGAGCTTCCAGGCTTGGATTCCACGAATTCTTGCGCACACCCCTGAAAAATCAGCAGGAATGCCTGGAATAAATCTGCGCAAACTTAGTTAACCAGTACATCGACATCTGTCTGCTTCCTCAGGAGAGATCATCCTTGCGTTTTCAGCGAACGTTGAAAGGAGGCGGGGAGCTGCTCGCCCTCTTGCGTCCTTTGTGGTGTTTCATTGCGGTCGTCGCTTTCGGCCAGGGTGTTGGACTGCTACCTGCTTGGGCAGCGCCCGCCCTCACGATAACAACGCTCTCCGTCACCTCCGGCGGAAACGCCGTGACGACAGTTGCACCTGGAAGCGTGGTCACTCTGACGGCAACTGTCACGACTGGCAGCACTCCGGTCACGCCGGGCCAGGTCAACTTCTGCGATGCGACGGCCAAGTTCTGCACCGACATCCATCTGTTGGGCACGGCGCAGTTGACCGCCAACGGTACGGCGACGCTGAAATT
>JBEKNJ010000182.1:0-2944 GCA_049522955.1 Acidobacteriaceae bacterium
CGCGTCTTCTGTCCTGCCAATCGAATTCGCTGACTACATCAGGTTCAATCGGGTTGCCCTCAAGAGCGGTGCCCTTCCACGTGTAATAAGCACCCGTCGGGAGCGCAAGCCGAAAGCCGTGTCCGACTTTCACTGAAGTCGCAGACAAGAGCCTTCCGGCAGTCCTTTCTCCTACGATGGTTGCCAGCCTATTTTCTTTCGCAAAAATGGTGACCATCTCCGCCGCACTGGCGGTGTGTCGATCAACTAGGAGAACGACATTTCCTTGATACGGTTCAGGACCGTACCCTTCAGACTCCAACACAATCGGAGACTTTGTGATGAGGGATGGCAGGTAGCGTAAGGCGAGCAGCCAGAGGGTCTTCTTTGATGCCGGGATGTTTCCGAAGCGAGGAAATGAAATTTTCTCTTTGGCAAGATCTCGCCCAGCCCACCGCTTTCCAGGCGCGAACCCAACCGGGACCTTCTCCGGCGTCAATAAACTCATGAGACGGAGTGCGCCCGCCCCGCCACCTGTATTTCCCCGTAGGTCGATAATCAGCCCTCTAATCTTACCGAGACTCACCACTGCCTTGGAAATTTCGTTTGCAACGTCAACCCCGATCATCCCGGGAAACATTGCCACCTTCAGGTACCCAACCCCATTAGCGACAATCTTCGACTGGACAAGCGTAGGTTCCACAAACTGCAACTTCTTTCCCTTTGGCTTTGACACATTGACTGTTATTGTTCGCTCCCTATCGTCGCTCGCAACAATATTGAGTTTCGATGTCGCTCCCATCGGGAAAACAGGGTGCTCAGGCGGGTTGATCTCTTGGTCGTCGAGCCTCAGTAAGATATCGCCGGGTTGAATCCCAGCCAGTGCCGCTGCACCGCCATCATGAACATCCTGGAAAATCCACCGAGGTCCGTGGGCAGTTTCGTCCGCGAGATAGGTTGCGCTGAGCGCCGCACGGCTTGAAGCTCTCCGCGCGCTTTGATGAAAAAAGCCAACATGAGAGGTCTTGAGATTCTGGAGAAGGGCAGTAACAGCCTGCTCGAATGCCTCCAGTGTAGGTGCACCTTCGATAGTCGCACGATGATTCGCAACAGCTTCATGCCACCCATTTCCAAGAAGTTCTGGCTTATAGAACTTCTTGTTTAAAGCAGAGAGAACGCCCTCGAAGACCTCATGCTTGGTTTTCGAGGGCAGACCGTCATTCATTCCTGGGAAAGGGGAATTCTGCATCTTTTCAAGGAGCTCCATGTTCGATTTGAACGGGGTAGTAGTACACGCCATTGTCAGAGCCCCTAACTGTCGCCAGAAAGTAAGCCCCAGGTTTGGCGGCGCGGAGATCGAGCGTCGCACCCACGATCACTTTGCCGGCATTGACCACAGCATCCCCGGAGCCCTTTGCGACAACCTCATTTCCAGATTTGTCTCTAGATACAAGGACCTCGTAGCCCCCAGCCTCGCTGAATCGAGGCAACGTCACCGAAAGCTGTACGATCGCGGCGGGCAACGACACCTGCTTCAGAGCGTTGATACCATCGTCCTCTCCTCTCACCGTTCCGGCATTAAAGAGATCGACATTTGCTTTCACCGGTTGTGTAGAGGCCATCTTGACGGCTGCTAGGTGTCCAGCTCTTGTGTACAAGTATTCCCAAAACCCTACCCCACTTGCGACGATCAAAGACGCGGCCAATGCCAAGCCAATGATCCGTCTGCGGCCTTTACGGGTTTGCTCACATTCCCCTTTAAAGCCTCGGAACTCTGCGAAGCACTCGGAGCATGAAGCCAGATGAAGACGGGCCGGATGGGAAGCTGGCAAACGGCCATCGGCAAGCGCCCGGAGGGTCCGCTCTTCGGGACACCCGATCCGCTCAGGATTTGGGTTCGCTTCTAGAAAAAAATCCTTCATCAAATCCAAGCGTCAGCCTCCGCTTTCCGATTCGCAAGGATGTGGTGACACTGGAACCTGCTCTGCAGCTGGGACACCTACCAATATTGCAGCAATTCTCTCTTTAACCCGTTGTATCGCCTTTGCCGCTGCTGCATAACTGATACCCAAGGCCGCCGCAACACTCGCCGGGCTCGTCAGGTCCTGCTGAAGCAAAACAAGGATGTGCTTGTCACGCTCACTCAGCTTCGTTTTCAATTGGTCGAACAGGACGGCTCGGTAAATGACTCGCTGTGTGGAGCGATCAATGCCGGCCCACAGCTCCAACTCCCGTGCTGTTCCAACCAGAACCTCCTTGGAAGCATTGCTTCGGAACCACTCCCTGACCTTGCCGTGCAATGCGGCAAACGCGTAGCGATGCGGAGACCGAATCTCATCGAGACGGGTGCCCATTGCTTGGCCAACGTCTTCTGCCCATCCTGCAACAACGGATTCGTCCAAGTGCGGATATTCCCACCTGACCCAACGGTGCGCGGCCTCAACTGCTAGCCGGATGGCCACCGGGAGAGTCTGACCTCGCTGGTCCACGAGATGCAGAAGTGTCTGGCCCATAGTCCCCATTTCCAGACCCCAAAAAATATCACCGGGATGTGTCAAAAAAAGCCATCTCATCGCAGCTTAGGTAGTAGAAGCACTTCAGCCGTGCAATCGTTCAAAAAACGCTGACTTGAACCAATCTGTTGCTTTGTCCCCAGGCCGACCTAACGGATCGTATGCGTCCATACAAGCAATTGCTTGTATATCTTACTACGATTACAGGAGAAGACTGCTCATGGGGGTCTTGCTGGAGCGCAAAACGCAGGTAATCTTTGTCACCGCGTCTTCGGTGGAACAGAACGGTAAGGCTCGCGAGGTTATCGTTGAGAGTCGGCCACAATATGCCGTCGTTCAGCTCAACGGGTCTAAGGAGAAATACCCCATTGCCTGGGAGACGATTTATGAGCTTGCCAAGGAGAGGCATGCGGAGAATCTCCGCTTGGAAGCCCAAGCTCAGAGGCAAGCTG
>JBEKNJ010000183.1:0-2887 GCA_049522955.1 Acidobacteriaceae bacterium
ATACCGGTGAATGACAGCATGGCGCCCATCATGCCCAGCACGCCAAGCGACACTGTCGCCATGCGCGAAGGGAACAACGTTCCACCCAGTTCCGTGCTCCACGGGCGAATCGCCAGAGCCATCCCAGGGTCGATATCCCGGAGCGCACTTCTCATGGCTGCGGCAAGCTCCTGCGGGTCGCGGCTCGACCGCACCACCAGCCATATCCAACTGGCTGGCGATTGCAGGAGGGGGAAGAACATCGCGGGCTGCTGGTCTTCGGTGAGGTTCACGTATTTTCCGTCTTCGACCAGACCCACCACCCGCACGCGAGTGCCATCCCGCAGCTTGAAATACCGGCCGACAGCGTCTGGTAGGGAGCCCAGTATCTTGCTTGCGAACTCCCGGTTCACCACCGCTACGCGCGGGGCGTTTGTGTCGTCATGCCATGTGAAGGCTCTGCCCGCCAATAAAGATGTCCCGGATGCGCGGAAGTAGTCTGGAGTTACGTTGTACAAATAAGGGTCGGCCGCGGCCTTCGATGGGCTCAGATCCGTGGTTGTGTCGGTATAGACCATCCCTTGCCAACCACCGGGAAGTTCTAACGGCGGCCAATTCACCGATCCTACGGAATCTGCGCCAGGAATCGCTTGTAGGGCATCGATCATGCGCCGTTGCATTGCGGGTATTCTTTCACCGGTGTAGCCTGCTGCCGTCAGATCGATATCTACCAACATCGCGTTCCGCGGTTCAAAACCGAAGTTGCTGTGCATGGAGCGCATGAGTCCACGCACAGCAACCATCGATGAAGTGACCAGCACGGCACAGATCGCAATTTGGACGACAAGCAATACGTCTCGCACAGTCATTCGGCGCCCGAACGCGCCTGTCGATCCCGCTTTGACGATCTCATACGGATTGGCCCGGAGAATCTGGCGCACGGGAACAATTCCGAATAGAACTCCGCTGACCAGCGCCAAGACCAAAGCTGCCAAATAAACCTTAGCGTCCGGACTTACCGGCACATGGAGGGGGAATTGCGGAACTGGCCGCCACACGCTCAACCTGCGCAAAAGCAGAATGCTTGCCACGAGTCCCGCTACGCCTCCAGCGAGCGAAAGCAGCACGGATTCGGTGAACAGCTGGCGCAAAATGCGATTGCGGCTCGAACCAAGAGCCAGGCGCAAGGCCACTTCGCGAGAACGGTCGGCGGCCCGCGCGGCAAACAGGCTGCCCAGGTTGGCACAGGCCGCCAACAGAATCAAACCCGAAAGAAGCATCAATCCGGTGAGAAAAGCCCGCGTGGCTCCCCCCAAATAGTCGCCATGAAGACCAGGCCGCGCCAGCGTATAAGACGCATTATCTTCTTCTTTGGGATAACTTTTTTTCAGATACGAATCCACGGAGTTCAGATCAGCAGTGGCCTGCGCCGGAGTCACTCCCGGCTTCAGATGTCCCACCATCTCAAACATCCAATGGATCTCGCGCCCGTTCAAGAGCTTTTCGCCGGTTAACTGCTCATGGTTCACGATGGGCAAGAAGATATCCGGAGCGAAAAACAAGATGGTCCCCTGGAACCCTGGAGGCGCCACGCCAAGGATGGTGAATGGATGCTTGTTGAGCCGAACAACGCGGCCCACCACGGTGCGATCGTCCTGAAAATGGTTGTGCCAATATGCGTAGGAGAGCACGACATAGGGCGCGCTGTTTGGGCCGTGCTCATCGGAAGCGTGGAAGAAACGGCCAATATAAGGCTGAACGCGCAATACGTCGAAGTAGTTTCCGCTGGTTTCGTACTGCCAGACATTGGATGGATCTTTGCCCGTATCCAGCCCTGACTCACGGATAGCAAAAACAGCCACATCGTCGAAGCTGCGATTGCGCCGGCGAAGATCGAGATAATCGGGATAGGAGTGGGACCCGCCGTCGCTCCCATGTTGGATGACGAAAAGGCTCTCTGCCTGAGGCACTTTCAGCGGACGCAGGATGAGCGCGTTCAATACGCCGAAGACGACTGCGTTGGCGCCGATGGCCAGCGTCAGTGTCAAAACGGCAGTGATCGTGAAGCCGGGAGACTTGCTCAGTTGGCGTAGGGCGAATCGCAGGTCCTGCAGCAGGATGGTCATGGTCGGGCTCCGGGTTACGGTAGATCTATATGGAAGGAAGGGCAATCGGCGACCTGTCCGGCATCTCCTGTCCCGCATCTCCATATTGCTGTTTGCATCAAGAGCGCATTGTTAGGCCCGCGAGCGCAATGCTGGCCACATAGCAGGCCAAAGAAATGCTGGCGCCTCTGAGAGGCCAACTGAAAAAATAAACCTTGCAGAGCACAACAACACCACCAAGCATTGCCAGCCCGACAACGAGCAGGAACGGTGACCGAAAGAGGAGTTGGCCGTGAGCTATTGCGAGATAACCGAAAACCAAGCCGAACAAAATAAGTCCCAGGCTGTGGCTGGCATTGAAGCCCACCCAACACCGCCACATGGTTGTTTCGTTCGTCATCCTAGGTGAACTCTGGCTCATGCTGATTTCGAGCGCGGGGTCACGGGGCGTGAGGCTTGGGCCCCAGAACGTAGAGACAAGGTGGAGGACTCCAAGCGTAAGGACAATGCTCGCACTAAAAACCATGAGAATTCTTGCGGCCATGATGCTCTCCTTATTTTGTGGGCCTGGCGGTCGCACTGCCCTTTCCTTACTTCCCTACCGCGTTCACTTCGTTGACGTGGCCAAAAGACTGACGAACACGTCCGTGTTATGCGCGAAGCGGAGGCCATAATAGCCATTTGTCGATTTCAGCTTGCCCGAGCCTACGAGGGTAGATTTGTCGTAGCTTGCAACACTCGAGCCGTTGATAGAGCACACCACCTTATCCCCTCTTACCGAGAGCGAGATGTCCTGGGTAACC
>JBEKNJ010000184.1:0-2866 GCA_049522955.1 Acidobacteriaceae bacterium
ATGAGAACCTTTCGGAACTCACTAATCATGTTGTCGAGAAACTTTTTATCCTTCTGCTGTAAAACGATCGAGGAAGAGAGATAGCAAAAGTGCACGTCCCCAGACGTGGCTTCAGCCAGCGCCCCATCTGAGTCGGAAACCATCGACCTTGCGAAGTGATTTTGTTGCCCTCCGCCCTTCCCCTTGAAGACCTGGTCTTTCAGGCGTCGCTGGTGGAACGTCCACTTCCGTCCTCGTGGCGAGATGACTCCCTGTGCTTCCGAAGGGTCCATAAGAATTGCCCGTGTGTTCCAGCGATACTCACACGGAATCGTATCCAGCGCAGACAGTGCGCCTGGATAGGTGGACCTGGGAAAGCCGTCCAACGACAGGGTACGCAAGTGCCGGTCTCCCATCATCGTGTCCATACCGCCGCGAAAGTCTTCCATTGCGAGAAGGTCATTTAGGAATACCGGAATTTCAGGCTGGAGAACCGGGCCTTTGATGCCGGTCAAACAGCGCCGAAGATAAGCCAGTAGATCGTCATCGACCCGCTCAAAGCCGGCCCCGAGGTTCGTGACAACCGCTTTAAGCCGAGATACCGGGAACTGAGCAGCAAACACGTCCTCGAACTGGCGGACTTTTGCCTTGAAAAAGCGTAGAGCCTCTGCACCAGGGTTCGTCCCGCCGCTTGGGTCCTTTTCTGCTCCAGTCAGCATGAAGCCTTGCAGTTTTTCTGTCGCAGCAATAGGAGGCATGTACGAGAGGGCCAGGAAATATTCATTTTCAAAATGGCTCCCCTCTTGACCGAATTGCTCCCGTCGCTCCCTGTCAATCAGAGCCGTTACGTGATCGGGAAAGGCGCCCTCTGGCGAGTAGCCGCTGGAATAGGTTCGGAACGAATCAACCTGAATCATCCAACTGCTGCCAAGACGAAAGATCCTATTCAAGCGCCGAGCGATAGCAGCCATCTCCGCATGGGTCGCAGACTGAAGGTCCGGTCCCCGGTATTGCCATGCAGCAAGCAGAGAGCCGTCCCGTTGCAGCACGATTCCGTCATCCACAAGTCCGAACCACAGGAGTAGGTCAGCGAGCCCTTGAGGCTGTTTTCGCGTTTCTCCGAACATTCCTACCTCCAGCTCCGTTTTGGCGTTTTGCCGAGCGACGTGACCCCGCTCTTCGCCGGGTAAAAATCTTTGTATTGCAGGTGGCGGCTGTACACTCGCCTCATCATCGGGTCGGCCTTGCCAATCCTCGCCAGGACCGCAACGATGGCGCCAAAGCCAAGGAAAGCTATCAGGAACGACAGGAATGTCATAACGCTAACGGCCATCAACGCAGCCCCGAGGCCCGACAGAATGACTAACTCCCGATCACCACCCAGAAGCTGCTGGGGCCTGCTCAGCGAGGTCCGCATGATTGTCTGTTCTGGTTCTTCCATAGCCCTCTCCTAAAGGAAGGGAGGAGGCTTGAGTGTTCAAGCTCCCCCCGGTGAATCGCTTGTTGTTTACCCCCGAGCAATCGCATGGACCGGTTGGAGCATGGCAATCTCCGCGCTCTGGCCGATGAAGGAAGTCATGACCTGAGCCGCAAAGACGACCAGGCAAACCGCGATGCCAGCCTGAAGGAGATGCCGCATCGTCTCGCCCATCTCCCCGCCACGGAACGCAAGCGTAGCTCCGAGCGCCACGATTGCGATAACCGAGATGGCATACGCCACCGGCCCGGTCAGTGATGTCACAAGAGTTGTTAGCGGGCCTTCCCACGGCAGATTCGTTCCCGTCTCGGCAGCAAAGGCTCCGCTAAAGCCAACTGCCACCATGAACGCAAGCATCAGGGCTACCCGAAGGCTACCTGGCCGCTTCGCAATGAAAATATGCATACGATTCATCTCATTTCCTCCAGTGCCCTTCGGCACATCGTTATGCGAACGACTTTCGTCCTCCGCGCCCAGACAAGCTCTGACTCAATCGACTCGGAGTCAAAGCACTCATACTTGCGTCAGAAGATAGCGACCATCCTGGTATCCAGTGACAACCGCGACCTCCTGCACCTTCCGGCCTTCAACGGGATCGTTGACGACCGAAATTACGACATCAACGGCGGCTCCGATGGTCCGCTGTTGTGGTGCCTCTGTTGCTTCGCGCACCAAATCTTCCAAGCGGACCAACGCCTCCGCGGCGCTGTTTGCATGGATCGTAGAAACGCCTCCGGGATGGCCCGTGTTCCAGGCCTTCAGCAGCGGCAGCGCTGCCGCCCCATCTCTGACTTCGCCGACAATGATCCGGTCAGGCTTCAGCCGCAGCGCGACCTTGAGGCACTTGAGTTGGTCAAACTCCGTTGTCGCCAACATGCTCAAACTGTTGGCTGAGTCGAGCAGCAGCTCTTGGGTATCTTCGATCACCAACACGCGATCGCCGGGTGTCAGACTGCCGATCTCTTCGAGGATGGCATTCGCAATAGTCGTCTTCCCCGCACCCGTTCCACCGACGATGAGCATATTTTTCCGGGCGCGGATGGCTTCCTGAATCACTTCAATGTGGTCCAGCCCCTCCAGCCTTCCAATGAAGTCTTCTTGCACTGCCCGACGATTCCGAGGATCGTCCTTCTTGGTGAGAATCCCCTGCGCTTGCAGATCGCGGAGACTTCGCTTCCTATCCGGCTTGACCCGGATGGCGAACGACGGCGACGGCACAACAGGTTCAATCAAACCGGCAAACCGAAATTTCCAGATCGGAAGCTGCGTTTCCAGAACGGGCCGCAACTCTGTCACGGTCGTTTTCTGCATCGAGGCAATCGTCATCATCGCCCCGCGAGCTTGCCGGCTGGACAACTCTCCTACCTGCTCAAATGAAGATCCAGTCCGCTTGACCCAAATCCGCGAATC
>JBEKNJ010000185.1:0-2819 GCA_049522955.1 Acidobacteriaceae bacterium
CTATGGGGTAAACACCCCAAAGGATTAGTTCGGCCTGCCGCGTAGCCCGTTCGCCTATGGAACAAAACCGCGTTTTACTTTGTTGATGAGTTATCCAGAGGCATTGATATCGGTGTCTAAAAATGTTCTTTTTCATCGAGCTGGCCGAGATGACCGTGGTTTCGCAGCAAGTTCTTCAAAGTAGGCTCGCAACGTCCGAGGCTCACGTCCGAGAATGGCGCGGAGAATCAGCGGGTTTCCGGCCATACCATGCGCATCATACCAGTCGAACATCGCTTTCATCGGCGAAGGTTCCTTTTTGCCGCCACTGCCTTTCGAAATTTCCGCAATCTTTTCTGGACTAAGGCTGGCTGCTTTGATCTTCCGACCCAGCACTTCGCCCATGAGCGCTGCGACGTCTTTGCGGTTGAGATTGCCCGAAGCGCAAAGCTCAAATGTTCCGAAATTAAGTCGGTCCTCGGTGAGCGCGATTGCGGCTACCTCCGCAACATCGCGGTAGTCAACCCGGCTGAAGCGGGTTTCGGCAGACCAAGGTTCGGCATAGGAGCCAGTCTTCACAACCGTTGGCCAGCCTTGCGCATAATTTTGGAAGAATAGCGTCGGGTGCAAAAACGTGTATTCCATGTCAGAAGCCAGGATCGCCTCCTCGACCGGCCCCTTGGCGGCGTGATTTATAAGCGCGCCGAGAATCGGGTCGATGACGGATGAGAAAACGAAACGGCGGATGCCTACCTGTTTCGCCGCCTCCACCATGCCTTTGCCAATCGCGACCTCATCGGGTATAAAAGCGGGCGCAATATAGAAAACAGAATCGACGCCCTTTAACGCCGCGTTCAAACTGGCTCGATCATTCAGGTCACCAACAGCCACCTCTGCCGCGCCATTTTTAATCACGGACTTTCCTTGCTTTGCGTCCCGGATCAACCCGCGAACTTTCGCGCCTCTTTTGGCGAGTTCGGGCACGACCAGACTTGCGAATTTGCCAGCGGCACCGATGGCCAGGATGGTGGATTTAGTTTTAGTCATAGGTTGAGTCTTAGGTTTATGGCTTTACCATCCGGTCACGCTCCCCTTCATGGAAGCAACCATCAAGCGCATCGCTGTCATGGCGACGCGATCCAACAGGTATATTTTATGGTGTATTGTTGTCATATAACTAAAATCATTATTACGGGTGTTGTTAAATTTATTTGATCCGACTTTTCTAAAATGAATTATTCAATAGGTGATGACTGGAGCCTGACGCTGGTAGCGGCTATCCGCCAACTCTCGAAGGCAAAAGGCGGCGACATCAGCGCGGCGAATCTTGCTAACATGTATCCCCGCCAACTGCGTGAAGACGTGCACGGCCCCTACGCCGTTGGCGGCACCGTTAGCCAGGATGGCCGGACGCACCAGCGTCCACACAAGCCCGCTGCCACGCACAATCTCTTCCTGCCGGGTTTTGTCTTTGTAAACTCCTCGCAGCATCAGCGGTTGGATGAGCCAGTTGTAATACCAAGGACCATGACCCTCGCTATCTCCCGCGCCGATGCCGGTAATACAAATTAATCGGCTGACACGTTGGGACTTCATGGCGGCGACCAAATTGCGCGTGCCTTGCGAGAGCATGGTCATTTCCTTGAATGGCCCCGTGGCCGCCGAACCTAGAGAGCAAATTACGGCTTCCTGACCGGTTAGCACTTTCTCCAAGGTGCCGGGTTCAAGCACGTTACCCACCGCCTTTTCGACATGCTGGGCGAAGTTGGCTTTGCCAGAGTCCCGCACCAAGGCGGTGACGGCATGTCCCTGTGTCAACGCCTGGCTGACGATTTCTCGGCCAGTAGCTCCGGTAGCACCGATAATGAGTAGTTTCATAATTCAACGGTTCGTGTTAAAAGTGAGATATAGTCAAGAGTTGTGGATCGGAGTTGATCAGGCGGCGACCTTCTTGGGTTGATTACGGCGGGACTTGGATCCTCGTCGCGTCATAGTCTCTTTCGTTTTCAACTTATTTTTATCTGGTGACATTGTTAAAAAAGTGCTTTGAATCTCCTACGCGTAGAGGCTTCGTCTTTAGAGCGCCTGAACGCTCTTCTCTGACTCCGCCCACAGTCGGGTGGCGAGCGCGGCGTCTTCTGCATCGGCGCGGGGCTTCTTCACGCGGCACAGGCCGTAGAGCACACCCACGGCGCATCCGAGCAGGAAAGAAAACAAGTAGGTCTTCATGATTGGGCAGACTCCACGCGCTCGAAGAATTCGAGCAAACGGCTGGACACCACTTCAGGTTGCTCCTCCATGACATAGTGGCCGCAATCCTCAATTGAGCCACCTTCAACGTGGACTGCGAGCGGCTCCATCGACTTGAGTAAACGATCTCCCATGCCGATTTCTCCTCCGAGTGCAAGCACTGGCATCTCGAGTTTTGTCTTAGCAAATTCGATATTTTGAAGTGCACTCTTAGCCGTGTCACGGTAGTAGGCGAAGCCCCGACTCATTGCGCCGGGCTTGGAGTAGCACTCCACGTAATGATCGCGCTTGGCTTGGGTAATCCGTTCCGGGTGCTGAGCCTTGTGCTGGAAGAGCCACTCGAAGAGCTCCCGCTCGCGGCCCTGGGTGAGTATCTCTGGCAGCTCTGGCAACGTGTTGAAGCAGAGTTGCCAGAGTTTGACGTTAACCTCGGGCGGGAGAGGAAAGCTCTGCGGTGGGGCCAGACCTGGGAGAGCCGAATCAAGCAGCGTCAGGCTGCGGATGCGCTCGGGAAATTGCGCGGCCCAGGCGTAGGCAATCCAGGCTCCGACATCATGGCTGACCAGGTGAATCGGTTGTGGCATGAAGGA
>JBEKNJ010000186.1:0-2727 GCA_049522955.1 Acidobacteriaceae bacterium
ATTAACTCGCTGATATATGCAATGGTGTTAGCGGTGGCGACTGCACCCGAGACCTGAATTATAAAGTCTTGTCGTTCTCGAGAGACGCTCACGCGAAGTGCCGTCATGAACTCGCTCCGATTGTCTAGCAAGTTAACGTGGAGGAATGCCAAGGGCCCGCTCACCTGGTAATGGCGGTAAATTTTCTCGGCTTTCCGCTTGTGGTCCGCCAGGCCATGCGGAACCAGGTTTACTTTCCTGCCTACAAGCAACGGCCAAATCTGTGCCGAGTCTGAATCGCCAAACACCGTGTCGGAAATTCTCAACTCCTGGGACCGCTGGTAGCGGCTGATGCCGCTGAAAAAGAGGATGGCGAAGATAAAGATCGCGGAAATGATCGCGCCGGCGGGCCGTTCGATGATATTGACGATAACTGTGTAAAAGAACAGTAGGCTTACCAACCAGAAAAACAGGCTGAGGGGGAGCGCAGTAGCATGGTGCCGCCAGTCACCCAGGACGTCATGCCACAGGGCGATCGCAGCAGCGACTGCTGCCGACAAGATGAGCACCAAAACTCCAGTCGCGTAGGCGGAGCCCTGGGCTTCTACATCGGCGCGAAAGATGAGGGTCACGATCAGATCGATCACGAACAGCGTGATCACCATAGGGCGGCGGTACGATACCCAACGGGGTGCCATGCCAAATCGGGGCAGATAGCGGGGAATGAGGCTAATGAGTCCAGCCATCGCTGAAGCGCCGGCAAACCACAAGATCAGGATGGTTGACACGTCGTAGACGGTCCCAAGAACGTTGCCGAGTAACTCGTGCGCGAGATAGGCCAGGGCTCGGCCGCTGGCTGGACCGCCAGGTCTGTAAGCGCTTGCCGGAATGAGCAGGGTGGTGACAAAACTTGACAAGAGCAAAAGCACACCCATGATCAGCGCGGCCGCAGTCAGGAGCTTGCGGGTGTTCCGGATCCTTCCGACCGGCGCCTCTCCTTTCTTGTCCTCGGGTCCTCCGGAAACCATCGGCATGACTGCTACTCCAGTTTCGAATCCGCTGAGACCTAGAGCGAGCTTGGGGAAGATGATCGCGGAGGCGATAGCGACCCCAATCCAATCAGTTTGACCTGTCAGGCTTAGTCGCCAGGAGCTGACGAGATCAGGATGGAACGCAATCTTGACACACCCAGCCACCAATACCATCAAGTTGAGCAGTAGAAAGGGGATTGCAACGAATGTTGCCACACGGATCGCTTGCCGAAAGCCGACGAGGAAGATGACGGTCAGAGCTAACAGCAAAATCAGAGTCACGCTCAGATTCGCATCATGAAGGTAGGGATGGAAATAAGCGTTTGCAGTTGCATGGCGCGCCGCATCTGCGGCAGAAAGCGTCATAGTAATGACGAAGTCGGTTGCGGCAAATCCCAGCAGGAGAAGCACTACAATCTTCGATTTCCATCCCGAGAAAAAGCTCTCCAGCATCGCGATCGAGCCTTGGCCGGCATACGATCGACCTGCGACCTGAACATAGACAGGCAGCGCTCCCACCAACGTGACCACGACCAGGACGAGCGTGGCCACAGGCGCTAGGGCGCCTGCGGCGATCAAGGCAATGCCGGCCTGGTAGGCCAAAGACGAAAAATAGTCCACCCCTGTGAGCCAGAGCACGCGATGCCAAGGATGACTGTTGTCCTCGCTCCGCTGCCGGTCCAGAGGACCGCCGCTCAAGAACCACCGGGTAACGGGGCTTCGCGGACGCGACATTTCTGCAGTGGAGAGTCTAAGGATCCGGCCTTCCACTCCAGCTTCCGTGTTTTGTGCTGCAACAGTCATGGGATCTGAGGAAGCCGACGGGCGACGCCAACTGGGTTGCTCCCTGAGATCCCGCGAGCCCCGCTGCCTTGCTGTTGAAGCAGCAATCTGTACATCGACGAGGCGACCGCTGAAGATCCCCGAGATTCCAAAGAAACACCTGATCTTTGAGGGTATGAACTTATCCCCTAAGAATCTGTTCAAGAACTAATAAAAGGAACCCTGTAAGGAATATGGTGCGAGTGTGAGGCGAATCGCTCGAGAACATATCACCAACGAGTTCGGGGATCACTTACTCGAAGCTTAAATACGTAAGTAACGGGCTGACAGAGACGAATTGCCTGCGACAACTACACCTCGTCGCTGAAAGCCCGCGATCCGCAACAACCTATGACTAGTTCCCCGGACGGCTCGCCGGCACATCCTTCTCCTCAACAGACGCCTCACCAGGTGCGTATTTCTTTGAATAGCCGGAGTCCACAACGGCGCTACCCAGCGTGTCAGCCCCGTCAAATAGCTTCGAAAGGAAATACCGGTTACCGTAATGGTTAAAGACTAGTACGGCCTTCTGAGGTGTAGTCGAGGCCTGTGCTTCTCGTACCTCAAACAACGCGGAGGTGCGAGTATCTGCACTCTCGATTTCCATAGTACTGAGATCCGAGCCGTCCAGAACGTGGATGATGTATTTGCCAGGTGGGAGCTTGGCCCCTCCCGCGTGGAATGTGAATGGAATGTTCGCCACCAGCTCGCCGATGATCTGGCCTTGCGCACTGATTGTGCTCATAGCAAGGACGACGCCGATAGACCCTAATAAGCAAAGTACTCTCTGTTTCATATACTCCTCCTTCTGCAGCTCCGCGACGAAAGGCTACCTTGCGGCGATATCGATGAAGATCCCGAGATTCCAAAGGAACACCTGCTCTGCCCGGCAAAT
>JBEKNJ010000187.1:0-2727 GCA_049522955.1 Acidobacteriaceae bacterium
AGCGAACTGGTGCGCATTCAGGACGATCTACCGGGTGTGGGCGCGCAGGATGTTAGCGTTTCGATTCCGGAGTGGAAGGACCTGGAGAACTCCGGGATTTTTCAATACGTGGCCCTCGACTATTTCGCCTCAATGAATCTTACCGGCAGCGCACAGCCCACGCGGGTCGCATATAAAGGGGTGACGCCGAATTACTTTGCAATGCTGGGTGTGGGCGCGCAGTTGGGGCGCACGTTCGATCCGGGCGACAACACGCCGGGCGTCATCCCGGAGGTGGTGCTCAGCGACGGGCTCTGGAAGAGCGCGTTCGGAGCGGACCCACGCATTCTGGAGAAAACGGTGCGCCTGGATCACGATGTGTATCAGGTGGTGGGCGTGATGCCGCCTGGTTTTCGCGACCAGGGAGAGACCAGCGAGGAGCGGAATATGGAGCTGTGGGTGGCAGGCGGTTTTGCCGCTCCGCCTTTTCCACCTCCGCTGCGCAACTCGCGGTTTGGGACGGCCTTCGCCCGTTTGAAACCGGGTCTGTCGGTGGCGTCGGCACAGGCCCATATCGACGCGCTGGTTGCCTCGCTGAAGGAGCAATATCCGGCGGATTATCCTGCGCAAGCCGCCTGGAACATCCGGCTGATTCCGCTGGCCGAGACTGTTGTCGGCAACCTCCGCCAGTCCCTCATTCTACTTTTCGGCGCGGTGGGATTGGTGCTGCTGATCAGCTGCGTCAACGTCGCCAATCTGCTGCTGGCTCGCGCCAGCGCGCGAGGTCGCGAGATAGCGGTTCGCCAGGCATTGGGAGCCGCACGAATGCGCCTCATTCGTCAGCTGCTCACCGAGAGCTTGTTGCTCTTCCTGCTGGGCGGCATCACCGGTTGCGCGGTTCTCTTCTGCGCCCGGAAATTCCTGCTGCAATTTATTCCCGAAAGCCTGCCGCGCCTCAACGACATATCGATCAGCTGGGGCGTGCTGGCGTTCGCCATCGTCGTTTCCGTCGCTGCCGGGACCATCTTCGGGCTTGCTCCCGCGTGGCTCACCAGCGGCCTCAATTTGACGGAGACGCTCCGGCAGGAAGGTCGTGGCTCCAGCGGTTCCCGGAAGCGCTCGCGCTTGCGCCGTGCTCTGGTGATTGGTGAATTAGCCCTCTCCCTGGTGCTGATGATCGCCGCCGGTCTTCTGCTGCGCAGCTTCTCGGATTTGTTCAAGGTTCCACTCGGCTTCAATCCCAGCCGCGTGATGGCAATCGAAACCTGGCTTCCGTTCCCCAACGATCCCAAAGCCAACATCTACAGCACCCCCACGCAGCAAGCCGTGATGCTGCGGGAAGTTCTCCGCCGGGATCGGACGCTTCCCGGTGTGGAAGAAACGGCCGTCGGCGATGTGGCGGCTCTTCCCCTCGGCCATGTCAAGGACGATCGCAACATGTTCCCCTTGATTCGCGAAGGCCAGGACGTGCAGAGCAGTCAACCTCCTCTGATCGATACGTCGTTGGTCTCGCCCGAATACTTTCACCTGCTCGGCATGACGCTCCTGCGCGGACGCCTCTTCGTCGACCAGGACCTTGAAGCCACGCCTTCGATCGCGGTCATCAATCAGGCTGCCGCGCGCACCTACTGGCCCAACCAGGACCCGGTCGGCAAGCGAGTGCGGTTGAGTGCTTCCAAGCCGGACTGGACCACCATCGTCGGCGTCATTTCCGATGCGCGCACCGAATCGCTTGCGGACGCCGCGATTCCGCAGGTTTACCTCGACATCTACCAGCGCCTCTCTAACGATCTAACTTTCTTTCTGCGTGGACAGGTTGATCCCGCCACCATCGCCGCGCAGGTGCGTACCCAGATCCAGGCCGTCGATCCGGACCTTCCCATCTTCCGCGCGGAGACCTTGAACGACGTGCTCTCCTCTTCGCTTTCTGTGCGGCGGTTCTCCATGGAAATGGTGGCGCTGTTTGCCGCCACCGCACTGCTGCTCGCGGGCCTGGGAATTTATGGAACCATCTCCTATCTCGTCAATGAGCAATCGCGCGAGATCGCCATTCGCCTGGCGCTGGGCGCACAAAGGAGCGATATCCTCAGGATGGTTTTATGCCAGGGCCTCGGTCTGGCCGCCGCCGGCGCCGTGCTGGGCGTGGCCGGCGCGCTGATTGTTTCTCATCTCATGGCCGGTCTGCTCTTCGGTGTATCGCCCTACGATCTCTCCACCTTCGTCGGCGTGACCGCCGTGCTCACTGCCGTCGCCATCGCCGCCAGTTACGTCCCGGCGCTGCGTGCCATGCGCCTGGATCCAGTTACGATGCTGCACTCCGAATGACGTTTGGCAGTGGAAACGTGAAGTTAGAGCTCCCCAGCCGCGCCTGAACGGAGCGAATAGGGACACAACGCTTTATCAGATAAACAAAGGAGCTGATCTCATGAATCGTAGCCGCAATTTCATATTGTGTGGTTTTCTTGCCGGTTCCGTGCTTAGCACATCCGCGCAGCAGTCCGCTCCTGCCGTACCTGCGCCGCCTCCACCGGTGGGTACGCTGGCAGCGCATCCAGACTGGCCTGCGGCAAAGAACCCCGGCGACGTGGACACGGTAGACCACCTCGTCGCTTCACTTTATGACGTGGTCTCCGGCCCTGCCGGGCAGCGCGACTGGAACCGCTTCCGCGCTCTTTTTTTACCCGAAGGGCGGCTGGGAGAACTTGTTCCGGAGCGTGCGGCAACAAAGGATGCACCGGCGCGAAAGGG
>JBEKNJ010000188.1:0-2721 GCA_049522955.1 Acidobacteriaceae bacterium
CCGAGCACAGTAGTCAGTTGCACTGTTGGCCGGCATTCGTGACGGACAGCGACGATTTTCTTTTCTTTGTAAATCGGGTTGGCCCACAGGACACGTTGCAGAACGGTCTCTATGCTACCTCGCTCATCTCCGACGAGGTTACGCTGGTTTCTTCTGAAATCGAAGGCAACGTCGCGTGCGCGCTCGGTTACGTTTTGTACAGGCAAAAAGGTTCACTGATTGCGCAGCGTTATGACAACCGTAACCGACGCTTGATCGATGTTCCTTTGACTATCGCTCAGCATGAACTCAAGATCTGGGAGCAGGTTTGGTTTCACTCCGGCTTCTCAGTTTCGCAAACGGGACTGCTGGTCTTTCACTCGACCAGAGACTTCTATTCCGAACTCCGTTGGTTCGACGGCGCAGGAAATTCGTTGGGTAAACTTCCCCTGCGTGGATGTCAAGATCCTGCCATTTCTCCTGATGGCAAATTGCTCGCCTTTTGTTCGGATGAGTTCAATGATGGACGCCTCTCTATCGGGATTTACGATTTGGACAGAGACGTAACTTCTCGGCTCACGGAAGGGCCTAACGATTGGCACCCATCATGGTCCCGCGACGGCTTAAGCGTCATCTACGACCGCCTCGACGGCCACATCTCTTCTTCCTGGAAAACGAAGGCCGATGACTCGGACTCGCCCGGCAGGATCCTGCCTCTCGGAAGTGTGCTCCCCCACGAATCTGTGAATAGAGACTTGGCGTTCATGCAGATACACCAGACAGGTCCTATGATCTGCGTCTGTTCGCCGGGCCAGGAAGAACCGCTCGCGCTCGCGCTGGGCGCCGAGCCGCAGTTCTCACCGGACGGTCGATGGATTGTCTATGCTGGCCCCCCTCCCCTTGTAGGGATTGAGATCAAGCCGTTCCCACGGCCCGGTCCGCGCATTCAGATCTCCAATGTGCCGGCGGCCCAGCCGCGATGGAGCGCCGACGGGAAGCAGCTCTTCTTTGTGACATCAGACCGCAAAATTGCAACCGCCTCGTTCGATCCGTTCAGCGGCCGCGCCGGCCCACCTCGTCTTCTCTTTGAAACATGCATCGTCGGAAGCTCATTCGTTAGCTTCCAATACGATGTTTCCAATGATGGGCGATTTTTGATCAATTCGCTCCCGTCGTCTTCTGCCCCCCTCACGCTAATTACCGGATGGCACTCGATCCCGGCGTGATCGATCTCGTTGTCAAGTGCTGCGAACAGTCAATGCGCTCGTTAAGATTTCTATCGGACCCTCCTTAGGGGTGCCACAGACCAGAGCCGGAATGCCGGGCGTTTTTTCTTGGCGTGAGAGTACGATGGCAGGGTCTTAGCAAATCGAAGAACACTGTTTGGAACGGCGTTTGCCGGAGGGTATTTCGATGAAGAGGCTGCTGCTGCTGTGCGTTGTTGCGCTGGCTGCGATGTTTGGAACGGGCGCGCGGGCGCAGGATCTTTCTGGCAACTGGCAGGGCACGCTGAAGGCCGGCAAAGATCTGCGCGTCATTTTCAACTTTTATAAGGGTGACAAGGACCCGTGGAACGCGAAGATGTACAGCATCGATCAGGGCGGCCAGGTGATCCCGGTCACGTCGGTGACCAAGCACGAATCGAGCATCAAGATATCGGTCGACATGGTCGGCGGGACCTTTGAGGGGAAGCTGAGCGAAGACGGCAAGACGATTACCGGTACGTGGACGCAGGGGACACAGCCGCTTCCGCTGACGTTAGTGCGCGCCACGCCGGAGACGGCGTGGGATATTCCCGCGCCTCCTCCTCCGCCGAAGCGGATACCAGCGGATGCTAATCCGACGTTTGAAGTAGCCACGATCAAGCCGACCCAAGAGGGGACGCGCTTTTCAATCCATCCCACGGGCAGCGGCGAGCTCGTCGCAACCGACGCGTCTCTCTCCTACCTGATCAAGTTCGCCTATGAAGTTCACCCTCGCCAGATCACGAAGGGACCCGCTTGGCTTGACACGGATAAGTATGACTTGACCGCCAAGCCCGACATGGAGGGCCAACCCAGCCTGAAGCAAATGAGGGTGATGGTTCAGAAGCTGCTGGCCGATCGTTTGCAGCTTACTTTCCATCGCGAGAAGATTGAGCTCCCCGTGTATGCGGTCACCGTGGCAAGAGGTGGACCGAAGCTTACCAGGAACGACACCAATCCCGATGGCAATCCTGGCTATGGTGGCGGACCTGCAGGGATGCGAGTCGTGAACTCGACCATAGCGGAATTCATCAGCTTTGTTCTGAACGACTCTCTTGGGCTGCCGGTGGTCGATCAGACAGGACTCGGTTCGGCGCGGTACAACTTTGTCCTAAAGTGGACGCCAGATGCTTCTCAATCTCAGCCCGGAGGTATGGCCGCGGGAGCTCCGCCTGCTGACAACGCGGACGCGCCCCCGGACATCTTCACTGCGATGCAGCAGCAGTTGGGGTTGAAGCTGGAGTCGACAAAGGCTCTTGTGGAAGTGATGGTGATCGATCATGTGGAGAAGCCGTCGCCGAATTAGGCAGTCGAACGTCCTTGAACACGGGATTTTCGGGATACCTGGGGTCTACCCGGCGTCCCCCCGGGGCAACTTACCGAACCCGACTTCACGGGCAATCGCAGAGGGGGCGTTTGGCGGCTGACTGATCACTTCCGACAAGCCCTAAGACACATGGGTACCGATCTCTCCGGCAAGGTCAGCCCATTTTTTGAG
>JBEKNJ010000189.1:0-2706 GCA_049522955.1 Acidobacteriaceae bacterium
GAGCCCGCTTGCTGCATCAAGGGAATCGCCGCCTGCATGCAAAGCCAGTAACCTTTGAACCCAACCTGCAGCAATGCATCCCAGCGGTTTGAGTTGACTGCTTCCATGTTCGGCACTGCATTGTTGATGAGAATGTGGAGGCCTCCGAATCGATCGCTTACACTGCGCATGAGCGCGGACACATCTTCTTCCGAAGCTGCATCTCCGCGAAGGAAGAAAGCAGCGCCACCCTCAGCTGCGATCTGCGAAGCCAGCGACTCACCCGCGGAAGCATTGATATCGTTGATCGCAACCTTAGCGCCCTCCCTGGCAAAACGAAGGGCTATCGCACGGCCGATGCCGCTTCCAGCTCCGGTGATTACAGCAACCTTTCCTTGAAGGCGCATGTCTTACTCCGCGAGTAAAAGTTTGGGACGTCTTTACCAGGAAGATAGCAGAGGACTGATCCTCCACCCCAGGAGGGACCGGCGTTGTCGAGGCAGACCTTGATGGGGTTATCGCGCTAGGGCAGACGTGATTAATGCGCGCGACGTTGCCAGAAGGATGGGGGTCGCTTCATCCTGCGAAAACATCTGTGAACTGACGAAGGCGCCGTTGATGAGCAGCGACAATTGCGCTGCCAGCTCATCTGGGCGCTTCGCGCCCAGACGTTCGGCAAGGTCTCTGAGCCGTCGCCGCAATTCTCTCTTGTGCGCAGTTGCGACCGCGCGAGCGGGATGGTCCAGGTCAGGAAACTCCGCGGCGACATTGAGCTGCGGGCAGCCGCGATAGTTTGGCCGGCTGACGCGCTCTCCGATCCATTTGAGTTGCGCCTCGAGTTCGGCCTCGGCGTCGGAGTGATGGCGCTGCCTGGTGTTGTCCCAGCACTTCCAGAAGTCTTCGTCTTCTCGATGAAGAAATGCGGCAATCAGGTCATCCTTGGTTCGAAAATGACGATAGAGACTGGTTTTGGCAACGCCAGCTTCTTCCACGACAAGGTCCACGCCCACGGCACGCACGCCTCGGCGGTAGAAGAGGGCGGATGCCGTTTGCAGGATGCGTTCCCTCACATCCACCGCGCTATCGGGCGGAGTGGCCACCTCGGTCGTTGCACTCTTTCGCATTCAAAACCTCCGAAACAGGTCTGTGGTTATGTATTTCTTGACATGCTACAGACCTGTTTGTATCGTACAGGAAACAGACCGGTCTGTATCACTGGAGGAAAAATGAGTGTCCAAAATGGAATATCCGCGGAATCGACGCCATCCGTCGCCGTTTTTGGGGCTTCGGGGCACACGGGACGGTTCGTCGTGGCGGAGCTACTGCGACGCGGATTTAGGCCAATCCCGATTGGCCGCGATGCGTCGCGGTTGGCTGCGTCTGGTTTTCAAGACCGCGGCATGGAGAACAGGACGGCAAATGTGGAAGACCCGGCGTCACTCGATCGGGCTCTCGCCGGCGCGGCTGCGATCATCAATTGCGCGGGACCATTTCTCGACACGGCAGAGCCACTGGTCGGGGCGGCGCTGCGTGCACGAATACCCTATCTGGATGTAACGGCCGAACAGTCGAGCGCGCTTGCGACCTTCGAGCGGTTTGGCGCACTTGCGCGGGACGCCAAAATCGTTGTTGTCCCCGCGATGGGCTTCTATGGAGGTCTCGGCGACCTCCTAGCCACGGCCGCAATGAGAGACTGGGTGTCGGCCGACGAAATCCGTATTGGGATCGCTCTCGACAGCTGGCGGCCGACGTTGGGGACGCGGCTCACCGGGCAACGGAACACGGCCCCACGGCTTGTTATCACCGGGGGCAAGCTGGCACCGCTCGGCAATCCGCCGGCGACATCATCATGGACGTTCCCTGAACCATTCGGCGTCCAGGAGGTCACGGAACTGCCGCTTACAGAAACTGTCGTGATCGGCCGCCACCTGCAGGTGTCTCACCTCCACACCTACATCAACCTGGCGCCGCTGCGCGATCTACGCGATTCCACGACGCCTCCGCCCGGAGCAGTTGACGAGACAGGCCGTTCGGCGCAGATCTTCCTGGTAGACGTGATGGTGCGAAATGGAATGGATAAACGCCGCGCGATCGCGCATGGGCGCGACATCTATGCCTTCACGGCGCCGCTTGTGGTCGAAGCCGCTCAACGCATCCTCGATGGCGCCGCCGAGGGAGTGGGAGTTCTTGCACCGGGTGAGATGTTCGATGCGCCAAGCTTCCTACGCGCCCTCGCTCCGGAGCACCTGACCTTTGAAAGCGAGGTCGTCCACTAGGCACCGGGTCGTGCGCGCTCTTAGGTCAGTCCTCGCGTAGCGCTACCATCGGTTCCACGGCCGTTGCATAGCGGGCAGGAAAATAGCAGGCGGCGAGGGCTGCCATCGCCAGAACAGTGCCCACGATTATGTAGGTCGCGGGATCCCACACACTGACGGTTACGAAACCGCTCGCGGTGCGCGCAACCAACAACGCGAGGGCCAAGCCAAAGCCAAGGCCAATAGTGATAATGACGAGCGACTGGCGGTAGATCATGCGGAAGACGGAGCCGCGGGTGGCGCCAAGCGCAATGCGCAAGCCGATCTCGTGGATGCGGCGGCCCACCGCGTACGAGACCACGCCGTAAAGGCCAATGACAGCCAGCGTCAATCCCAGGGCGCCCATGATGGCGGCCAGGGAAGCGCCAATCTGAAAGAGCAAGAGCCCATTCATGGTGTAAAGCGCCTGGCG
>JBEKNJ010000190.1:0-2705 GCA_049522955.1 Acidobacteriaceae bacterium
GCTATCACCCTCGCGAGCAACAGTGCAAGACTCGAGGCCAGAATGGAGTCGCTTCTCCTTTTCTGTAGGGCTCTCTCATCCCCTACAATGTGCCGGTTTAGCCCGGCGCTCTCTGTCACCTGTTTTTCGTCCGCTCCGGGCGATCGGCTGATGCTTCTATCTGATGGCATCGCTGAAGCGCAGGACAAGCAGGGCCAGCTGTTCGGCTTCGAGCGCATTCAGGAAATGCTGCAAAGGCCCGTAACCGCCGCGGCCATCGCCACCGCCGCGCAGAACTTCGGCCAGGAAGACGACATCAGCGTACTGTCCGTTACGCGGATCGCTGAGATGAAGGCAGTAACCGCGTGAAAAGAGGAGTTGAAATTCCCATGGGACATCTTCGATTCGCTAGCGGTCACTCCGCTTGGTCGTGACGCATTTGGATCGGTTATACCCGCCGGCAAAGGAGCAGTAACGATAGGTCTTGTCGGAAGTGATCGGTCCCGCGACCCACCGAGGCCGCTACGCCGAATAACCGGCTTTTTGGATAGATACCCGTAAAGCCGGGTTATCGATAAGTTGATCAGTAGCCGACTATCTTGAGAAAGACTATCGCAAGCCCAATGCCCTCGATGATCGCGTATGGGATTGCTGCCAGGATTGTCTTGAATGGAAAAACCTGTCGGATTGCAAACAGGAAAGTCAGGTGAAGAATCAAACTTGTGGCCGCCGCCGCGCGTATTCTCGGCCGACCGCGGTCACTCCAAAAGCCGATCGCCAGAAGGCCGATGATGACTAGGGTGTACATCGCCATCTGGAGTTGTGAGGCATGACTTGGCCATGCTCTTACGGACGCCGCTCCCAATAAGCCAATGAGGAATGCGTAAGCGGCGGTTATGTATTTTTTCGGCATGCCCCGTGAACTCTCATCTTCCCACGGAACTCCCTCAGTCCCGAAGCCAACCACTTACGAACATCCCGAGGAGTCGGGTTTCCGGTAAGTTCCCCCGTCGAACTAGCCAGGCAGGAGCAAGTTATGCGGAAATCCCGCTTTCTGGGAAAACTTCATGATGCGACCAATCGTCAGCAGTCAGCTTTTAGGGAGCGGGGCGGGTTTCCCACTACCGCTGTGTTCACCCTGGCGGCGGAGCCGTCACAGAACCATCTTTCTCAAATCTTCTTAGCACTCCCTTGCTCCAGAATTGGCCGATAACGGCCTCCATCGCGTAAGCAAGGAAGAACGTCAAGGCCACTTCAACGGCACCCGCTGAAGCATGAGACAGCTTCGGGCCTTTCGTCCGTCGTTCATCACTACCGGAAAACGCGTTTGCTCCAGTCTCGTCCGACCACAAACCACAGGAAGGGGCTTCGCCCCATCTTGTTCAACCCATGTAGTGCCCCGGCCACGCCGGCGCAAACATGGGGCACCCGTCCTGGGAACAGAATGATACAGAATCCTCAGCTTCAATCTCGAGACCGACACCGCCTGGTCGCTTGACAATCCAGACAGTCGCTCGGACGGCGGAATGCTGAGCATATCTCTACCTGAGCGTGGACTCCGCGGAAAATGTTCGGACCACAAATCTTCGACCCAAAGAGGACCTGACACCCCGGCGCAATCCGTCGGGCGAGTCGCGCATCGTCCCCGAAAAGGGCTCTGGCAATGCGCGCCAGAGGCGAGGCGGCAGCGATGTTCTCTTGACATAGTTTGCCTATGGCAGTAGCGTGCTACTAGCATAGCCTACCTATGCTAAAGGCTCTATGTTCCGTGGAGAGGTGTTGTTTGAATCGAGATGAGATTCCGCCGGGCACACTTTACCTGCTGATCCTGAAGACGCTGGCGCGGCACATTGAGCTGCATGGGTATGAGATTGCCAACTCAATTCAGCGCACTTCCGACGACGTGCTGCAGGTCGAAGAGGGGTCGCTGTATCCGGCGCTCCAGCGAATGTTGGTCAAAGGCTGGGTGACGGCCGAATGGGGAACGACGGCGGGAAACCGGCGGGCGCGTTACTACAAGCTGACGGCCCTGGGGCGCAAGCAGCTGGCGTTGGAGATCTCGCAGTTTGAACGCGTGATGGGGGCCATTGGACGCGTGATCCAGACCGCGTAAGGAGTGAGCGATGCATAGAATCCACGAGCTGTTGCGTCGTTTCCGTGTGCTGTTTCACCGGAGGCAATTTCAGGCAGACCTGGAAGAAGAGATGCGTCTGCATTTGGAATTGCGAGAGCAGGAGCAGACAGAGGAGGGTGTGGTTTCGTCCGAGTCACGGCGGGCGGCGTATCGCAGATTTGGCAATCCAACCTTAATCAAGGAGGAGAGCTATATGGCATGGGGATGGGGATGGTTGGAGAGCCTGGTACAAGATGTGCGTTTCGCGATGCGACAGTTGTGGAAGACTCCGGGATTTACGGTGACCGCGATCCTCACGCTGGCGCTGGGGATTGGGGCGAATGCGGCTATTTTTACGCTGGTGAAAGCAGTGCTGCTGAAGAACCTGCCGGTGGCCGACCCGAAGGCGCTGGTGCGATTGGGCGATTGGGCTGATTGTTGCTCGAACTCCGGGCCGAACCTGGACGGAGACTACAGCATGTTTTCAACCGACACCTATGAGCAGATGAAGAAGAACACGCCGGAGTTTGAAGAGCTGGCGGCGATGCAGGCGGGGTTTGAGAATCGGCCCGTCGTTATACGGCGTGATGGAGGCCAAGAGGCTGCAAAGCCG
>JBEKNJ010000191.1:0-2703 GCA_049522955.1 Acidobacteriaceae bacterium
CCTATCTTGTTAGAAAAGCGCACTATCCGGTTAAAACCCCGCTTGGTTCCCTTGCTGCGCCCGATGTATACTCTGCGTACCCACCCCTCCGGGTCAGATTCGCAAAATCCCCTCTTCAGTCGACGCTTCAAGGAGTCGCCATGGCTTTACGACGCAAGTTAAAGCACGCGCCAATCTTCGGCCTGCTGACGATACTTAGCCTGGGAGTCAGCACGGGGGCTGCCCGTGCCGCCATCCAGGCCGGTTCGCCCAACGCCGCTGCACGTATCGTAGATGCAATTGACGAGGCCAAACGGGTGCCACTTGCCGGCCAATCCCCCAGGTTCGCGAATGCCAACAACGATCAGGGAGCAGTATCGGACAGCTTCCCTATGGAGCACCTCCTCCTTCAGTTACGGCGTGGTCCTGCGGAGGAAGAAGCGTTGGAGCGCGAGATCGACGAACTCCAGGATCAGGCCTCAGGCAAATACCATCAATGGCTTTCAGCGGAGGAACTGGGAACCAGGTTTGGACCGGCCCAGGGAGATGTTGACGCTGTTGTTCGCTGGCTCGGCGTTCATGAATTTCGGGTCAACTCGATATCGAAAAATGGATTGATGATCGATGTGTCGGGCACTGCGGGCCAACTGCGTGAAGCGTTTCACACCGAGATCCACAATTACATCGTCAATGGCAAAAACCACATCGCCAATGCCAGCGTTCCTGAGGTCCCAGCTGCCCTTGCTTCGGTCGTAGTCGGCTTCACCTCGCTGCACGACATGATGCCGAAGCCTTTGTTGATAAGACCGAAAACGAACTTTACCTTTCCCTGTAACGGTTGCCCCAACGGATTTGACGGCGTCGTTTTCTACGATGAAGACCCGGCTGACCTGGCGACAATCTATAACGCTACACCACTCTATACGGCTAAAACTCCCATTACCGGCAAAGGGCAGACCGTCGTCGTTCTGGAGGACACGGACATCCTCTCGGCAGACGTCGCCAAGTTCCGTTCCTCATTTGGTCTCTCCAAGTACTCCGGGACATTTACTCAAATTCATCCAGGGACCGGTTGCAAAGATCCAGGAAGAGCCGAAGCGGAAGGGGAAGCTGCTCTGGATGCGGAGTGGGCCGGCGCAGTGGCGCCCGACGCAAAAGTCGAATTGGCCTCGTGCGCGGACACTACTACAAACTTCGGCGGATTTATTGCTGCCCAGAACCTACTGGATAGCAAGAGCCCTCCGCCTATCATGAGCCTCAGTTACGGGCAATGTGAGGTACAAAATGGACCAGCCGGAATCGGCAGCAATCCCTTCATCAATGCTCTCTGGCAGCAAGCAGCCATTGAGGGGGTTTCGGTCTTCGTGTCTACCGGAGATGGCTCCGCGGCGGTTTGCGACGATTTCAATACCGCGCTTTATGCGGTTGACGGTATCGCGGCCAACGGCTATGCCTCGACTCCCTACGACACCGCCACCGGCGGCACGGATTTTCTCGATTCTGCCGAGGGAACGGTAAGCACCTATTGGAGCAACGGCAACAGTGCCTCACGCAAATCCGCTAAGTCTTATATCCCGGAAATGACTTGGGAAGATTCATGCGCTAGCAACGTGCTGTTCAGCTACTACGGATTCCCGAACGGCGCAGCTTTTTGCAATAGCAGTCTCGGAGAAAACTTCCTTGGAATCGGAGGTGGCAGCGGTGGTCCCAGCCACGTGTACTCCAAACCTAAGTGGCAAGCCGGGATTATCGGTAATCCAAGCGACGGCAAGCGCGATTTGCCGGATATTTCTTTGTTTGCCTCAAACGGATTCTGGTCTCATGCCATTGTCTTCTGCATGTCTGATGCGGAGCAAGGCGGGGCTCCCTGCAGTTACTCAAACCCCACCGACGCGCTGTTCAACAGCGCCGGCGGCACGTCCTTCACGGCTCCTCAATTTGCCAGTATCCAGGCCCTGATTAACCAGAAAGCAGGCGGTCGTCAAGGGAACCCCGCTCCGATCTATTACAAGCTGGCTAAGGCTGAGTACGGAAGCGGCACGAAACCCGACCACGAACGGTTACAGGAGTGCAATGCGTCCAAAGGGAAGGACATAGCGCAATCCTGTATTTTCCACGACGTTACCGTGGGCAGTATCGATGTTCCTTGCCACGGCACCCACAATTGCTACACGCCACGAGGCGACAAGTACGGAGTACTCTCTACGTCCGATTCCGGCCTTAAGGAGGCTTATCCAGCTACGACGGGATGGGATTTTACCAGCGGAATCGGCAGCCCGAACATCGAAAATCTGGTAAAAAATTGGCCATAGACAGATAAGTCCTGCGTTCAACTTCGGGCGTTGGGCTCATTGCCAACGCCCGATTTCTTTGTCTGAATAAAAGGGGCGGACCCCTGTAGCGAAAGACCCTCCCTACCCTAGCTCGGATATGCGGCGGCGAAGATAACGAAGCTCAACTGTGTTGTTGGTGAGGGTAAGTCCGCGGCGGTAGCTCTCGAGAGCCTCGCGGTTGCGGCCCATGCGACGAAACAGGTCAGCCCGGGCCGCATGATAGAGATGGTAGGAATCGAGTTCACCGGACGCGCCGAGATCGTCAATCAACGCCAGGCCTCGCTCGAGGCTTTCACTCATGGCAACGGCGACAGCGTGGTTGAGGCAGACGATGGCCGAGGGCTGACCGGCCTTGAGCAGGCTGTAGAGCGCGGCGATCTGTTTCCAGTCC
>JBEKNJ010000192.1:0-5045 GCA_049522955.1 Acidobacteriaceae bacterium
GGCTCCGCAAGGGCAGCTAACATTGCCTTTGGTGCTCAGGTTGGATTTACTGTGGCATCAACTGGCGTAAGCGCCGCCTATAAAAGCGGGCCGGGGATAGTGTTAGGCATACTCGGAGGGCAAATGAATGAAGGCAACATCAAAACGAGGGAGCCAGAAGCTCGAACGGACGAATTGCGGAAGCTAATCCGGAGTGCATTCCCAGCACATATCTACGATGGCGTGATCACTGCCTACGACGATAAGCTCGAGGATCCGGAATTGGACGAGGAAAAAGAGCTATACGAAAGACTAAAAGGAAAGACGTGGACAGACGTGCCGCAGCGGTTCCTTGATAGCCGGCCGGACGGGTATGTTCTTCTTGTCGATAAGGCTTTTGTCGCTTTTATCGCAGCTTGGCTCACGCGCTCATTAGACGATATCGATGGTGAGAACAAAGTCCGAGATTTCGTCGTGTATGCGTTCGCCCCGAAGCGCGATTTGGTGCCGGACACGACAGGGTTCATTCGACAACGACTGATTGCCCTGGACGGCCAGCAGCGAGACACACTCCATGCTCTTTTGATGGAATTCGCGGAAACGGAGCCGTCGGCGTTTCAGAGAAAGCTCGCGTCAGAAGCGGTTGGACTAATAGATAGTTTGTCCTGAAAATTTTGGGTACACACCCGTAGCCAACATTGCAGTAGGAGCCTATCTTCAAGGGGCGGGAGCGCCGCAGTGGCTAGGTAGCGCGTTCTCGAACGGTTATGCATTGCTCAACTCCTCAAACGGGCCGACAGGAAACCAGGTGACAGAGAGCGCCGGGCTAAACCGGCACATTGTAGGGGATGAGAGAGCCCTACAGAAAAGGAGAAGCGACTCCATTCTGGCCTCGCGATTGCCTTGGCGGGTTCGGAGTTTCGGCCTCGATAAATCTCCCTGGAAACCATTCGACTCCGCTTTCAGCTGGTCAGATTGCAGGCATAACCGGTTGCAATCAGGCGCTGGCGAATGGTGCGCGGTCCCTCGGTTCAGCCTACGGAGCGGCGGCAGTGAACTCCTGGCTAACCAATGGATACGGCTTTTTATATCCCGGAACGAATGCGCACTGAGAGGAGCAAATCTATGAAAAGTATTTTCTCTGGCCTCTCAAGCGCGGTCATGATCGTCTACACGATTTATCGAGCCATCACAACTCTCGTGTTCCTGCCGTTCGCTGGATCGCTCGGAAGTCCCACGGGCATATATTTTCTCTTGCTTGTTTTGTTAGCCGCCGGAACCACAGCACTGAGCTTTACAAAGCGGAAGGGGATGACAGCCTCGCTGGCATCGTTGCTCGGCCTTGTAGCGATCCTCTACTGGTGGTTCGTTATTTGTAGAGCATCCGCTCCTATCTGGTCGGATTTTTACTGGCTCGTTTTGCCGGAGATGAGCTTCGCACTTGCCGGACTCTGTAGATGGTTAGTTAGCCGTCCTCAAAACCTTCAGGCAGAACGCCAGGCGAGTGCGACTTGACAGAAAATCAGGACAGAAAACCAGAGAAAACGAGGACAGCCGTCCCCTTAATCCCCAATGAACCCAGCCATGGTCTGAACCCAAATGGACCCGGGAGATAAGGGGACGGGACGGAAGTACCCCCAACGAAATCGGCCGCCAGTGAATTTGACGACTGACTGGGGACAGACGAAAAGTTACCTAACTGAAACGATGGTTGAGTTGTTAGGCCCGTAGGTGTTAGCCGGCGAATGTGAATTCGCTCTGACGGTCGTCCCTATTGCGGATTGCTGTGCGGCCGCCCTTTTGTGCTGCCAGGCGTCTTCGCGTGTTCTTCTCCGTTTGTTTGACAAACTCTTCAGTGCCCAGGGGACGGCCTGTGTAGGTGCAATGACGAATTGCGGCCAGCTCGGCCTGGGTTTCTCCGGCTGCGAGGTAGGCACGCCAGCTGGAAGCAGACCAATGGTCTTGCCATCGTTCGATGTCGGGTGACTCGCCGGCCGCCGTCTGACCCAAATGCACCGGGGCACTGGACCACGGCCAGAATGCGGCGTCTTTCACCAGTCCGGCACGTACAGGGTTCGGACGAAACCAGGTGAAAGACAGGACGTACCCCATAACGTTACGACTACAGCTACAAAGGTTAAATAGTAGGTCAGACTCTACTCTAAGATGTTATCCCTGACGTGATCTACAACATCACTGGTGAGTATCTATTCCCAACGGGCAACCAGTTTTGCCAATGAGGCTGACATGATGACTAGTTGGAAGGCACACAGGCTGGCGTACAGTTCTTTTGCGATTTGCGCGTTGGGAAAACTGGGGGACGGGGAAAACTGGGGGACGGGAAAACTGGGGGACGGGATGGAGTGGACCCTTCTGGAGTGGACCCTTCGGTTGAGACAGGGAAAAATAGAGACAGTTGGGGTTGACTGCTGAAGACTGTACAGCAGCAGGATTAGGCGAGAAGCTGTTTGAAGCCGGCGAAGCGGACATGGGCTCTGCTGGAGAGCAACTCATGAAGGAATAGCATCGGAACGATGGTCTGCGAGGGAGCTGAATGACCAGTTCAACTCCCTCCTAAGCCCATCGGACTGATAGATCTTCTTATGCCTTATAAAACTCAAGCCAATACCTCCGCAGACGTGGCGTAGGTAAGAGCCTCGTATGCTGCCGGGGACTGATAGCCAAGACTGGAGTGTAAACGTTCGCAATTGTAAATGCGTTCGAGAAAGTCCTGAATGTGAAGCGCCGCATCATCGAGATCGCGATAGGCGTTCAGATAGACTTCTTCGCATTTGAGCGTGCGCATGAAGCTTTCCGCTAGAGCATTGTCGTATGGGTTGCCGCTCCGACTCATGCTGATGCGGATGCCGTAGGACTGTAGCAGTTCGACGTAGGCGCGGGCGCAGTACTGGACGCCGCGATCGGAGTGATGTACCAGGAATGCCGGCGCCGGCCGATCCGCCAGGGCGCTACGCAGGGCTGCAAGAGCGAGTTCGGCTTCAAGCGTATTTCCAAGTGCCCAGCCGATCACGCGCCTCGAATAGGCGTCCAAAACCACCGCCAAATAGAGGAACGATTCCCGCAACCGGATGTAGGTGATGTCGGCTACCCATAGTTGGTTGATGCCAGTTGGCTTCCAATCTCGGGTGAGGTTGGGATAAACAGCGTAAGTATGACGCGAATCGGTGGTGCAAACAAAGCGCCGCTTGCGCAGGCACAATAAGTTATCGGCGCGCATCAGCCGCATCACGCGCTTGCGGTTGACGCGCCGACCCAACTCTTGCAGCTCAATCATGACCCGCCGAGAACCGTAGCAACGGTTCTTAAGACAGATTTGCTGGATCTGCTGGCGCAATTCCGTGTCTGCTTGCCGCGGCAGGTGCTCATCAAAGTGCCGGTAAAAACCTGCGCGGCTAACACGCGCCGCATCGCATGCTTCCAGAATAGAGAGTCCCGCTTTGCCTTCCAGCTGCATCACTTCTCCGTACAACGCGCTTCGCCAGGCGCGCTGTTCTTCGAGCGCGCTTCCTTTACTCGCTTGAAGGCTCTTTTTAAAAAATCATTTTCCAGCGCCATCCTTCCCAACCGACGCTCCAACTCCGCTATCTTCTGATCCGCCGCAACGACCCCGGCCCTCCCCCTTGAAACACCTTTGGTAGTTGCCCCGGGCGGACGACCCTGTGGCCGATTCAACCCCGCCTCGCCATATTCGCGATAGGCATCTCGCCAGCGATAAAGCACTGCGCGCCTGATCTTAAGCTCATTGCTTAGCGCCGACACACTCTCCCCGTTCAAGATCCGTCGCGCTACCGCAATCCGAAATTCCACCCTGAAAACTCGGGCACCTGCCATCCGAACCTCCGTTCGCTGCAGTGTGTCACTATTTTCAGTGTCTCAAATTTGGGGTCCACACCAGTCACCTGGTTTTCCGTCCCCGAGTTCTCCCGCGAATCTGATGGCTGGCGGCAGCGCCAGCAGGGTTAGGCCCGAGGATCACACCGTATCTGAGCAAAACAGCTCAGATATACCCCTGCCGGCAAGCGCAAACTGATTACTCGTGGCATGACTCAGTCGTCCTTTGCTGGTAACGGAGAAATCATGACTCGATTCAAAAACAAAGTTGTGATTGTGACGGGGGCCGGATCTGGAATTGGAGCAGGCACAGCGCGCCGCTTTCTACAGGAAGGTGCATTTGTCGTCCTCAATGGACGGCGTGAAGAGAAGCTGCATGAAACCATTGCGGGCTTTGATGCGTCACAGTCGCTTATCCATCCTGGAGATGTCTCGGATGAAGACTACGTAAAGCGACTCGTGGAAGATACGATCACCAAAGGTGGCAAGCTGGATGTGCTGGTTAACAACGCCGGGATAGCCACCTTCGGTTCCTTCGCGCAGACCACCACAAAGCAGTGGCGGAAGACGATGGGGACCGACCTGGATGGCGTTTATTTCGCGACTCGTGAAGCAATGCCTCACCTCTTGAAGACCAAAGGTTCCATCATTAATCTCTCCTCCGTATCGGGCCTGGGCGGGGATTGGGGGCTGAGTGCCTATAACGCCGCGAAGGGCGCCATCACGAATTTCACCCGCGCCCTGGCCCTGGAGTACGGTTCGCGCGGGGTACGGATCAATGCTGTAGCGCCCAGTCTCACCTCCAGTGAGGCCACCGCCGACCTTGAAAAAAGTGATGCAGTCATGGCGGCGTTTGTGGATCGCCTCCCTATCGGTAGAGCCGCTACACCGGATGAAATAGCAGGCGTGATTACGTTTCTCGCAAGTGAGGACGCCGCCTTTGTCAATGGAGTGATTCTGCCGGTAGACGGTGGAATCAGCGCGTCCAATGGACAACCTAACTTCCTCTCGCTCCTGGCCAAGTGAAAGGCAGTTTCCTTAGCAACAATTACACGGAGGAACATCATGCAAACACTTCGGGACGTTTACTGTGCGGCTTCGTGGTTGGTACACCATCCATTCAGCGCGGAAGACCAAGCTGCGATGGCCGCCATGCGCGCCATCGTCGAACCTAATAAAGGCAAGCTTCAGGGAGTTGCAGCTCGAGTTCCGTT
>JBEKNJ010000193.1:0-3780 GCA_049522955.1 Acidobacteriaceae bacterium
CCGGCCGCGCCGCGCGACGTTGACTGGGCAGTGCGAGATCGAGCAGCGGTGCCGCCCCATGATCTCCAAATCGTGCGAGCCGGAATAGTTCATCAGCGGATTGTCGGCGGTAAAATTGCCGTGCCCGATATTGAGGGTGTCGGACATCAGGCCGACCTTTTCGAGAAGCTCGATCGAGGTCATCTGGTGTTCGCGAATAATGTCGAACACCTCATGGATGTTGTAGGCGGCGTGGATCGCCACCGGCAGGTTGCGTTCGCGAGCGGCATTGGCGGCGGCGCGCATCAGCTCGAGCGTGCAGGTCTCGACCTCGCGCGGCACGACGACACCGCGGACAAGGCCGCCGCAGGCGCCGTCATTCTGGTCGATGAAATCGAGCGCGAGCTCGAATTCGCGTTGGCCTCGTGCCTCTTCCAGCACCCGCACCAGCTTGCCGTCTTCGCCGGCGACCCAGCGCCCACTGTCAAACCCGGGCCCTAGATAAGCCCGAGGCCCGAGCTCGGCGATCTGTTGCAACAGCGCTTCCTGAACCTTCCGCTGGCTGCCGAATTCGACAAAGGTCGTGATGCCATTGCGGAGCAACTCGGCGATCGTGAAGCGGGCATTGAAGGCGAGGTCCTCGGCGACCGAGTTATCGTCAGGTCGAACATAGCGCGGGTCTCCTCCGACACGCGTTCCCTCGCGCGCGACGCTGATCTCGAGGAACGGTTGGCCAAAATAATCCGGACGTCCGACGTCGGTGATTAGGCGGTGGGAGGCGCGATGGCCCGAATGGACATGCGTGTCGATAAAGCCGGGAATGACGAGACGCTCGGCCGCATCGATAACGGTGTCGACGTCACCCGTAAAATTCTCGCCGACAAAGAGGATCGTGTTGCCTTCGAACACCAAATCGGCGTCTCGCAGCAGGACATGCCCGCGAGAATCGTGGCCGACCAGCCATCCGCAAGTAATTTTTGTACGCATCGGTAATCCCTCGCCATGCAGCCTACCGGCACTATGTCCGTGTGGTAGCTCTCAGCTGATCGAAATCGACCGTCTCGATGAGTAAATCAGCAGCGCCGATACCGTTAACCATATCGTATCGCCCAACCCTTTTACTCAAAGGTAACCGTCTCTTTGGCATCCTGATTGAGGGGTTGAGTTTGCTTACTATCACCGATGGCCTTGTCCAGCTTGCTCCACTCACCTCAGCAAGCGAGCAATATGGAACTTTGACCATTCGGTCGAATATCGGATGGCCGAGCTTTCAGGCATGGATTCACTACCCCGCCGTGTTGAATGGGGTCCCGATCGAGATCGGTACTGAGTTGTAGAATAAAAAGGGCAAAGCGAAGATGACACCAGAAACGGTTGACGATCTTCATCCCCTTATTGCCGTGAGTGCAGCGGACACGGTTAGCGCCATGCTCAAGGCGCTGGTTACTGCAATCTTCTTCGCATCGGGTGCTGCATCTCTCATTCTGCAAGTTATTTGGTTCAAGCAATTACAGTTTGTGCTGGGAAGCACGACACTGTCAGTAAGTGTTGCCGTTGCTAGTTTCTTTTTCGGCCTTTCCGTTGGCAGCGCTTTCGGAGGCCAGGCCGCCGATACCGTTGCTCGACCCCTTAGGATCTACGGATTTCTGGAACTCACCCTCGCGCTGGTCTCATTAGCTGTTACAGCGTTTCTGTCACGTTGGTCCATCTGGGTGGGCTGGCTGTCGCCAATGCTGGATCTGGGTTCCGCAGTTCGGCTGCCTCTTATTGTCTTGCTGTCACTTGCCACTTTATCGCTGCCAACGATGTTGATGGGAGCGACGCTGCCCTTCCTTGTGAGATTTCTGGCTCGTTCCCGGACGGAACTCGCAAATCAGGTCGGTCTTCTGTACGGGTTCAACACCCTGGGGGCAGCCATCGGTGCGTTGGCCGCGGGCTTCATCCTCATCGGATTGTTAGGGATAACGGGATCAAGCTTGTTCGCATCGATCGTGTACGTTTGCGTCGGCGGTTCTAGTCTGATTGCCGCGCGTCACCAACGTCCCTTGGCGGTGGAAGAGCGAAAACCAGAGCTGGTTCTCAGGAAAAGCTCGGAGGGTGGCGAGGTAACTTTATTGATTTGGCTTTTTGCCTGCTCTGGCTTTGTTTCCATCGCCTACGAGGTTGTCTGGTTTCGCTTTCTAACTAACATCAGCACCTCTAGTGTTTATGCGTTCTCGGGGATGCTCGGCACATATCTTTTCGGATTAGTGATCGGGGCCTTGGTATGCGCTAAATTTCTTGCACCCCATAAAGATCATCTACTTCGCTACTTTGCTCTCACGCAGCTCGGCATCGCGGTCGCCGCTACGCTCACCCTCGCGATACTCGGTAAGGCTGGCACGTTTCATTCATTGTTGTCCCCAATCGTCGCAGAATTTATTCCAGTTCGAGCACGAATGCTGCTCGGAGACGATGTTTCATTCTTTTTAACTTGCGTTGTAGCGCTGCTGTTACCAACCACCCTTATGCGTCTTAGGATCTCTGGCAGCGGGATTTGTTTTAATCCCCTATCTCGGCAGTCAGTGGGCGCTGACCGCCCTGATCTTCGTGAACATTCTTCTCTTCATCACGATTACAGTGTCACGGCCTGGCCTTCTGACAAGCCTATGGCGGCCAGGAGCAATGGCCCTAAGCGTCGTCCTGGTATCGCTCCTGCTTTTTGGCCCGCATTATCTGGAGCGGCAGTTGACTGCGTTTAAGGGGGCCAAGGTTCTGGAACTTCGGGAGTCCAGGGAAGCAACCTTCGCGGTGCTGGAGTACGACGACCAGGCGGCCGGAGTGTACCAACAGCTTGTTGTGAATTCAAAGAGTTATGCCAGTAATCGCCCTGAGGGGAGACGCTACATGGCTGCCATGGGACACTATCCGGTCCTCCTCCATACAGGCCCTGCCGAGACAGCTGCCGTCATTTGTATCGGGACCGGAACCACGGTCGGTGCATTAACCACCCACGCGGAGTTGCGATCCATCTACGCCGTCGATTTGGCACCGGCGGTGTTCGACTTTGCCCCGCATTTTGTACCCATCAACAAGCGTTTTTATGAGAACCCCAAGGTGCACAAGGTCGTGGCGGATGGGCGCAATTACCTCCTCGGCACACAAAATACCTTTGACGTGATTACCCTCGAACCCCCGCCTCCTCACGATGCCGGCGTCGTCAATCTCTATACCGAGGAATTTTACGCGCTGGCGAAGCAGAGGATGCGCCCGGGGGCCGTCCTCGCTCAATGGGCGCCTATGGACATGGGACGCGGTGTTCTTTCAAAAATGATCCTTAAGGCCATGCTGAAGCAATTTAAGCACGTCTCCTTGTGGTTACCCGACAGAATGGAAGGCGTGGCAATTGCCTCGGACGAGCCGTTGCAGATCGATCGCGATATGCTTGCCAGGCGGATGTCCGCACCTGCAGTGGCTGATGATCTCACCGCGATCGGGATAAGTTCGCCCGAACACCTGCTAGCGACTTTCGTTGCCGCTGACGAAACGCTCGCCGCCTATCTCAGCGATACGCCGAGCCTCACAGATGACAGACCTCGAATTGAATATTACAACTTCTATCCAGAGAGGCCGATTCGCGTGGAGGACCTAAAGCGCCTCCGGGAGCCCGTGGAACGCTACCTAACCATTAGTTCTGCTGAAGACAGACAGCTGGACGTGGCCCGCAATGTGGTTGAAGACATTTGGGACGAGCACGAAGCTACCGTGGACGGGGACGCGGCCGCCGCTCGTTCAGCACTCGGCACCGCCTTGAAATTGGAG
>JBEKNJ010000194.1:0-3024 GCA_049522955.1 Acidobacteriaceae bacterium
TTGTGTGGAAAGCAGAGCTGCCGGAATTCTTGAAGTCATACTCATACTTTTGTCCGTAGTCTCGGAAGTTCGAAAACAATCCGTGCACATAAAGGTCGGAGTCCTCAGCCAGTTTGTAATCGAGGGCTCCAGCGAAGCCGTAACGTGTGCGGTTGTAGAGATATTCCCGCACACTATTCTCGTCGAAGAGTGTGGATCCGTCTGGATTGAGGTCGGGGGAGGGTTCAATATCATCGATACCGCGACCGTTGGAGTCATAACTGTAGCCAAGCATGACGCCGAAGCGCTTGCCCAGACTGCTGTTATTTCCGAAGCGCATGCCGGCCGCCGAGTTGAGGCTGAACACTCTCCGCGTACCGGCAATTGGCGTATATCCGCCGACAGTCTCGATGGACAAGATAGGCTGGCCCGTCGCCTGCTTGATTCTTAGATCAACCGAACCGCCGATAGCGTCGCCATCCTGGTTCGCGGAGAGCGTTTTGTTGATGGCAATCGCCCCGACGATACCTGCTGGAATGGTATCGAGGTCCACCTGGCGGACTTGCGGATCAGGCCCCGGAACTACGACTCCGTCGATGGTGGTGTTGCTCAGGCGCGGCTCGGTACCTCGAATCTGTACATACTGTCCCTCACCCTCATTGCGTTGCAGGGTAACGCCCGGCAGGCGGCCGGTAGCGTCGGCAACGTTCGCGTTGGGCAAGCTCTGGATCTGGGTGTCGGTCTCGACATTCAGAATGTTAGCGGAGGTGCGCTGCTCGTTGATGGCGAGGGCATCCCCTACTAAATCGGCATTGACCAGAACCTGCTGATTGCTCGAACCGATGGTCATGGTGGCGTTGAGCGGCGTCGTTTGGCCTGCTTTCACCTCGACAGTCGATACCGAATTGTTGAAGCCCACGTAGGAGATGGTTACGGTATACGTGCCCGGCACGAGATTCTCACGATGCCGTTGCCGCCGGGAGCGCCTCGGTCTCCACTTGCGGCGCCAGCCAGGGATGGGATCAGGGCTATTGCCAGGAGAAGGGGTATACGTATGGCCTTCGCGAACATAACTCTCCTTGAGCGGTGATGTTGGAGTCTTCGGAGCTCCGACATCTTTGTTAATAGACTGTGACTGACGCTCAGGTTGCGCCTTGCACGTTGTCTACGAAGAAATCAAATACTTTCCAGATGGGGATACGATACAGAGGTCTTGCCCGAATCAGAGGCTAGGCGGTCTTGTTAAAGACGGGTTAACGATGCGGTGAAACTTTTCTAAGATTGGGCTAACGCTTTCCACAGTCGAAATGGGTGTGTTGCAATAGGACTTACAAATGTAAGAGGTCTTAGGGTTGGCGATGCGCATCCTGGTGATAGAAGACGAACCCCGTATGTCGGCTTTACTGTTCAAGGGCCTCTCGGAACATAGTCATGAGGTAACGGTGGCCCTGAATGGCGCGGAGGGTCTCAAGTGCACACTCGACGGAGAGTTTGACGTTATTCTGCTGGATTTGGGCTTGCCCGATCTGAGCGGGTACGATGTCGCGCAAGTGCTTCGGGAACGAAGATGCCCGGCCTCGATTCTTATGTTAACCGCCTACAATAAAGAGGACGAAATCGTGCGCGGGCTTAATATTGGCGCCGACGATTACCTTGTCAAACCATTCTCGTTCCCAGAGCTGCTGGCGCGACTGCGCGCAATTACTCGTTCGTCCCCTGAACCGGCGCCGACCAACGTCACCATCGCGGACATGGTCGTGGATAAGGCGCAGCATAAGGTGAAGCGGGGGGGCCTGGGGATCGAGCTGACTCGGACCGAATTCCTGTTGCTGGAAGCCTTGGCGCAGAATTCACCTCACGTTGTACCCAGAGCTAGATTGATCGAAGAGGTCTGGGGCGAGCGGGCAGAAGTCACACCGGGGGCGCTCGATGTGCTGGTCAACTCACTGCGGGGCAAGCTCGATGCTCCTTTCCCAGCAAAATTGCTGCATACGGTGAGGGGCAGTGGTTACATGCTGCGGGCGCAGGAACCGGCCTTCGCGGGCAAAGGGGCGGCTGAATACATGAGGAAGCAAATTCAATGAGACCGCTGCCCATTCGTCTTCGCTTGACGTTGTGGTATTGCGCGATGTTCGCGACAGCTGCCGTGCTGTTGAGCGTGTCGAGCTGGTGGATGCTGCGACGGAGCCTCATGGCGACCGAGTACCACGAGCTGCAGGAGCGCGCCGAAGACGTACAGCTGCTTTTGAAGCAGCTTGGCCGTGACGCCACGCTGAATGTTCTGCAACAGAAGTTCGACGAAATTTACCAGGTCAAAGATGATGGCAAATATCTTCAGGTCATGGACCAGGATGGGAACTGGCTCTACCGCTCCAAACGGATGATCGATGAGGGTCTGCGCCTCGCCGCGCCGGGAGATCTGCCGTCGCAAGGGACGATCGTTGAGTTTCATCAGGGCACGCGATACGTTAGGGTGTTGGCGTATCCGATCCAAGCCAATGGACGCGTCTACTCCGTCCAAACGGGCATTGCGCTGAATAAGTCGATGGTGCTGCTTTCAGCCTTTGGAGCGCAATTGTTACTGCTGACGCCGGGGGTTCTGGTCCTGGCCGCGATCGGTGGTCATTTCATGAGCCGTAAAGCGCTTGCTCCGGTGGCCGCCATCGCTACGGAAGCGCGCCGGATCAACGACCGGAATCTCGATGTCCGCCTGCCGATCGCTGAGACCAGGGACGAGATTTCCCATCTCTCGGAAACGCTCAACCAGATGCTGGCGCGAGTGGAATCGGGCGTTCGCAGCATTCGCGACTTTACGGCCAACGCGGCCCACGAACTGCGGACACCGCTGGCCCTGATTCGAACCGAGGTGGAGGTTGCTCTGTCGAAGCCGCGTGCCGCGGAGGAGTATCGCGAGGCCTGCGAACAGGTGCAGATGGAAACGGTCCGCATGAGTGGCCTTATCGACAGCCTGCTCATATTGGCTCGCGCGGATGCGGGGATGGAAGTGCTGCGCTTCGAGTTGGTTAACGCGAACCAGCTTGCCTT